>NZ_KB899810.1 GCF_000378425.1 Cohnella laeviribosi DSM 21336 | reverse complement strand
CGACGCTGCTACCGTCGGGCATGGGTTGCCGAAGGGAACAGCCAGCGGGTAAGAAGTTCGAGCGAGAGCCGGAGAAACAGACTTCAGATGTAGACGCAGCTACAGGAGTGAGACGAATTTCCCCGAATGGACCCTAAGTTCCATTGTCCGGAGACATGCCGGAAAGTCCAGTCCCTGACTGCAATTTTCAAAGGAGCTGGCTGGAAATTTTGAAGGCGGCTTCCAGTCCCCTTTGGGACTGGAAATAGACTCACAACTGCCTTCGAAAAATACTATACGAGGAGTTTGCGAGATGAACGAAACGCATCAATCGCCTGAAGGTTTGCAAGCCGCAGGGCAGGCGCCCGAAGCAGGACATGCAGGAGAGCCGCTGCCCGGCGGGCAACGTGAGGAAGGAGGAAAAACGGCGGGCTCCGAATCCGCCGCGCCCCGGGAAATGGCGAATCCCTTCGTTTCGCTGGGACTCGACCATCGCCTTGCCGGCAAGCTCGCCGAAGCGGGAATCGCGGAGCCGACGGAGGTGCAAGCGCAGGCTTGGCCGGAGCTGCTGTCCGGACGGGACGGCATTCTCCGCTCGCCGACGGGCTCGGGCAAGACGCTCGCGTATTTGCTGCCGCTGCTGCAGCGGCTCGATCCGGCCAAGCGAGAAACCCAGGCCGTCATCTTGGCGCCGACGCAAGAGCTGGCGATGCAAATCGTCCGGGTAGCGGAAACGTACGGCGAGCCGCTCGGCATCCGGACGGTCGCCTTAATCGGCGGCGCGGCGCTGTCGCGGCAGCTGGAGCGGATGAAAAGCAAGCCGCCGCTTGTCGTCGGGACGCCGGGACGGGTGCGGGAGGTGGCGCTTCGCAAGAAGCTGCCGCTGCACGCCGTCCGCATCGTCGTCGTCGACGAGACCGACCGCATCTTCTCGCTCGGCGGCAGAGCGGATGTCGAAGCGATTCTGAAAGGCGCGGCCGCGGACAGGCAGACGGTGTTCGTCTCCGCCACCCGTTCGGAAGCGATGCGGGAAGCGGAGACCCGCTGGCTGCGGCAGCCGTTCGAAGCGGATGCGGCTACGGAAGGGAAAGCGTCCGGTCTGCCGGAAACGATCGAACACTGGTACTTCGTCTGCGACCGGAGGGACAAGATCGACGTTGTCCGCCGGCTTGTCCGGTCGCTCCATCCGTCCTCCACGCTCGTCTTCGTCAACGATACCGATAAGATCGGAGAGCTGGTCGCCAAGCTCAGATACGAAGGCTTTGCCGCGGATGCGTTGTACGGCGACACCAGCGGCAGGGACCGGGGCGATGCCTTGCGCCGATTCCGGGAAGGACGGACGAAGCTGCTGGTCGCGACCGACGTTGCGGCAAGGGGGCTCGACATTCCGGGCCTGTCGCTTGTCGTCCAGTTCGAGCCGGCTTTGGACGCCGACCATTATGTGCACCGTGCAGGCCGGACGGGGCGGATAGGCCGGCCGGGCATTTCGGCGACGCTGGTCACGCCGCAGGAGAAGTTTATCGCCGCCAAGCTCGGCAAGAAGCTCGGCATCGCGTTCGCGGAGAAGGCGCTGCGCGAAGGACGGGTAATCGATGCGGCCGAGGCCCGGCGGCATCGCGCGGAGGCGGGGGACGGGCAATCGTCCCCCGGCCGCAAGCCGGCGCCGTCCGCCGGAAGCGGACGGCAGGCCGGAGCGCCCGAAGGCGGCAGCTCGGGCGCAAGGGGGCCGGGCGGCGCGGGCACGGCGGCGCCGGGGCGGATTGCAGCGCCGGGGCCGGCGGCAGTGCGCGCCCCGGGAAGCGCCGGGACGCACGCTTCGGGAAGAGCCGGGATACACGCTCCGGGAAGCGCCGGGACGTACGTCCCGGGACGAGCCGCGGGTGCGCCGGGCCGGGCCGGGTCGCATGCGCACGAGATGCATGCGCACGAGACGCATGCGCAAGGACGAACGGCCAATGCGCCGGGACGGACCGCCAAAAACAAGGCCGACCGGAAGAAAAAGAAAAAGGACAAGGACAAAGGGGCTCCCCGTTGGCTGAAGGAAAAACGTCAGGCGCAGCCTTCCGGCCCGGCGGAATAGCGGAAGCGGGAACGCCTGCCGCCTGACGCCGGCACCGGATTCATGTGTCCCGCTGACGTCAAGGGACTCTCCACGCGGGAGTGCGGCCGCATGATACGGATATGCACGTTAACGCCATGCGGCTACTTCGCGAACCCGGTGCGGCTGCGCCTTGACGCGTTGAGGCAATGCGCCCGTTTGGCGCCATATAGCCGTACTCCGTGAGCCCGGTTTGCCTGCATTTTGGCACGATGTATACGCTTGTTAGCACCGTGTAGCCGTACTTCGCGAACCCGGTGCGGCTGCGCTCTGATGCGTTGCGGCAACGTGCCCGTTTGGCGCCATATAGCCGTAACTCGACTAGGCTGATGCCGATTGCGCCCTACTCCCCCAGGCCCGGCGCGGGAAGCGCTCCGGAAGGCGCGCGGACGGGGGCAGAACCTGCCGCTGAAGGATGGACGCGGACACAGAATCCGCTATGTTTCGTCTTCACCGCGCCTTTTGCCTTTTTGCGGACAGGAGATCCGCTATTGTACCCGAAAGCCCAACTTTTGCACGAATTTTGATGAAATAGCGGATCCTGAGTCCGATCTGGCGGAACATCGGCCGTTTTTGGCAAGATTAAGGGAACTACGGTCCGTTGAGGATGATTGTTCCGAGGATGATCGTTGAAGCGATTGCCGATCGATACTCAGGTTTGAACATCTGCGAGATTGATTCACCCAAGTGATTAATCCATGCGCAAGGGTTTGATCGCGAGGCTGATCTATACGCGACTTCCGAAGAAATCCTCCACCCGCGTTATGCCGCGTGTCGTTTCATAGAGTCCCCGAGTCTCCCGGATTCGCACCTTCCGGCGTTAATCGCCGGATTTTTTGTGCCGTCCGGTTCGCTCAGGTATAATTCGGGTATGGAAAACGAAGCCAGGGGGATCTCGCATGACGCCTGCATTGGACATTCATCGGTTAACGGGGGGCTACAGCCGGCGCAAGCCGGTCCTGCACGGAGTAACGTTCGACGTCAAGCCGGGCGAGCTGGTCGGATTGATCGGGCTGAACGGAGCGGGCAAAAGCACCACGATCAAGCATATTCTGGGTCTGATGCTGCCTCACGAAGGGGAAGTGCGAATATCGGGCGTCCGGCTGGAGGACGATCGGGAGAAGTATCGTTCGTCCTGCGCGTATGTACCGGAGCAGCCTTCTCTTTTTCCCCATCTGACGGTTGCCGAACATCTGCGCTGGACGGCGATGGCGTATCGTCTGGAACCGAACGAAGCGGATCGGCGGATCGAGCGGCTGGCGGCTACGTTTCGCATGGACAAGGCGATGGACGCGCTGCCCGACACGCTGTCCAAAGGGATGAAGCAGAAGGTGATGCTCATGAACGCTTTGCTTGCCGCGCCTTCGCTGCTCATCATCGACGAGCCGTTTCTCGGGCTCGATCCGCTGGCGACCCGGGCGCTGGTCGGCGCGCTCGATGAGGCCAAATCCAACGGTTCGGCCATTTTGCTCAGCTCGCATATTCTGCCTGCGCTGGAACGCCGGGCCGACCGGCTCGTCGTGCTGCATCAAGGACGCATTATCGCGAAGGGAACGCCCGAGGCGGTAAAGGCGGCAGGCGGCGCCGATACGCTGGACGACGCGTTCGAAAAGCTGGTGCTGGCGGCCGAAGAAGGGGGCAAGCCCGGTGAGTGAAGGGCGTCGTTCCCGTTCGGAATTGCTGGCCCTTCGGGCCGGACGGGCAGCCGCTTTCCGCAACGAAATCGTTCCTTATTTTCGGTATGTGCTCCAAAGCGGCGGACTTGCGTTTGCTGCGCTGGCCATCGCCATCGTTTCGGGATATGTCCGTTTGCTGTCGGACATGCCCGCCGATTGGCCCGCCGCGGCCGTCGGCGTTGCCGCTTTGACGCTGGCCGCCTTCTATACTCCACTGCGCACCTATTTGCTGCCTTCGGACACGGTCTTCCTGCTGCCGCTGGAAAGGGATTTGCTGGACGCGGTCATCCGGCCGCAGGTCCGGAAAGCGGCCGTCGCGTCCGGCCTGCGGATGCTGGCCGCGTTCGCCGCGTTTGCGCCGTTGTACGTGCGGGCGCCCGAAACCGCAGCCGTGGCCGACGCGAGGCCGCTGTGGGGAGCCGGACTGGCGTTCGTCCTGCTTGGCGCGTGGAACGCCTGGACGGCGTGGGAGGAGCGCAGAGTCGCCGCCGTCTTCCTTCGGCGGCTGCTCCGCCTGATCCGCTTTGCGGCCAATGCCGCGATTGCGGCTGCTTTGCTGCTCAAGCCGTTCTGGCCCGCGGCGGCGTTCGCGGCGCTTGGCGCCGCGCTGCTCCTGGTCCTCGTCCGTCTGCCGCAGCGGCATAAGCTGCCATGGAATGCGCTGATTGCGGAAGAAGGAGCGGCGCGCCGGCGGTGGATGCGGTTTCTGGGCTGGTTCGTCGAGGTGAGAACGGAGGCGTCGCGTCCGGCCAAGCGACCGTGGGCGGCGTGGACGGCGGACATGCTGCCGCGGCGCAGCGAATACGCATGGCGCTATCTGTACGCCAAGACGCTGCTGCGCGGCGAGACGTTCGGCGCCTTCTGGCGCTGGAACGTCCTGATGGCGGCCATCGCCTTGTTCGCCTCCCGGCCGATCGTTGATCTTATCGTGTTCGCGGTCGGTGTCGCAGCGGGAGGCTTGCAGCTGACCGAGCTCGGCAGGGTGCGTTTCGCCGAGCATGCGGCGACCGTGCCGCTGCCCGCGGACAAGCGCCGGACCGGCGCGGCTTCCGTCGCCCGCGCGGCCGGCGTCGTTTCCTGCGTTTGGCTCTGGCTTGCTTCCGCGCTTGCGGCCCGGCCGTTCTCGTTCGGGATGTGGGCCGTCGCGCTGGCCGCGGGGCTGCTGTGGACGGGCTGGCTGCTGCCGCGGCGGATCGCCCGCCCGGATGCCGAGGACGATGAAGACTAGCGAAGGCGCGGAATGCGGAATAGATGCGGGGACCAAAACCCCGTCATGGCAAGAAGGACGGCCGACGGGCCGTTCCGCGCTTGCCTGCGCCCACGCGAACAGAACGTATGCCCGCTATACCCATGCCAAAACAGGTCAGGACCTAAAAAAGCCGCCGCGCTACTATCGCGCGGCGGCTTTGCCGTCCATATTACGTGCGGCTGGCTGCCCCGGCTTTGACATCCAGCACCGCTTGATAAATGCGGTCGAACAAATCTTCAAGATACGGCTCCTCGATGCAGGAGAAGGCGACGCGCAAATCGGTCGGGCCAAGCGCGATCGTGCCCACCTGATACTGGTCGAGCAACCGCTGGCGCACCGCCTCGGCGTCGGCCGTAAGCAGCTTCAGGCACATGAAGTAACCCGAATTGAACGGATAATACGTCCACTCGGCGCCGTATTTGCCGCTGTCCAGAAGCTGCTTCACCTTGTTGGCGCGCCTTTTCATGATCGCGAATTTCTCCGCTTTCTGGGCTTCGAAGTCGGGCGACTTCAGCGCATCCAGCACAAACGTCTGCGAAGGATGAGGGCCGCTCGAGATGGTGGCGCGGATGATGCCGAGCGTCTTTTGCTCCAGCGCCGCCAAAGCGGCTTCCGACGAACCGCCGTACGTAATGAAGCCGACGCGGAATCCCCACACGTATTCCTCTTTCGTCGCTCCGTCGACTTTGATCGGAAGTACGCGTTCGTGCAATCCGCACAGCCGTCCGAACAGCGATTCATGCACGGAGTCCTCGAAGAACAGGCCGAAGTACGCATCGTCGGTGACCGCCACGACGTTGATGCCCGCATCGGCCGCATCCTTGATGGCAGCGACGATCGCTTCGCATTCTTCCGTTCCCGGCGTGTACCCGGTCGGATTGTTCGGGAAGTTCAGCAGGACGATGGCCTTCCCTTTGTCCTTCTGCGCAAGCAGCGCGTCGCGGAGGCCGGCCGCGTTGAAGCGGTTGTCCTTGTCGTAAAGCGGGTATTCGACCATGACGGCGCCCCTGCGAACGCCGAACGTCAGCTCGTAGTTTTCCCAGTTTTTATCCGGCAAAATGACCGCGTCGCCCGCGTCGGCGAACAGGTCCGCCACGATGCTGAGACCGTGCGTCAGCGCGTTGGTGGCGATCGGAAGACTGATCGTCTTGCCTGCGATCGACGGATTTTCCTTAAGCATTTTATCGCGCCATACGGTCCTAAGCTCCGGCTTGCCCGCCGGAGGCGCATATTCGTAAATGTCCTTCGGATCGTAAGCGGACAGTTTGTCCTGGATCACCTTAAGGTGCATCGGCTTGCCGTTTTCCGTTGCGATGCCGATGGTGGCGTTGTAGGTTTTCGCCTTTTGCTTCGCTTCCGCGGATTGGCTTAAAATGCCGACTTTCGGAAAATAAATCGCCTTGCCTAACCCCGAGAGCATTTCGGCATAACGCGGCTGCTCCCGCTCGATCGTCTCGTTCAACTGCTGTGCGAGGGGGTTCATAACGTCCTTCCTTCCACAAATCGTGTTCGGCGTTTCGTCATCGCCATACGTTCGCAGTTATTATACACCATTGAGAGGGGAGCGTCACCGATCGCAGTCATTTCCGGGGAAAAAAGTGGGCGAAATCGGCAAGGGGTTCGCGTCCGGCGCGTTTTATTGACAAATAAAAAGAACCCAACTACATTGAAAACAATAGTCCCAATCCCGTGCGGAAAAAGCGATGTCCAATTGCGGGAGCAAGCGGTGAGATTCCAGCCGCCTTGCGGGCGGCGGTGCCGGCATGGATCGAAGCCGCGGCCGCATCGCAGAAGGCATTTTGCGGCGCCGATCCCGGCCGCTCCTTTCCGTCCGGTGATGGCTTGCTTGCGTACGCGTAACGGAGGGGAAACCGGGAAACCTACATCCTGTTGTACGACACGGCAGGCGGCACGGCGCCGAATGGGGCGACGGCGCGACCTGCTTCGCCGCGGGACAAGCCGTCCTTCCGTCGGCGCTGTCCGGATTCGCTCACCTGGAAGAAGCGGAAATCCGCCGGGGTTTAGCCCGCATTCGGGGCATCGCCGAATCGCTCGGGCTGCTCGCCCGCAAGGAAACAAGGAGGAACCGTTCATGCTTAACGCTAAGCCGGAATCGTTCAAGCTGCTTTCTTCTTTCGCCAAGATCGTGTGCGAGCCGGGGTGGAAATGGCAAAAACGCGATAAGCCGCTGGCCAATTACGATTTGTTTTATGTTTGGAGCGGAGAGGGAGAAGTGCTGCTGAACGGCAAGACGTACGCGGTAAGCAAAGGGAGCTGCTTCCTGTTCCGGCCGGGCGAGCATCCGACGGCGACGCATAACCCTCAGAAGCCGCTTGTGCTCACGTATATTCATTTTGACGTCACGGAGCCCGTCACGCTTGTTCCCGAGTCGTACCGCGTCCTCGAAGACGCGCTGGAGTTCGAGAACCTGCTGTCGCGATACGTGCGGGTTTGCCTGGTCAAGCCGTTCGGCTGGGAGGAGGAGGCCCGGCTGATCTTAAAGCAGCTGCTTATCCAACTGCTGCGCCAGGACCGCGAGGAGCCCGTGGAGCGCAAGGCTTCCAACCAGCTGGTCGAGAGCATTCGGGAAGTCGCCAACTACATCCGGCAGCATCCGGGTCTTCCGCACCGGGTGAACGATCTGGCGGCCAGAGCCGGCTTGTCGTCCCGGTACTTTTCCATCAAGTTCAAGGAGATCATCGGGGTTTCCGTCCAATCCTATATCATCCGGATGCGCATCGAACGGGCGCAGCACCTGCTCACGCATGCGGGAATGAACGTGACGGAGGTGGCGGAGACGCTCGGCTACCGGGACATCTTCTTCTTCAGCAGGCAGTTCAAACAGTATACGGGAAAAAGCCCTTCCGAGCTTCGTTAGCCGGCCCTCTCGCGGATTGGAAGCCGGTCCCCGCATAAAAGAATGAACCTCCCAGACCCCTGTAACCGTGCGGGGCCGGAGGTTCATTTTGCGCTAGAAGCGTTTTGCTCTAGGGGGACACTGGAAATCATCCAATCCAATCAAGCGTTTTGGACTCCGGAAAACCCGCAAATTCCCCCCAATCCATCATCTCTCCGGACCTGAAAAGCGCGGTACAGATCGGTGCCGAAAATCGGTCTAAGATTGGCTGCAGTCTGCGACAGCGCCAACGGATGCGCGGTGTCTGAGCGGATTCATTGCGTTGCCAGGGGGCCGTCTCCGGAGCAGATTGCTTTCTTTAGAGCCAGCTCCATTTTGTGCGGTTCAAGTCAGGGTTCCGCCTTCCCTTTCCGGTTACCCGCCAGCGTACCGAGCCGCTCGCCCATTTTGACGTTGTCGCCGGGCTTCAGATCTTCCCGGGCGTCGCAGATGCCGCTCTCGGCCAGCAAAACGACCGTCGAGCCGAATTCGAAATACGCCAGCTCCTGGCCCCGGTCCAGCGTTTTGGGCTTGGGCGACACATATTGAATGCTGCTGACGTTAAGCGCCCCGACCTTGACGACGGCAATCTCGCCTGCGTCGTGGCGGATATAGGTGACAAGCCTTTCGTTGCGGGACAGCACGCGGCGCATCGACGTAAGGCCGAATTCGTTGACGGGGTACACCCGCCCCGGGATATGCTCGCTTTCGGCAATCGTGCCGTCGCAGGGGGCGTGAATCCGGTGATAATCTTTGGGACTCAAGTAAAGCACCCAAAACCGCCCGTTTTCATATAATGAAGTTCGGGGAGAACCGTTCAACAGCTCATCCAACGTGTAGGTCTGGCCTTTGACCTCGAGCAGCATGCCTTTGGAGACGGAACCGCACGCGGTGACCCGCGCATCGACCGGACTGACGAGCGCTTCGGCGTTTCCGTCGACGGGCCGGCTTCCCGGCTTCAGACGGCGGGTGAAAAATTCGTTCAGCGAGCCGTATTCCTCCAGCTTTTTTTCCGCTTCTTCAACCGCAATTCCGTACATGGCGACAAACCGGGGGATCAGGCGGCGGCTGAAAGAGGACTTGGCGAACCGTCCCGTCAGGCGGGAGACGAATTTGCGCGATGTAAGTTCTGTCATGGTGCGCAGCAGCCAACGGTCCATTCGTCCGGCCACTCCTTTTGCCTTGGTATTGGCGGCGTTTCGAATCACGCAGCAAAGCGTTCGCCGCGCATTTTAGTGTGACACATCGCTCTGCAAAGATCAACTCAAAAAGCGTCCGCCGAATGGACAAGCGCCCGGTTGGGCTGCTTTTTTCCCCGTTTGCGGCGTCCAATAACCGAAGCGAGGGAGGGGATGGAGATTCTGAAAGTTGCATTTGTCACCCCGGGAGCCTATGCCGTGCCTTCGCCGCGGGGCGGACCGGTCGAACGGGTGGTGGAAAAGGTCGTTCCGCTGCTCGCCTCTTCCGTCGAAGCCCGCATTTACGGCCGCACCGCCCGGGGGCTGCCGAAGCGGGAGCGTTGGAACGGAGCGGACTGCATCCGCTATCCGGCCGCGGACAAGTCCGCCTATGCCGAACGCGTGCTCCGCAGCCTCGCCGCGTACCGTCCGGACATCATCCAGGTGGAGAACCGTCCGCTGCTGGTCCGCAAGATCCGGCGGCGCATGCCCGGCGCGCGAATCTGGCTCAGCTTGCATTCGACGACGTTTATTTCCCCCCCTTATCTCGGGCCGAAAATGACGAGGGCGTGCCTGCGCATGGCCGACCGGATTCTGGTCAACAGCGAATACCTTGCATCCCAAGTAAGAGCCAGGGCGCCCGAAACGGCGGATAAAATCCGCGTCAATCATCTCGGGGTGGAGACGGACCGGTTCGGCGTCCTGGACCCGGATGCGGAACGGCACAGACGCGGCTGGGGAGACAGGCGCATCGTCATGTATGTCGGGCGGCTCATTCCGCGCAAGGGCGTCCACCATCTGCTCGCCGCCATGCCGAGGCTGATCCGGGACGTGCCGAACGTGCTGCTCGTCATTGTAGGCAGCGCCTTTTACGGGTCCTCTTACCGCACCCCATACGTCAAACGGCTGCACAAAATGGCGAAGCCCTTTGCCAAGCACGTTCATTTTCAGCCTTACGTCTCCCATCTCGAAATCCCCGGTTGGTTCGCCATGGCGCATGCGGCCGCCGTGCCTTCGGACGAGCGGGAAGCGTTCGGCCTGGTCAACGTTGAAGCGATGGCTTCCGGAGTTCCCGTCGTCGCCGCGCGGTCGGGCGGAATCGTCGAAATCGTCGAGGACGGCGTAACCGGCTTTCTCGTCGAGCGGGAACATTTGACGCAGGGCCTTGCCGATCGCCTGTCCCAATTGCTGCGGGACGACCCTCTGCGGGAAAGGATGGGCCGCATGGGACGGGAAAGGGCGCTGTCCCGGTTCACCTGGGCGCACACGGCGCAAAGATGGCTCGAGGAAGCGGGGATCGTGGCGCAGCATCGTCCTTGAACGCAAAAAGGGCCTGCCGGAGCAGGCCCTGTTTTGTGCCGGAGCGCGGCGGTCAGCCCAAGATCGTCTCAACCAGCAAGTAGCCGTTAAGCGCGACAATAAGGACGGTAATCGTCCACGCGACCGCAGCCAGCCACGGACGGTTGGCGAACGCGCCCATTTTCTTTTTGCTGGACGTAAATTGGACGAGCGGGACGACGGCGAACGACAGCTGCAAGGAAAGAATCACTTGGCTCAAAATGAGCAGGTCGGTCGTGCCCTTTTCCCCGTAAAGGGCGGTGACGATGACGGCCGGCACGATGGCGATGAGCCGGGTTATCAGCCGCCGCAGCCAGGCCGGCATGCGGAGGTTCAGGAACCCTTCCATGACGATTTGTCCCGCAAGCGTGCCTGTCAGGGTGGAATTTTGCCCCGATGCCAGCAAAGCCACTCCGAACAAGACCGAAGCAAGTCCGGTGCCAAGCAGCGGCGCCAGCAGATGATACGCTTCGCCGATATCCTCCACTTCGGCGTGCCCCGTCGTGTGGAACGCGGCGCCGGCCACGATCAGGATCGCCGCGTTGATGAACAGGGCGAAAAACAGGGCGATCGTCGAATCGAGCGTGGCGAAGCGGATTGCCTGCCGCTTGCCCGTTTCGGTCTGATCGAACTGGCGCGTCTGCACGATGGACGAATGCAAATACAGATTATGCGGCATGACCGTCGCTCCCAAAATCGCGATCGCAATGTACAGCATGGACGGATCGGTCACGATTTCTTGGGTCGGCACAAATCCCTTCATCACTTCGCCGATCGCCGGTTGGGACAGAAAGAGCTCGGCCCCGAAGCACAGCGCGATGACGCAAATCAGCGCGATGACGAACGATTCCAGATAGCGGAAGCCTTTGTTCTGCAAAAAGAGAATGAGCAGCACATCGATGGCCGTCAGAATAACGCCGTAGACAAGCGGAATTCCGAACAGCAGGTTGAGGGCGATCGCCGCGCCGATCACTTCGGCCAGATCGCAGGCGGCGATGGCGAGCTCGCACAAAAACCACAGGGCGTAATTGACCGGCTTGCTGTAATGGTCCCTGCACGCTTGCGCCAGGTCGCGTCCCGTGACGATGCCGAGCTTGCCTGCCAGCGCCTGAAGCACGACCGCCATCAGATTGCTGAGCAGAATGACCGAAAGCAGCGCGTAACCGAACTGCGAACCGCCGGCAATATCGGTGGCCCAGTTGCCGGGGTCCATATATCCGACGGCGACCATGTATCCGGGGCCGACGAAAGCGAGAAATTTGCGGAACCGCGAAGCGTGCTTCGGAATTTTCAGCGAGCGGTAGGCTTCGGGCAGCGAAGGGCGTCTCCCCGCTCTCCGCCAGCCCTGCGGTTCCGCAGGCGTTACGGCTGTATCTTGATTCATTGGCGTTTCACCTCTTCCGCGCTTTTTGTTGTGCCGGTCAATAACTTTGGCGAACGGGCCACAAAGTTGCCCCGATACAAAACCTGCTTTTTCTATACTATACGCCCTGATTTGAAAAAAGTAAATGGATGTGTTTGCAAGTTCATTCTTCGTGACGTGCCCATGGGTGAATGCATATGATACGTTAGATTGCCCGTTGGGAAGGAGAGGAATATGAAAAAAAGCAAAGGGAAAAAAACGCCCAGAACGCGCCGACCGCTCTATTTCGTCGACAATCCGAACCAATCCGAGCTTCAATGGCTGGATGAGATAAAAAAAGAGAGCGACAAGCCAGTGGCGGTTCACGAATCTGCCGCCGTCGCGGAGCCTCCCCGCAAGGAGCAGGCCAAGGCGGCGGGGCAGACGGCTAGGGAAGCGGCGAAGGAAGACCTTGAGCCGGATGCTTCCGAGAACCCGAAGCAGCCGGAAGCGGCGGCGAGACCGGAGTTGCCCGCGGTGCTGCAGCAGCTTGCCGAAGAACCGCAGATCTCCGATCAGGCGGAGGAAATCGTCACCGTCGTCTCTTACGCGGAGCGGCAGCAGGACGAGGCGACGCAGGCGCTCGCCGACTTGTTGCAAAACGGGACTTCCCCTCCCGCCGCGGATCAGGAAGAATCCGATTCGGGCGAGCTGCAGGAGGAGGACGAAACGGAGGAAAGCAAATCTCGCGACCGGCGTCACAAGAAACTGGCCGAGAGGAGAACGCCGCAACCGGAGCCGATCGTGTATACCGACGATCTGGCGGAAGCGGCGGTGACCGGCGACAAGCTCGCCCCGTACGCGGTCCGTCCGTCCCATCTGGCGGCCGAGTCGGTGACGACCGAGGCGCTGGCGGACTTCGCGGTGACGGCGATCAAGCTGGCCGACGGTTCGATCACCTCTTCCAAGTATGCTCCCGAATCGATCACAGGCGAGCATCTGACCAAAAACTCGATTTCCGGCCAGAAAATTCGGGACCGTTCCATCACGAGCGAGAAGCTGCGGGACGGCAGCGTCACCTCGGAGAAGCTTGCGGACCGTACGATCAGCGCGGACAAAATTGCCGAAGGCTCCATTCAATCGAAGCATCTGAGCCATGCCATCATTACGACGGAATTGCTCAAGGACCAGTCGGTGACCGCCGAAAAAATCCGCAGCGGAGCGATCCGCAGGGAGAATTTGTCCAATGAGCTGATCGACACCGCCAAGCTCGCGGAAGGGGCCGTCACTTCCGCCAAGCTGCGGGACGAAGCGGTTGTCTCGAGCAAGGTGGCCCGGGAAGCGATCGAATCCCGCCATTTGAAGCCCGGACTCATTCTTGCCGATCACGTGGCTCCGGGGACGGTGCAGGGAAAGCATTTGGCTCCGAAAGCGGTATCGTCCGAGCATCTCGCCAAAGGCTCCGTCGATACGGACGAACTCGCCGAGCGATCGGTCACCGGAAGCAAACTGGCTTTGCAAACGATCGAGTCGGGACATCTGCAAAGCAGTTCCGTTCAAGGCGTCCATCTCGCGCAAGAAGCCGTTGAGAGCCAGCATATCGCGAACGGAGCCATTACGGCCCCGAAGCTTGCGGAGCAATCGGTCGCGACCGCGAAACTGGTCGACCACGCGGTCACGTCGACGAAAATCGCCGATCAAAGCGTGACATCGGGCAAAATCGCCGACGAGGCGGTGCTTTCCCGCCACCTGGCCAAAGGCGGCGTGGGGGCGGACCATTTGGCGGATTTCGCGGTGGAGCGCCGCCATTTGACCGACGGCGCCGTGGATGGCCGCCACCTGGCCAATCATTCGGTCAGGCGGGAACATCTGCAGGAGGAAATTATCGGTTCTGCCCAGATCGCTTCCGAAGCCGTTGAGCGCAAGCATATTGCGGAAGGGGCGATCGGCGACGCTCAGCTAGCGAAGGGATCGGTCAAGGCGGCGCATGTGGCCAAAGGGGCCATCGGCTCCCCGCATCTGGCGGCCGGCGCGGTTCGCGCGGAGCACCTGGGCGACGGAAGCGTAACCTTTGAAAAGCTGGGTCCGGGGCAATTGAGGCCGCATCACTTTGCGGAAGCGTCGGTTACCGGCGAAGCGATCGCCGAGCTGGCGATCGAAGGCCGGCATCTGCGGGCCCAATCGATCGAATCGGGCCATCTGGCCGATCAGTCGGTCGGAACGGCCGCGCTGCGGCCGGAATCGGTCACGACCGAGATCATCGCCCCGGGGGCGGTCGGGGAACGCCAACTGGGCGTGCGGTCCGTTTTTTCGCATCATTTGTCCGACCATCTGATCACTTCGCTGAAGCTGTCGCCGGAGTGCGTGTCGACCGACAAGCTCGCCGATATGGCGGTCACGACTGTCAAGCTGGCCGAAAAAAGCGTGGGCAGCCGGCAGCTCCAGCCGGGAAGCGTGGAAAACGCGCATTTGGCGGAGCGTTCGGTCGGTTCTGCCCAGCTTCAGCCTGAAGTTATCGGCAGAGAGCATCTTCGGGCGGGCGCGGTAAGGGCCAGCCATCTGGCGGGAAGCAGCGTCGGCGAGAGGGCGCTGGCGGACGCTTCCGTCACGGAGAAAAAGCTGGCGGACGGGAGCGTAACGTTAGCCAAGATGGCTCCGGGGAGCGTCGGCGCCGAGCAATTGTTGGTCGAAAGCGTAGGAAGCAAAAATTTGAAACCGGACTCGGTGCAGGGCTACCATTTGCAAAGGGGAGCCGTCTCCTTGCCGCACCTGGCGCCGGATATGCTTCATTTCGTTAAGCTGGCCGAACAGCGCATCGACTCGGAGCGGCTGGAGCCCGGATCGGTCACGAACGTGCATTTGCGGGACGAATCGGTCACCGATGGCAAATTGGCGGCTTCGAGCGTAACCGGGGAAAAGCTGGCAAACGATGCGGTATCGGCCGATAAGCTGGCCGCAAGCAGCGTGACGACGGGCAAGATTGCAAGCGGTGCTGTGACAAGGGATAAGCTGGCGGACGGGGCGGTTTCGGAGTGGAAGCTAGCCGACGGCTCCGTCACGGAGTCCAAGTTGTCCGTCGGAGCGGTTTCGGAGCAAAAGCTCGCGGACGGGAGCGTAACCACCCGCAAGCTGTCGGTTCAATTGCTGGATTACCTCGCGATGGCCGGAAAGCCGATTACCGAAGACAGGCTCGCCGACGCCAGCGTCACCTCGTCCAAACTCGCTTTGCAAAGCGTGGAGACGAATCATCTGGCGAACGAATCGGTAACGTCGGAGAAGCTTGGCAAGGCGAGCGTGGGAGCCTTGCAGCTTGCCGCCGGCTCGGTGGACGCGGAAAAGCTGGCAGCCCGGAGCGTCGGCTCGTCGCATGTGATTCCCAAATCGATTCAGACCTCTCATTTGGCCGACGGGACGGTAACCGAAGCTAAAGTTGCGGTAGGCGGCATCGGCACGGATCGGCTGGCGAACGGGGCCGTCACTTCCGACAAGCTGGCCGCAGGCAGCGTGGGCGCAAACCAACTGGCCGCAGGCTCGGTCGGGACGGTCCACTTGGCGGACGGGGCGGTCCGGTCGGTCCACCTGGCAGACGGTGCGGTGGGGACGAATCAACTGGCCGAAGGCAGCGTCACATATAGCCGGTTGTCAACGGAGCTGCGCGAGGTGCTCGACATCGCCGTGCAGCCGGTCGACCCGGCGGCGTTTCCGGATGGAAGCATTTCCCCGGAAAAGCTGGCGACCGGCAGCATCGGCACGGATCGGCTGGCGAACGGGGCCGTCACTTCCGACAAGCTGGCCGCAGGCAGCGTGGGCGCAAACCAACTGGCCGCAGGCTCGGTCGGGACGGTCCACTTGGCGGACGGTACGGTCCGGTCGGTCCACCTGGCAGACGGTGCGGTGGGGACGAAACAATTGGCCGAAGGCAGCGTCACGTACAGCCGGTTGTCAACGGAGCTGCGCGAGGTGCTCGACATCGCCGTGCAGCCGGTCGATCCGGCGGCGTTTCCGGATGGAAGCATTTCCCCGGAAAAGCTGGCGGCCGGCAGCATCGGCACGGATCGGCTGGCGAACGGGGCTGTCACTTCCGACAAGTTGGCCGCAGGCAGCGTGGGCGCAAACCAACTGGCCGCAGGCTCGGTCGGGACGGTCCACTTGGCGGACGGTGCGGTCCGGTCGGTCCACCTGGCAGACGGTGCGGTGGGGACGAAACAACTGGCCGAAGGCAGCGTAGGCACCGTTCAATTGCAGGACGGTTCCGTCCATTCGGAGAAGCTTGGCCTGCACAGCGTCACGTCCTTGCATATCGTTCCGGGTTCCATCGTGAGCGGCCATCTTGCGGAGAAGGCGGTCCTGGGATCGAACCTGGCCGACGGCAGCGTAACGTCCGACAAGTTGTCCGGCGAGTTGACTGATCTGCTGGGCGATTTGCAAAAGGCCGTTTCGAATGCGGCTCGCAGCGGTGATCCGCCGGTATTGGCCGACGGCAGCGTATCCGGCGAGAAGTTGGCCGACGGCAGTGTAACCGGCGAAAAGCTGGCGGATGGCAGCGTAACCGGAGCGAAATTGGCGGACGGGAGCGTGGACGGTGCGAAGCTGGCGGCGGGGAGCATAGGCGGCGCACAACTGGCTTTTTTCCCGGTAGCGGCAGCGTCTTCCAACGTATCCCTATTGTTCGGCAACGAGCCGTACCATTTCTCCGGTCCTGCCGAAAGCATAGACGTCATCTTGAAATTCAGCGAGCCGTTTGCGGATACCTCATACGTTGTCGTCGCCCTTTCGGATCACCCCTCCTGCGCCTGTATTTTAAAGAGCAAGCAGCCAGGCGAAGCTGTTCTGGAGATTATGCGAACCCGTTTGGGACCCGAACCGCAAGGCTGGATTCAGTGGATCGCCGTAGGCTCGAAATAACATCAAAACGGTTTGACAGAGCGACTCTGTTGAACCGTTTTTTTGCGGCTGACATCCCCGATTCGGTTTCCGTTATTTGAAGGACATGTTCGGGACGGCTTCTGAACCGTCAGCATTTGCCTTTTCCGGCAACCGATCGAACCCGCCTTGAATCGGGTGAACCCCGCGTTGCCGTGCGGTTTGAAACGACGGGCCATCCGCGCGTTGAAGCCCGTTCGCTTTGGGAGTTCCGCTCGAA
Organism: Cohnella laeviribosi DSM 21336; assembly: GCF_000378425.1. Taxonomy (GTDB): domain Bacteria; phylum Bacillota; class Bacilli; order Paenibacillales; family Paenibacillaceae; genus Cohnella; species Cohnella laeviribosi. The sequence continues at coordinate 216,788 of NZ_KB899810.1, read as the reverse complement.
TGTGCCGACTTGCCGTTCGTTATAGGGAGCGGTCGCGTTTTTTGGTTCGAACGGCCGGACAAGCCAGGAGAAAATCCGGTGTACATAGGCGACAGGCGGAGAGGGGGAAGATCGCGAACCCTTTCGTTGCGCAGGCGGCAGGCAGGGAAAGGCCAAGTACGGCAAAAAGGCGGCATGTGCCAAGGGACGGCAACGGCCGGGCCAAATCGGACGATTGTTCGCAAAGTACGTATACTCGTCCCGCCGCCACTGTACAGATGCCGTTGCGGATGGACACGTTGCACATACAATGTCATGTGCACACCGTTGTCCGTCCTGGGGGTGATGTGGATTGAGGAGAAAAACGGGCAAAAACCGCCTGGGGCGCGGGCCAGTACGGAAAAGAGCGGCCGTTGGCGTTTTCCCCGTGCGGCCGTCCGGCCCGGGACCCGATCGCTCGGATCCGCCGGAAGTTTCGGTCGTCATCCCCGTCATGAATGAGCGGCGCACACTGGCTTCCGTCATTCGGGAAGCGTTCCGCGTTCATCCCCGTACGGAGGTGATCGCAGTCGTCAACGGTTCGACCGACGGTTCGCTGCGAATCGCGCGCGATTGCGGGGCAAATGTGCTGGCCTTCGACCGTCCGCTTGGCCACGATGTCGGACGCGCGGTAGGCGCGAGGGAAGCGCGGGGACGAATTTTGTTGTTCATCGACGCGGACATGATCATTCCCTCGAGGCTGCTGCGGCCGTTCGTCGAAGCGGTGGAGAAGGGGGTCGACGTGGCGCTGAACGATTATTCGGGCCCGACCGACAGGCATATCGTGCATCGGGTCGTGCTGGCAAAGCATGCGCTGAATGCGCTGCTTGGCCGGGAGGATCTGCGGGGCGCTTCGATGACGGCCGTGCCCCACGCGATCAGCCGCCGGGCGCTGGAGACGATCGGCGCCGCCGCGTTGGCCGTGCCGCCGCTCGCGCATACGATGGCCGTGCATGCCCGGTTGAACGTGCAGCGCGTGCAGCATGTAGGCGTCGGCCGATTGAATCCGCCGCGCACAAGGAGGGAGCAAAAAAACTCCTTGGAGCCCCTCATTGTCGGCGACCATCTGGAAGCTGTTCATTGGCTGCTTGAAAAGACCGGCGTCCGCGGCGGTTACGAGGATGCCGACCGTAAGCGATGGATGGTGAGATAAATTGAAGAATGCCGGGCTGAAGCCAACAGGAAAAATCGGACTCAAACGGGCAAAGGAAGTTGGCGGACAGCGGCGGCGTCCGCCGGCCAAAATCGGGACGTCCGGCGCCCATAAACGGACCGCATCTCCGGGCAAGCGAGGCGCCAAACGGTCCGGCGTTCGTGCCGTCCGGACCGTCGGCCGTCCCGCAGGGCGAACCCGCAGCCGGTTCGCAGGCCGCTCCGCCAACCGAACCGCAATACGAAGCGGGCGGAATTCAACCCGGCCCGCGGAATTTCGCAATCGGCGTTCAAGCCCGGCGCTTCCGGCGCAGCTTTGGCGGGCGGGCCGGCATGACGGAACGGTCTGGCGCGCGGAGCATCCGTCCGGCAATGCGGACGAGATGCGGGCCTATATGCGGCGGCAATGGCAACAAAGGACGCGGCAGCAACCCGGGTTGGCGGTTCGCGACGCCAAGACGGCCTGGACGAGAGCGCGCGCTTATGCCGAAGGATTTGGGGCGGGTGCCGGGATTGTGTCCCCTTGCGTTCCGATTCCGCTTAACGGCAGCGCGGCGGCGGTTGTCTACGCCGAAGAGAACGGAGACGCGCTTGCGTCCGTCCTGAAGCAGCTCGATAGGCTGCCTCTCGACGAGATCGTCATCGTGCTCGGAAACGCATCGGAGCCGCTCCTGCAAACGGCCAGAAGCCATTCTCGCGCAACCGTAGTCCATCTGCCCGAAGACGTTCATCCCGATATCGGACGGGCATTGGGCGCGAAGCTTGCCGGCGCGGATATCGTGCTGGCCGTCGACGGCCTGCAGCCGGTTTCGGCCGATAAGCTGGCCCGGCTGCTGTGGGCGGCCGACGGGCGACTGGATGTGGCGCTGAACGACCGCTCCCCCTTTCTGGGCACGTTTCGGCGGAGAAACGAACTGGACCGGTTTCACGAATTTCTGAATACGACGCTGAACAGACCCGACCTGCGCATGAATACGTTGGCGTCGCTGCCGTTCGCTTTGTCCCGCCGGGCGCTGAAGACGATCGGAGCGGCCGAGCTGTCCGTTCCCGCCAAAGCGCATGCGAAAGCCCTCTTGAAGGGGCTGGCCGTCGGCACGGCGGTATCGGTTCATTGGAGACCGGCGTTAGCGGCGAAGGGCCTGCCGGGGCGGGAAGAAATTCGGCTTGCCGCCGGCGATCTTGCGGAAGCCTGGCAGGAAGCGATGTCGCTTCGGGGAGCCCGGCTTCATTTCCCGGACGGCATCCGCAATCGCAATGCGGCGGGAGGGACGGCCTAACGTGCGAGCATCCATCATCATTCCGACATGCGACCGGCTCGACCTGCTGCGGGGATGCGTCGATTCGATCCGCAAGCATACGGCCGTTCCCTACGAAATTATCGTGGTCGACAACGGCTCCCGCGACGGAACGGTTAGCTGGTGCCGTGACGAGAAGCTGGCTGTGGTGTCGCTGGCGGCAAACGAGGGGTTTCCGGCTGCATGCAACAAAGGCCTTCGCCTTGCGTCAGGGGATACGCTGGTGCTGCTCAACAATGATACGGTCGTATCCGCCCGCTGGCTCGACAACCTGTCGGCAGCGCTGCACAGCTCGCCCGAGATCGGGATGGTCGGTCCGGTCGCCAATTACGCCAGCGGGAGACAGCAGGTTCGTTATCCTTATTCCGATCTTGAGCAATTTCAGCAAGTCGCGGCGAAAGCGAACGTCTCCGATCCCGGCAAATGGGAGAGGGTCGACCGGCTCGTCGGCTTCTGCCTTGCGTTCCGGAGAGAACTCATGGAGCGGATCGGTGAGCTGGACGAACGGTTTTCTCCCGGACATTTCGAGGATGACGACTACTGCCTGCGGGCAAGGCGCCATGGGTTCGGGCTGCTGATGTGCCGGGACTGCCTGATTCACCACGAAGGCAGCGCGAGCTTCAAACAGTACGGAACCGCCGCCATGCAGCAACTGGTGGAACGGAACCGTCGGCTGTTCATGGAGAAATGGCAGGTTGATCCGCACGATTTCCTATAAAACGCAAAGTGTCAGCCATTAACGAGGAGGGTGTCCGTTGAAAGCAGTCATACTGGCCGGCGGTACGGGATCGAGGCTGAAGCCGCTGACCTATTGGACCAACAAGCACTTGCTTCCCGTAGGGACGTATCCGATGATTTGCCATGGAGTGGCCAAACTGCGCCACGCCGGCATCCGCGATATCGTCATCGTGACGGGGCGGTCTTCGCTTGGGGGATTTGCGGACGTGCTGGGCAGCGGGAGAGATTGGGGCGTATCGATTTTGTACCGGGTTCAGGAGGAAGCGGGCGGAATCGCGCAGGCGCTCGAATTGGCGCGGCCGGTGATCGGGCCTGGCGAAAAGTTTGCGGTGCTGCTTGGAGACAATCTGTTCGAACAATCGCTGGTTCCTTTTGTGGAGGCTTACGAGAAGCAGCGCGAAGGGGCGATGGTGCTCCTGAAAAAAGTGGGCGATCCCCGGCGCTACGGCGTCCCGCTGCTGGAAGAAGAGACGGGCAAAATTCTTTATATCGAAGAAAAACCGGAAATCCCGCAATCCCCCTATTGCGTGACCGGCCTGTATTTTTATTCGTCCGACGTGTTCGAAATCGTCGAACGGATACGCCCGTCGCGGCGGGGTGAATTGGAAATTACCGACGTGAACAACGAATATGCGCGGGCAAGCCGGCTGCATTACCGGGTGGTGGACGGATGGTGGACGGATGCCGGAACGTTCGAATCGCTGGAGGAGGCTGGCAAAAGGTTGAAAGGAGCGCTTCCTTGAACGCCCGGGCCGAAGCAGGACCGGGAGCGGTTCCGGCGGTCCGGAGGAGCCGGAAAGCGAAACGGCGGCATCGCCGGCCGGCCGGGCCGGGTCTTGCGCGGCCTGAAGCGAAGGGAAGGGCGTTCGCGAGGGGGCTCGTCCGGCGCTTGGCGTCCGGAAGCCGGAAACCGGGACGATTCGGACGCGGCAAGCTTCGCACGTCTCCGAAAGGCAAACGGAAGGCGAACGGCGATTCGTCCAATCCGAGAAATTCCGCAACGGGGCGGCAATGGGAAAAGGCGTACGGAAAAGGCTATCTTCAAGGCTATTACGACGGCGGAGAAGGGATTCTGGAAGCAAGGCTGCCGGCCGACGCCGTCTTCCCGAACGTGACCGTGGAAAGCGTGATCGCGGCCGGCATCGCGGCGCTTCGGCCGCAAGGGCTGCCGCTGCTCGGCCCCGCCTTCGTTTATGAGGAGCTGGAACGGGCGCTGACCGGAGGGATTCCCTACTCGCTTGTGCGGCTTGGGGACGGGGAACTGCTCGCGATGGCCCAGGAGACGGTGATGCCCGCCGAAGAAGTCGCCAGGCTGGGACCGTTTCTGTCCTATGCGGGCGTAAACGTGCCCGATCCGCAAGCGCGCGACGTGTTGGCGGAGGCCGTAAGGCGCGCGTCCGTCGTCGGGGTTCCGCTGTCCCGCAAACCGCTGTTTCAGCCGCTCCTGTTCAAGGTGTGGCAGGCGCACGGCATCCGTCCGGACAGCGTCCGTCTTACGTCCTCCACGATCAACTACTCGCTGGACGAGGAAGGGTATTGGCCGAAGCTGATGAGCGGACGCCGCATTCTGGCCGTCGGCAACGCGGCCGAGCCGCTTGCGCGGGCGCTCCGGAAACAAGGGGTGCAGGTAACGGCCGCCGTCGGTCCCGTAGGCGGAATGAACGACTGGGAAAGAGCCGCCCGGGAAGCGGCCGGCTGTCCGTTCGACTTGGCGCTTGTCGCCGCGGGCATCGCCGCGGTTCCCATTTGCGTCCGCCTGGCGGAGACAACCGGCAAGGTCGCGGTCGATTTCGGCCATCTGGCCGATCGGATGGCCGGATTGCGGGAAGGTCCCGAGATCCGGCGTTGATCGCTTCGGCTTTCATCACGGACAGAAGAGGTGAGCAGCATGAGTGCGGCAAGAAAGCAAACCCGCGGCCGGTCCGAACGCCGTCCGCCCCGTACCGGTCCCGTCCGGCGGCCCAAGCGGAGCAGCCGTTTGCGCGGAAGTCCGCATCCGAACGCCGGCCAGCGCTACGACGAAGGCTTCCGGGCCGGTTACGAGGAAGGCGTGCAGTTCGGGATGCAAAGCTTCGGCAGCGGATTCGAGGGGACCAGCATCATCATTCCGACGTACAACCAGCTCGGCAAGCTCAAGCTCTGCATCGCCAGCATTATGGAACATACGCATTCGCCTTATGAAATCATCGTCGTGGACAACGCCTCTACAGACGGCACCGCAGCCTATTTGCGCACGTTCGGAGGCCAGGTCCGCAGCCGGATGCTGGACGCGAACCGCGGCTTCGCCGGCGCGGTTAACGTCGGCTTGATGATGGCCAAAGGGAGCCATATCGTGCTGCTGAACAACGATACGGTCGTTACCGAACGGTGGCTGGACAACATGCTGGCGTGCTTGAACAGCGACGAGCGCATCGGCATGGTCGGGCCGGTCACCAATTACGCGAGCGGCGAGCAGCAGATTCCCGTGCCCTACGACAACGTGCGGCAAATGCCCCGGTTCGCGGCCAAATTCAACCGTTCGGATTCATCCCGCTGGCGGCGCACGGACCGGCTTGTCGGCTTTTGCCTGCTGTTTCGCCGGGAACTGTTCGAGCGGATCGGTTATTTCGACGAGGGCTTCGAGCTGGGGAATTTCGAAGATGACGATTACAACATCCGCGTCCGTTTGCTCGGACGCAGTCTGGTCATCGCGAAAGATACGTTTATCCATCACTTCGGAAGCGTGAGCATACGGGCGCTGGGAGACCGGTTTGCACAGGTCAACGACCGCAACAAGCTTTATTTCGCGGACAAATGGCAAAACCCGTACGAATGGATCCATCGGGTTCTGCAAAAGGCCGAGGCGGCGGGCCAGGCGCAGAAGCAGCTTCCCGGCATGACGGCGCTGTACCCCGACCGGATCGCCGTTCAGGGCATTGGCGCGGGCGTATACTGGATCGAGGACGGCAAGCGTCATCCCGTCGAAGGCCAACCTCTGTTCCCGGTTACCCGCGTTTCGCAAGTGGATTTGAAGCGTTGGCCGACCGCGGCTCCGATCGGCGCGGAGGAAGCGGCAAGACGGTGGCAGGGAGAGCAAACCGGGATCGTCATGCTGCCGGACGGCACGAAATATCACCGGGAGGGCGGATGCATACGGCGAATTGCCAGCGAAGCCGCGATGCGCATGTGGCATTTTCATTTGAAAAGAACCGACGTGCTCCAGCCCGAAGACGTAGCCGCGTTTGCGGAAGGCTTGCCGATTGTGGCGCCCCCCGTGCTGCGCCAGCGGCTGTGACGATTACGGGCGGTTGCGGGGAGGCGGACCGCGGGGTGCGAAGGCCGATGCGGGGGTGCCTCGTTTCGCCTTCCCCGGCGGCGCCTTCGGACAAGCCGGGAGCGGAGCGGCTCCCGCCCGATGCCGCGTCCGCGCCGCTTTTACCCGCCGCGATGCCGGATGTGGCAAGGGGGGCCGAAAGGCATATGCTGTAGAGATACGGCAGTTCGCCAGCAAAGGACGGTGGCAAAAATCGCATGCAGGAACTTTTGACGGAAATCGTTGTCCATTTGTCCCATTCCCATCAACACATGGCCAGAATATTGGATGCCAAGCGGCATGTGGCGGTCCGTATGGCGCAATTGGTCCAGGCGCTGCCGGATGAACATCCTCAATTGAACGGCCTGGACGGACTTCTTGAAAGTTCGTCGCAGGTGACCAAAAGCGTCATCGCCTACGTCAACTCGATCGCCGAATTTCAGGAGGCGATGGCCGACAGCTTGACCCAGCTCGTCAAGGCAGCCGGAACGACGGATGAAGAATAAAAATCGGAACCGGGGATAACCGGCCTGCGGAATTTGGGCGCCGAAGGGAGGAGGACGGCACAATGTCGCGCGAGGACGCGTATTTGGTGGCGTTGGATGCGCTGGCCAAGTTGCAGTGGAACGTGGCGATGATTCTGGAGGCAAAGGCGGCGGAAGCGGAAAAGGTGCGAAATTGGTTGTTGAACCATGCGACGCCGGATGCGTATCCCGTCCAATTGGATCAGCTTTCCGCATCCATCCGGTTTCACAAGCAAAACGTGGATCTGATCGACAGCCTGACCAAGCTGTGCAACGGGCTGAACCGCAACATGAAGGCGATTCTTGATCCTGAGGGAAGCGATAGCGGCGTTTCGTCCATGATGGAAGGATTCGATCTGGGGGATTCGGACGGATGAGCCGGCTTGCGCTTGAATGGGAAATCAAGCTGTCCCTTCTGGCTTCCATCGCCCGCAGCCAGGAGGCGCTGGCCAGAATGTTGGAAAGCGTGGCGGACGTAACCGAAGCCGATGCCGGAACCGCCGCGGCGATCCGCGAACATGTACGGGTCCTCTCCAATATGCAGAGAGCGCTGCTCGGAACGGCAACGGGCGGCACCTGGCGGCCGCCGAAACAAGGAACGGCGGCGGCTCCTTGGCTATCGGCGAAGAAGCTGCGCCCGAACCGGACAGCCAACCCGAAGGCGGGAGGGATGCGCGTATGATGAGGCGATCCGGACGCCGCTTGGCAGGCGGAAAGAAGCGCGCCGGACGTCGGCATCGGGCCGGAGGCTTTCCCGCGAAGAGGCGGAGGGCTTCGCGGCGTTCGAACGGCGTCAAGCCGCAGGCCGGGCGCCGCAGACGGAAACCGGCGAGACCGGCCATGCCGCCGGCCTATTCCGGGCCGCAACAAGCTTACAATGCCGGCTACAAAGCCGGCTTTGCCCAAGGGTTTGAGGACGGACATCAGTTGGCTTACGAGCAGCAGGTTTAAAACGGCGAGGAGTGAGGCTGCTGAAACCCGAATCGCGAACGATGGCGCTTGCGCCAAAGCCGAAGCGCCGCAAGAGCCGGCGGGCGCCGGCGGCTGGAAACGGAACGCGGCGCGGGCGTCCGCCGAAAGCGGCCAAGCGGAAACGGGCGCGCCCCTTACGCGGCCAACGCACAGCGCGCAAACGGGCCGGACGGCGCGGCGTCCCCGCGCGGGGAACGTACCGCAAAGGCTTCGACGATGCGTATGACATCGGCTATAACTCCGGCTATGCCCAAGGACTGGAGGAAGGAAAGAACCTGGAGATTTAGCGGCATTGTCTTATGGGATGGACCGTCCCCCCTTTTTCTCGGGGCAGGACGGTTTTTTGGCGTTCTCGTTCCTAACCTTCGAGAATGAGCGCGCGCGGACGGGCATCTATCCATGTCCGACAAATGCCTGACGCATATATATATTGAATCTGGAGAACAAGGCGCACGCGAGGAGGGACGGATTTGGCAGGTACCCGCCACAAAAAGTCGCGTCCGGGCAAGCCCGGACGACCCGCAAATTGGAGCTTGCCCTACAGGAGAGGCCGGAGCGACGGCATGGCGGCGGGTTTTCGGCACGGGCATTGGCAGGGCGTTTGCGAGGCTGTTCTTCAAAAATCGCTGCGGTCTTTCGAACGGCGTCCGATTTCGGTGCTGTTTGTCGCTTCGGGCAAAGGCTTTCCGTACAGCCCTTTGGACGAAGGCATCCGGATTACGCTGGGCGGGCTGGCGGAGCGGGTCATCGCCGTCTCGCCCAAAGACGACGTCGCCCGGATCGCCCGTGCCGAACGTCCCGATCTCGTGCTCGTGCTCGAAGGCATGGAATTTCCGCCGGAGCAGGCGGAAGCGATCCGCATGAGCGGCATCCGGACCGCGGTCTGGTTTACGGACGATCCGTACTACACGGACATTACAAGCCTGCTTGCCGTTCATTACGATTATGTGTTTACATTGGAAAAAAACTGCGTTCCGTTTTACGAGCGGTTAGGATGTCCGCATGTCCATTATCTCCCGCTGGGCGTGTTTCCGGATTTCTACCGCCCGCGCAGACCCAAGCAGGTCCGGCGAAGCGACGTTTGCTTCATCGGCTCCGCGTATTGGAACCGGGTCCGCCTGTTTTCCCGGCTGCTGCCCCTCATCGAGCATCGTTCTTTTCTTGTGTCCGGCTTGTGGTGGGACCGGCTGCCCGATTTCAAGCGATGGAAAAAACGCATTCAGCTCGGCCGATGGATGGCGCCGGTCGAGACGTCCGAATATTACCATGCGCATAGCGTCGTGATTAACGTTCACCGGGATTATCAAAACGATTCGTACAACCGCAACGGAGCGAACATAGCCGCTCAATCGCCGAATCCGCGGGTGTTCGAGATTGCCGCTTGCGGAACGCTGCAGATTGTGGACCCCAGAAGCGATCTGCCGCTGTTTTACGCCCCGGGGGAAGAGATCGTGACCTACGATTCGCCTGAAGATCTGGCGGCCAAGGTGGAGTATTACTTAAACCATGAGGAAGAACGGAGAAGGATCGCTTTGCGGGCCTTGCAGCGGACGATGCGGGACCATACGTATGCGAACCGGCTGACGCAGCTGCTGGATGCCGCCCTGGCCCCATGAACACGGGCTGCTCGCGGCTTTCCCGCTGATGGAACAATCGCGCCGGAGGGAGGGAAAACGGGATGCCGGTAACGTCCAAGCGTCCGAAGCTGCTGATTTTTTCCCACTTGTCCAACGAGGTTCACGCGACGGGTGCGGAGAAGCTGCTGCTTGTTTTCGCCAAGGAATTGCAGCGCCTGTTCGAATGCGCGCTTGTCGTGCCTAAAGAAGGAGCCATTTCGCGGCAAGCGAGAGACGTCGGGTTGCGGACGGCGGTGCTGGGGATTCCGCTCTGCTTCGCCATGAAGAACGGGGAAACGCGCCTTGAACGGGAATTGGAGGCCATGCGCCGCCACCCGGTATGGGACCGGCTGATCGAGCTGCTGCAGCGGGAGCGTCCCGCTTATGTCTGGGTGAATACCTGCGTGCATCCGCTCCCCGCGATGGCGGCCAAAGCGCTGGGGATCCCCGTGATCTGGGCGCTTATGGAGACGATCGAAGCCGACTCCGGCAGAGACGGCCCGGAAAGACCGAAGGCCGCAGCCGTCATCAGTGCGTACAGCGACGCGATCGTCGGCATTTCCCTGGCGACGCTGGCCCCGTTCGGGCCGGAGTCGGGCTTGAAGAAGGCGATCGTGCTGCCTCCGTTTCGAAGCCCGGACGATTTGGAGCCGGCCAATTGGTTGTCCTCCCGGTCCAGATTGCGCAGAAGCAACGGGTGGGCAGAGCATCATCGGGTCGCCGGTTTTGTCGCCTCGATGCTGCATCCGCAGAAGGGGCTGAAGGAATTCGTTCAGGCCATGATTCCCCTTGCCCTTCAAGATCCGGAGCTCAGGCTGCTGATTGCGGGCGGCGCGGCGGACGACGATGCGTATGTCCGGTCGTGCCTGGAGCTGGCGAGAGGGGCGGGGCTTGCTCACCGGTTCGCCTGGGTGCGCTATACCGAACAAATCGAATCGCTATACCCGGCGCTGGATCTGGTCGTGGTGCCGAGTCTTGCCGAGGCGGGGTTCGGGATGCCGGCGCTGGAAGGGATGCTCTTCGGCAAGCCGGTTGTCGCCTTTGCCTCGGGAGGATTGACGGAACTGATGCGGGCGACCGGCAATCAGGATTATTTGGTTGCCCCGGGCGATATCGCCGGCCTGACGAAAGCCACGGCCGAATTGCTCGCGAGCGAAGCGCTTCGGCTTGAAGTCGGCCGTCGCAGCATGCGGATGGCGCAGCGCGTATACGGCGTCGAGGCGTTTCGCGAACGGCTGGACGCGCTGCGCGCCGTCCTGCCGATGCCGGAGGAGCCGTTGTCGGGCCTGGTGCGCGGCATCGGACCGACGGTCTACCTGCTGGAAAAAGGCCGGAAGCGTCCCTTTCCTTCCCCGCGGGCGCTGATCGAGGGCGGGTTCCGCTTCGAAGACGTGCGCGCGATTCCCAACGAGAAGCTGGCGCTGATCCCGCTTGGCTTGCCGATGGACGAACCGAAGCCGCCGAACAAACGGCCAAAGGGCCGCAGGAAAAGGCCGCGGCGGACGAAGCGGGGCAAGCGGCGTGCGAAGCGGATGAACCGGCGGAGCGGAAAGCTGCCGAAGCGGGCGCGCAAGCGCGGGGCCAGCCGGAAAGCGTGAGCGCGGCCTTTCCGGATGCCGCCGCGCAGGAGAACGGCCGGCCAGCCGACAACGCCGGCAGGACGGCTAACCGTCCAACCTCCATTCCAGCAGCAGCCCCGCCTGCGTCAGGCCGGAGCCGAATCCGTACAGCGCCAGCCGATGGCCTTTTTTCAGCTTGCCTTCCGAAACGGCAAGATCAAGCGCAAGCGGAATGGAAGCGGCCGAAGTGTTGCCGTAGGGACCGGCGCTGTGCAGCGAACGCTCGAACGGAAAGCCGAGCCGCTCGCAAATGGCCTCGATCATGCGGAGATTGGCGCTGTGCGGAACGAACCAGTCCAGATCGGCGGCGGTCATTCCCGCTTTTTCCAGCAGACGCTTCATTCCCTCCGGGATGGTCGATACCGCCCATTTGTACACTTCCCGTCCGTTCTGCACGATTTTGCCGTCTCCGTCAAGCGGCTGTCCGTCCAGCTCGGCGGAGAGGCCGGCCGCATAAACCTGAATCCCTCCTTCTCCTTCAGTCACCGCGTGCGAGGCCAGGAAAGCGCCGTGTTCCGTTCGCTCCAGAAGAACGGCGCCCGCCCCGTCGCCGAACAAAATGCAGGTCGAACGATCGGTGTAATTGGTGATTTTGGATAATGTTTCCGTTCCGACCACAAGAATTTTACGGTAGGCTCCGGTAAGAATAAGCCCGTTGGCCGTTTGAAGCGCGGATACGAACCCCGCGCATGCCGCGTTCAGGTCGAAGGCGAGCGCCGATTCGATTCCGAACGCCTGCTGCACCCTTGAAGCGACGGACGGGAAAAAGTGGTCGGGCGTCGTCGTAGCCACGATAACGGCATCGATATCCGCCGGATTCCGTCCATAACGGTCGATCAGGTTCCGAACCGCCTGGATGGCCAGATGGCTGGAAAATTCGCGCGGTCCCGCGATTCTTCGCTCATGGATGCCGGTGCGCCGGACGATCCATTCGTCGCTTGTTTCCACCATGGCGGACAAATCGTCATTGGTTAACCGATTGTCCGGTACATAGCTGCCTATGGCCGTAATTTCGGCTTGCGAGTAAAAGGCTTCGGGTCCGATGCGGGGAACCATAAAATCGACCTCCGTAAGGTTTTGATATCTGGTTATAGAACCAGGTACTAATTTTCGCTTTCTTCCATACTAGGTGTAAAGTGTTCCGTTGTCAAGCGGCCCGCTCAGGCATATTCGATCTTCTCCGGGGTCAACCTATAATGCGGCGGAAGAAGCCGAATCAGACCATAAGGAGGAGTTCGATGCGTAAGGGATTGGCTTCCGCGACTCTCGTGTTATCGGCCGCGTTGGCGTTGTCCGCCTGTACCAATCAGGGCGATCTGGGCAACAAAAACATTCGTCCCAACAATTTCGGCCATAAGATGAGAAGTCTCGGCGACAACCGGTTTGCCAACGACCAAGCGAACGAAATGAACCGCGTCCGCGGTACCCAGCGGCTGAACAATAACGTTGTCGGTCTTCACGGCAACACGAAGATGGAAGTAAGCCAAGAAATCTCCCGCAAGCTGGCCGCGCTTCCGGAAATCAAGTCGGCTTATGTCCTGCTGACGGACCGGAACGCTTATGTCGCTATCACGGAAGAGCCCAACGGCACCAAGCAAAGCACGAAGACGAACGTCCGCTCTCATTATCGCAGCAATCGCGTCAATGGCTTAGGTGCGCCTTTGGCCGGCCGCGGCATCGGCTCCGGCAATCCGTTCAGCGTAACGCCGCGCGCCGCGGCGCCGGGCCGGTCGGGTTATGACGGCGTCGGCGGCCAAACGGGGACGGCGTACGGCGGAACCAGCGTCGAAGTGTCCGAAATGCTCAAAAACAAGGTTGCGGATTTGGTCAAAGGCATGTCGCCTTCGACCGAAAATGTGTACGTGTCCGCAAACCCGGATTTCTACGAACGGATGGCGCGTCTTGCCGCCGACTTCCGTCAAGGCCATCCGATTCAGGGCATGATCAACGAATTTAACGCATTGGTCGAACGCATTTTCCCCGAACCCGCGGGAACCGGCACGACAGGCCGGGCGAGAACGGCCCCGACGTATACGCGCCGCTAAAAACAAGCCCTCATACGGTCCTTTTCGCGATCGATGCCGACGCGGGAGGGCCGTATCGCGTTTTACCGCCGAAAATAGGTGTTTGTACAGTTGCGCGGCATCCCGCGGAATCATATATTGTGCAGTAACTCCCGTTCAGGGATTGTGTTGCAAGGTGGCAGGACCAAAGCTTATCTCAGAGGCAGTACGCCCAAATGTCCGGTTTGCAGCACCACAGAGAGTAGGGTTTCATATGATAAAGTTGACTGTATCCCTGGACCTTGTAAACACTTCCATTCCCGGGCAAGGAGGGGTGACACACGTTGACAGGCAGCGACCATAAAAACAAATTCCTTCTCACCAATCGGGAACGCGAAGTTTTTGAACTGTTAGTGCAGGACAAAACAACTCGCGATATTGCCCAGCAATTGTTTATCAGTGAGAAAACCGTTCGCAACCACATTTCCAATGCGACGGGGTTTGAAATCCATAAAGGGTCGTACGGAATGTTGAAGGGGATGCCTCCAAGAAGCCGCAAGGCTTTCTGGGGCATCGTTTGCGGGGATACCGGGTTTTCGCAAGAAAACAAAAACGGCCGTACTCTAAAGATATTAGATTTGGCGAGGCATTCGTCAGACGATTTGGAAACTTCCGATCAAGAAATCGTTGCGCGGCGATTGGAGCATGTACGGGAAAGACGATACGACGGACAAGATGCGGCTGAAAAGAATCGAGAACTTGAAAAGGCCATTTGCGATCACAGGGGAGGTGGAGTATAGCTTCCGCCTCTAACTGCTAACCGAACGTTCGTTATTTGGATTTCCAATCCGACAATAATTCCAGCAGCTTGAGGAACGTTTTTTGATCTTCGACGCTTTTGGTTTGTAAAAAGGTAACGATCCGGGTCAACGTATACTCTTGGGAATCCGGGTTGGAGTGGATCGACCGAAAAAGGTTTTCCAACGGGATCTCCAACGCATTCGCCACTTTTTCCACGCTTTCCAAAGTGGCATTCTTCTCTCCGCGCTCCAACTGCCCGATATAGGTGGCGTGGAGATTGGCGATGTGGGCTAATTCCTCTTGGCTCCACCCTTTTTCTTTCCGGTAATTTCGAATCCGTTCCCCGATAAGCTTTGGCAAATTACTCATTATTACCACCTCCTAGGTAACTGTACCTTTAGCTTTTAAACTGTACGCAAGAGGCGGAAGATATTCAGACTTGAGATTTAAAGTCTATAAATATTTTTTATGCAAAAAAAGTCGAAAAAATAAAAAGAATGTCGTATAATTAGTCTCAATAGACTATGTCTTTAGGACTATCAAACCGGATGGTTGGTTCGTTTCAGTGAAAGATGGAGGGTTTTCACCATGTCAGGAAAGGGTAAGCTTGCGAGATGAAAACGGCGATCATGATTCTGTCTATGTTTTTGCTGCTGCTGGTGGTCTTTTTGTTCGGGTACTGGTTCCATATAAAGCAATTAAGAAAAAAAGACGACCAGATCAACGGATTAAAAGAGTCGATTAGCGGTTTGCAGGCCAAATTGGCGGAGATGGAAAGAAGGCGCGGGTACCGGATCCAGCTTCCCGATCAACAATGCCTGTTTGCGTTTATCGGTTTCGGAGATCCGCTGCTGGAGCCGTTAACCAATCGAAAAGGAGAAGGGAAAATCGAGAACATCAGCCGCACGGGGGTGAAATTGAGCTGCGAATTCGATTTGCCCGTTCGCAAGCGGATTTTTGTGCAGCTGCATTTCGCGCTTCATGGCGAGGAGTTCTCTTTTAAAGGAAAGATCGTGCGAAAAGAGGAAACCATGAAAGAGATCATGTACGGAATCGACTTCATCGAAGTCGATCCCAAAGAGCAGCAGCGCCTGGTCCAAACGATGCAAAAAATAGAGATCGAGAAAAAGAAAATGACGGAATGACGCGGGCGGACACCCCATACCGGATTCGTACAAGCCGTTTCATTTCGCAAGAAGGGCCGTTTGACCGAAAGGGTCAAGCGGCCTTTTTGGTCTTTCGCGGCCGGACGGGCGCAAACAGATTAAAAACGTTCTATCCATCTTAAAATTTTTCTCTATATGATCCAGGGAATTGAAAGGTATATTTTTCTATGAAAAACGATTTGAGGGGGATGCAGCATGAAAAGGATCAATAAGCGGCTTGGCTCATGTTTGTCCGCACTGCTTGCGGTTGCGCTTACGGCCGGATGCGGCAGCGGCGGCGGCAGCGGCGCAAGTCCGTCTTCGAGCGAAGGAGCCGCCCAGCCTTTCAAAGGGAAAAAGATTACGTTCTATGTGGCCAACCATCCCTGGGCCGAAACCATTAAGGAACTGTTGCCGGAGTTTGAAGCCCAGACGGGATTGAAAGTGGAAATCCAGGGCTTCGCCGAGGACCAGCTGTCGCAGAAGCTTTCGGTCCAACTGACGACCAAAGCGTCCGATCCGGATGTGTTCATGACGCGTCCGCTGCAAGAAGGCAGGCAGTTTTACAAGAACGGGTGGTACGAGCCGTTGGACGGTTACGTGGAGAAGGACAAGGCGGAGATCGATTTCGAAGACTTCTCCAAATCCGCCCTGGACACGACGACGGTGGACGGCAAGCTGCTGTCGATCCCGATTATTTCGGAACAGGAAGTGCTGTACTACCGCAAAGACCTGCTGGAGAAGGCGAACTTGCAAGTTCCGAAAACGCTGGACGAGCTTGAAGCCGCGATCCAAAAAGTGCACGATCCGGACAACGGCGTATACGGCTTTGTCGCCAGAGGCCAGACGGCCGTGCTGGTTACGCAGGTTTCGTCCTTCGTCTTCTCGGAAGGCGGCGACTTTATGCAAGGCGACAAGGCGACGGTGAACACGCCCGAAGCCGTCAAAGGCTTCTCGCGCTACGGCCGGTGGCTGAAAGACTACGGTCCTCCCGGCGTGCTGAACTTCTCCTGGCCGCAAGCGATGGGCGTATTCGCGCAAGGGAAAGCCGCGTTCTACACCGATGCCAGCGCGATTTACAAAAACGCGGTCGATCCGGAAAAGTCGACCGTTGCGGAAAACGTCGGCTTCGCCAGCTTCCCGGCCGGAAGCGCCGGCGCCAAGCCTTACAGCATCACCTCATGGGCGCTTGGCATGAATGCGCAATCGGACAACAAGGACGCCGTCTGGGCGTTTATCAAATGGGCGACCGGCAAAGAAGTCATGCTGAAGACGCAGCAGGGCGGAAATCCCGGCGTGCGCAACTCGGTATGGAACGATCCCGAGGGCGTCAAGGGCTTCCCGGCCGAACTGGTGGAAGTCATCCGGGAATCGTCGAAGGTCGGCGTCGGTCACGACCGTCCGCTTGTCGTCAATGTCGGCGAGGCGCGCGACATCATCGGCGAAATCGTCATCCAGGCGATTTTGGGAGAAGACGTTCAGGCAGCGCCGGATAAGGCGAATCAAGCGTTCCAAGCTCTCATTGACGGCGAAAAATAAGGATGCGCAAGGGGGGGCTGAACAAGCCCCCTTCCCGATTTGAACACGGAAAGAGGGAATGCGATGTTGGCTTCGTGGATGGAAAAAAGGTTCAAATGGATCGTGACGCTGCCGGCTCTATTGTTTGTGCTCGTGATGATGGCGTTTCCGATCGCGTATACCTTGCGGTTAAGTTTCTTCGAATGGAGCATGTCGGCCGCCTCGCCGCCGAAGTGGGTCGGCCTGGACAACTACATTGCGCTGTTTAAAGACGGCCGCTTCTGGCATGCATTAGGGGCAACCGCTTATTTTTCCTTCGGCGCGTTGGCGGCGGAAACCGTGCTGGGCGTTGCCATCGCTTTGCTCCTGCACCGCGAATTCCGCGGGAGGGGGCTCGCCAAGACGATCTTCCTGCTGCCGATGGTCGCCACGCCTGTCGCCATGGGATTGGTGTGGGTGCTCATTTACGAGCCGACCAACGGCATTTTCAACGCGTTGCTGCAGGCGATCGGATTGAAGCCGCTCCATTGGCTCGGCAGCATCGGCCAAGTGATTCCGTCGCTCATGGTCATCGACATCTGGCAATGGACGCCGATGGTCTGCCTCATCGTCATGGCCGGCTTGACGACGCTTCCGCAAGAGCCGTACGAATCGGCGGATGTCGACGGCGCGAGCCGCCGGCAAAAATTGTGGTACATTACGCTTCCCCTGCTGCGCCCGACCATTTTGACCGCCGTCATGCTCCGGCTGATCGACGTCATCAAGACGTTCGATATTATCTATGCCACGACGCAGGGCGGACCGGGCACGGCTTCCGAAACGCTGAACATTTACGGTTACGTGCTGGCCTTTCAATATTTCAAGCTTGGACTCGCGTCCTCGCTGCTGGTGGTCTTTTTCCTGCTGGTCATGGGGCTGACGCTCGCGCTGATCGTGGTCCGCCGCAACACGGAGGTGTCTTCATGAAGAAAAGGAATGCGTTCGCCCGTTTGTTGTCGAATACGGCGACCTGGCTGGTGCTGTTTGTGTTTTCGTTCCCGTTTATCTGGATGGTGATGGCCTCGTTCAAGACGCAGGTGCAGATTCAGTCGCCCGGCAACTTTTTCTGGTTCCGCCCGACAGGAAGAAATTACGCCGAAGTGTTCAACCAGTACCATTTTTTCAAGTACATGATCAACAGCTTTATCGTCGCTATCGGCTCGACGCTGGCCTCGCTGCTGCTCGGCTTGCCCGCCGCTTACGGCATTGCGCGTTACCGCCTAAACGGCCTGGGGCTGACCATTCTGGCGGCGCGCATCATCCCCGGCATCTCCTTTTTGATTCCGTGGTTCATCATTTTCAATTCGCTCGGACTGGTCGATACGTATACCGCGCTGATTCTGAGCCATATGCTGGTCGGGCTTCCGTTCGTCATCTGGATCATGATTTCGTATTTCGAAGCGCTGCCGCACGAAATCGAAGAAGCGGGCGCGATCGACGGCTGCGGCAAGATGAAAGTGTTTCTGCGCATCGTGCTGCCGATTTCGGGGCCGGGCGTGATGACCGCTTCCTTGATGTCGATCATTTTTTCCTGGAACAACTTTATGTTTTCGATTATTTTGGCCGGCGAGAAGACGAAAACGCTTCCGATCGCGATTTTCAACTTCCTGTCCTATTCCGAAGTGAACTGGGGCGGTTTGATGGCGGCGGCGTGCATCATTACGCTTCCGGTGCTGGTGATCGCCCTGGCGGCGCAAAAATTCATTATCAACGGACTGGCGGCCGGCGCCGTCAAAGGCTGATCCCGGATGCCCGTCAAAATCAACATTTTCCACAAAATGGTGTTGCTGATCGCGTCGCTGCTCGTCCCGATTCTCGCGCTTTACGGCTATTCCAATCAGGTCAGCGTCGACGTCGTCAAAGCGGGAATCGAATCGTCCACGTGGAATCGCCTTTCGTTTTTTATGAGCCAAATGGAGTCCAATCTCGACCAGCTGTCCAAGTTTGCGATCATTGCCAGCCGCTCGCCCGGCATCCGGGACTACATGGAAAGCTGGAAAACGGACGCGCCGTACGACCGGATCCGCAAGCGCTCGAAGATTGAAGAACAGCTCATTTTGCAAAGCGCGACGAGCACCTGGGTCAATCAGCTGACCGTCTATTCGCCGGAGTCGAAGGAAATCGTGTCGACGGATTATTCCATCACCGACCGGGATATCCGGCAGCTGATGAAGCGGGAAAGCCAAACCTGGGATTACGTGCCGGCGGAAAGCGGCGGGGAAGAGGCTTACTTTTCCCGATATACGTACGTGGACCGGCAGCAGACGGATCTGCTCGTCGAAGTCCGGTTTTTGGCCGACAACATCCAAAACATGCTGGCGGAATTCAGGCGGACCGATCAGGCGAACCCGTTTTTCTATCATCCGCAGTCGGAGCCGATTGTGAGCGGCGATACGGATTCGGCGATCATCAGCGAGATGGTTTCCCTGTTGAACCGGAAATCGCTGGAGCCAAGCGGGAGCGAGATTGTCAAAATTCATCAAAAGAAATACTCCGTGAACTATGTGCAGTCGAAAAGCTTGCCCGGCTGGTATTTGGTCGATTACGAGCCGCTGGAGGAAATTTTGAGCCCGATAACGAAAAGCCGCAATTTGTTTTACGGTTCGGCGGCTTTGCTGCTTGCGCTGAGCCTTTCGGCCGCGCTGCTGCTGTACTGGCAAGTGCAAATGCCGATCAAGCAGTTGATTCGGGGCGTCAAGGGGCTGAAGACGGGCAACTATTCGATCCGGCTGCAGAACAAAGTGCACAACGAGTTCGAGTATCTGATTTTGCGGTTCAACGAAATGGCCGAGCAAATCCAGCAATTGATCGAAACGATTTACGAAGAAAAAATCCGGCTGCGCGAAGCCACCCTGAAGCAGCTTCAGTCGCAAATCAATCCGCATTTTTTGTACAACTGTCTTTTTTACATCAAAAATATGGCCAGCCTGGGCGAAACCGAAGCCGTCGCCGCGATGGCCTTGAACCTGGGCCAATATTACCGGTATGCGACCCGGGTCGAAAGCGAAATGGCGACGATCGAGGAAGAAATCAAGCTGGTGACGAACTACCTGGTGATTCAAAATTTGCGGATCGAACGGTTCCATTTTGAAATCGGCATTCCCGAATCGATGCGCAAGCTGCGGATTCCCCGGCTCACGATTCAGCCTCTTGTCGAGAACGCCGTTATCCACGGCGTCGAAAGAAGCGCCCGTTACGGCATTATCCGCATAACCGGCCGGTCGTCCGGCGGCGAGCACCGGATTGTGGTCGAAGACAACGGAGGCGGCATGTCCGACGAGGCCATGGCCAAGCTGCAGCAGCAATTGGCGCTGCCGATGGACGACGAGATGGGCTGCGGCCTTTGGAATGTGCATCAGCGCCTGCTGCACCGTTACAAGGGCGGTTCCGGACTGCAGCTGGCCCGTTCGGAAAGCGGCGGGTTGAGCGTGACGATGAAATGGGAATCCGACGAATGCGGGTGAGAATGTTGTTTCATATGCTGCTTGTAGACGACGAAGCCAGTGTGGTGGAAAGTCTGGAAACGCTGATCCCCTGGGCGGAAATCGGGATCGGCAAGGTGTACAAGGCGCATTCCGGTTTGGAAGCGCTGGATATTTTGGCGTATGCGCCGGTGGATATTGTCGTTACGGATATTCGCATGCCCGGCATGAGCGGGCTGGAGCTGATCGAGGAAATCGGCGCGAGATGGAAGAACGTCAAATGCTTGCTGCTGACGGGTTACGCGGATTTCGCCTATGCCCAGCAGGCCATTAAGCATCATGTATCCGACTATCTGCTCAAGCCGGTCAGCGACGAAGAGATCTTGGCGAAAGTGGCCCGCGTCGTCGACAAGCTGCGCGCGGAAGTCGAAACGTATGACGCTTACCATCGGGCGTTGCGCACGATGCGGGAGCATCTGCCGAAGCTGAAAGCGGATTTGCTGAACGATCTGCTGCAAGGAAAACGGATTTCGCCGCAATTGCTCGCGGAAAAGCTAAAGATGTTCGACATTCCCATCGCCCCGGGGGATTCGGTCGCGTTAATGCTGATCCGGCTGGAGAAGGAGATGCCGGAACAGGACTTTTACAGCCTGTCTCTGCTGCAGTACGCGATCGGGAACATGGCGGAAGAAATTTTTAGCGGCCATTTTCCATTATGGCACTGCCAGGATGTCCACGGTTTTATGGTGTTTGCGGTCGGGGCGAAGGAAGCGGAAACGTCGGAGCGCGGACAGGCGCTTTCGGAACCGCTGAGGCGCCGGTTCGAACAATTGGCGGCGCAGCTGCAGCGAAGCGTCAACCATTATTTGCAAGGCAAAGTGTCGGTGCTGATCGGCAAGTGGGGGCTTTTTCCCGAAGAGTTAAGCCCGCTCTATCAGAGCGCGCTGTCGGCGTTCCGGAAGCAGATCGGCAGGCAGAGCGACGTGATCGCGTTCGCGTCCGAGGAACCGGGCTTGTCGCAAACCCGTTCGCTGCAACGGTTATACGAGCCGCCGCTGCTCGTTCATTTGTTTGAAGTCGGCGATTGGGAGGGCATCGAGGAAAAGTATGAGGCGATCTTCGAGGAATTGGGCCCGAAATCCGGCGAATCGAAAGATTATTTAATCGAAGCTTTTTTCACGATCTATTCGGCCTGCTGTTTTATCGCGCATAAGTACGGTAAAGAGCTGGCGGAGATTATCGGCCCGGAACTGTCCAATGCGATCGGGCTTGCGCCGTGCCGGTCCTTTTCCGCATTGCAAGCCTGGGCGCTGGAGTCGCTCGGCAAACTGCGGCATTACGCGGAGAAGGAGCTGGCGCATACGCGGTATTCCATCGTGGAAAAGATCCGGCAGCAGGTCCTTAAAAATCTCGGCGAGGCGATTACGCTGCAGGATTTGGCCGGCCGATTGTACATGCACCCGGTTTATCTTTCGCAAGTGTACAAAGCGGAAACCGGCGAGAATGTAAGCGATTTTATCGTCCGGGTCAAGATGGAGAAGGCTGCCTCCCTGTTGAAAAACAGTGCCGCTAAAATTTACGAGATCGCCCTGGAATTGGGTTATCAAAACCCGAACTATTTCATCAAAGTGTTCAAGAAGCATTACGGCCTGACGCCTCAGCAATACCGGCAGCAGCGTTGACGCATCCGGCCGGACCGTATATGCCGTATTTCTTTTATTCTTCCATTCGCTTTAGGAGGTATTTCCGATGAAGATCACCCGTTTTGAAACGTTTGTGGTCCCGCCGCGCTGGCTGTTTCTGAAAGTGGAAACGGACGAAGGCATTTCCGGATGGGGCGAGCCGATCGTGGAAGGGAAGGCGGAAACCGTCCGGGCGGCCGTGCACGAATTTGCCGACGCCTTGATCGGAAAAGATCCGATGTGCATCGAAGATTTGTGGCAACTGATGTACCGGGCTTCGTTCTACAGGGGCGGGCCGGTGCTGATGAGCGCGATTGCCGGCATCGACCAGGCGCTGTGGGACATTAAGGGCAAGTTCTACCGGGCCCCGGTCCATCAATTGCTGGGCGGCGCTTGCCGGGACCGGATGCGGGTTTATTCCTGGATCGGAGGCGACCGGCCGAGCGACGTGGCGAAAGCGATTAAAGAAGCGGCCGGCCACGGCTTTACGGCGGTGAAGATGAACCTGACGGAAGAGCTGCAATACATCGACAGCTTCGACAAAGTCGACGCGGCCGTCGAACGGGTGGCCACGGCGCGGCAAGCGGTCGGCAAAAGCTTCGGCATCGCGCTGGATTTCCACGGGCGCGTCCATAAGCCGATGGCGAAAGTGCTGGTCAAGGAGCTGGAGCCGTTTCATCCGATGTTTATCGAGGAGCCGGTGCTGCCGCAAAACAACGAGCATCTCCAAGAGCTGGCCCGCCATACCTCCATTCCGATCGCCACGGGAGAGCGGATGTTTACCCGCTGGGATTTCAAACGGGTGCTGGCCGACGGCTGTGTGGATATTGTCCAGCCGGATTTGTCGCATGCGGGCGGCATCACCGAATGCAAGAAGATCGCGGCCATGGCGGAAGCGTACGATGTGGCGCTGGCGCCGCACTGCCCGCTGGGACCGATTGCGCTCGCGGCAAGCTTGCAGGTGGATGCCACGGCGCACAACGCGTTTATTCAAGAGCAAAGCCTGGGCATCCATTATCATGAGGGCAGCGATCTGCTGGACTTTCTTAAAGATCCGTCCGTGTTTACGTACCGCGACGGTTATGTCGATATCCCCAGCGGTCCCGGGCTGGGCGTCGAGATTGACGAGGACAAAGTCCGCAAAGCGGCGGAGATCGGCCACAAGTGGCGAAATCCGGTTTGGCGGCATGCGGACGGTTCGATTGCGGAGTGGTGAGGCGGACGAGACGGTCAACATTTCCCGGTCCATTTTCATAAGTCAAGCCGCTGCGGATGTATACTTGTAAAAAAAGGGTTGGGAGGAGAAGCGGCGGTGGGAAGCCGGAAACGTGCGTTCCAGCTTCATTTTCAAGAAGGCGCGAGGGACCTTGGCGAGATCGTGAACCGTTTGGCGAAGGAGACCGTGATCCGAATCCGGCGAAATCGGCTGCCAAGCGACCGGGCAAAAAAAATTTCCGAACTCGTACAAGCCGTGTCCTAAGAAGGGCAAGGGTCGTTTGATGAATCGTCAAACGGCCTTTTTCATGCTCGAAAGCGGGGGAGGCGTTGCCCTTGTTGCAGCAGAGGGTCAAACCGGTTGCCGCCATTTACGTCCGGGTCAGCACGACCAAAGAAAGCCAGAAAGACAGCCCGGAGCATCAGGAAGGCATATGCCGGGAAAAAGCGCGGCAAATCGGACTGGAAGTCTGCGACGAATGGATCTACGAAGACCGGGACAGCGGCACCAGCATGATCGAGCGTCCGGCGATTCGAAAGCTGCTGGAGGACGCCAAAGCGCGTCGCTTTCAAGCGGTCATTTTCGCCTCGCTGTCCAGATTTTCGCGCGATTTGGTCGATTCGATGGCCTTAAAACGGATGCTGGCGGATTCCCTGAACATCCGGCTGATCTCCATTGACGAAAACTACGATTCGGGACTCGACCGCGACGAATTCAAGTTTCAAATTTTTTCCGCGGTCAACCAGAAGCAGAGCGAAATGATCAGTCTAAGCTCGCGGCGCGGCATCCGGCAATCGGCGATGAAAGGGAATTTTACCGGAAGCGTCGCGCCGTACGGATATAAAAAAACGACGGTAGACGGGAGAAAGACGCTCGTTCCCGACGAGCGCGAAAGCGAAATCGTCCGCGAAATTTTTACCCTGTACACCGCGCACAAGCTTGGGGAAAAAAAGATCGCCAAGGCGTTGAACGAACGGCTCATTCCTTCGCCTAAAGGCGGCGTTTGGGGCGTTACCACGATTCAGCGCATTTTGCAGAACGAGGCGTATACGGGCGTCAACGTTTTCGGCAAATACGAGACGGTCAAAGTGCACAGCCTGACCGATCTGCACGACCGGCGCAAAAAACTGGTGCAGCGCGACAAAGCCTCGTGGGAACGTTCCGCCGTCGGCCCGACGCATGAAGCGATCGTCTCCCCCGAACTGTTTCAAGCGGCGCAGGACATCCGCCTGAAGCGCGGAGGGGGGCGGCGCGGCGGCGTCCGCAACCGCAAAAATCTTTTTGCCGGCATGATCTTCTGCGCGCATTGCGGCGCTTCCCTGGTGAGCATGAAGACGAAGCCGGTTCGCTCCCGAACGCAAGACAAGGCGTACCGCTATCTGTGCTGCTCCAAGCGCAGGCGGCAAGGAGACGCCGGATGCCGGAACGCCTATTGGCTGCCCTATGAGGATTTCAGGGAGGCGCTGGTGGAGAGCCTCTCCGCCAAGCTGTCCGCCTGCGCGTCGGTTGAAAGCTTGTTCGAGAGCTGCCGCCACTTGCTCCAAAACGACGGGTCCAACGAGGAAAAGGAGGCCGCCGAGCTTGGCGCCAAAATCGAACGGTACCGGGAAGCGGCGTTCTCCCTGCATAAAGACTGGATTGACGGCCGGATCGACAGGCAGCAGATGGAATTCGAAAAGCGGCAGTTCGAGAAGGAAATCGGCCGGTTGGAGAAGCGGCTCGCGGATCTAAGGGAACTGCGCCAGACCCGGGACCGGATGCGTAGGCTGGAGGAGGAAGCCCAAGAAGCGCTGGACGATCTGCTGGAGCTGAATTACGACGACGAGGAGGAGCTTGACGCATTCAGCCTGATCCTGAAACAGCTGATCGAGCGGATCACGGTGTCGGAGACGGGAGAAGTGCGGGTCGAGCTGACGTTCGGCCTTGGGGAAAACATCTGAAACCGGCGATCCCAACCGGCGAATCCGCGGCGGATTCGTTCGATAATCGGTTGCGTAAGTTGCGTAATTCAAAACACGTGACGAATGTGATGCAAAAGTTAAACGTAAAGGGGCGTTCGCAGGCGGTTGTCGAGCTGATCAAGCTTGGGGAGCTGAAAATCTGACGGTCATCAACGGGGACCGAAGCGACAAACGACCTTCTTTTTCGCCGCTCACCACGGATGAGGGCGGGAGAGGAGGTTTTTTGATGCTCGGCGCGCGAACCCCGGCAGGCGAGGGGGAATACATAGGAGCGCCGCAGCCGCCCCTCCGCTCTTTCTTCGGCGGCGGAGAGGCCGTCCCGGCGCAATGTCTACCCGAAAAGAATGCTGCCGCTTCCTTCCGCCGGAGGCGTGTGCTTGTGAGGAAGGGTGATGCGGAAGGTGGTGCCGTCGGTCGAATTGGACTGCACGTCGATCGTCCCTTTATAATGATTGACCCGTTCGTGCACGATCGACAGGCCGAGGCCGGAGTGCTCGTTCCGCTTGGTCGTGTAGCCCGGCTTAAAAATCCGCTTCAGCTCCATGTCGGAAAGCACGCGCCCCCGGTTGTTGACAACCAGCTCGATATGCTCCGGGTGGCAGCGGATGTCGGCGTGCACGCGCCGCTCCTCGGGCGGCAGTTGCTCCACCTCGTCGAACGCGTTGTTGACGAGGTTGCCGACGATTTTGACGACGTCGATCGTCCGGATCGTGGACTGGTCGTTCCACGTATCCGACAGCTCGCACGTAAACTTGATGTTGCGGCTTTCGGCCACGGCGGTCTTCGCTTTCAGAAACGCGGCCAGAGGCGGGGAAGGGTGGTGCACGATCCCGCTGACATCCTGAATGTCCTTGACGATATCGGCCATATAGGCTTTAAGCTCATCCGACTTGCCCAGCTTGAGCATCGTGTGCATGACCTGGACATGATTGAGAAAATCGTGGCGCTGCCCGCGGATCGACGTGAACATGCGGCTGATGTCTTCCACATACACTTCCTGGGCCATGCGGGCGGCCTCCTCCCTGGCGCTGGCCAAAAGGCGCACGACGCTAACCAGGGAGATCAGGCTGAGCACGATCGCGGCGCAAACGAGAACGGACACGATCAGTTCGCTCTCGCTTTGATCGGCGTGAAAAAACTGAATCAAGCCGAGCAGAATAAACTGAAGCGCGACGAGCACGACCAGCTTCCCGAGCCCCGTCGACCAGCTGTGCACGACTTTGGTAAACAGCTTTCGAATCGTTTTCAATTTCTTCTTGCGGATATACAAGGCGAGGAGGCCTTCCGCGAGCAGCACCGGATACAGTCCCACGATCAGCACCCACAGCGGCCCTTGCAAAATGGCGTCCCGGTCGGTAAGACCGGTGATCGCCATGACGATCTGGGTAAACAGCAGATCGGTAATGATGGCGATCAGGTATGCGCTGACAAAAATTCCGAGCTTATGCTTGAGCGGCAAGGACCGGAACAGGAGAAACAGCATGGCGGCATTGGCCAACATCGAATTGATCACATGCAGTTGAAACGGCAGAAAAAAGACGAGCGCATCCGTATAAACCGAAGTCGTAACCGTCAAGAGAATCAGCTTGCGGACGAGCCGCTCCGGTTTTTGCTCCAGCAGCGAAAAGCTGAGCGCCCAGATCATGAACGTTTGGGGCAAGGAATAAAACAAATCGAGCTTGACGATGTGCCAAAAGGTTGCCACTCACGAACCGCCCCCACCATTGTCGAAAAAATTTGAAAAAAGACGGAAATTGTAAAAATAATTTTCGTCGCTACAGTTTCTACTTTACCCATTTTCCTGCGAATTGGAAATGGTGATGATGGGGGATTTGTCATTTTTTCCCTGAAGATGTTGAAACGGGAGAGGAAACGCCCGGACGGTTGGGCATGCGCGAGACGGCGGAATCCGGTATAATCTATTCATTCGAAACTCGGAAAAAAAGGAGGGCCAAGCCATGGCGGGAGGCGACGCAACGGGCGGCGATCGGACCAAGCACGAGCAGTTGCTGCAATATATCCGCGAGTTGCCGGTCGGCACCCGGATTTCGGTCCGCAAGATGGCGAAAGAGCGGGAAGTGTCCGAAGGGACCGCGTACCGCGCGCTCAAGGAAGCGGAGCAGCTCGGTTACGTCAACACCAAGGAACGGATCGGGACGGTGCGGGTGGACAAGAAGCGCCGCAACCGGCCGGAGCAGCTCACGTTCGCGGAAGTGCTGGAAATCGTGCAGGGCAACTTGCTCGGAGGGGAAGAAGGTCTCGACAAGTCGCTGCACAAATTCGTCATCGGCGCGATGGAGCTCGACGAAATGATGGGTTACATCGACGCGGGCAGCCTGCTGATCGTCGGCAACCGCGAAAACGCGCACCGTCTTGCGCTTGAGCACGGCGCGGGCGTGCTGGTGACCGGCGGATTCGGCACGAGCGACGACGTGAAGGCGCTGGCGGACGAGCGGCAGCTGCCGATCTTGACCAGCCGGCACGATACGTTCACCGTCGCTTCGATGATCAACCGGGCGATGTTCGACCGGCTCATCCAGCGCAAAATCATGATGATCGGAGACCTGGTCGAGCCGTCGGGACGAACCCGGGCGTTAAAGCAATCGGCCACCGTGGCCGATTTCCTGAAGTTGAGCGCGGAGACGGGCTTCTCCCGGTTTCCGGTGACGGACGAATGGAACCGCGTTGTCGGGATGATTACCGGCAAGGACGTGGTGGGCTCTCCTCCGGGCTATCCGCTGGACAAGCTGATGACGCGCAGGCCGATGACGGTCACGTTGAATACGCCGATCGCTTCCGCGGCGCACCGGATGGTGTCGGAGGGCATCGAACTGCTGCCGGTTGTCGACCGGCAGCGCAAGCTCGTCGGGGTGATCAGCCGCGCCGAGGTGCTGCGGTCGATGCAGTTCGGGGGGCGCCAGGCCCAGCAGGGAGAGACGTTCGACGCGCTGATGTGGAGCGGGTTTACGGAGCGCCGGGACGAGGAGAACCGGCTGATCTTCACCGGCATCGCTTCGCCTCAGATGTCGGGACCGCTCGGAACGGTGTCCGAAGGCGTGCTGACGGCGCTCATGCAGCAGGCGGCGGCCAAGGCGGCGAGCGATCTGCGGAAGCGGGAGCACGTGCTGGAGAACATGACGACGTATTTCCTCCGCACCGTCCCGATCGAAGCCTCGATCTCCATCGTGCCGAGCATCATCGAATCCAGCCGCCGTCACGTCATGATGGAGGTTCAGGTCCTTCTCGAAGGCGATACGGCGGCCAAGGCGATGCTTACCGCGCAGACGATCGGAGTTTTGTAAAATAGGAATGGTTGCGGATGCCGGCGAACAGGTTGAACAGCCCCATCAGCATAAACACCGAGCCGACGATGACCCGCAGCGTCGATCCGGTGAACAGCAGCATCTGGATAAGCGCGAGAACGATCAGGGTCAGCCCGATGAACACGTTCGTGCGGGCGCCGTAAAGGCCCCGCAGCACCGGATCGGCGTTCCGCCGGGAGCGGTAGCTGTTGTAGACCGCGAGGACGGACAGCACAACCACAAGCAGGGAGAAGGTCCATTGAAGAACGGTAATCAGCATGTTAGCAGCCCCTTTTATAAAATCCCCCTTATTTTATCATAAAACGGCCGCCGCTGCCCCGGGCTACTTCCGGGCTTCGCGGGCCTCCACCCATACCGTGAGCACGCCGTCGGCCACGAGCATCGTCCGGATGCTGACGGCGTAGCTTTTCTCGCCCCCGACGTCCGCGTAAAGCTTGCCCTCGAGCAGTTTTCGGGCGAACCGGGCCTCGGAGCCGATGTCGTAGATTTTGCGGCCGATAAAAAGGTTCAAGTCTCCGTTTTTGCCGGCAAGGCGCCCCTTGAGCTCCGCTTCGGCCACCCGGTCGAGCGCAGGGGTGCCGGGCGCTTCTTCCACGTAGACGACGACGCTCCGGATCACCGTATCTTTGCGGGTCGCCTGAAGCTGTTGCTCGGCCAGGTCAAGCTGCTCCTTCAACTCGAAATTTTGATCCATGATGCGGTTCGTCTGATCCAGCACCATGCCGTGGAAAACGGCGGCGCCGACGATCATGCCGCACAGGAAGGAGGCTGCGGCCTGCATTCCTTTTCGGTAACGGTTAAAGTCGGGCACTCGCATCGGTCAATCACCCCGCGTTCCGGCACAGCCATTGGATCAGTTCGGTGGCCAGATGGGCGCCGAGAAAGGCGCACAAGATATAGCCGATCTGCTCGACGGCGGGGGAAAGGTATCCTTTCATGACGTGCGATTCGATGACGCGTATCGGGTCGATCGAGCCGCCGATGGCGACGACGACCGCCCATATCTTGATCCGGCCGGCAACGTCCAGCATCGTGTCCGCAGGCGGGCGCCACAGAAACAGCGACGCCATGCCCGCGAGCATGGCCGCGCCCAGCACGACGCCGAACGCGATACAGAAGTCGAGCGTAGCCTGCGCATAGAACCGGTTCATGTCCCATTCCTCCCCCTACCATCTATATGGGACGGGGCGGGGCGCTTATGATACAATGGGAGAAAGGAGTTCACGCGAAACAAAAGAAGGGATTGTTATGTGCGGGTTCGTTCATTTGCACGTTCACAGCGAATACAGCCTGCTCGACGGCGCTTCCCGCATCCGGGAGATGGCCGCACGGGCGGCGGAGCTTGGCATGAAGGCGCTGGCGCTGACGGACCACGGGGTTCTGTACGGCGCCATTCCTTTCTATAAAGCGTGCCGGGAGCACGGCATCAAGCCGATTATCGGCATGGAGGCTTATATGGCGGCCGGCTCGCGGCTTGAGCGGGCGTCAAGGCGCGAGCAGCCGATCTACCATCTGACGCTGCTGGCGAAAAACGAAACCGGCTACCGCAATTTGATGAAGCTGAGCTCGATCGCGCATCTTGAAGGGTTTTACTACAAGCCGCGCATCGATTTCGAGACGCTGTCCGCGCACGCGGAAGGCTTGATCTGCCTGAGCGGCTGCCTGAACGGCGAGCTGTCGCAGCATCTGCTGCACGACCGGTACGACGAGGCGAAGGCGACGGCGCTTCGGTACAGGGAGTTGTTCGGGGACGATTATTTTCTGGAGATCCAGGACCACGGCGTGCTGGAGCAAAAGAAGACTTCGGCCGGTCTCATCCGCTTGGCGCAGGAGACGGGCATCCCGCTTGTGGCGACGAACGACTCGCACTATCTGCGCGAGGACGACGCCGCGCTGCAGGACGTGCTCATCTGCATCGGGACGGGCAAGACGCTGGACGATCCCGACCGGCTCAAAATCGATACGAATCAACTGTTTCTGAAAAGCGCGGACGAAATGGCGGCGCTGTTCCGCCATGTGCCGGAGGCGATCGCCAACACCGTGCGGATCGCGGAGCGGTGCGAGCTGGAGCTGGACTTCGGGCGCCACATTTTGCCGAAATATCATCCGCTGCCGGAAGGACTGTCGGCGGGCGAATATTTGGCGCGGCTGTGCCGGAAGGGGCTGGCCAGGCGGTATGGCTGGGCGGATGCGGAGGACGGCGCCGAAGGAGAACGATCCGTGCGGCCGGTTGCGGGCGCGGCGCCGCCGCCGGAGTTCCGCCGGGCGGCCGAGGAGCGGCTGGCGTACGAGCTGGATGTGATCGGGCGGATGGGGTTCGAGGATTACTTTCTGATCGTGTGGGACTTCATGCGCTTTGCCCACGAGCACGGCATCGCAACCGGACCGGGCCGCGGTTCGGCCGCGGGGAGCCTTGTCGCCTATTCGCTTTACATTACCAATGTCGATCCGCTGAAGCACAAGCTGCTGTTCGAACGGTTCCTCAACCCCGAACGGGTGACGATGCCGGATATCGACATCGACTTCAGCGACGAGCGCCGCGACGAAGTGATCCGCTACGTGGCGAACAAATACGGCAGCGACCGCGTGGCGCAAATCATTACGTTCGGAACGCTGGCCGCCCGGGCGGCCGTGCGCGACGTCGGACGGGTGATGAACGTTCCGTACGGCGAGGTGGACAAGGCGGCGAAGCTGATCCCGGCCGCGCCGGGCATGTCGATCGAGCGGGCGATGAAGGAAAGCCCGGAGTTCCGCGCGCTCAGCGAGGCGGGCGGCCAAACGGCCGAGATGATCGCCATGGCCCGCCGCGTCGAAGGGATGCCGCGCCACGCCTCGACGCACGCAGCGGGCGTCGTCATCTCCACGGAGCCGCTCACCGACTATGTGCCGCTGCAGGAGGGCGTGGACGGCGTCCCGCTCACGCAATATTCGATGGAGTTTCTGGAATCGGTCGGCTTGCTGAAAATGGATTTTCTCGGCCTGCGCACGCTCTCGATCATCGAGCGGACGCTCGATTGGATCGCCGAAGAGACGGGGCGCAAGCTGAACTGGGACGACATTCCGTTCGACGATCCGGCGACCTACGAGCTGCTCGGCCGCGGGGACACGACCGGCATCTTCCAGCTGGAGTCCGCGGGCATGCGGCGCGTGCTGCGGGAGATGAAGCCGACCGCGTTCGAGGACATCGTTTCGGTGCTGGCGCTGTACCGGCCCGGCCCGATGGAATTCATTCCGCAGTTCATCCGGGCGAAGCACGGCAAGGCGGCGGTCGAGTACCCGCACCCGTCGCTGGAGCCGATTTTGAAGGATACGTACGGCATCATTGTGTATCAGGAACAAATCATGCAGATCGCCTCGAAAATGGCCGGATTTTCGCTTGGGGAAGCGGACCTGTTAAGGCGGGCGGTCGGCAAGAAGAAACGCGAGATCCTGGACGAGCAGCGGCAGCATTTCGTGCGGGGAAGCCTGCGGCAGGGCTACGGGGAAGAGGAAGCGAACCGCGTCTACGATCTGATCGTCCGCTTCGCCGATTACGGCTTCTGCCGGGCGCACGCCGCCGCGTACGCGGTGCTGGCCTTCCAGACGGCCTACCTGAAGGCGCATTATCCGGTGCACTTCATGGCTTCGATGCTTACTTCGGTCATCGGCAACCAGCGCAAAACGGCGGAATACGTCGACGAATGCCGGCGCATGGGCATCGAGGTTCTGCCGCCGGACGTGAACGAAAGCGGCGTGCTGTTCACGCCGGTCAGAAGAGACGGCTCCGGGGCGATCCGGTTCGGGCTTGCCGCGGTCAAGAACGTCGGGACGCAGGCGATCGAGAGCATCATGGCGGTGCGGAAGGAGCAGCCGTTCGCAAGCCTGCTCGACCTGTGCCGGCGGGTGGACCCGAGGACCTGCAACAAGCGGGTCATCGAATCGCTGCTGCTGGCCGGGGCGCTGGACACGCTGCCCGGGCACCGGGCGCAGCTGTACGCGGCGCTGGACGAGATGGTCGAGGCGGCCGCGGCATGGCGCAAGGAGCGGGAGGAAATCCAGCTTCAGCTTGAGCTCGGCGATCTCGGCGACTCTCCGAACTGGAACGTCGAACTGCCCGAGGTCGAGCCGTTCACGCAAGCGCAAACGCTGGAGTTCGAGCGCGAACTGATGGGCCTGTACTTGTCCGGCCATCCGCTGGACGAGTACGCGCCGCTGTGGGAGACGCTTAGGCTCGACCGGCTCGTCGATCTCGCGGATGCGCCGGACGGCGCGCCGGTGCTGACCGCCGGCATGATCGTCTCCGTCAAGCCGATCGTGACGAAGAACGGGCAGCCGATGGCGTTCCTCGAACTGGAGGACCGCATCATGGGCGTCGAGCTGGTGGCGTTCCCCGGCGTCTGGAAGACGGCGTCCGCGTTCGCCGGGAAGGGCGCGCTCGTGCTCGTCAAGGCGAAGCTCCAGCATGGCGACGAAGACTTCAAGCTGCTCGCGGACGCCATCGTGCCGCTGTCGGCGCCGGATCTGGCCGCGCAGGCGGAGCGCCTCCGCCGCGCGGGACCGCGCCCGGGGCGTGCGGACGGCCCCGGCATCGCGAGCGGTTCCGCGCGCATGGGCGGCCCCCTCCGCGCGGGGGGAGCGGCTCCCGGCCGCGCGGAGGGCGGCAAGACGGCCGCGGGCAAGCATGCGCCGCAGCGGGTGTACATCCGCATCGGCGAGCGGTTCGAGCAGCCGGAAGTGCTGGCGCGCCTGCAGTCGACGCTGTCGGCGCACCCTGGCCCGCTGCAGACGGTGCTGTTCTACGAGCGCGGGCACCGGACGCTCGCGCTGAACGATAGCTACCGCGTCAAGCCTTCGCCCGAGCTGCTCCGCGAAATCGAAGCGCTGCTCGGAGAAGGCAGCGCGCGGATCAAATAGGCGCCGGCGCTTCAGCCGGCGATCCGCCGCGGGGCCTAGCCGCGAATCGCCCCCGGGCGCCCGTTCTGCGGCGCAGGGAGCGCCTTGCGGCCCGCGAGCCGTTTCTTTCGCCCCAAGCGCTTCGGTTGCTAGTCTTACGACATCTGTGCTATCATTTCCTTATCGATAGGCGGCGTTGGATTGTCTTGGAATACAAGAAGACGATCTTTTTCATGTCCAATTGTCCAAAGCTACTTAATTGGGGGTACCGCTTCATGTGGACGGTCATCTACATTGCGCCGACCGCCAAAATCGCGGATCGGATTCAGAAGCGCCTCACGGAAGAAGGCTTTCTCGTGCAGGTGCGCCCCATCAATTTGACCAAACCTCAATACGAGATCCTGGTGCCGTCCGGCGAAGTGCAGGAAGTGCAGGAAGTGCTCGGAAGTATTCTGCATATGTAAACGTGGAAACCTAATGTCTAGCGGATTTCCGGCATGCAACCGTTCTGCGGTCCGCAAATGCGGCGATCGGTCGGGCGCGAGGCTTTATGTTAACGGTCATTCCTATTTCATTTTCGATATCCCGTTTTGAATAGCAACGGTCCGCGCGCGGCCGCGATCGGTCGGCGCCGGCGGCCGTTTCCCTTAACCTGAGCGGATACAACCTGCGGCTATATGCCCGCACTTCGGCGGACCGAATCGCGAACGTCTCGCCTGCTCGACGCGGACTCGTGCCGATCTGGCGATCGGATACGGCCCGCTATCTTTGCGCCATGTGAGGTGTCGCTGTGTTCAAGGATTTGTTTCACAAGAAAAAATATGCCGTCGTCCCGTCAACCGCGGGTCCGAACGCGAAGCCGGCCGAAGAAAGGCCGAAACGCGAAATTCCCGAGGGCCTGATGAACCGCTGTCCCAAGTGCGGCACGATTCAGTTCACCAAGGAATTGGAGAAAAACCTGAAAGTTTGCTCCACCTGCGGACACCACTTCCGGCTGAGCGCCTCGGAACGCGTCGCGATGACGCTTGACGACGGGCGTCTTTTTGAGATTGACGCCGACTTGATTGCCGAGGACCCGCTCGGATTCCCGGGTTATAAAGAAAAGCTGGAAATGCAAAAGCAAAAATCCGGCTTGAACGACGCGATCGTGACCGGCGAAGGGACGATCGGCGGCTTTCCGGTCGTCATCGGCGTGATGAGCTTCGATTTCTTTACCGGCAGCATGGGTTCCGTCGTCGGCGAGAAGGTGACCCGAGCCATCGAGCGGGCGATGGAAAAGAAGCTGCCGCTTTTGTTGTTTTCCACATCCGGGGGAGCGCGGATGCAAGAAGGCATTCTGAGCTTGATGCAGATGGCCAAGACCAGCGCCGCGCTGGCCAAATTCCATGAACAGGGCGGTTTGTTCATTTCCGTCTTCACCGATCCGACGCTCGGCGGGGTGTCCGCCAGCTTCGCGAGCCTTGGCGACTACAATATCGCCGAGCCCGGAGCGATCGTCGGATTCGCGGGGCGCATCGTCATCGAGCAGACCATTCGCCAGAAGCTGCCCGACAACTTCCAGACCGCCGAATTCAATTTGCAGCACGGCCAATTGGACAAGGTGGTGCACCGCAAAGACATGAAGGCGTTCTTGACCAAACTGCTCGACATGCACGCGGGGAAAGGAGAGCGCGCCGATGTCAACTGAGTTGCCGTTCGAGCAGCCGCTGACCGAGCTTCGCAAGAAGATCGAGCATCTTAGGCGGGTCGGACTCGAGCAAAACATCGATTTTACCGACGAGCTGAACCGGCTGGAGGAACGCTACAAGAAGCTGGAGGACGAGATATACAGCAACCTGGGCGGCGCCCAGATCATGCATCTGGCCCGGCTTCACCAGCGTCCTACCACGCTTGATTATATTCATCTGATTTTCACCGACTTCATCGAGCTTCACGGCGACCGCTTGTTCGCCGACGATTTGGCCATCGTCGGGGGGCTTGCGAAGCTGAACGGGGTGCCGGTCACGGTAGTCGGCCACCAGCGGGGCAAGGACACGAAGGACAACATCCAGCGCTTTTTCGGCAGCCCGCACCCGGAAGGATTTCGCAAGGCGCTGCGGCTTATGCAGCAGGCGAACAAATTCAAACGGCCGATCATCACCTTTATCGACACGAAGGGCGCCTACCCCGGCGATACCGCCGAGGCGCGCGGCCAATCCGAAGCCATCGCCCGCAATCTGAAGGAAATGGCGCTTTTTGGCGTGCCGATCATCTGCGTTGTCATCGGTGAAGGAGGAAGCGGCGGGGCGCTTGCCCTCGGCGTCGGCAATCGCGTGCTGATGCTGGAGAATGCGATTTACTCCGTCATTTCCCCCAACGGCGCGGCTTCGATCCTGTGGAAGGACGCTTCGAAAGCCGAGCAGGCCGCGGAAGCGATGAAGATCACCGCAAAGGACCTGAAGGAGCTTGGCGTCATCGACGAGATCCTGCCCGAGCCGAAAGGCGGAGCGCACCGCGATCCCGCGGTTCAGGCCGAGACGATCAAGGAGGCGCTGTGGCGCGCGCTGCAGGAGCTGTCCGGAATGACGGCCGAGCAGCTGATCGAGGACCGCTACAACAAGTTTCGCAACATGGGCCGTTTCGCTACCCTGGAGCCAGTCTGAGCGCGGTCCGGAGAGTCCGGCCGTTTTGACATTGATGCATAAACCACGGAGGAAGAAAAGACATGCGCAAAACGAAAATCGTCTGCACCATCGGTCCGGCCAGCGAATCGCTGGAAAACACGAAAAAGCTCATTCAAGCCGGCATGAACGTCGCCCGTTTGAATTTTTCGCACGGGGACTATGAGGAGCATGGCAACCGCATTCGGAACATCCGTCAGGCATGCAAGGAACTTGGCAAGACGGTCGCGATTCTGCTGGATACGAAGGGGCCCGAAATCCGGCTCGGCAAGCTGAAGGAAGAGCCGATCGAACTTGTGCAGGGCGAGACGATTACGCTGACGACGGAAGAGATTTTGGGCGATAAGGAGCGGATTCCGGTCACCTACAAGAACCTGCCGCAAGACGTCAGCGTCGGCTCGACGATTCTGATCGACGACGGGTTGATCGGCTTGACCGTTCTGGACATTCAAGGTACGGAAATCAAGTGCAAAATTCTGAACAGCGGCCAGATCAAAAGCAAAAAAGGCGTCAACGTGCCCGGCGTCGCCATCTCCATGCCCGGCATTACGGAGAAGGACGCCAACGATATCCGTTTCGGCATCGAGCAGGGCGTCGATTTCATCGCCGCTTCGTTCGTTCGCAGAGCGAGCGACGTGCTGGAGATCCGCGAGCTGCTCGAACGTCACAATGCGCGCCACATCCAGATCATCTCCAAGATCGAGAACCAGCAGGGCGTGGACAACCTCGATGAAATTTTGGAAGTGTCCGACGGCTTGATGGTTGCGCGCGGCGACCTCGGCGTCGAGATTCCGGCCGAAGAGGTTCCGCTCGTTCAGAAGATGATGATCGAAAAATGCAACAAGGCCGGCAAGCCGGTCATTACCGCCACCCAAATGCTCGATTCGATGCAGCGCAATCCGCGTCCGACGCGGGCGGAAGCGTCCGACGTCGCGAACGCGATTCTGGACGGCACCGACGCGATCATGCTTTCCGGCGAAACGGCCGCGGGCAAATACCCGTTCGAGTCCGTCGCGACCATGGCGCGCATCGCGGAGCGCACGGAGGCGGCTTTGCGCCATCGCGAAATTTTCCAGAAGCAGGCGAAAGCGCAGCAGACGACCGTAACCGAAGCGATCAGCCAGGCGGTGGCCAATTCCGCGCTCGATCTCGACGCGAAAGCCATCGTCACCTCGACCGAGAGCGGCTATACCGCGCGCATGGTATCCAAATACCGTCCGAAAGCGCCGATTATCGCCGTCACGCCGCAGGAGCAGGTGCTCCGCCGCCTGCAGCTTGTTTGGGGCGTCGTGCCGGTGCAGGGCAAGATCGCCGAGACGACCGACAGCATGTTTGAAATCGCCGTGGAAGGCGCTCTTCGCTCGGGCATCGTCCGCGTGGGGGATACGATCGTCATTACCGCGGGCGTTCCGGTCGGGCGTTCCGGCACGACGAATCTGATCAAAATCCACCATGTCGGCGAACTGCTGACGCAAGGTCAGGGGATCGGCTCCCTGAGCGCGACCGGTAAAGTCGTGACCGCCCGCACGCCGGATGAGGCCATCGCCAAAATGACCGAAGGCGCGATTCTGGTTGCGCCGTCGACGGACAAGGAGTATATGCCGGCCATTCAAAAGGCGGCCGCCATCGTCACCGAATGCGGAGGCATTACCTGCCACGCCGCGGTTGTCGGCCTGAATCTGGGCATCCCCGTCATCGTCGGCGTCGGCGACGCGCTGGAGAAGCTGAAGGACGGCATGGAGATTACGCTGTACGCCGAGAAAGGCGTCATCTATTCGGGCCAAGCGAAAGTGCTGTAAGACGAACATAAAGCGAAACAAAGGAAGCGACGGCGAACCGGGCCGTCGCTTCCGGCCTATCGAAAGGGGAACGGAAATGGGCCAATGGTTTCTGCATGCGCTTAGGGTCCGGTACCAGGAAACGGACCGGATGCAAGTCGTGTATCATACCAATTACGTAAACTGGTTCGAGATCGGGCGCACGGAATGGATTCGGCAAGCGGGCTATGCGTACCGGGACATCGAAGAAAAGGGGCTGCTGCTGCCGGTCGTCCATCTGGAAGCGAATTTTCACCGGCCGGCAAGCTACGACGACTGGGTGACCGTCTGCACGAGAGCGACGGAGCTGACCAAAGTTCGGCTGCGTTTCGAATACCGAATCATGCTGGGGGATCTTACGCGCAACGGGCAGGTCCGATTGGCAGACAAGCAGCCCGAAGGCTTGCTGCTGGCCAGCGGAAGCACGCTGCACGGCTGGGTAAACCGCGAATGGAAGCCGGCGCGCCTTGACCGCGAAGCTCCGGACGTCTACGCTACGCTTCTCGGATTGGCGGGAAATTCCGCTTCCGGCGAAACGGATTGAGGCTTGCAACGTTCGCCGACGTTCATCGGACGTACATCGGCGTTCGTCATAGAAAACGTTCCGTTGGGTGATACGATAGGCAGGTCCGTTCGGTTCTCGGACTCCCCCTGTTTGCCGCTTGCGGCTGGAGGCCGCCTGGCGGCGCGGACGGCAGGAGGGCGTCTGACCGAAACGCGAAACGGAACGCGCACAATGGAGGAGGGAAGACCTGTGCTCAGAAAATTCGGCGCGTGGCTTGCCATCGCCGCGATCGCGGAAATCGCCGTCATTATCCTCGCGGCGGATTGGCTCGGGGCCGGAACCACCTTCGCGCTGCTGCTGCTGGGGGTCGTCGCCGGCGCGCTGCTGGCGCAGACGGAGGGGCGCAAAGCATGGCTGGAGGCGCAGCGCCAAATGCAGTCCGGACAAATGCCGGGCCAAGCCATCCTGAACGGCCTCTGCATTATGGCCGGAGGGCTCCTGCTCGTCATTCCCGGCTTTCTCTCGGATATCGTCGGCATTACGCTGCTGCTTCCGTTTACCCGTCCTCTGTACAGGGGATGGCTGTACCGTTGGCTCGAACGGAAATTCCGGTCCGGTTCCTTTCGCATATACGGCGGTCCGCTGCGCTGACGGCGGCCGGCAAGCCGCCTATTTTCCGTGGACGATAAAGCGTCCGATATCCCGGAACACGCCCGCCCGGCGGCACGTCGCCAGCAGGATCAAGGTCACGGGGCCGACGATCAGTCCGGCAAATCCGAACAGCTTCAGCCCGACGAACATGGCGACCAGGGTGGAAAGCGGGTCAAGCCCGACGCTCGACGCCAGCACTTTGGGCTCGATAAACTGCCTGGCGACAAGCACGATGCCGTACAGGATCGACAATTTGGCGCCCAGCCATGCGTCGCCCGTCAGAAACACGTACGCGATCCAGGGAATCATGGCCGCGCCTACGCCCAGGTAAGGCAGCAGGTCGACGAGACCGATCAGCATGCCGATCGAAACCGCGTTTTTGACGCCGATCACGATAAGACCGGCCGTCACGACGACGGCCGTGATGGTGATCATGATCAGCTGCGCCCTTACATAGCCGAACAGCGCGTTGCGAAGTTCGTGCCAGACCGTTCCCGCACGCTTGCGGAACGGCTCCGGGAATCCGGAGGCGAATTTGCCCATAAGCCGGTGCCAGTCCTTGCTGATGAAGAAGGAGGCGAGCAGCACGATCGCCGCGATCGTCGCCACCTCGGGCAAGGAAGAGAGCACGTTCAC
The DNA here is from genome assembly GCF_000378425.1 of Cohnella laeviribosi DSM 21336. Taxonomy (GTDB): domain Bacteria; phylum Bacillota; class Bacilli; order Paenibacillales; family Paenibacillaceae; genus Cohnella; species Cohnella laeviribosi. The sequence goes on along the minus strand of NZ_KB899810.1, from coordinate 177,311 downwards.
GATTCCGTTCAGAAACGAACCGATCAGGCTGGTGCCCGCTTTGGCGAGCGCTTGGGCCGTATCGGTAATCCGGCCGTTGATCGTTTCCTGGTAGCCGGGATTTTGCTGGTAAAACGTATTGATCCGATCGATAAGCAGCTGCAGCTCGGGGCGCTCCATCAGCTCGTTAAAGCTTTGTTCCACCCAGCTTACAAGATGCTGCAGTGATCCGGACAGCAGAATAATTTCGTTTACAAGCCGCATGACAAGCGCGGAAATCACCGTCAGTATCGCGAGCGTAAACACTGCCAGCACGATCGTGACCGCGAGCCATCTCGGCGCCCGGCCCTTGATGTGAAGCAAGTCTACGAGCGGATTCAGCGCATAGGCCAAAAGCCATCCGAGCAGGAACGGATAAACTAGGGGCAGCGCCCACCAGATGAAGAAAGCGCCGCCCGCCGCCACCGCGATGACCGCTATCAGCCTCAACCATTGGCCCCAAATGTGTCGTCCCACGCGCCGCCCTCCTTTTTTGGATGGAAATGTCCTCCATTATCAAGTATAACGCTTTCGAAACGGCGCGTAAGAAGGGCTTTCCGCTCATTTATCCGCGATATTCCGACGCGAACCGAACGCCTTACGACCGTTTAACAAATGGTTAACGTTTGCTTTACAATTTTCCGACATAATGAGAGAAAATAGGGGTACGCTTGTCTAGGCGCAATATTGGGGGTCTGGATCATGTCGGCAAGCCGAAAATATATCAACCGGGATTTGAGCTGGATCGAATTTAACCGCAGGGTGCTGGAGGAGGCGGAGGATCCGACGACGCCTTTGCTGGAACGGCTGCATTTTTTGTCGATTGTCACCAGCAATCTGGACGAGTTCGTCAGCGTGCGCGTCGCCGGCCTGAAGGATCAGCTGAAGGCGGGCTACAACAAGCCGGACTTTACCGGCTACACGCCGCAAGGGCTGACCAAACGGCTCGCGAAGCGGATCGTCCGCATGGTGCGGGACCAATACAAAACTTACCGGGAACTGATGCGCGCGCTCGCCAAGGAAGGCGTCGTGTTCGTCAAGTGGCCGGATTTGAACGACGGGCAAAAAGAAGAGCTGGCGGCTTACTTTCATCAGATCGTCTATCCGGTGCTGACGCCGATGGCGGTGGATTCGAGCCGTCCGTTTCCGCTGCTGCACAGCAAAGAGCTGTATTTGGCGGTGGTTCTGCGTCCGGATCTGACCGACGTCAAGCAGGAGGATCGGACGTACTGCGCCATTGTGCAGGTGCCTTCGATTTTGCCCCGGACGGTTCCGGTTCCGGGCCGCAAGGGGACGCGCAAGCAATCGTTCATCCTGCTGGAGGATTTGATCAAGGAGCAAATCGGCCAGCTGTTCAGCGGCTACGCGACCGAAGCGGTTCACGCTTTCCGCGTGACGCGCAACTCGGACCTGGCCCTCAACGAGGAGGGCGCGGAGGATTTGCTTGCGGAAATCGAAAAGGAGCTTCGCCGCCGTCGCCGCGGTTTTCCCGTCCGGCTGGAGATCGAGAAGGGGATGCACGAAGACGCGCGCGAGCTGCTTATGGAGGAGCTTCAGCTGTCGGATCCGATCGACGACATCCATGAAATCGACGGTCCGCTCGATCTGAGCTTCCTGTCGCGCTTTGCGGGTTCGCTTCCGAATGCCGATCATCTGCGCTATCCGCGGTACGAGCCGAAGTATCCGCTCGAATTCGAAGAGTCGGATGACATGCTGTCGGCGGTGCGCGAGCGCGACGTGCTCGTTTATCACCCCTACGAATCGTTCGAGGCGGTTAACGACTTCATCAGCGAGGCGGCGGCCGACCCGGACGTGCTGGCGATCAAAATGACGCTGTACCGGGTCAACGCCCATTCGGTCCTGGTGCAAGCGCTGACGAAGGCGGCGGAATCGGGCAAGCAGGTGACGGTGGTCGTGGAGCTGAAGGCGCGGTTCGACGAGGAGCGCAACATCGCCTGGGCAAGGCAGTTGGAGAAGGCCGGCTGCCACGTCGTGTACGGCCTGGTCGGGCTGAAAACGCACGCGAAAATCACGCTTGTCGTCAGGCGGGAAAACGGGGTTTTGCGCCGGTACGTCCATGTCGGAACGGGAAATTACAACGAAAGCACCGCCCGCCTGTATACCGACGCCGGCCTGTTCACCTGCCGCCCCGACATCGGCGAAGACGCTTCCGCGCTGTTTAACGAAATGACGGGCTATTCGACGCCGCACAATTGGCGTTCGTTCGCCGTGGCGCCGTCGGGGCTCAAGCCGAAGCTGTTCGAACTGATCGACCGGGAGATCGCCTTCGCGCGCGAAGGAAAGCCGGCCAGAATCGTCGCCAAGGTGAATTCGCTGTCCAACCAGTCGATGATCGACAAGCTGTACGAGGCGTCCGCCGCCGGCGTCCGGATCGAGCTGATCGTGCGCGGCGTCTGCTGCCTCAGGCCCGGCGTTCCCGGTCTGAGCGAGAACATCCGCGTCATCAGCATCGTGGACCGCTTTCTGGAGCATTCCCGCATATTGGCCGTCGCGAACGGCGGCAACGAAGAAGTGTATATTTCCAGCGCCGACTGGATGACGCGCAACCTGAGCCGCCGCGTGGAGCTGATGTGCCCGGTGTACGATCCGGGCTTGAAGAAGATGCTGATCAATCTGCTGGAACTGATTTTGCGCGACAATGTCAAGGCAAGGGAACTGAAAGCGGGCGGAGGGTACGAGCGGGTTGCGGCCAAGGAGGGCGAGCCGCCGCTGCGCAGCCAGTTCGCCGCGGCGAACCTTTGGCTGTGGAAGAAGGCGGCCGCGGCGGAAGAGACGTGAGGCGGCGTTGCCGGGCAGCCCGGCAAAACGGGCACGGTCCGGGCTGCAGGGATAGGGCGCGACTAGCCCGCCGGAACGGGTGAGCGGAATTCCAGTTGCTGTAGAGGCAACTGCATGGCGAATTTCTGTGGGAGACGGCGATGCAAGTGCCGAAAAAGCAACTACATTGCGCGTTCAGCCCGCCGGACCGGGCGAGCGGAACTGCAATTGCCATAAATGCAACTGCATGGCGAGTTGACGCGGGAAACGGCGATGCAAGTGCCGAAAAAGCAACTGGATCGCGCGTTCAGCCCGCCGAACCGGGTGAGCGGAACTGCAGCTGCCATAAATGCAACTGCATGGCGAGTTGACGCGGGAACAATGTCTGGTTTCGGAAACGGATACGGTACACGAACGAATCTGAGTGAGAGGGATATCGAAACGTGATGCAGCGCGGAACGAATCTGAGCGAATGGGATACCGAAACGTGATGCGTCCCGGAACGATTCTGAGCGAGCGGGATACCGAAACGTCGGCAGTCGGAAGGAAGAAGAAACGCAGTTACTCGCCGTTGCCGGAGAAAAGCTCCGCAGCGTTGAACCGTCCTAAACGACGGCAACGGATGCGGGCGGCCACTCCCTTTTTTCAAGAGAAAGCGTCCGCCCGCGAGCGTATGCCGAGGTCAGCGAACCGTGAGCTTGGGCGTCAGCCCCCAGCATTTTTTGAAGTCTTTGGCGATCGCCTCGACTTCCATCGTTTCCATCGGCAGCGCGTGGCGGGCATCGGCGGTCAACATCAGCTTTTTGCCCTTTTCGACGGAAATGTGCAAAGAGGTGATCGCCTGCGATTCGCTGCGGTCGAGAGCGGCGGCAAGCTGAAGCAGGGCGCCCAGCTTGGAAGCCGTTTCGGCGTCCCCGTTCTCCAGGATGGACCGGTACGGCGACAGCTTGCGGAGCAATTGGTTGGGCCCCCGGTAAGAGGCGATCAGCGCGGTCAGCAGCGCTTCCCGGTGCGGCAGGCCGTACCAGTGGGCGTTCAACAGTATGTAAAACGTATGATCCGCGCATTCGTTGTAGTCGATGACGGCGCCGATGCGGAACAGGCGGGAAGCGGCGTCAAGCCATTTGCGCGACGCGGCGGGCAGGCCCGCGCCCGGGGCGAGCCGGTCGTAGAGCTCGAGCGCGAGCCGGTTCACCTGGGCCAGATGCTTCTCGGGAGCGGCCGGGTACAAGACGGTCAAATTACGAACGCTATCGTTCAGCACCTCGTCCGGAGAGGGCGTTTCCCGTTTGGGCAGGCAAGTTTCGAAAAACAGCCCGTCCCGGATGCCGGCGCCGCATACGACGATGCGCGGCGAGGCGGTCGCCCGCAACACGGCGCGCAGGATGGCCAGCCCGGGCACGATGACGTCGGCCCGGTCCTTGGACAAGCCGGGCAGCTTGCGGCGCTTGCTTAAGGTCATGGACGCCAGCGTCTTCAGGGTGTCGTCCAGAGCGCCGTCCTTGATCTCGAAGCCGTGCAAATTGGCGAACGGATAGTGGCCGCTGCGTTTCCGGTACTTGGCCAGAGCCCGGACCGTGCCGCCCAGGCCGATCAGCGGAAGCCCGGCTTTGGAAAAAATCCAGGGCTCGCGGCGAAGCATGTCCAGCGTTTCGCTTTCGATTCTCTCCAGCAGGGCGGGAGAGACCGGCTTGCCGTTCAGCGCATAGCGGATTGCCGTATTGACGCAGCCTATGGGAAAGGAAACGGCGGCAACCAGCTTGCGGTCCCGTAGCAGGCTGATCTCCGTGCTTCCGCCTCCGATATCGACGAGAAAAGCGTCGGTATAGCTCATCGTGCGCAGCACCGCGATGCTGCCGTAGCGGGCTTCGTCTTCTCCGGACAGCAATTCGATCGACAGTCCGGTTTCGCGATTCAGCCGCCGAAGCGCCTGCTCGCGGTTGGCCGCCTGGCGGATCGCCGCCGTCGCGACGGCGCGGATGCGGCTCGCCCCGTGCATCGTGCAGATGTTGCGGTAGTGCCGAAGCACCTCGGCCAGCTCGCGCAGGGTCTCGTCCGGCAGCATCCCGTCTTCGGTCAGCTTCTGGCTGAGCCTTGCGGACCATCTTCCCTGGTCGATGACCCGGTACGCGCCTTCGCTTGTCACTTGATAAACGGCAAGACGAACGGTGTTCGATCCGATATCGATCATGCCGGTCACGGTTGCGGATGCATTCAATATGAACAGGCGCCTCCTTGTGGGTTCATGATAGGGGTGTGACCATTGTAACACCCGAAACGCCGGCGTAAAAGAGAGAGCCGTAAGACGCTGCTTTGTCCTGCCGCGAAGCCTGCATATTTCGCCGCATTCGGCACACACTTACGTGATGGTATGACAAGATTTCATTATCCAATCGATAAAGCATTTTTATGCCGGCTTCGGTTCCATTCCCGCAAAAAATCGTTTATCATAAAAAAAGGTCAAAAATCTGAAACTTTTTCGGTTTTGCGCGTCCTGACGCACGCAATGTCCGGGATGCTTGCTAGGAAGACCTGAATCGAGGCGTTCGCACCTGTGATGTGCGTTTGTCCAAAGCGATTGACATTATTTGGAACGAAGGAGAGAAAACGATGACGGCAACGAAAGGTCTTGAAGGGATCGTCGCAGCAACTTCATCCATCAGTTCCATCGTTGATGGCGTGCTGACGTATCGCGGCATCAACATTGATGAGCTTGCGGAGAAGGCGACTTTCGAAGAAGTCGCCTATTTGTTGTGGCACGGCAAGCTTCCCACGCGGAAGGAACTGGACGAGCTGATCGCTCAGCTTGGCGAGTACGCGGCGGTGTCCCCGGAAGTGATTGCGGGCTTGCGCCTGTACCCGAAAAACGCCAACTCGATGGCTGCGCTGCGCACGGCCGTGTCCAGCCTGGCGCTGTACGACGAAGAAGCCCAGGATATGAGCCGCGAGGCGAATCTGCGGAAAGCGGTTAAGCTGCAGGCCCAACTGCCGACGGTGGTCGCCGCTTTTGCCCGCATTCGCCAGGGGCTGGAGCCGGTCGCGCCGAAAAAAGGCGTGGGCGTCGCGCACAATTTCCTGTATATGCTGACGGGCGAGGAGCCCGATCCCGTCGCGGTCAAAGCGCTGGATAAGGCGCTTGTCCTTCATGCGGACCACGAGCTGAACGCTTCGACGTTCGCAAGCCGCGTAACGGTCGCTACGCTGTCCGACATTTACTCCGGCGTCACTTCCGCGATCGGCACGCTCAAAGGCCCGCTGCACGGCGGCGCCAACGAAGCGGTTATGGTCATGCTTGACGAAATCAAGACGCTCGACAATGTGGAGCCGTACATCCAGAACAAGCTGAACAACAAAGAGAAGATCATGGGCTTCGGGCATCGCGTCTACAAGAACGGCGACCCGCGCGCCAAGCATTTGCAGCAAATGTCCCGCCAGCTCAGCGAGCTGAAAGGCGACTCGACGCTCTACGAGATTTCCGTCAAAATCGAAGAGCTTGTCACCGGCCAAAAAGGACTGAAGCCGAACGTCGACTTCTACTCCGCTTCCTGTTACACGCTGCTGGGCATTCCCCGGGATTTGTTCACCCCGATCTTCGCGATCAGCCGGGTTTCGGGCTGGACCGCCCACATTCTCGAGCAGCTTGACGACAACCGTCTCATTCGTCCGCGCGCCGAATACGTCGGACCGGTAGGCCAGCACTACGTTCCGATCGAACAGCGCGGCTAAGCCCGTTCAGCCGGTCGATGCCGGCGGGCCCTTTCCGGCGCCAGGGGGCGCCCGGAAAGCGGAGCGCCGGTTTCTTATGAATAAATCCATCTAGCAGGAGGAAACCTTTTATGAAATTGGAAAAATTCGCACCCCCCGCTTCCGGCCAACCGATTACCGTTACCAACGGCGTTCTGAACGTGCCGAACAATCCGATCATTCCGTTCATCGAAGGCGACGGCACCGGCCGCGACATTTGGCGCGCAGCCAAACGCGTGCTCGACGCAGCCGTCAAAAAAGCGTATAACGGCGAAAAAGAAATCGCCTGGTACGAAGTGTTCGCCGGCGAGAAAGCTTACAACACCTACGGCGAATGGCTGCCGAACGATACGCTGACGGCGATCCGCGAATACATCATCGCGATCAAGGGACCGCTGACCACGCCGATCGGCGGCGGCATCCGCTCCCTGAACGTCGCGCTGCGCCAGGAACTGGACCTGTACGTCTGCTTGCGTCCCGTGCGTTACTTCAGCGGCGTACCTTCCCCGGTCAAACGCCCGGATCTGGTGGACATGGTCATTTTCCGCGAAAACACCGAGGACATTTATGCGGGCATCGAGTATCAAGCCCAAACGGCCGATGCGAAAAAAGTGATCGAATTCCTGCAAAAGGAAATGGGCGTCAAAAAGATCCGCTTCCCGGAAACGTCCGGCATCGGCATCAAGCCGGTGTCCTCCGAAGGCTCCAAGCGCCTCGTCCGCGCCGCGATCGAATACGCGATCAAGCATAAACGCAAATCCGTCACGCTGGTGCACAAAGGCAACATCATGAAATTTACGGAAGGCGCGTTCAAGAACTGGGGCTACGAAGTGGCCGAAACCGAGTTCCCGAACCAAACCTTCACCTGGGGCCAATACGACAAAATCAAGGCCGAGCAAGGCGAGGAAGCGGCCAACGCGGCGCAAAAGGCGGCTTTGGCCGAAGGCAAAATCCTGATCAAGGACGCCATCGCCGACATCGCCCTGCAGCAAGTGCTGACCCGTCCGGCCGAATTCGACGTCATCGCCACGCTGAACCTGAACGGCGACTACCTGTCCGACGCCCTGGCCGCGCAAGTCGGCGGCATCGGCATCGCTCCGGGAGCCAACATCAACTACGCGACCGGACATGCCATCTTCGAAGCGACGCACGGCACCGCGCCGAAATACGCCGACAAGGACGTCGTCAACCCGGGCTCCGTCATTCTGTCCGGCGTCATGATGTTCGAACACCTCGGCTGGCTCGAAGCGGCGGATCTGGTGTACAAAGGGATGGAAAAAACCATCAACAGCAAAATCGTAACCTACGACTTTGCCCGCCTGATGGAAGGTGCAACCGAAGTCAAGTGCTCCGAATTCGCAGACGAAATCATCAAAAACATGTAGCGAGGAGGCCATAGGCAATATGGCAATCAAGCGCGCGAAAATTACGGTGATCGGCGCAGGGTTCACAGGTGCTACGACCGCGTTGATGCTGGCTCAAAAGGAACTGGGGGACATCGTTCTGCTCGATATCCCGCAGCTCGAAAATCCGACGAAGGGCAAAGCGCTCGACATGCTGGAATCGACGCCGGTCCAAGGCGTTGACGCCAACATCATCGGCACCTCCAGCTATGAAGATTCCGCGAACTCCGACGTCGTCATCATTACGGCCGGCATTGCCCGCAAGCCGGGCATGAGCCGCGACGACCTCGTCAACACGAATGCGGGCATCGTCAAATCGGTCTGCGAAAACGTGAAAGCCACGAGCCCGAACGCCTACGTCATCATCCTGTCCAACCCGGTCGACGCGATGACGTATGTCGCCTACAAGACGCTCGGCTTCCCGAAAAACCGCGTCATCGGCCAATCCGGCGTGTTGGATACGGCCCGTTACAACACGTTCCTGGCGCAGGCGCTGAACGTATCGGTGGAAGACGTCCGCGGCGTCGTGCTTGGCGGCCACGGTGACGACATGGTTCCGCTCGTCCGCTACACGACGATCGGCGGCATTCCGGTCGAGAAGCTGCTGCCTGCGGACCAAATCGAAGCGATCGTGAAGCGCACCCGCGTCGGGGGCGGCGAGATCGTCAACCTGCTCGGCAACGGCAGCGCCTACTACGCTCCGGCCGCTTCGCTGGTCCAAATGACCGAAGCGATCCTGAAAGACAAAAAACGCATTCTGCCGGTTATCGCGCTGCTGGAAGGCGAGTACGGTTACGACAACCTGTTCATGGGCGTACTGGCCGTGCTCGGCGGTGACGGCATCGAGAAGGTCATCGAACTGGAGCTTACGGCCGAAGAAAAAGCCGCGCTTGATAAGTCTGCCGAATCTGTTCGCAATGTGATCAAAATCGTCGAAAACGTGTAATGCAGCGTTTTTTCGAACGATCCGCAACGATCTGCCAGCGCATCCTCCGTCACGGCGCCCGCCGCGGGGGATGCGTTTTTTCTTGAATCCGGTCATGGCGGGTGGACGAGATCATTTTCCGTTCATGGAACGTTTTCGTTTTGGGCGCAATTTGTGTATACTGGACATGACTGTGCAAATTTGGGCTGGGAGGATTTCTCAATGCTGACTTTGATGTTGTTCTTGCATGTCGTGGGTGCTGCCGGAATGGGCATATACGTCGTGCTTCCCTTTGTCGCGGCGCGGTTTCGCCAGCTGTCCACGCCTGCGCAGGAAGGGCTCGCCAACGGGCTGGTGACGGCGGGTCGGGTCGGACAGTTTGCGCTGGTCCTTCAGCTGTTGACCGGGGGATACCTGATTTCGCAAGCGGACTATACCGTTCCGTGGATGATCGTCATCCTGGCGCTGTTCGTTCTTCTGGGCGCGCTTGCCGGCATGATCCAGGGGCCGCTGAGACGGATTCAGGCCGCAGCGATCAGCAATACGGATGCCAGCGGAGCGATTTCGCGCGTTCAGACGCTGAGCGTATTGACGCTGATTGTTTTTGCCGTAATGCTGTGGCTGATGCAGGACCCGTGGTACGCTTCTTAAAAAAACGTTGAAGCTTGCCTTGTCCCGCCGGGCGACCGTGGGCAAGGCTTTTTTCGTTTCCGCAAGCAGCGCTGGCGGCGGAACGGGCGGCGTTTCAATCCTCCGACAGCTCGTCAATCGTCCGCTCGAAGCTGGGCGCGAGCCGCTCGAGGAACCATTCGACCTCGGGCAGACCGAAGCCGTGAAGCTTCTCTTCCATCTGCCTGCGCGCGGTGGCGAATTCACGGTTGCCGGCCGACATTTCGCTGACGCACTTCAAATACGCGTCCAGCACGTCGGCCGCTTTGACCAGCTTGGCCAGTTCCGGGGAAGCCGGCTTGCGGCCGAGCAGCGGGCGGTACACGTCGCGCAGCGGCTCCGGCACCGTCGACAGAAGCTGGTTGGCGGCAAGACTTTCGATTTGGCGGAAGTTGGACAGAATGTTTGGGTTATGATGCTTGATCGGCGTCGGGATGTCGCCGGTAATCACCTCGGTGGCGTCGTGGAACAGCGCGTACGTAGCCGCTTCCTCGGGATTGACGTCGTTTCCGAACACGTGGCGGGAGATGCTGGCCAGAAGATGCGCGAGCAGCGCGGTGTGGAACGAGTGCTCGGCGACATTTTCCTCGGTCGTCTTGCGCATCAGGCTCCACCGTTCGATAAATTGCAGCCGGTACAGATAAGCCAGAAAATGATAAGGCATTTGCATCTTCCTTTCTTTTTTGCCGCTTCCCCAAAACGGTTCAGCCCCTTAAATCTGGAGTCTGCACCGTCAAAAATGGAGATTTCTTAGAATTCCTTGCTTTTTCGCCGATATCGGACGAGGTTATAGGGACGTGGTCGGCAAGCTGGCTTCCCTGGGTGCGGATAAACCCGTCCGCAAACCCGTTTGTCCGGGAACATAGGATCACCGTTCCGTTATACGGCCCAAAGACCGCTGGAATCGAGAAACTCCGGACACAGGTTCCGCTATTCACGCAAAGCTTGCACCTTTTTACGGTTTTCCGGGGGATTAACGGATCTCCTGTCCGCAACCGTTCGTTTTTCCTGCCAAATGGCCTTCATAACGGATTGTCTGTCCGTTACCTGACATCTTCCCTGCGCCGGCACCCTCCTGTGCACCCTCCCGTGCATCCGCTCCTATCCCGTACATTTGCGTTCCTGCACGCCTCATTTGTCAATCTCTTTCACCGTGAGATCATCGGTTGTCGCAGCGGCGCGAGAAAAACAACTCGGTGGGGATATAGGGCCATCGCCGGCCTTTCGATACGGTTGGATTGCATTGAAATGTTTCATACCGATCGCGGGAGCGAGTTTGATAACCCTCTTATTTCGGAGGCGCTGGAGACCTTCGGAATCAGGCGCTAGATCGTCAAAACGGAATTGGCCGACCAGCGGCCATTCCACAGCCCTGGAGCAATTGGCTCTAGAGCTCAGCGATCTTGATCCCCGGCAGCCTCTTTCACGACCCGAAGCCGCGAATCGTCTCCCCTCAAAAAACAGTGTACTTATTTTTTTGGGAAGACTCCAGCTTATTTAAGGGGCTGCGGAGAAAACGCCTTTGCCGATTTCCGGACCGCCTAAGATTCGGATAAAATAAAACGAGAATCCTTTTTGGAAGCGGAGGATCTAATCGGAAATGAAGCGTTTCGGACTCATTCCTTCAAGATTATCACAAAATCGAAAGACCGGAAATAAACCCATTCCGCTGCTGTGGTTGCTGCCGCTCCTTTTGGCGGTTCTGTACACTTTCTTTCATTACGGAACCTTAAATGTCACGAAAATTGACTTTTTGCATCCCTTTCAAGGCGCTTATATCGTTTATTCGGGGTGGTTTGCGGCCGGAGTCGGGATCGAGGTTGTCCACTGCCTCAAAAAGCGAAAGATGTGATTCGCAATAGGGTTTGCTTGCCTTGGGGCATGCAGGCCCTTTTGTTCATCTGAGGAGGCGTTTTTCCTTGAGAAATCAGGCCGTTCAAGGGCAGTCGGGCCGGAACGTTCCGCCGGACGGGGAACCGCTTGGCGTTTTCGGATTCGTTGCGATGCGGCGAATATGCTATTATATATGTACTGCGATCTAGCGAACAGAGAGGAGATTTTTCACTATTATGTCACAATTCGAAGAAAGCATTTATAAGCTGATCGTCGAAACGTCCACCAATTTGCCCGCGGATGTGCGCAGGGCGATCGCCAAGGCGAGGGAAGCCGAAGACAGCGCAACGCGCGCGGGCTTGTCGCTTCGCACGATCGCGCAAAATATCGAAATGGCCGAATGCAACGTCTCGCCGATCTGCCAGGATACGGGCATGCCGACTTTTATCGTGCATACCCCGGTCGGCGCCAACCAAATCGTGATGAAACGCGAAATCCGGAACGCGGTGGCCCGCGCGACGAAGGACGGCAAGCTGCGGACGAACTCGGTCGATTCGCTGACGGGCGCCAACACCGGGGACAACCTCGGGCCCGGCACGCCGGTCATTCACTTCGAACAATGGGAAAAAGACGAAATCGACGTCCGGCTTATTCTGAAGGGCGGCGGCTGCGAAAACAAAAACATCCAGTACAGCCTGCCGTGCGAGCTTGAAGGACTCGGCAAGGCGGGCCGCGATCTCGACGGCATCCGCAAGTGCATCCTGCACGCGGTCTATCAGGCGCAGGGGCAAGGCTGCAGCGCCGGCTTTATCGGCGTCGGCATCGGCGGCGACCGGACGACGGGCTACGAGCTGGCGAAGCACCAGCTGTTCCGCCGCGTCGACGACGTCAACCCGATTCCGGAGTTGGCCAAGCTGGAAGACTATATTATGGAAAACGCGAATAAGCTCGGCATCGGAACGATGGGCTTCGGCGGCAACGTGACGCTGCTCGGCTGCAAAATCGGCGTCATGAACCGTCTGCCCGCGAGCTTTTTCGTTTCGGTGGCGTACAACTGCTGGGCTTTCCGCCGTCAGGGCGTGCTGCTGGACGGCAAGACGCACGAAATCAAAGAATGGCTCTACGAGGGCGGCTCGAACGTACCGATGAACGTCTCCTCCGACAAGGAAACCGCCGCAGCGTCCGACTCGCCGTCCAAGCGCCGCGAAGTCGTCCTGACTGCGCCGCTGACGGAGGAACAGGTGAGGTCGCTGAAAGTGGGCGACGTCGTGATCCTGAACGGGGAAATCCATACCGGCCGCGACGCTTTGCACAAATACTTGATGGACCACGACGCGCCGATCGATCTGAACGGCGGCGTCATCTACCACTGCGGTCCGGTCATGCTGAAAGACGAAGAAGGCTGGCACGTGAAGGCGGCGGGACCGACGACGAGCATTCGCGAGGAGCCGTATCAGGGCGACATTATCAAAAAGTTCGGCATCCGCGCCGTAATCGGTAAGGGCGGCATGGGCGCCAAGACGCTGGCGGCGCTCAAGGAACACGGAGCGGTCTATTTGAATGCGGTCGGCGGAGCGGCCCAATACTATGCGGAGTGCATCAAAAAAGTGAACGGCGTCGACTTTATGGAGTTCGGCATTCCGGAAGCGATGTGGCACTTGCAGGTCGAAGGCTTCGCCGCAATCGTGACGATGGACGCCCACGGCAACAGCCTGCATGCCGATGTGGAGCAGGATTCGAAGCAGAAGCTCGCGCAGTTCAAAGATCCCGTATTCGCGTAAGCTTTGCCCGGATTGCCGGACGCGGATGAGCCATCCGCGCCAAAGTCCGCAGAGGAGATTTTATGAACAAGTTCCGGTTTAAGCTTACCGCGCTGTTTATTCTGCTGATCGGCTTGTCCGTTCTGGCCGCGGGCTTGCTGATGGGCAAATCCTACAGGGACAACCATACGCAGGCGCTTAAGGAGCATATGGAGAAGGAGATGCGCGTGCTGATCGCCGCGGCTCCATGGCCCGTCGGCAAGTCCGAAGCGGAGCAGACCGCTTACTTGCAAAGCCAGGCCGTCAAATTCAAGAAGCTGGCGGACATGCGGGTGACGTATATCCGCGCCGACGGCGTCGTGCTCGGCGATTCCGACCACGCGCCGGAGACGATGGGCAACCATCTGGACCGGGAGGAGGTCCGCGAAGCGCTGAAGAGCGGCATCGGCACCAGCGAGCGGCACAGCAGCACGCTGGACGAGAACATGCTCTACGTGGCCATGGCCGTCCGCCAGAACGGCCAGACGCCCGGCGTCATCCGGCTTGCCGTCAGCATGACCGACGTCGAGAACAGCCTCAGCCGGATGTGGCTTGCGCTCGTCTTCGGCCTGCTCCTGCTGTTCGTTCTGGCCGCGGCCGTCAGCTATCGCGTGGCGCTCGGCGTCACGCGCCCGCTGGAGCGGATGACCGCCGCCGCCAAGCGGATGGCGGACATGGACTATGCGATCCGCGTTCCGGCTTCCGGCCGGGACGAGGTGAGCGAGCTGGCGCGGGCGCTGAACGCAATGGCGGCGAGCCTGCAGGAGCAAATGGACGAAATCCGGCGCAACGGCATGAGGCTGCAGTCGGTGCTCGACAACATGCCGAGCGGCGTCGTCATGATCGACCGCGAGGGGCGAATCACGCTGTACAACAGCAGCGCGGAACGGCTGCTCGGCAGCTCGGCGAAGGAGCGGGTCGGCCGTCCCTTTGCCGATTTCAAGCAGCATTACGAGCTGCAGAAGCTCGTTCGCGAAGCGCTGGACAGCCGCGAGCCGCTGCACGAGGAGCTGACCGTATACTTCCCCGAGGAACGGTTGCTCGAGCTGAATCTGGTGCCGATGCGGACAAGCGAGGAGGAAGAGCCGGGACTGCTGATCGTGCTGCAGGACGTGACGGCGATCCGCCGGCTGGAGCGGATGCGGAGCGAATTCGTCGCCAACGTCTCGCACGAGCTCAAGACGCCGGTCGCCGCGGTCAAGGGTTTTGCCGAGACGCTGATGGCCGGTGCGGTCAACGATCCGGAAACGGCCCAGTCGTTTTTGAAGATCATTCACGACGAGAGCGAGCGGCTCAACCGGCTGATCGGCGATATTCTGGAGCTGTCCAAAATCGAATCGCGCCGCTTCGTGCAGCAGTTTTCGCCGGTCGATCTGAATGCTTTCCTGGAGCGGACGATGGAGTTCATGAAGGCGGAAGCGGCGAAGAAAAACATTACGCTCGAGTGGCAAGCGGACCCGGGATTGTTCCTGGAGGCGGACGAGGACCGGCTCGGGCAAATTTTGCTGAACTTGCTGCAGAACGGCATCAACTACACGCCCGAAGGCGGCTTGGTGAAGGTGCGCGCCGAATACGTGGACAGCGACGATCCGGAGCACGCCGACGGCAAGGTGCGAATTACGGTATCGGATACGGGCATCGGCATTCCGAAGAAGGACCTGCCCCGCATATTCGAACGGTTTTACCGGGTGGACAAAGCCCGCTCGCGCAGCTCCGGCGGCACGGGGCTTGGGCTTTCAATCGTCAAGCATCTCGTCGAAATGCATCGCGGGTCGATCCGGGTCGAAAGCACCGTCGGCGTCGGTTCCCATTTTATAATCGAGCTTCCGCTGCTGCAGCCTTGACGGATGCGGTCGGATTTTACGCTGCGTTAACAAAAGGTTAAAGTTGTTTTTACATTGGCATGATAAATTGACGGCAGGCGCATAATACGGCGGAATGACAGCCGAACCGGAGGAAACCCATGTCGGACAAGGTGCTAATCATAGAAGACGAGCCAACCATCGCACGCTTGTTGACGTATAACCTCTCGCAGGAGGGGTATTCGACGGAAGTGGTCGCCAGCGGCTCGGAAGGTCTGCACGCGGCGATGCGCGGGAATTATGCGATCATTTTTCTCGATCTCATGCTCCCGGGCATGAACGGGTTCGAAGTGCTGCAAAAGCTGCGGCAAAACGGGATAAAGACCCCGGTGATCATTTTGACCGCCCGCAACGCGGAGGAAGAAGTGGTGCAGGGGCTGAAGCTCGGGGCCGACGATTACATTACCAAGCCGTTCGGCGTGGCCGAGCTGTTGGCCAGAACCTCGGCCGTTCTGCGGCGCACCGGCAGCGGGGATGCCCAGGCCGCCGAACCGGCGAGCGACGAGCGCGTCATCGTGCACGGCGATTTGAAAATTTATCCCGACAAATACGAAGTGTCCTTGAACGGGGAATGGATTTCGCTGCGGCCGAAGGAGTTCGAGGTGCTGCTCTATTTGGCCGAACGGCCGGGCATCGTCATCACCCGCGACGATCTGATGAACGTGGTGTGGGGCTTCGACTATATCGGCGGACAGCGGACGGTGGACGTTCACGTCAGTTCGCTGCGCAAGAAGCTGGAGATGAACCAGCAATCCGTCCAGATCGAGTCGATTCGCGGCGTCGGCTACAAGCTGACCGTCAACCGCAAGGCAGGCGCTGCCGGCAAGTGACGCCGCGGGTGCGCGGGAGGCAGCGCCGCACGCGCGAAGCATGCGGGAAGCCCGCGGAGCGGATAGGGAATTTTACGAATAGCAAGAGCCGCCCATTTGGAATGGGCGGCTCTCTTTTTTTCGGTATGAAGGGTTACAGCACCTGTTCCAGAAACTTGGCCGCGCGTTCGGTCTGCGGCTTGGCGAAAAAGCTCGCCGGTTCGCTTCGTTCGAGCAGCCGGCCCCCGTCGAGGAAATAGATCGTGCTGGCCGCCTCGCGGGCGAACTTCATCTCGTGCGTGACGATCAGCATCGTCATGCCGGTGGAAGCCAGGTCGCGGATGACCGCGAGCACCTCCTTGACCATCTCCGGGTCCAGCGCCGAAGTCGGTTCGTCGAACAGCATGATGTCGGGGTCCATCGCCAGACTGCGGGCGATCGCGACGCGCTGCTTCTGGCCCCCGGACAGCCTGGCCGGGTACACGTCCGCTTTGTCCTTCAGGCCGACGCGTTCGAGAAGCAGCATACCTTTCGCCCGGGCTTCCTCCTTCGACATGCCTTTGACTTTCACGGGCGCGAACGTCAGGTTGTCGATCACGGTCATATGCGGGAACAGGTGAAAATGCTGGAACACCATCCCGATCCGCTGTCTGACGCGCGTAATATCCGTGCGGCGGTCGGTCAAATCGGTGCCGTCGATGACGATTTTTCCGCTTGTCGGCACTTCCAGCATGTTCAGGCAGCGAAGAAAGGTGGATTTTCCGGACCCGGAGGGGCCGATCAGAGCCACAACTTCGCCCTTTACCACCGTCGTGGAAATCCCCTTCAGCACTTCCAGCTTTCCGTATGATTTCGTCAGATTTTCTACGATAATCGCAGGCTCGTTTTTTTTGTCAGTCACTTCTGCGCAGCCTCCTTTCCAGCAATCGCGCAAGGGATGTCAGCACCAGCACCAGCACGTAATAGATGGCGCCGGCGATCAGCAGCGGCTCGAACGCCAGGAAGGAATCGGCCTGAACGACGCTCGCCCTTCGCATCAGGTCCGCGACTCCGATGACGGAAACGAGGGACGATTCTTTGACCAGGGCGACGCATTCGTTGACGAGCGCCGGCAGGATGTTTTTGACGGCCTGCGGCAAAATGATGCTGATCATCATCGTCTTGTAGGGAATGCCGAGCGCCAGGGACGCTTCGCGCTGTCCTTTATCCACCGCGAGAATGCCGCCGCGGATCGTTTCCGACAGATACGCCGCGGAGTTCAGCCCGAAGGCGAGGCCGGCCGCCAGCAGCGCGGGAATATTGTAACCGAACAGCTGGGGAACTGCGTAATAGATCATCATCAATTGCAGCAAAAGCGGCGTCCCCCGGAAAATCGACGTATAGACCGTCGCAAACCCGCGAAGCACGACAAAGCGCGAAAGCTTGAACAGGGACAGGATGCCGCCCCAGATAAAGCCGAACAGCGCGGAGACGAGGGTGAACAGCAGCGTGACGTATACGCCGCGCAGCAGGTAGCCGATGTACTTCTCCATTTTGGCGAAATTCAGCCGGAACCCGCCGCCGCCTTCCTTGCTTTTCGCTTCGCGGTCTTCCGGGAACCACTTGTCGACAAGCTTTTGCAGCGTTCCGTCCGCTTTCATTTCTTTCAGCGCTTCATTAAACTGCGCGGTCAGCGGGGACCCCTTCGGAAAAGCGATGGCGTATCCGTCGCTTGAGCTGTCCGCTTCGAGCATGGTGAAATTCAGATCCGGATTGGCGTCGGTATACCCCATCGCGACGGCGTCCTCGATAATGGCCGCGTCGATGCGGTTGGTCTTGATTTCCTGGATGAGGTCGGAGATTTTGTTCAGCTTCTTGATCTCCACGTCCTTCATGCCGGAGGCGACCGCCTCTTGGGTCGATCCGAGCTGGACGCCGATGCGCTTGCCCTTCAGCTCATCCAGGGAAGCGAATCCGTTCTCTTTTTTGGATACGATCGTATTGCGGGCAAAATAATAGTAGTCGGAAAAATCGACGCTTTTTCTGCGCTCCTCCGTTGCCGACATGGCGGACATGACGAAATCCACCCGGTGGGACTGAAGAGCGGCAATTAGACCGTTGAAATCGAGCGCGGAAATTTCCAGCTTGTATCCAAGCCTGTCCGCAATATGCCGGGCGATATCGATGTCGAGTCCGACATAATCGCCGCTTCCCGCAGCGTCCACGTTCTCGTAGGGCGGGTAATCGGGCGAGGTGCCCATGACGATGGTTTTTTCCGGCGCGGCGCCGTCCGCGGCTGAAGCCTGTCCGGGCAGAAGCGAACCGACAAGCAGGCCAACCGTCAGAAGCAGGCATAGCGCAGCCGCAAGCAGGTTGATTCTCTTCATGTTATCCTCTCATTAAAATCAGATTAGGCGTTCCCGGCATCCCGAGCGCGCCTAAGATAATATACCATATCATGCCGATTCTGCACTTCATGAAAAATTTCCCAAATCACGCCCGGCCCCAGTCAAGCATTTTCCGCTGAAACTCTTTGGGGGAACATTGGTTGAAGCGGCGGAACATTTTGTAAAAATGCGCCATATTCGGCATCCCGGTCAGATCGCCCACTTCGCTGACGCTCAGGTCGCGGGTGAGCAAAAGCTGCTCGGCGTGCTTGATTTTGCGGAAATTGACGTATTCGGTAAAGGACAGGCCCATCGTCCGTTTGAAAAATTTGACGAAATAATAGTAGCTCATATTGACGAGCCGGCACGCGTCTTCGACGGTGATCCGTTCGCCGATGTTGCGGTCGACGTAGTCGAGCACGGGCTTTAGCCGGATGCGCTCGACGCGGTCCTGGTCCGCGAGCAATCCTTTCGTGTCGTTGCGGATGAGGATCAGCAAAATCTTTTTGATCAGCAGGTTGACCGCCAGTTCGTAGCCGTTTTCTTTGCGCTGCGCCTCCTCGTTGATCTGCAGGACGCACTCGGCGAGCTCTTTGCGCGCTTTGGGATTTTCCCGGAAAATATAGTTCATCGCGCTGAGCGGCACTTTCGTTTCGTTGAAGTACTGAAGGTAGGAAATCGTGCTCTTGTCGAAAAACGTACGCAGGTCGAACTGCAGCACGATATATTCCAGCAAGCCCGGATAGCTTCGGTCGCGATGAAGCTGGGAGCTGCCCATCACGACGACGTCGCCGCTGTGAAGGGTGAACAGTTCGTTTTCCACTTCGACGTCAAGCCGGCCGCGCTGGATCATCAAGATTTCGCATTCCGGATGGTAGTGCCAGTTGATCGTAAACTCCGAGTTCCGCCGGGCCTGCCATACTTTGATGGAAAGCAGGGGATTCTCGTATTGGATCTTCTCCTGGTGATAATTCATATCGAAAGGGCCCCCTATTGCCAAAATTGCATAATGACCACTCACCATTGGAGAATGGGAAAACGGGCGCAGCGTGCTATACTTTGCATTGTAGATGGAATACAGATGACTGGCAAGGAGGACGCCAACAATTATGAGCAGCGTACACATCGGCATGATCGGCTGCGGGGGAATCGCCTTCGGCAAACATTTCCCCGCGCTGGCCAAAATTCCGGAAGCCAAGATCGTCGCTTTCTTCGACGTGTCGGCCGAACGGGCCCACGAAGCGAAAGCCAAATTCGGAACGCCGGACGCCCGGGTTTACGGCAGCGTGGAAGAATTGCTGAACGATCCGGACGTGCATGCAGTCCATGTCTGCACGCCCAACGACACCCATGCGGAAATCTCCATCAAAGCGATGGAAGCGGGCAAGCACGTGCTGTGCGAAAAACCGATGGCCAAAACGTCCGAGGACGCCAGACGGATGCTCGAGACGTCGGAGCGGACGGGGCGCAAGCTCAGCATCGCGTACCAGAACCGCTTCCGGGCGGACAGCCGCTGGCTGCACGAGGCTTGCCGCCAGGGCGAGCTGGGCGAAATCTACCTGGCGAAAGCGCATGCGATACGCCGCCGCGCCGTGCCGACGTGGGGCGTCTTTCTCGATCTGGAGAAGCAGGGCGGCGGCCCGCTGATCGATATCGGGACCCATGCGCTCGATTTGGCGCTGTGGATGATGGACAACTACGAGCCGCGCATTGTGCTCGGCACGACGTACCGCAAGCTGGCGGAGCAAGGCAGCGAAGCCAACGCATGGGGCTCGTGGGACCCCGCCAAGTTTACGGTCGAGGATTCCGCTTTCGCGATGATCACGATGAAGAACGGCGCAACCGTATGGCTCGAATCGAGCTGGGCGCTCAATACGCTGGACGTGGACGAAGCGAAGGTGACGCTCTGCGGTACGAAGGCGGGGGCCGACATGAAAAACGGCCTGCGCATCAACGGCGAAGCGCACGGCAAGCTCTACACCAAGGAAATCACGCTTGGCGACCAATGGAACAGCGCGGCGCCGAACGATTCGGCCGAACGCGAAGCGCGCGCCTGGATCGACGCCATCCTGCACGACCGCGAGCCGGTCGTAACGGCGAAGCAGGCGTACGTCGTTCAGCAGATTCTTGAAGCGGTATACGAATCGGCGAAAAAAGGACAAGCCGTCTCCTTTGCGTAACGGCCGGTCCGCCTTCGGCCGGAGAGCAACCCGGTGCCCGGCTAATTTTTTCACCTGAAACGCTAAAGATTTCGTAGATGACAGCGCTTTATTTATCGAGTAAACTAAGGATGGATTCGGCTTGGCCGTCCGGCGGTGCGCTTCCTGCGGGAAAAGGTCCGGGGAAGGCGCCGAGGGGCCGGCCATGCGTCAGCTTTTATTCATTAAGAAAGGTAAGGTGAGCCTGGTGAAACTCGGTGTTTTTCTTGTCCTGTTCGGACAGCAGTCGTTGGAGGAAGCTCTGGATACGGCCAAGTCCGCCGGCATTGAGGCGGTCGAATTGGGAACGGGCGGTTTTCCCGGCACTTCCCATATCAACGCGGCCGCGGTCGTCAACGACGAGGCTGCCGTCGCCCGCATCAAGAACGCCGTGGAATCCCGCGGACTTACGATCAGCGCGCTCAGCTGCCACGGCAATCCGCTTCATCCGAATAAAGAAATTGCGCAACGGGACCATAACGATTTTGTCGCAACCGTGCAGCTTGCCGAAAAACTCGGCGTCGACACAGTCATCACCTTCTCGGGCTGTCCGGGAGAATCGCCGAACTCGCAATATCCGTCCTGGGTCACGTGCCCGTGGCCGCCGGATTTCCTTACGGTGCTCGAATGGCAATGGAACGAAGTCGCCATTCCGTACTGGAAGGAGCAGTCGGCCTTTTGCGGCAAGCACGGCGTGAAGGTCGCCATCGAGTCCCACCCGGGCTTTTTGGTGTACAATACGGAAACGGCGCTGCGGCTGCGCCGCGAGGCCGGCGACAACATCGGCGTGAACTTCGACCCGTCCCACCTGTTCTGGCAGGGCATGGACCCGATCGAGTGCATCAAGGCGCTCGGCGACGCCATTTTCCACGTGCATGCCAAAGACACGAAGATCGACGCGCGCAACACGGCGCTGAACGGCGTGCTGGACGTCAAGCCTTATGCCGACGAGCTGAACCGCTCCTGGATTTTCCGCACGGTCGGCTACGGCCACGACGACGATTTCTGGAAGCATTTCATCAGCACGCTGCGGCTGGTCGGCTATGACGGCACGATCAGCATCGAGCACGAGGACAGCCTGATGTCGGTCGGCGAAGGATTCCGCAAAGCGGCGAATTTCCTTAACGGGCTCATACTTAAAGAAAAGGCAGGCGAAATGTGGTGGGCGTAACCAAAACGATCAACGTCGGCATGGTGGGCTACAAGTTTATGGGGAAAGCCCACAGCCATGCTTACAAGGATGTCGGCATGTTCTTCGACATGGACGCCAACGTCGCCATGAAGGCGATTTGCGGGCGGGACGCGACCGGCGTCAAGGAAGCCGCCGACCGGTTCGGCTGGGAAAGCTACGAAACGGATTGGCGCAAGCTGGTGGAGCGCGACGATATCGATTTGATCGACATCAACGCGCCGAGCGACGCGCACAAGGAAATCGCGCTGGCGGCGATCGCAAACGGCAAGCACGTGCTCTGCGAAAAGCCGCTCGCCCTGAACCTCGCGGACGCGCGGGAGATGCTGGAAGCGGCCGAGAAGGCCGGCGTAAAGCACGGCATCTGCTTCAACTACCGCTTCCTGCCGGCCGTCCAACTGGCGAAATCGATCATCGACAGCGGCAAGCTGGGCGAAATCCATCATTACCGGGCGACGTATTTGCAGGACTGGCTGGTCGATCCGGAGGCGCCGCTCGCTTGGCGGCTGAAGAAGGAAGTGGCCGGCTCCGGCGCGCACGGCGACATCAACGCGCACAGCATCGACCTCGCGCGGTTTTTGATCGGGGAATTCGACCGGGTCGTCGGCCATAACCGGACGTTCGTCAAGCAGCGTCCGATTCCGGTCTCGACTTCGGGGCTTGGCGGCGTCGGCTCGTCCGAAAAGGGCGACGTGACCGTCGACGACGCGACGGCTTTCCTCGCCGATTTCAAGAACGGCGCGATGGGCATCTTTGTCGCCAGCCGCTTCGCAACCGGCCGCAAAAATGCGAACACGTTCGAAATTCACGGCAGCCGCGGCACGATCCGTTGGGATCTGGAGCGCCTGAACGAACTGGAAGTGTATTTCCGCGACGACGAGCCGGATTTGGCAGGCTTCCGCCGCATTCTGGTGACGGAGCCTTCGCACAAATACGCGGGGAACTGGTGGCCGACCGGCCATATTATCGGCTACGAACACGGCTTCGTCCATATCGTGTATGAATTCGTTCAACACATCGCGACGGGATCTCCGTTCGCGCCGACGTTCCTGGACGGCGTCAAGTGCCAGGAAGTGCTGGAAGCGGTCGACCTGTCGATCGAACGCGGCACTTGGGTAAACGTGGACGAAATTTAATCGACAAAAGCAGCGGGAGCATGCCAATGCGGCATGCTCCCTTTTTTATGGGCCGTTTACTCCACGATAATCGAACCGACCATGTCGTTATGGCCCGGGCCGCACTGAATGGAGCAGCGGTACTCGTAAGTTCCGGCTTTGTCGGCCGTAAAGGTGGCCGTTTCGCCGCCTTTGATGTTGACGTTCAGTTCGGGAATTTCGATCCCGTGATTGCCCTGCTGGTTTTGGAGCGTCAGATGGATTTTGTCGCCTTGGCGGACGCGGATTTCGGGTTTGTCGAATTTCCAGTTGGTGGCCGTAACGGTAATGTTTTGGGCGCCTTGGCCGGCCGCGCCTTCCGTAGCGGTGGAAGTCGCCGTCGGGCTCGGCGACCGGTTGGCGTTCTGATTGGTGCTTCCTCCGCAAGCGCCGAGCGAGATCAAGGCGCCGGCGGCCAAAACCGCAACGGCCGTTTTCACAGTCTTTTTCATGCGGAATTCCTCCTGATGGCGGCTCGATTCCCCGTTTGTCCACTTTAATATATCCTCATCGTCCAAAACGAATACGCCACCGTTCCTCGGCAGAGATGGTCCAATAGACCTAACTTTTAACAACCCTTTAACCTTCGATTTACCTTCCGTTGACATCCGTTTGCTAGCATCAAGTTGGGAACGATTCCCGGCAAGGGTACATAGGGAGCGGAAAAGGGGAGACGCCATGGCGTTGTCTGTATTGGAAAAAATGGAACACGATGCGGTCCCGGTTCATTCGGTGAATGTGGCGGAGTGGATGCGGGATTGCCCTGTTGTCCCTCCGGACAAGCCCTGCGGCGACGTCGTCTCCTTGTTCCGGGAACGCAAAGAGCTGGAATGCATTGTCGTCATCGACGCGAATCGGCGTCCGGTCGGGCTGGTCATGAAGCACCGGTTTTTCCGGACGCTCAGCTCTTTGTTCGGCATGTCGCTTTACGGGGAGAAGCCGATCGCCAAGCTGATGGACAGCGAGCCGCTTCTTGCCGACAGCGGGCTGTCTCCGCAGGAGTTGATCGACCGGGCGATGGCGAGGCAGGAGGAGCGGATGTACGACACCGTCATCATGACCCGCGGCGGCCAATTCGAAGGCATATTGACGATCAGCGATTTGCTGAATATTGCGCGGATGTTGCAGCGGGAAGCGTCCATCCGGCAAATCCGCACCGTCCGCGATGCGGACGGCATGATCGAGGACATTCACCGGGCGGTGGAAAAGGTCGCCGAGACGGCCGTGCTTTCCCGACGCAGCAGCGAACAGATTGCGGAGATGACGGAGCAGGGGAGGGCGGAGCTGGCCCAAATGTTGTCCCTGTTCCGGCAGTGGCACGATTCGGCCAACCGGCAGGACCGGTCCGTCGCCGTGCTGCTGGAACGGACGGCGGAAGTGTTCGGCATCGCGAAGATGATTGCGGAGCTGGCCAACCAGTGCAACCTGCTCGCCCTCAACGCGCAGATCGAGGCGGCAAGGGCCGGCGAGCACGGACGCGGCTTTGCCGCCGTCGCTCAGGAAGTCAGGGCGCTGGCGGATCAGACCAAGCAGTCGACCGAGCGGATCAACCGGCAGCTGCGCGACATGGCGGATGCCGCGGAAGCTGCGGCCTCGGCCGTGCGGGAAGGCAAGCTCGGGGCGGAAGAAGGCATTCGCCGCGTATTCTCGGCCGAAGCGACGTTCAACAAGCTGTGGGAAATTAGCGGCGACAACCTGGAGGCGGCCGCCAGGCTGTCCGAAGCTTCGCGCCAAGCGAACGGCGTGTCCGCCCAAATCCGCGAGCAGATCCGGAAGCTGACGGCGCAATTGAACAACGGACAATTTTAACACTGCGTTTACAAAACGAAAACATACCAATGACGAATGGTAGATAGAATCGAAGATGTGCAAGGGATGTTGGCGGCGACCGGCGCGGCCGCATCCACAAAAAACGACACGCACGAGATGGAAAGGGGAACCAAATTCCAATGAAAAAATCGCTGTTATTGTTGATGACTTTTGTGCTTGCCCTGACGCTTGCCGCTTGCGGCAACAAAGGGAACAACGGCGCAAACGGCGCGGCTAGCCCGAGCGAAAGCCCGTCGGCTTCCGGATCGGCCAGCCCGAGCGAAGAAAAGCTGACCGGATCGATTCTGGCAACCGGTTCTACGGCGCTGCAGCCGCTTGTCGAACAAGTTGCGCAAAAGTTTATGGCCGACAGCAAATACAGCGGAATCACGGTTCAAGTCCAAGGCGGCGGCAGCGGAACGGGCCTGACGCAAGTGTCCGAAGGCCAGGCGGATATCGGCAACTCGGACATCTTCGCCGAAGAGAAGTTCAAAGACGCGGACGCTCCGAAAGCAAAAGAACTGGTCGACCATCAAGTCGCCGTCGTGGCGATGGCGGCGGTCGCCCATCCGAAAGTCGGCGTCGACAACCTGACGAAGCAGCAGCTTGTGGACATCTTCACCGGCAAAATCACGAACTGGAAAGATGTGGGCGGCGCGGATCAAAAGATCGTCATCATCAACCGTCCGAGCAGCTCCGGCACGCGCAAGACGTTCGAAAACTACGCTCTGGGAACGAAAACGGAAGACCTGCCGGGCTCGATCCAGCAAGATTCCTCCGGCACGGTGAAAAAGCTCGTAGCCGAAACCCCCGGCGCGATCGCCTACCTGGCGCTGTCCTACCTGGACGACACGGTTCAAGTGCTGAAATATGACGGCGTGGAGCCGACGGTCGAAAATGTAACGTCGGGCAAATATCCGGTCTGGGCTTACGAGCACATGTACACGAAAGGCGAGCCGACGCCCGTAGTCAAAGCGTTCCTTGACTACATGATGAGCGAAGAAATTCAAAATGCCGACGTGAAGGAACTGAATTTCATTCCGATCACGAGCATGCAAATCGCTCGCGACGCGAACGGCAACGTTACGCAAAAATAATTTCCCGACACCTATACACCGATCTATATTGATGCGGCGAGAGGCAACCTTGGTGGGCCTCTCCTTGCCGTTGAAGGAGAGGCGTGCATGAATTTGTCCTATAAAGAGGTTAAACGAGACACGGCTGTCCAGGCTTCGAAACCGTTCCCGAAGCACCGCATCGAGGAATGGCGAGGCAAGGCGTACGTGTATGTTTGCATTCTTGTGCTCATTGTGACGATCTTCTCGATCGTTTATTTCATCGCCGTCCGCGGACTGACGCCGTTTGTGTCCGGCGGGGTCGGCGTGGGCGAGATGCTGTTCGGCAAAGTCTGGGACCCGGATGCCGAACAGCCGTTATACGGCGCGCTCCCGTTTCTGTACGGCTCGTTCGCGACCTCGCTGCTTGCCGCGGCGATCGCGGCGCCGCTCGGGTTCTGCGCGGCGATTTTCATGACGGAAATGATGCCGAAGCTGGGCAGAACGGTGCTTCAGCCCGCCATCGAGCTGCTCGCGGGAATTCCTTCCGTCGTGTACGGTTTTGTCGGGCTGTCGGTCATCGTGCCGTTTTTGCGCCATACGTTTCCGGGCCAAGGCATCGGCATTATGGCGGGGTCCATCGTGCTGTCGATCATGATTTTGCCGACGGTGACGACGATCGCCACCGACGCCCTGCGCAGCCTGCCGAGCGGGCTGAAGGAAGGGTCCTATGCGCTCGGCGCGACGCGCTGGCAGACGATCTCCCGCATCATTTTGCCGACGACGCTTCCTTCCCTGCTGACCGGCATCGTTCTCGGCATCGCGCGTGCGTTCGGGGAAGCGCTGGCGGTGCAGATGGTGATCGGCAATGCGCCGCATATTCCGGACTCGCTCTTCGAATCGGCGGCTACGCTCACCAGCATCATCACGCTTTCGATGGGCAATACGACGCTCGGCTCCGCCCATAACAACGCGTTGTGGAGCCTTGCCCTGATATTGCTCTTGATGACCTTCGTATTCGTATTTATCGTTCGTCTGCTGGAAAGGAGGGCGAAGCGGTGAAAGCCAAAACCGTCGACCGGATCGCCACGGGCGTTATCGTGGCCATTGCCGTTCTTATCTTGGCGGTGCTCGCCGGGCTGCTCGGCTACCTGCTCGTCCGCGGCCTTCGTCATATCAGCTTCGACTTTCTGACGTCTCCGCCGCAGACCATCAAGGCAGGCGGGGGCATCGGGCCGCAGCTGTTCAACTCGCTGTTTTTGCTGGTTCTGACGATGATCATCACGATTCCGCTCGGTCTCGGCGCCGGCATTTATATGAGCGAATATGCGAAAGAGAACCGCTTCACCGCCTTTGTCCGGCTTATCGTCGAGGTTCTGTCCTCTTTTCCGTCCATCGTCATCGGCCTGTTCGGACTGCTCGTCATCGTCAACCGGTTCGGGCTCGGCTTTTCGCTGCTCTCCGGCGCGCTCGCGCTGACGGTATTCAACCTGCCGATGATGGTGCGCATTACCGAGCAATCGCTGCGCAGCGTTCCCCGCGAGCAGAAGGAAGCGGGGTTGGCGCTCGGCATTTCCCGCTGGCGGACGATCACGCAGGTCATGCTGCCGGTCGCGCTTCCCTCGATTGTCACCGGCACGATTCTGGCCGCCGGCCGCGTGTTCGGCGAAGCGGCGGCGCTGCTCTTTACCGCCGGCATGAGCTCGCCGCGCTTGGACTTTACGGATTGGAATCCGCTCAGTCCGACGTCGCCGCTGAACCCGCTCCGTCCGGCGGAGACGCTGGCGGTGCACATTTGGAAAATCAACAGCGAAGGGCTTGCCCCCGATGCGCCGGAAATCGCGGCGGGCGCGTCCGCGGTGCTGGTCATCACGGTGCTGCTGTTCAATCTCGGCGCGCGCTGGTTCGGACGTTTGCTGTACCGCAAATTAACCGCGAGCAAGTAGGAGGGCCTCATGAGCGAAATTGCGCTTTATACGAAAGACCTGTCGGTTTACTACGGCGAAAAGCAAGCGGTCAAGCGGGTGAGCATGGCGTTTCCGTCCCGTCAGGTCATCGCCTTGATCGGTCCGTCCGGCTGCGGCAAGTCGACCTTCCTCCGGTCGCTCAACCGCATGAACGACCTCATCGCCGGCGCGCGCATCGAAGGCGAAATCTGGATCGGGAACGACAATATTTGCGATCCGCAGACGGACGTTGTCCAGCTTCGGCAGAAAATCGGGATGGTGTGGCAGCGGCCCAATCCGTTTCACAAATCGATCTATGAAAACATCGCCTTCGGGCCGAGATACCACGGCGTCCGCAAGCGGGCGGAACTGGACGAAATCGTCGAGACGACGCTGCGCAAGACGGCTCTGTGGGACGAGGTCAAGGATCGTCTGCACCAGTCCGCCCTGTCGTTGTCGGGAGGCCAGCAGCAGCGGCTTTGCATCGCCCGGTCGCTTGCGGTCAAGCCGAGCATTTTGCTGATGGACGAACCGGCTTCGGCGCTCGATCCGATCTCGACGTCCAAAATCGAAGAGCTGATCGCCGAATTGAAGAAGGAATATACGATCATTATCGTGACGCACAACATGCACCAGGCCGCGCGCATTTCCGACAAAACGGGATTTTTCCTGCTGGGCGACCTGATCGAATACGACGACACGCAGAAGATTTTTACAAACCCGTCCAAAAAATCGACGGACGACTACATCTCGGGCCGCTTCGGCTGACGGAAGGGAGGACATCTCGGATGATCGAAATCGAACGGCTTCAGCTCTATTACGGAACGTTTCATGCGCTGAAGGACATCAGCCTGTCCATTCCCGAGAAGCGGGTGACGGCGTTTATCGGCCCTTCCGGCTGCGGCAAATCCACGCTGCTCCGGACGCTCAACCGGATGAACGACGCGATCGACGGCGTCCGGATCGAAGGGAAGGTCGAGATTCAAGGCCAGGACATCTACGCGCCGGACATGGAAGTGGAAACGTTGCGGAAGCGGGTCGGCATGGTGTTTCAACAGCCGAATCCGTTCCCGAAATCGATTTACGACAATGTGGCATACGGTCCCCGGCTGCACGGCAAGCGAAAAAAGGCGGAGCTGGACGAAATCGTGGAGAAAAGCCTGCGCGCCGCTTCGCTGTGGGAGGAAGTCCGGGACGTGCTGAAAAAATCCGCCTGGAGCCTTTCCGGCGGCCAGCAGCAGCGGCTCTGCATCGCGCGCGCGCTGGCGGTCGAGCCGGACATCCTGCTGATGGACGAATCGACGTCGGCGCTCGATCCGATCTCGACGAACAAGATTGAGGAATTGACCCGCGAATTGAGCCGCAATTATACGATCGTCATGGTCACGCACAACATGCATCAGGCGGCCCGCATCTCGGACCGCACCGTGTTCTTCCTTAACGGCCAGGTGATCGAGGCGGCCGATACGGAGACGCTGTTCTCCAATCCCGCCGACCGGCGGACGGAAGACTATATCTCGGGCAGATTTGGTTAGGAGGCGAAGGGACGATGGTGACGCGCAAGGAATTTGATATCGGACTGGAACAGCTGGAACAGCTGCTGGTCGAAATGGGAGAACGGGTGGAACATGCGCTCGCGGATTCGATGAAGGCGTTGGAGACGCTTGATGCCGAACTTGCGCGCCAGATCGTCCGGAAGGATCCTGAAATCAACCGGATCGAGGAGAAAATCTCCGAATTAGGCGCCAAGCTGATCGCGACGCAGCAGCCGGTGGCCAAAGATTTGCGCCGCATTCTGGTGGCGCTCAAAATTTCGTCGGATCTCGAGCGCATGGGCGATCTGTCGGTGGATATCGCCAAAGTCGTGCTGCGGCTCGAAGGGCAGACGCTGATGAAGCCGCTGGTCGATTTGCCGCAGATGGCGGGCATCGTGCGGACGATGATCAAGGAATCGATCCAATCGTATTTGGACGAAAACGTGGATTTGGCTTACAAAATGGCCAAGGACGACGACCGGGTGGACGCGCTCTATTCGCAGATTTTGCGGGAGATGTTCTCGCTGACGGCGGAAAATCCGAAGACGGTCGGGCAGGCGATGTATTTGAGCTTCGTAGGCCGTTACATCGAACGGATCGCCGACCATGCGACGAATATCGGGGAGAGCGTCGTTTTCCTCGTCGTCGGCAAGCGGCCCGACCTGAATCAATAGCGTTGGCCGGTTTTCGTTGCTTTCGCCCGGGCAGAGGCGCCCGGGCTTTTTGTTTTGGGTATCGCCTGCGCCGCGGACCGCGCCGAATTCGCCGAAATGGCCGAAATGGGCCGATGGAAGAGGGCTTGCATCGCCTGCTTCCGTTCAATATGGTATGATGGCACTGTACGAAGTAAACGGACGGGGTGGATGGCATGGGCAACGACAAGCAGAAGGTGCTGCTGATCGACGGCAACAGCATTGTGAACCGGGCCTTTTACGCAATGCCGCCGCTGACGAACAGCAGCGGTTTGCATACAAACGCGGTGTACGGGTTTACGACGATGCTGCTGAAGGTAATCGAAGAGGAGAAGCCGACGCATATGCTCGTCGCGTTCGACGCGGGCAAGACGACGTTCCGGCACGAGGGCTATGCGGAATACAAGGGCGGGCGCCAGAAGACGCCGCCGGAGCTGTCCGAGCAGTTCCCGCTGCTCAAGGAGCTGCTTAAGGCGTTTTCCATTGCGCAATTCGAGCTGCCCGGCTATGAAGCCGACGACATTATCGGCACGCTCGCCCGGATGGCCGAAGAACAGGGACAGACCGCCGTCGTCGTGTCGGGGGACAAGGACATGCTGCAGCTTGCCTCGGACAACGTGACGGTGCTGCTTACCCGCAAGGGCGTCAGCGAGACGGAGCGGTATACGCCGGAGGAGATCCGGGCGAAATACGGGCTTGCGCCGCAGCAGATCATCGATCTGAAGGGCCTTATGGGCGATCCTTCCGACAACATTCCCGGCGTGCCGGGCGTCGGGGAGAAGACGGCGCTGAAGCTGCTCGCCGAATACGGCTCGGTGGAACGGGTGCTGGAGGCGGCGGACGGCATCAAGGGCAAGCTGGGCGAAAATGTGCGCAACCACAAGGAAGACGCCCGCATGAGCAAGGAGCTGGCGACGATTTTCCGCGACGTGCCGCTGGAGGCTTCATGGGACGAGCTGAGCTGGAACGGCTACGATGCGTCCGAGCTTGCGGCGGCGCTGCGCAAGCTGGAGTTCAAGTCGCTTATCGAGCGGTTGAATTTGTCGGAGCCGGGCGCAAGCGGCGGGGAGCAGGCCGGGGGAACGGCCGCGCCTTCGTATGAGGTGATCCGGGTCGAAGACGAAGCCGGCTGGGAGGCGCTGAACGCGGCGCTGCCGTCGGCCGAAGCCGTCATCGTCGAATCGTACGGCGACAACCCGCACCAGGGCGAAGGCATCGGCATCGCCATTGCCGCGGGCGATCGGCGTTTTGTCGTTCCGTACGAGCGGCTGCAAAGCGAGCAAGCGTCCGCGCTTCGCCGCTGGCTTGCGGACGAGAAGGCGGCCAAGCGCGGCTACGATCTGCACCGCGCCGATCTGGTGTTGGCCCGAAGCGGGATCGAGCTGAGGGGCCATGCGTTCGACGTGCAACTGGCAGCGTATCTGCTTGATCCGACGGAAGCCGATCCGTCGCTGGCGGGCTTGCTGCATCGGCACGGCCTCGCTCCGATCGCGTCCGACGAGGCGGTATACGGCAAGGGAGCGAAGTTCCGCGTGCCCGAAGCTCCGGCGCTGGACGAGCATCTGGCCGCCAAGGCCGACGCGGTCGTCCGGCTGGCGGGTCCGCTGGCGGAGGAGCTGGAGAAGGCGGGAATGCGCCGTCTCTATTACGAGCTGGAGCAGCCGCTGTCCGTCATCTTGGCGGGCATGGAAAAGCAGGGAATCGTGGTGGAAGCCGACGCCTTGAAGCAGCTCGGCGAGGAATTCCAACGCGGCATCGAGCGAACGATGGCGGAAATCCACCGGATCGCGGGCTATGAATTCAATATCGGCTCGCCCAAGCAGCTTGGCGAGGTGCTGTTCGAAAAGCTCGGCCTGCCCGTCATCAAGAAGACCAAAACGGGTTATTCGACCGATGCGGAAGTGCTGGAAAAGCTGGAGCCGTATCATGAAATCGTCCGGCTTATTCTTCATTACCGGATGCTGACGAAGCTGCAGTCGACGTACATCGAGGGCCTGCTCAAGGAAATTCGGCCGGAGGACGGCAAAATCCATACGTATTACCGGCAGACGATCGCGGCGACGGGACGGTTGAGCAGCCAGTTTCCGAACCTGCAAAACATTCCGATCCGCCTGGAGGAAGGGCGCCAAATCCGCAAGGCGTTCATCCCTTCGGAGCCCGGCTGGTCGATTTTGGCGGCGGACTATTCGCAAATCGAGCTGCGGGTATTGGCGCATATTTCGGGCGACGAGCGGCTGAAGGAAGCGTTCCTTCAGGAAATGGACATCCATACGAAAACCGCGATGGACGTGTTCGGCGTTACGGCCGACCAGGTGGACGGCAATATGCGCCGGCAGGCCAAGGCGGTCAATTTCGGCATCGTGTACGGCATAAGCGATTACGGATTGTCGCAAAACCTGAACATTACCCGCAAGGAAGCGGCGGCTTTTATCGAACAGTACTTCAGCGTGTTCCAAGGCGTGCGCAGATGGATGGATGCCATCGTGGAGCAGGCGAAAAGAGACGGCTACGTCACGACGCTGCTTGAACGCCGCCGTTATTTGCCGGATATTCGTTCCTCGAACTACAATCTGCGCTCGTTTGCGGAGCGGACGGCGATGAACACGCCGATTCAGGGAACGGCGGCGGACATCATCAAGCTGGCCATGCTGAACATGGACAAGGAGCTCCGGGAGCGCGGGCTGAGAAGCCGCATGCTGCTGCAGGTGCACGACGAGCTGGTGTTCGAGGTGCCGCCGGAAGAACTGGAGCTGATGCGGGAGCTGGTGCCCGCCGTCATGGCCGGAGCGTTCCCGCTCGATGTGCCGCTTAAAGCGGACGTCAGCGTCGGCGACAACTGGTACGAGGCAAAATAAGCGGTTTGGCGGCCGGGACCGGGGTGGTTCCGGCCGTTCCATTCGATTATAATAAGAAAGATAAGGAAGCTTGGTGGGGAGGAGCCTTTATGCCGGAATTGCCGGAAGTGGAAACGGTGCGCCGCACCTTGAACAAATTGATCGCCGGCAAAAAAATTCGAAGCGTATCGGTGAACCTGCCGCGCATTATCCAGAAGCCGGACGATCCGGACGTGTTTGCCGCGATGCTCGAGGGACGCACGTTCCAAAGCGTCGAACGCCGGGGCAAATTCCTGCGTTTTTTGCTGGACGGGCTTGTGCTGGTGTCCCACCTACGCATGGAGGGCCGCTACGGCGTGTTCCGCGAGGAAGATCCGGTGGAGAACCATACGCATGTGATTTTTCATTTTACCGACGGAACCGCATTAAGATATAAAGACGTCAGACAATTCGGCACGATGCATTTGTTCGCTCCGGGTGAAGACTTGATCTCGCAGCCGCTTCGGAAGCTCGGGCTTGAGCCGCTTTCCGACGATTTCACGCCGGATGCGTTCGCCAAGGCGATCGGCCGCAGAACGACCAAAATCAAGCCGCTGCTGCTGAACCAGGAAGTGATCGTCGGGCTCGGCAACATATATGTGGACGAAGCGCTGTTCGCCGCGGCCATCCATCCGGAACGGCCGGCGGACAGCTTAAGCCGCGCCGAGCTCAAAAGGCTGCATTCGGCGATTGTGGCCACGCTGTCTTCGGCAGTGGAAGCGGGCGGCTCATCGATCAAATCGTACGTTAACGGCCAGGGCGAAATGGGCATGTTCCAGCACCGGCTCAAAGCGTACGGCCGAACCGGAGAACCTTGCGAACGATGCGGAAGTCCGATCGCGAAATTCGCGCTCGGAGGCAGAGGGACGCATATTTGTGAGCGGTGCCAAAAGCTTCCGCGCGGCCTTCGTTCCGCGCTGAAGCCGAAAGCGCCTGCGCCGGAGGGCGGCAAGGCGCGATCCAACGCCGTCAAGCGCCGCTTGGACGGAACGGCGGAGTCCGCCTCCGCAACCGAAATAGCGGAGGGATAATACCGGGGCATTCCCCCTAACGCCTGCATAGGATAGGAATTGAGTCGCTTTGCCTCGCACGGGGACGGAAGGAGCGGCTGATTTCCGAAATGCAGGAGGTACGAAATGCTCGTACACGGAGCTTCGCTGCTGTTGTTGTCCTTCGCGGTCAGCGTGGACGGATTCGGGGTGGGCATGACCTACGGGCTGCGCAAAATCCGTATTCCGCTTCCGTCCGTTCTTATTATCTCCGCTTGCTCCGGCGCGATTATTCTTCTTTCGATGATGGTCGGCGTCGCGTTGTCCCGCTTCCTGTCGCCAACCGCCGCTTCGGCGGTCGGAGCGGTCATTTTGATCGGCATCGGCGTTTGGGCGCTGTACCAGTTTTTCCGCAACCGGGATCGGGCGGAGCCGAACCGCGACGGCGAAGCGGACGGCAAGGGCGTTTCGGCCGAAGCGGATTTGCCGGCCAAGCGGCCGCTGATCACGCTGGAAATCAGGCGGCTCGGGATCATTATCCAGATTTTGCGCACGCCTTCGGCCGCAGACGTCGACCGTTCGGGCATTATTACCGCCGGGGAAGCGTTTCTGCTCGGCGCGGCGCTCTCGCTTGACGCGTTCGGCGCAGGCATCGGCGCCGCTCTGGTCGGTTTTCCGCCGTTGCTCACCGCGCTGCTGATCGCCTGCGCAAGCGGAGCGTTTCTGTGGCTCGGCATGCGCGTCGGTTTTTTGGCGGCCGGATGGCGCTGGGTGCGTAAGCTTAGCGTGCTTCCGGGCATTATTTTGATCGTAATGGGCATTATGAAACTGTTTTAAGAGGTGCCGTATGAATATCGGACTGACAGGAGGAATCGCCTCCGGCAAAAGCACCGTCGCCCGCATGCTTGTCGAGAGCGGCGCGGCGCTGGTGGATGCGGATCGTATTGCCCGGGAAATCGTGGAGCCCGGGCAGCCTTCCTTGGCTCAAATTGTCGAACGTTTCGGACAAGCCGTTCTGCATGAAGACGGAACGTTAAACCGCAAGAAATTGGGGGAAATCGTCTTCGCCGACGAAGCGAAACGGAAAGCCCTTGAAGCCATTACGCATCCCGCCATTCGCGCCGTCATGCGCGAGCGGATGGACAAGCTCCAGCGGGAAGCGCCGAAACGGCTCGTCGTGGTCGACGTTCCGCTGCTTTACGAGTCCGGACTGCAGTCGCTTTTTGAAGAAGTGATGGTCGTCTATGTTCCCCGATCCGTTCAGTTGGAACGGCTGATGAAACGGGACGGGCTGTCGAAGGCCGACGCCGAACGGCGGCTGAATGCGCAGATGGACATCGAGGAGAAGAAACGCCTGGCCGACATCGTCATCGACAACAGCGGCAGTCTGGAAGACACCGCTTTGCAGCTCGAACGATTCAGAAAGGCGAAGGGCCTGGCATGAACCGGAACCGAAAAAAACGCCGGCGTCTGCTTCTTCCTCTCCTGCTTCTTGTGCTCGTTGTCATCCTTGTCCAATCGGAATGGCTTGGCAGAATGATGTACCCGATATACTATAAAGAGGAAATTCGCTCGATCGCCTCCCGGTATCAATTGGACCCGCTGCTGATCGCGGCGATTATCCGGGTGGAATCGAATTATAAAGCCGAAGCCGTTTCCCCCAAAGGGGCGCTCGGCATTATGCAGGTGATGCCGGAGACGGCGGAGTGGATATTGAGCAAGGAGGATTTCGGCTCGCTTACCATTCAGGAGATCAGCCGAAAGCCGGAGGCCGGTATTCTCGTCGGCAGCTGGTATTTGCGCGAAATGCTGCGGCAGTTCGACGGCAGGCTGGCCGTTTCGCTGGCCGCTTACAACGCGGGTCCGGGCAAAGTCCGGCAATGGCTGAACGAGAACATCTGGGACGGGGAGCAATCGAGCTTGAACGATATTCCTTACGGCGAAACCCGCCATTATGTTCAGCGTATTTTGTATTATTACAACAAGTACAAGAAATTATATGATGAAATATGAAGAGGAAGCTTTGAAGCCGTTCGGCTTCAAAGCTTCCCATAAATTCTTGATTGCTTAGAAGAAACGATTACCTGAATTGACCGGCAAGTTGTTGTTCCGCGATGGTGACCAGACGTTTCGTGATGTTACCACCGATAGAACCAGTATCGCGGGTCACCATGTTCCCGTAATAGCCGTCCTGCGGGATCGCAATGCCAAGCTCTTGGGCAACTTCGTATTTCAGTTGGTCCAGAGCGGCGTTCGCTTGAGGGACAAGCAGTTGATTGCTGCTGCGGGATCCTTCAGCCATTGTTGTTCACCTCCTCGCGGTTGGTACTCGTATTATGTGCACTCGTTTTAGGTTCATGTAAGGTAAGCGTTGGGAATAAAAAATAGCCGAAAGGAGTATGGATCGGATTATGAAATGCCCTTATTGCGATTACAGCGGTACGAAGGTGCTGGATTCGCGCCCGGCCAACGACAACAAGTCGATCCGCCGCAGGCGCGAGTGCGAGCAGTGCAACCGCCGGTTCACCACTTTCGAAATGGTGGAGGAGACGCCGCTTATTGTCGTAAAGAAGGACGGAAGCCGCGAGGAATTCAGCCGGGAGAAAGTGCTGCGCGGTTTGCTGCGCTCCTGCGAAAAACGGCCGGTATCGGTTGAGCAATTGGAAGCGATTGTCTCCCATGTCGAGCGGGAGCTTCGCACGACCGCACAGGCCGAAGTGGAAAGCCGGGTCATCGGGGAACTGCTGATGGAGCAATTATATACCGTAGACGAGGTGGCCTACGTCCGTTTCGCGTCGGTTTATCGGCAGTTCAAGGACATCAATATGTTTCTGAAAGAATTGAATAATCTGATTTCAAAACATGGCATATGAAATGGTTGACATGCCGATGCGCCTGTGATAAACTAACTTCTGTCGTCACGGAAGGCTTGTCTTGGAACGCGTTTCCGAGCCGACAAAGAATAGAGTTGAAATTTTCCTTTATGGGAAAATTTTTGGGGAATTAGCTCAGCTGGGAGAGCGCATCGCTGGCAGCGATGAGGTCAGGGGTTCGAACCCCCTATTCTCCACCAACATGCAACGCAAACGGCAGAGATGCCGTTTTTTTTGTTTCGTTTGATGTTGCCGCTGTACATAATGCGGTGTTGCACGTACACCTTTTAACAATCATGTGGACAAAAGCATTTGAAAAGTTCGGGGGAGATCGGATGACCAAATCGGATCAAACGCTCGCTATACTCGTTCTGCTCCGGGCGCGCAAAAGAATGACGGCCAAGCAGTTGGCGCAAGAATTGGAGATTCATAAGAAATGCTGGAAGACGTTTATATGCGGAAAATGATGAGGCGGCATTGGAACGAGAAGCTGAACGAATTCCAAAACCATGCGGAGGCTTTTGATGAATAAGTTCGGTCAGCATACAACCGCAATGAGGTGCGATCGGAAACCGATCGCGCCTCATTGCTTTTTAAGTCCGAAGGGGTTCGAACCTCGTTGATAAAAGTCTTTCTACGTCCGGAGACCGATCGGCAAATCGTTCTTCGAACGGTTTAACGGCGATAGGGAACTCCTTATAATGCAAGAAGCGGATCAATAAAGGGAGCGGGGAGACCATGCGGCTTGCCGCCGGATTGGCGATCATCAGCGATTCGGACCGATCCATCCGATTCGATGAACCGGCGGCCGGAGCTCTTTTGCACGGCGCATGCAATCGGTTAATGAATAGGAGGAGTTGCCATGGACAATAAACACAGGAAAGCAGGGCCGGACAATCGTGAATGGGCCATTGAAGCCAGCGGGCTCGTCAAAAGATTCGGCGACAATCTTGCGGTGAATGGCGTCCATTTGAACGTACGAGCCGGTACGATCTATGGCGTGCTGGGTCCGAACGGAGCGGGCAAAACCACGACGATTCGGATGTTGGCGACGTTGTTGCGGCCGGACGCGGGTTCGGCGCGCATCTTTGGGTACGATGTGGTGAAAGAGCCGCAGATCGTGCGTCAATTGATCGGGGTAACCGGTCAGTACGCGTCGGTCGACGAGTCGCTCAGCGCAACCGAGAATCTGATCATTTTCTCCCGGCTGCTCGGGTTGGGTCGCGCAGAGGCACGGCGTAAAGCATCGGAACTGCTGGAGGAGTTCGGTTTGACCGAAGCCGCGAAGCGCCCATTGAAAAATTTCTCCGGAGGCATGCGCCGCCGGTTGGATTTGGCGGCAAGTCTGATTGCCCAGCCGCCGCTCATCTTCCTGGACGAACCGACTACCGGGCTGGACCCGCGCACGCGCGCACAAATGTGGGATACGATTCGCAGGTTAGTGAAGACGGGGTCAACCGTACTGTTGACGACGCAGTACCTCGACGAAGCAGATCAACTGGCCGACCGAATCGCGGTTATCGATCGCGGCCGGGTCGTCGCAGAGGGGACGGTGGATGAACTGAAAGCCTCCGTCGGCAATGCGTCGCTGCATTTGAGAGTCCAAAATCCGCCTGACATCAACGACGCCCGGCGGGTCATCGAACAGGTGCTTCAGGTCCGCGCCAGCATGTCGGCAGAAGCCGGAAAGATTACGGCGCCGATCGAGGACGCCAACCGTGTCGCCGACCTGCTTATCGCCCTCCGTACCCAAGGGATCAACTTGGCCGAAATCAGTTTGCAGAAGCCGACGCTTGACGAAGTATTTTTGACCATCACCGGCCATGGAGTCGACGCAAACGAGTCGCTGGAATCGGAAAATTCAAACGTCGAGGAGGCAATAGGATGAGAACCCCATCCATGTGGCGGGAAGCCGTTCGCCCGCTGAAAAATTACACCGGTTTTGGCCAGTCGGTTCGCCATTCATTGACGATGGCCTATCGGGGGTTGCTGAAAATTCGGCGCACGCCCGAGCAATTGTTTGACGTCACGCTTCAGCCCATTCTTTTTACCCTGATGTTTACTTATATTTTTGGCGGCGCAATCTCCGGAAACGTGCAAAATTATTTGCCGATTATCATTCCCGGCATCCTCGTGCAAACCGTCATTACCACCTCAATCGTCACCGGCGTCCAACTGCGCGAAGACATGGATAAAGGCGTATTCGACCGGTTCAGGTCCCTGCCGATCGCGCGAATCGCCCCTCTGGCAGGAGCTCTGCTGGCGGACACGATCCGGTATGCGATTGCGACTGTGCTTACCTTCGCCATGGGGTATATAATGGGCTACCGGCCTGGCGGGGCTTGGGGAGCGTCGTCATTGCCGGGGTTCTGGTCATGGTGTGTTCCTGGGCCATCAGTTGGATTTTCGCTTTTTTCGGCGTGATTGCGCGCACGGCTTCAAGTGTGCAAGGAATCTCGATGATTGTGCTGTTTCCGCTCACGTTTCTCTCCAACGCCTTCGTCCCGGTCAATACGATGCCCGAATGGCTCCAGTGGTTCGTGAACATCAACCCGATCTCTCATCTGGTCACTGCCGTTCGGGATCTAGCCAATACCGGATCGATGGGGAAGGACCTTGTCATCTCCCTCATTGGCGCCGCTGTCATGGTAGCGGTCTTCGCTCCGCTCACGGTGCGCGCCTATATGCGCCGGACTTAGACGGGATGCGTAAATACGATGCCAAACCTTAATTACGGGCAATCTACGTGTGAAACTATGGGCAGTGAAACTAACCGCTGTGGGAGAGCGCATGGCTGGCAGTGAGGCATCCCTATCGCTGTCCAACCGGGGGAGTCGGGTCAACGCGGTAGCGCCCGGACCGATCTGGACGCCGCTTATTCCGTCCGCATTTACGGCGGAAGAAGTCAAAACCTTCGGAACGGAAGTGCCCATGAGACGGCCGGGGCAACCGTTCGAACTGGCGCCTGTGTACGTGCTGCTGGCTTCCGACGATGCCTCCTTCATATCGGGCCAAATCTTTTTCGTCAACGGAGGCTCGATCGTATGATCGGGCCAGGTTCCGGCTTGGGGCTTATCTCGGTTGGGCCCTAAAGCTTCGTTCCTCGCGGACGGTGCGAATTCGGAGGAGCACGGCACCGATGTTTTATCCGGATTCGCGTTCTCGGGGCCGAGGCCGACGGTACACCTTGGCGAACAAGGAAGCGGAACAAGCTTGAAAAGCGGCAACGATATAAAAGGGAGCGGCATATCGGCCCTCGTCGATCCATTTGCCGAAAGCGCCGGGCCAGAGCACGGTGCCCACTCTGACAAGCAAATAACCGATTTTTGACGGCAGGGTTCGTTTGCCCTTTACCCTGTCTTCCATCATGACCGCCGTACGGTCTCCGCGAGTGCCGAGGCTGCATGCCGTGCAGCCGATTTCCAGAACAGCCGCTATCCAGAACGAGGAAATCCATGGCAAGACAAGCAAGAAAACGACAGCCAAGCCTTGCAGAACGAAGATCAACCGGACGGTTTCGAACTTGTCCTTTCCTTTCGGGGCCATGAGCGACCATAGACCGGCCGCGATATAAGATACCCCCATCACGGCTCCGATCCACCCGGCGAATGCCGCGAATTTGGCGGAGAACCAATACGAGGTCATGGTGCCTGTCAATGCGGATGCGGCTCCGTTCAACAGATTTGCCAATCGTTTGATCTCTTCCAAGGATTCGGCCTCTTGGGAGAGTCTTTTTTTCTTCACCCATAATGACAAGTTGGGAACGATGGCCATCGCGAGGAAGAGGACAATGGGGACGTACAGAGATGCCTTCTGCAGCCCGATCGCCTGCAGCGATACCGCCAATCCCCATCCCGCCAAAACGGCGGAACCCGCAGCCCATAACGACTCTTTGTTTTCCTTGTTCCAGGATGGATCTCCATCACCGGAGGCGGTTCGTGCGGACGAAGAGCTTGCTTTGCGGCTTCCTCCGCTCAACCGCCATATGAAATACATGCACCCTGCATTCAGAATCGCGATAAACAGAAATACGGCGCGATAGCCGTATAGACCTGGAGAATTTGCGCTACATAGAGACGCAAGACAAGCGATCAGGCATCCCGCTCCTAAACCTGTATAGGTGAACAAGGCATGTATGCGAAACAACCGATGGGAATCGTAGCGGGCGTAAGCCGCCAACCAACCGCGTTCGACCGGAAAGGCGGGGCCGCCGGAACCGGAGTGGCCGCTTCCCCATCCTGAGCAGATGATGGCGGCATCGAGAACGAATGCATTTGCGCTAACCGAGACGGCAAGCGCGCCGCAGGCGGCCAACGCTTCGAACAGCAGAAGGCAGCGCTTGGCCCCCAATCGAGCGCGCATTTCGGCGGCGAACAGCGTGAAGATCGTTCTGGCGACCCCGGCGCCGGCGAGCACGGCTCCGATCGCGCCTCCGCTCCAACCCAAGCCTTTCAGAAACAAGCTCATATCGACAAGAGCCATACCCTGCCCTACACTGCGCAACAGCGCAACCGTATGCAACAATGTTGCATCCCTATGGGGACTCAGCCATTTCGTCAAGAATGCCATCATGGTATACAACCTCGCGATTGTCGAATGAAGCGGTTTGCCTGGCATTCAGGATAGCATAGAATCCTTGACATCTTCTGTCAGGGAGTGATAAAGTGTGTTGAAATAAAATCGATCTATCGGGGGAAGAAGGATGTAAGGTGCGGGCGGACCGGTTGATCTCCATCCTCATGCATCTTCAGCTAAAAGGGCGCATGACGGCAAAGGAATTGTCGCAGCTACTGGAAGTATCCGAACGGACGATTTATCGGGATATGGACGCGTTGAGCGCGGCAGGAGTCCCTATTCATGCGGATTCCGGCCTGGGCGGCGGCTTCACGCTTTCTGCCGATTACCGCGCCAAGGTCGACGGTCTGAACACGTCGGAAATTCATGCGCTCTTTATGCGGATGAACGAACAGCCCTTTAAGCGTTTGGGCTTTCATTATTCGTTGAATTCCGCTTTTTTGAAAATCCTGAACAACCTGTCGGATCAGCATCGAATGGCTGCCGAATGGATTCGCAACCGGGTTTTTCTCGATATGGAAGGATGGCGCGGACAACAAGAGAAGCCGGATTTGATGGAGAGGGTGCGGCAATCCGTTTGGGAACAGAGGCAGGCTCAGATGGTTTATGCGGATCGGCGCCATTTTAAGCATGAATTGACGCTTGACCCTTACGGACTCGTTCTGAAGGAGGGGATGTGGTTTCTCGTAGGGAAAGCGGATGGAAACATAAGAGCTTTCCGGATGGCAAGAATCGAGTCTTTCCGCCTAACGGAGAATAGCTTTGACCGCCCTGACGACTTCGATTTGGAAGCCTATTGGCGCCTTTGGACAAAGGAATACGTGTCGAGACACGCCCGGTATTCGGTGGTTTTGCAGACGGATGCGGAGACGCTGCCGCTTATCTGTAGGATGAACGGGGTCCTTAAAGTGAAAGTGCGGGAGGATGCGGAGGGGGCAAAGGACGGAAGGATAGAGGTGCAGGCAAGCTTCGAACATCCGGATGCGGCCGTGTCCTCCGTCTTCTCTCTTGCCGGCCGGGTCGACGTCATCGCTCCGCAAGAGCTGCGGGACCGTATTTGCGAGCAGGCTGCGCGCCTGGTCAAGCAATATTCCAGGACGTAGGGACCATCCGTAAACGGATCGTCCCTTTTTACGGCGTTGCGATGAATCCTGTTTTCACGCCCCTTTTAAATCCGGCTTTTTCATAAAACGTTAAGGTCCTCTCTTCTTTCGAACTGGTAAGCAGCATGACTTTGTAGCAATTCCGTTCCCATGCAAGCTGTAAAGCCTTTCTCAACACCTTCGTTCCATAACCTTTTCTTCTAAAAAGCGGGTGCGTGACCACGTTTTCGATTAGCCCATAAGGACGAGCGTTTCTCGTCAAGTTCGGAATGATGACCAAAACGCATGATGCAACCAATTGCCCCTCCAGATCGGCGACAATGTAATGCATATTTGGGTTAGGATAAATTTGTTCCCAGAGCGAATTCAAACGATCGGCCTGAAGTTCAGGGTCGTCAGGGTGCAAATGCTTGTACAAATCCATTAACTTATGGATTTCGTCCTGGTTGATTCGTCTAATATATGCGTCATCATTCATTTTCTTCACCTAACGTCGTTTTTTTCATTATACACCCAAATTATAGAAATCATAGCTTAATTTATATTTACCGATAATATACTTTGGCCCATTCCGCGATAAGGGCCCATGCCAAATAAAATTTTACAAACAATTTTACAAAAATCGATGCCGTATGATATATAAACTATTAAGGCTTCATAGGGGGCATGATCGCATGATAAGGATGAAAGAGATTGCAAAGCTTGCGGGCGTTTCAATCTCTACGGTGTCCAATGTGCTGAACGGGCGCAAAAATGTTGGACAAGCGACTAGAGAACGCGTTCTGCAAATTTGCTTGGAACACGGGTATGATCCGAAGACATTAACCAATAAAGCAAAATCCGTCAAATCCAACACGGTCGTATTCGTCTTCAGCGACTTTGACCGCGATTTTTACTTGAAAATTATCGAAGGGATCAGCGTTTGTCTTACGGAAAACGCCTATGATTTGATTATTTGCACGAACAAATCCGCCGCGAACTTCATGCACGGCAGCTTTGCGAGCGGCGCCATCGTTCTGGACGCAAGCCTGACGGACGATTATCTGGTTTCCGTTGCCAAGCCGGACTTTCCCGTCGTGCTGATGGACAGAATCATCAAAAGCGAACAGGCCGAAACCAAGAGCGTGATCGTCGACAATTATCCGGCGATGTGCGAAATGGTGCAGGGATTGGTCGACAGGGGCTTCAAGCGGTTCGGGTTTATCGGCGGACTGGACTTTACGCTGGACAATCAGGAACGTTTTGCCGGATTTGCGGACACTTTGGCGAAGAATAAAATCGACTTTGACCGGAAAAATTATTTTCACGGCAATTACCGCGAGAAAAGCGGTTATCAGGCGGCCAAAATCATGATGCTGAGCAACGACCTGCCCGAGGTGCTGGTTTGCGCGAACGACAATATGGCCATTGGCGCCATCAAGGCGTTTGAAGAAAACAAGATCCGGGTGCCGGAGGATATTTCGGTGACCGGATTCGACGATTCCGAGGCGGCGGCGATGATGGGGCTGACGACCATTTCCATTCCGCGCTACGAGAGCGGTTATTTGGCGGCCAAGGAGCTGCTGGCGATGATGAAGGGAACGGCAGGCAAGGAACCGTTCAAGCTGAGCGCAACCGTCAAATGGAGAAGAACGGTGAAATAAACAGAAGAAAAGTAAAGAAAACGGACGTTTTAGTAAAATTTTAATTTATTTTATTAAAGATTTTTTACGTAAACGCATTCATTTTTTATTGACAATTGCCGAATTGGCCAATATATTAGGAATTGAGGATTTTACTATCTTGATTACTAAGGGGT
This sequence comes from Cohnella laeviribosi DSM 21336, assembly GCF_000378425.1. Classification (GTDB taxonomy): domain Bacteria; phylum Bacillota; class Bacilli; order Paenibacillales; family Paenibacillaceae; genus Cohnella; species Cohnella laeviribosi. Next base: position 133,316 of record NZ_KB899810.1, on the reverse strand, counting down.
CGGAGCAAGTGAAAAAGGTAAAAAAAGTTTTTGGTTTACTGACGGCGACGGCTATGATCGCGGCGATGGTCGGATGCGGCGGTTCCGGAGGCAACAATTCCGCTTCCCCTTCCGCTACGGCTTCTTCCTCGGCTGCACCGGAAAAGCTGAAGAAAATTTCGATTTTCCAATCGAAAGTTGAAATCGCCGAGCAATTGGAAGCGCTCGCGAAGAAGTATACGGAAGAAACCGGGAACGAGGTGGAAGTCTGGGGCGCTGCCGGCGACGGCTATGCGACGCAGCTTCAAGCCAAGCTTACCGCGAATGAAGGACCGTCGATTTTCAGCGTCGCTACCGGCGCGGAAGCGGAAAAGTTCAAATCGTACTACTACGATTTGAGCAACGAACCGTATGTGAAAGACATTGCGCCCAATATGGCGCTGACGATTGACGGCAAAGTCGTCGGCGTTCCGTACGGCGTCGAAGGTTTCGGCCTGGTGTACAACAAGAGCCTGGTCGATCCGAAGGACGTCACGGATCTCGCTTCTTTCACCAAAACGCTGGAGAAATTCAAGGCGGAAGGCAAAAACGGCCTGAGCCTTTCGCAAGAAGCGTACTTCTTGATCGGACACATTATCAATACTCCGTTTGCGCTGCAGCCGGACCCGCAAGCCTTTATCGAGAAGCTGAACAAAGGCGAAGTCAAGATGGCCGACACGAAGGAATTCCAAGAATTCGCCAAATTCATGGAAGCGATTAAAGCGAATACCAAAAACCCGCTGGAAGTCAAATACGATACTCAAATGGGCGACTTCGCGACCGGCAAAACGGCCATGGTTCATCAAGGCAACTGGAGCTACGCCATGTTGAAGGATTACGGGGATCTGGGCTTTGAAATCGGCATGATGCCGTTCCCGCTGGCAGGCAACAACAAACTGGCCGTAGGCGTGGCTAGCAACTGGGTGATCAACGGCAAGGCCGGCCCGGATGAAATCAAAGCGGCGAGCGCCTTCCTGAACTGGCTGTTTACGAGCGAAACCGGCAAGAACGCGATCGTAAACGAGTTCAAATTCATTCCGGCGATGGTAAATATCGAGGCAAAAGATCTGGACCCGCTGTCTCAAGCGGTGTACGAAGCAACGAAGAGCGGGCAAACGATTCCCTGGGCCCTGAACTACTTCCCGCAAGGCATCATCGTCAACGACCTGGCTCCCGCCACGCAAGAGTTCTTCCTGAACAAAAACATGACCGGCGAACAGTTCCTGCAAAAGCTGGACGCCGCATGGGCCAAAGCTGCAAAACAATAAAGATTGCCTGGACAGAAAACGAAAGCCTAGCCTCCAATCGTGGCTTCAGGCTTTCGTTTTTCTTCCGGCAGTACCGAATTTTATCCGAAATGAGTGATCGAATATGAATACCAAAAAGGACATCGGCTGGTACGTTTTATTTACGATGCCTTTGATATTTATATTTACGACGGTCGTGATCATTCCGTTCATTATCGGGATCGGCTATTCATTTGTAAGCTGGGACGGCATTCCGGCCAATCCCAAAGTGTTTGTCGGCTTTGACAACTACGTCCAACTTTTTCAAGACGAACGCTTTCTTCAATCCGCTTGGCATACGATTCAGTTTACCGTTTTGGCGCTAATTGTCGTTAATCTGGCAGGGCTGCTGCTGGCTCTGCTCGTCACGAACGGGCTTCGCGTAAGCAATGCCGCGCGAACGATGTTCTTCATGCCGAATCTGATCGGCGGCTTGATTCTCGGCTACATTTGGCAATTCATTTTTACGGATGCGTTTAACTCCGTCGGCGAAAAAACAGGCCTCAAAAGCATTTTCTTCAACTGGCTGCTCGACCCGCAATTTGCGTTGATTGCGATGGTCATTGTCTTTGCCTGGCAAATGGCCGGTTATACGATGGTGATCTACATTGCCGGCATTCAGAGCATCCCGGACGAAATGATGGAGGCCGCCAAGGTAGACGGCGCGAATCTGTGGCACCGATTGACCAAAATCGTATTCCCGCTGCTCATGCCGTCCTTCACCATCTGCTTGTTCCTTACGCTCTCCGGCGCGTTCAAAATTTTCGACGTCAACCTGTCCTTGACGAAGGGCGGACCCAATAACGCCACGGAAATGTTCGCCATGAACATTTACAATGAAATCTTCGCCTACAGCCACTATGGAATCGGTCAGGCCAAAGCGATCGTGTTCTTCCTGATTGTGGCGGTCCTTACCTTGACCCAAGTCATCATCACGAAGAAGCGGGAGGTGCAAATGTAATGAAACGAACAGGCAAATGGATTTTGGAAATTTTGCTATTCGTTTTTGCGCTTGCGTTCCTGTCGCCGGTCTATATCATGGTGGTCAACTCCTTCAAAAACCGCGCGGAATTGTACGAAAACACGCTGGCGCTGCCTTCTTCGCTAAGCTTTCAATACTATGCCAAAGCCATGGAGAAGATGAACTTTCTCACGGCATTCGGCAATTCGTTGTACGTGACCGTCGTTTCGGTGATCATCGTCGTGATTTTGTCTTCGATGACGGCCTGGATGCTGGTCCGGAAGGACAATAAAGTAAGCAAAGCCATCTTTTTGACGTTCGTCGCCACGATGCTGATTCCTTTCCAAACGTTGATGATGCCCCTGATGCAGGTGATGGACTGGATCCGCACTCACCTTCACATCCCGATGCTGAATACGCATGAGGGATTGATCTATATGAACGTCGGCTTCCATGCGAGCATGGCGGTATTCCTGTACCACGGCTTCATCAAATCCGTGCCGGTCGCTCTGGAGGAGGCCGCAACTCTGGACGGCTGCAGCAAGTTCGGCTTGTTCTGGAGAATCGTGTTTCCGATGCTGAAGACGATCACGGTCACGATTGCGATTTTGGACGTGATCTCGATGTGGAACGACTACTTGCTTCCGTCGCTCACGCTATCCGACAAAGGGTTGCGCACGATTCCGCTGTCGACCTTCTACTTCTTCGGTGAGTTCACCATCGTGTGGAACCTGGCGATGGCCGGTTTGACGCTGGCGATTGTGCCGGTTGTCATCTTCTACTTTTTCGCACAGAAATATATCATTAAAGGAATTGCAGCAGGAGCGGTTAAATGAACAACAACAAGACATGGTGGAAAGAATCCGTTGTATATCAAGTTTATTGGAGAAGCTTTTACGACTCGGACGGGGACGGCTACGGCGATTTGGAAGGGCTGATCCAAAAGCTGGACTACATTCGGGATCTGGGCGTCGACATCATCTGGCTGAACCCCGTGTACGAGTCTCCCGACAAGGACAACGGATATGATATTTCCGACTACGAAGCGATCATGCCGAAAGCCGGCACGATGGACATTTGGGAAAGACTGCTTTCGGAAGTCCACGCCCGCGGGATGAAGCTGATCATGGATCTGGTGGTCAACCATACGTCCGACCGGCATCCGTGGTTTCTGGAATCCAGGTCGTCCCGTGACAATCCCAAGAGGGATTGGTATATATGGAGAGATGGGAAAAACGGCGAACCTCCGAACAATTGGCGTTCTTATTTCTCGCCGTCGGCGTGGGAATGGGATGAGGCGACGGGGCAATATTACTTCCATTCGTTTGCCGTCGAACAGCCGGATTTGAACTGGAAAAACCCGGAATTGCGCCGGGAAATTTATCGGATGATGAGATTTTGGCTGGATAAAGGCATAGACGGATTCCGGTTGGACGCGATCGCTTTGCTGGCCAAGCCGGAAGGATTCCCCGATGCCGAAAATCCCGAGGACATCCGTTATTTAACGAATAATCCCGGTCTGCACGATTATATCCGGGAAATGAATGAGCAAGTGTTCCGTCATTACGATATCGTGACGGTGGGGGAAACGGCGTTCGTCTCTCCCGAGGAAGGCTTGAAATTTGTCGGCGAAGACCGCAAGGAACTGAATACGTTATTCCATTTCGAAGTATGCGATGAGATGCCGGCGTGGGACATGCTCCGCTTTAAGGAGATTCAGAGACGCTGGTATAAGGTTCTGTGGGGAAAAGGCACGAATTCCCAGTTTTTGAATAACCACGATCATACGAGACAAGTGACCCGGTACGGAAACGACGGCCCTTACAGGGTGCAATCCGCCAAACTGCTGGCCACCATGCTGCACACCCTTCCGGGCATCCCATATATTTATCAGGGCGAAGAAATCGGCATGACCGGCGTACGGTTCGATTCGATCGATCAATACAACGATATTGCGATGAAAAACCGCTACGACGAAGAGGTTCGGAAAGGCCGGGATCCGCAGGAAGTGCTTCAAAGCCTGCAAGCGTTGAGCCGGGACAATTCCCGCACGCCCATGCAGTGGAACGATTCGCTCCATGCCGGATTTACGACCGGCACTCCCTGGATCAACGTAAATCCGAATTACAAAGAGATCAACGTGGAAAAGGATTTGTCCGATCCGAATTCCATTTACCGGTACTATCAGAAGCTAATTGAGCTGCGCAAAAAACACGAGGTCATGGTGTACGGCGATTTCGAAGAGCTGCCGGAGTGGATGGAGGACAAGCACCTTTACGTGTATACCCGAACCTTGGGCGATACCCGCTGGCTCATCGTGCTCAACCACTCGGACGAGCCGTCGTCCATGCGGTTGCCTTCCGACTATCCGGCTTCCGCCCTGCAATTATTGCTTTCCAATTATCCGGAGAACGAAGCCGATACCGATGACCGCATCGAGCTTCGTCCCCACGAAGCCCGGATTTACGCGATCCGCCGCGCTTAACGGCTTGCTGCGCATAGCGTTTCGTTCAGCGGACGGCTGGGCGCAGCGGCTTACCCGGCGGACGGCTGCTCATAACGGCTCGTCCATCGGATGGCTCCCCAAAACCTCCCTTGCAGGGAGGGCAGACTGTCGAGAACGTCTCGGCAGTCTTTATTTTTGTTGCGTTAATTTATGACGGTACTGCGTTAATATGCAATATGTTATAATATGGTACCCGACCCCCAACTGAATGGGTCTGTATCGGGCACATGGTGCCGGAAGCGGCATTATGGAGAGAAAGCGATAGGAGGGACGGCCGTGGCAAGCACGCATGTTTTCTCGCGGAGAGAAGAAGTGGCCAACGCCGTGACGCACGGGGGCGGCGCGCTGCTCAGTGTTGCCGCGTTGACGCTGCTGATCGTATTCGCCAGTTTGAAAGGAACGGCCTGGCATGTCGCAAGCTTCACCGTGTACGGCGTAACGATGCTTCTTCTGTACACGGCGTCTACGCTCGTTCACGCTTGGCGCGAAGGCAAGGTCAAGGATCTGTTCGAGACGTTCGACCATTCCTGCATCTACTTGTTCATCGCCGGATCGTACACCCCGATTATGCTTACTGCGCTGCGGGGCCCGCTGGGCTGGACCGTGTTCGGCATCGTCTGGGGGCTGGCGGTTGCGGGCGTCGTGTTCAAGGCGTTTTTTACGAAGCGGTTCGTGATGATCTCTACCTTATTTTACGTGTTGATGGGGTGGATGGTCGTGCTCGTCTGGCACCCGCTGCAAACGGCCATGGCTCCGGGCGGGCTTCGGCTGCTCGTTGCCGGCGGGGTGTTGTATACGCTAGGTTCGGTGTTCTACGTATGGCGGGCTTTCCGCTACCATCACGCGGTTTGGCACCTTTTTGTCATGGGCGGCTCGGCACTTCATTTTTTTGCGATTCTTCTGTATGTTCTGTAATCGGTTGTCGCGGCCACCGGGCCAGCACGGCCGCCGGTTTACCGGTCAGAGCCGGGATAAGGTTGCCTGGCGTGCCCGCGTAGGGAGCCGATTGCAGCTCTCCGAGGGGAGAGACAATGCCGAGCAATATCCGCCGCGATACATTTGCGTCATGAGCGCGAGGGTAACCGGTTTTCCGTCTTCTTCGGAGTTGACGACGAGATGGGAAAGGCGGCCTTTGCAAAGATCATCCCCTTATACTCCCGCAAAAGAAAGGAATGCTGCGTATAAGGGGATCATTCGCACCTCGCTATGAACAAAATGCGGAAGCAGGAACGAATAGGCGCGTTGGGAAGCGAGTCTGTGGACGCGGGTCAAGTCGATTGCGGGAAGCGTGGACGCGCCGGCGGCATATTGGCGCGAGTTGCCGGTCAGTACCAGTGCCCCCACCCGTTCCCGACCCCCGGCTGCTGCGAATATTCGGCGTCCGGAGGATAGGGCCGGCCGTGCGTCTGGCCGTAATATCCCGGAAACGGATAGGCGGGGTAGGCCGAATGGCCCGTGGCCGGATGGACCGGATAGGGCGGATAGGACGGGATGGCTGAATTGGCCAAGTTGGCCGAGTTGGCTTTGGCGGGATGGGACCCCGTCAGGCCTTGCACCGCGTCCGTTTTGCAATCGCTCGGCGGTCCGATAATAACGGTGTCGGTAATCGGCGCCAACACTTCCTTCAATTGGGGTTCGTTAAGGCAATAGGTATGGGCCAACACGTTAGCAGGGGTCAATCGCAGCAGGTCCGAACCCGTAATGATTTCCGGAATCGGGGCGTCAAAAACGGCCAACAGCTGGGTGTGGTCTTCCGTAGCGATTTCATAATGCCACCATCCCTGGGGAACGTTGGCCACTTGCCTCGGCCGGATCGGAAAATGGCGAAGCTCTTTGGTGAACGGGTTGATCAGGGAAACGACGGCCGCTCCCGAAACGCAGTAAACCAGTTCGGAAGCGTTTTGATGATAATGGGGCTCGATCACATTCCCCTTGCTCAGGTAAATATCCAGTATCGACATGTTGCCCAAGGTGTTAAGCTGTTGAATGGAGAGCGCAAGGATGTAATTCCGCCGGTCTTTTTGATAATAAAGGTTGTCGCTCAAATCGTACGTAAATTGTACGGATGGCGAAGTATAGTCCATATATGAAACCGCCATATTGATTTCCTGCCCTTCATACGAAAATAGGCTTTTGCCTGACGGGATAGCTTATGAATGATCCCAAAGGAAAGTGCGCCGATTTTTCATGAAGGGTGTTATGACCGTTATTTCGGATAATAGGAGAAACCGGGATATTTGACGACGGGCCATTTTTCCTTCCGCAGAGCGTCTAGCAGTTCCGGCCCGACATGAAGATTGCTCCGAACAAGGTCCCGCGGGGTAAGCGCCATCCACTGGTTCAAGGAAATATCGGCAAACCGGTCGCTCTTGAACATCTCCAGAAACCACAGCGTCTGGGTTCCGGTGTTCTGAATGTAGTGGCCGAACGCGAAAGGCACGTACCCCACATCGCCCGCTCTGACATCGAAGGTTCGCGCAGCCCCGTCGCCGGCAAATACCGTCATCCGTCCTTCTCCCGTCAGGTAGTATTGCCATTCGTCGTTATTGGGGTGCCAATGCAGCTCCCTCATGGCGCCGGGCTGGATCTCGACCAGGGCTGCGGCAATGGTTTTGGAAATCGGGAAATTGGTGGAGTCCACGATGCGCGCGCTTCCGCCGGGCGTTTTGATCGGCTTTTGAGCCAACAGGCGGTGCTTGAAGCTGAGCGGAACGGTGCCGTATGGCGATTGAACCTGCTGGCTTTCGAGGGAACCGGGAACGGAGTCCTGATAGATATAAACTTGCTTGTCGGGAATGGAATCAAAAGCGCTGGTCGGAACGCCGAAATTGGCGGACAGAACGTCTTTGGGGGTGTGCGCGAACCAGTCGGAGATGGACAAGGTGTTCAAGTCGGAGAAGGTCCCGTTATCGAAAACGAGCAAAAATTCGCATCCTTCCGCCAGCCCTTGAATCGAATGCGGCACGCCGGCAGGAAAATACCAGATATCTCCCGGGCCGATGTCGGCGATAAAATTTCGTCCGTCTTGGTCGACGGCGGTAATCCGCGCGCTGCCCCAAATCATGTACGCCCACTCCGCTTGTTGATGCCAATGCATTTCGCGCACGCCGCCCGGCGTCAAGCTCATGTTTACGCCCGCCAGCGTAGTGGCAATCGGTAATTCCCGGACGGTAATTTCCCGGGACCATCCGCCATGATTCAGCTGCATATGCGTGTCGGAGAAAGACATTCTTAGATTGGGCAGCAAGCCCGAATCCGTTACGGGCGGGACCAGCATGTCCGGATTTTCCCTGTCCCTCAGGATATCGCGCGGACCATAGTCCGGACCGCCGGCGCCGTCGCTTCGGATCGGTTGCGGCACGTGAAACGGCTTTGCGTTATTTGGATAAGGATTGTTCATGCCGTTTGTTTCCTCCTAAGAATGATGCGCGCATCATTTTTCATTCTACAAATAAGAGTATGGATTGGGTTTGGATATTATGAAGTTCAATGGTTGGATGGCCTCGACACGTGAACGGTGCAGCCGCCCGGCGTGGTCGGGCGCATCGGACAAAACGGACCGGACCGTCGTTCCGCTAATGGTTAAGAAACGCCGAAAATCCGGGCGAATCGGACACAGGTTCCGTTATTCGATCAAATTCCAGGCAAAACATAACGACTCAGGTGAAATAGCGGATCCTCTGTCAAGAAACAAGCCGATTTTGCGTCGATTTTTGTAAACAGCGGATTCTCTGTCCGCATTCGACTGCAGCTTATATTACGTTCGAAAGTCTATACGTCCGCGCCCGCTCCTTTCCGCTTGCCACACTCAGCATGTCCAGCTCGACCAATCGATGGAGAATGCGCCTGGCATGCCGATCGCTGATCCTAAGATGTTCCGCCAATTCCAGCGGGGCAATCGGACGCAGCAAACGCCGCGCAAAGCGCATCGTCTCCGCCTCAAGCCAGGAGAGCCGGGAAGGCACGTCGGTAGAGACGAATTTTCCGATGAAGGCGAGAACGAGCTGTTGGCACTGTTTAGGCTCGTCCGTAATCGACGGGTAGGCTACGGGCAAGAACGTCCATCCGTCGAGCGACAACAAGCAATGCCTTTGGCATAAATCTTTAAACCTCCTAACGTCAAGATCTCTTGCATGCGGTCCGTATCCCTGAATTTCAATCCCGCCCTTCGCGCCTCCGGGCATATAGGCAAGATCCAGGTAGCGGTAGCCATTGTTGAAATCGCGCACTTCCCATTCCGGATACAAGTGGTCAAAGTTTCCCACGGCCGGAAACCAGATGGAACGAAGAAAGGCGACGGTTCCATGACCAAGTCCCGTTTCAAGCCGTTCGCGTCTTCTGGGATTGTTTTCATTCTCGATCTGGTTCTGCATCCATTCTTCGTATTTTTGTTCGAATCGCAACATGTGGACACACCTTTCTTTAGCCCGACTTGACTTGCGCCGCGAAAACAAAAAACCGCCTTAATGCCCGAACACCCATCTTCATGAGGTGTCGGGTATTAAAGCGGCATGTGCTTCACGACCGTCTTTATAAAGCCAGTATAGCCTGATCCGAACCATTCGGCAACAGCGTTTGCCCTCATGTCCGAATTTCCGCGAAGCCGCGATAGGCCCGGTCATCTGCATATACGTAACGCGTTCCGACGGCGCGTTTTTTCGAAGCGCAAATTGTGATATACTGTTTATATAATAAACACTTTTGCGAAGTTCCGTTTCCCGATTTGCGAACGGAATGTTTGCTGCGACAGGATGGGGGACAGGAAAATATGCGGAAAGACGATGGCTTGGAACGCGAAACGGATCGCAAAACGCATGATGAAACGGATCACGAAGCCGTAAAAAAATTGCCTCCCGGGGTGGCGCTCAGTTGGGGGCTCGTCAAGCAATCGCGCAGAGGTCCGAAAGGCGAACTGAGCATTCCCCAAATCGTCGAGGCGGCAATCGCAATCGCCGATAAGGACGGCCTCTCCGCGGTATCCATGAGCCGGGTCGCGGCGGCTTTGGGATTTACCGCCATGTCTCTCTATCGGTACATTTCCGGCAAGGACGAACTGCTGCTGCTCATGCAGGACGCCGTATGCGATATTCCGATTCCGCCCGAGGAGGAGACGGACGCCGACTGGCGCGCAAGCATGCGCGAATATGTACGGGCGAGCATCCATATTATCCGGAAACATCCATGGTTCGTCGACATTCCGATCTCCGGCGTTCCGATCACGCCGAACAACCTGCGAATTGTGGATTGGGCGCTTCGGCTGCTGCGGAATTTTCCGCTTAACGATTACGAAAAAATGTCCATCGTTCTCCTGGTCAGCAGCTACGCGCGAGCATGCGGGATGATTATGCGGGATATGGAACGGGCGATTCGAGCCGGAACCAGTCCCGGCGCGTTCAGCGGACTGGAATATACGGCGGCGCTTAAGCAGCTGGTCACGGCGGAGCGCTTTCCCGATCTGTATCCGGTCGTCATGTCCGGCGCATACACCGGCGAGAACGAGAGCGACAATACCGTCGGCAACGACTTCGATTTCGGTCTGGAACGGATTCTTGACGGCATCGAGTTTTACCTGGCCTCAAAGATGCGGAAGGACTCGGACAAAAACAAGCAAGCCCCGAAGGCGAAGACCTAAAGGGTCCCGGCATAAAACCGAACGAACCTCCAAAACCGCTGCAAAAGCGGGATTGGAGGTTCGTTTTTTCGATATCGCATCAAAAGCAGCGCTTGGAAATCCAAAACGGGCTTTGGGGACCGATTGGCTAGCGGCGTCCCGCTTTCCGGGAAAACACCCGCATGGCCCAGACGACGGACGCCAGCAGGATGAACGCGCACCAACCGACCGCCCACCATGCGTTCTCCCGAATCGGGGTGCCGGTCAGCAGGCCGCGGATCGTCTCAATGACCGGCGTGATGGGCTGACGGTTCGCGATTCCTTGCAGCCAGTCCGGCATCGTATCCGTCGGAACGAAGGCGCTGGACAGGTAGGGGAGAAAAAGCAGCGCGAATCCGTATGCGCTGGCGGCGGACGGGCTGCTTGCCACAAGTCCGATGGCGGCGTAGAGCCAGGTGAACGCAAGGATGAATAAGACGATCACGCCAAACGCCATAAGCCATTCCGCGAAATTTGCGGAAGGCCGGAATCCGACGAGGAACGCCACGCCGATCACGACGGCGGTGGCGATCAGGTTGCGTACAAGGCTGGCCGCGACATGTCCCGTGATGACGCTAATGCTTCGGATCGGCATCGTTCGGAACCGGTCTATGATGCCGTTGGTCATGTCTTGGGCTACATCGACGGCGGTGATGGACGAACCGAATCCGGCGCACAGCAGAATGATGCCCGGAACCACGTAGTTCACATAGTTTCCGCCCGGATCGAGCGCGCCGCCAAACACATAGGTGAACAGCAGCATGAGCATGATCGGAAGCGCAATGGCCATGATAAGCGCCTCGACATTGCGCAGGCTGAGGCGAATGCTGCGTCCGATGAAGACGGCGTTCGTCGTGGCGAAGGACGCCGTTTTAGCCGATGGATGGGGGCTAATCATGATGCCGATTCCTCCTGTTCTTTGGTCGTCAGGGCGATGAACACATCGTCCATGCTCGGCTTGCGAATGCTCACCTTGGTCTCCTGCGGGACCGTGTCGGCGAGCTCGTTAAGCGTACGCCTGATTTCCCGGAGGCTGCCGCCGGTCGGGACGACCCGAATCACTTCATCCTTCGCGTTCCGCAGCTCGAGCACCTCGCCGCCCACGCGCGATTTCAGTTCCTCCGGGGTTCCCGTCGCCACGACCCGCCCGCCGGAAATGACCGCAATCGTGTCGGCCAGCTGGTCCGCTTCTTCCAAATATTGTGTCGTGAGAAAGACGGTGATGCCCTGCTCTTTCAGTTGAAGGATGGTATCCCATAAAACGCGCCGGCTCATCGTATCCAGACCCGTCGTCGGCTCATCCAGAAACAGAATCGGCCGGCTGGCCGCCAGGCTGATGGCGAGATCCAGCCGGCGGCGCATGCCGCCCGAGTAGGTCTTGACGCGCTTTTTGGCAGCCGGCGTCAGGTCGAAGCGGCTGAGCATCTCGGCTGTCCGGGCGCGGGACTCCGCCGCCGTCAACCCGACGAGTCTGCAGATCATGCGCAGGTTCTCCTCGCCGGTCAGCATTTCGTCGACGGCCGCATACTGTCCGGTGAGACTGATGGACCGTTTCACCTCGTTTTTTTCGGTTACGACATCGTACCCCGCCACGCGCACGGTGCCTTCGTCGGGGGCGACCAGCGTGGACAAAATGTGGATGAGCGTCGTCTTGCCGGCGCCGTTGGGCCCCAGAAGCGCGAAAATGGCGCCCGCCGGTACCGCGAGGTCGATTCCGTCGAGCACAACTTGATTTCCGAATCTTTTTCGCAAACCCGCAACTTCGATCGCATAGGATTTCATGAAGCGGCCCCTTTCCATTCACTCAATAAACTGTATTTACAATAAACAGTATATTATATAAACAGTATTTGCGCAAGAAAGATTTTCAACCGGCGATACCGGCTTCGGAGCCGCGGAACTCTGCGGATGGATGCTTTCTCGGGCGGACAAGACCGTCTCTTCGGGGATTGTGATAAGATGAAAAAGAGAATCGAAGAGTGCGGGGACGTAAAGCGTATGCGGCGCGCATCGAAGTAAAGGGGGAAGCATTTTGCTTGGATTTGCCATTCTCGTTTTCTTTAATCTGCTCGGTCTTGGATTGAAAGAATGGCTGCATGTGCCGATGCCGGCCAATCTGATCGGCCTTATTCTGTTTACGCTCGCGCTGTACTTCAGGATCGTCAAGCTTCGGTGGGTGGAAGATGCCGCGCAATTTCTGACGAAGCACATGATGCTGTTTTTTATCCCGTACATCGTTGCGTCGATGGCGATCGTTCCGCTGCTGGGCAAGCAGCTTCTGCCGCTGGCCGCAAGCCTACTTCTCGGGCCCGCGATCGTGATCGCGGTTGCCGGATGCGTGACGGCCAGGCTGCGGAAACAGCCAAGCGGGGAGGAAGCCTCCCGATGACGGCGCCATGGTTTCGTGATCCTTTGTTCGGCTTTTCGCTCAGCGTGATTCTGTACAGTGCCGGCTTAATCGCGAGCAAGCGGTTTCGCTGGCTGCATCCGCTGTTTTTCAGCTCGGCCGGCATTATCCTCCTGCTTGTTCTGACCGGTATTCCCTACGAAGATTACGAGCCGGGCGGCCAGTTGCTGACGTTCTTTCTGGGACCCGCGACCGTCGCGCTGGGCGTTCCCCTTTACAAGCACGGAGAGCGAATCCGCGAGCAGCTTGCCGCCGTGCTGGGCGGAATTACGGCGGGGGCCGTGGCGTCGATCGTGTCGACCGGACTGCTCCTGTGGGCGCTGGGAGGATCGCGCGAGACGATTCTGTCCGCCTTGCCGAAATCGGTCAGCTCGCCGATCGCCGTCGAGCTGGCCAGGATGACGGGCGGAACGCCGGAAACCAGCGCGACGCTGACGGTGCTGACCGGCCTCGCCGGAAGCATGATGGGCGAATCGCTGCTCAAGCTGCTGCGCATTCGCGGCGATTTGCCGATCGGCATCGCGATCGGCACGGCCGCCCACGGCATCGGAACGTCGCGGCTTTTGCGCCGGTCGGAGGCGCAGGGAAGCTACAGCGGCTTTGCGATGGCGATGAACGGAATCGTGACCGGCGTGCTGTACATCCCGCTGATCTGGTGGTTTGGCCGTTGAACGAGGAAAAATGGCGGAGGAAGCGCGGAAGCGGATCGGGGCGAAGCGGGGAGGGGCGGGGATTTTCAAGAACCCGGCCTGCCGGGCAGAAAAAGGCGTCCTTGCCGGCGTACGCCGACAAGGACGCTTCGTTCGAAAGCCGTTTTTCAGCTTTGTTTCTTGTGCCACAGCGCTTCGATTTGTTCGAGCGATCGGCCCTTGGTCTCGGGAATGAACAGCCAGGTGAAGATGACCGTGATCAGCGACATCGCTCCGAAGACCCAGTAGGTGGCGGCCGGACCCGCCGAATTCAGCAGCGGGGGGAACGATTGGGAAACGACGTAATCCGCGGCCCACAGCGCCATCGAGGCGATGGCCGTCGCTCTTCCCCGAACGCGGTTCGGGAAAATTTCGGACAGCAGCACCCAGACGACCGGACCGAGCGAAATGGCGAAAGCCGCCACATAGATCAGGATCAGTCCGAGAACCAGCGGTCCCGAAATATCGCCGGAGTGGAACACGAGTCCGATCAGCAGAAGGCTTACGGTCATGATCGACGTCCCGATCAGAAGCAACACCTTGCGTCCGGCCTTGTCGATGAGCCAGATGGACAGAATCGTGAACACAAAGTTGATAAAGCCGACCAAAATCGTTTGAATCAGCGCGGCATTGGTGCCCGCGCCCGTCTCTTTCAGAATCTCCGGCGCATAGTAAAGGATGGCGTTGATGCCGGTGACCTGCTGCAGAATCGCGATGACGACGCCGACGAAGAGCGCAAAGCGCAGGCCGGGCTTGAACAATTCGCGGTACGACGCCTTTTCCGTTTTGAAGGACTCCTTGATCTCAAGCACTTCCTGCTTGGCCGCTTCCTCTCCGTGGATGCGCAGCAAAATCGGCAGCGCTTCTTCCGGACGGCCCTGCTTGATCAGCCAGCGCGGGCTTTCGGGAACGAGAAACAGAAGGATCATGAAAAGGACTCCCGGAATGGCTCCGACGCCGAACATCCAGCGCCAGCCGTTGGCGATATCCCACGCGTCGTCGCCGTAGCTCGCGATGCCCGAGTTGATGAAGTACGTCAGAAAAATACCGCTTACGATCGCAAACTGGTTCAAGGCGACCAGCCGGCCGCGGTAGCGGGCGGGCGCGATTTCCGCGTTGTACAGCGGGCACAAGGTGGAGGTAATGCCGATGCCGATGCCTCCGATCATGCGCGCCACGATATATCCCGTAAACGTCTCGGGAATGGCCGATCCGATCGAGCCGACAATAAACAGCAAGGCGGCGGCGATCAGCACTTTTTTCCGGCCGAGCCCGTCGCTTAGCGTTCCGGATAACGCGGCGCCGATGATGCAGCCGATGATCAGGCTGGAGACGGCCCAGCCGATCTGAACGTCGTTCAGAGCGAATTTGTCCGTCATGAAGCCGATGGCTCCGGACACGACGGCGGTATCGAATCCGAATAAAAAGCCGCCCAACGCGGCAATGATGGACACCAGCGTCACATATTTCATGTTCGGGCGAACCGCTTGTTCGGCGGTTAGCAAGTTGGTTGACATTTGTTCAGGCCTCCCTTGGCGTAATGCAAGCGGCTTCCGGTCTGGGGAAGCGAGAACAAGTATAGCACAGGGCGCGAAGCCGGGAGGGAACAATCAACTTCAATAATTTGCGCTATTTCCGCACAATAATTCGGCGGGGGCGCATTGCGGAATGCGAGAGGGTCCGATCTTCACTTTATTGGCCTGAACAACGCAAAAAAGTCCATTTCCCGGCCGGGAAACGGACGGCAGCGCGCGACGGGATTCGTGCGGTTACGGGAGCTGGGCGCGGTATTCGGAAGGGCTGACGCCGGTCACCTTTTTGAATACCCGGCTGAAGTAGTTCGGGTCTTTGTAGCCGACCTCGTAGCATACTTCCTTAATGCTGAACTGGTCTTCCCGGATCAACTGCTTGGCCTTTTCGATCCGGAGCCGGGTCAGGAAATCGATAAACGTCTCGCCGACGTGCTGCTTAAACACCTTGCTGAAATAGAACGGATTCAGGTGAACGAATTCCGCCACGTCTTCCAGCGACAAATCTTCGGTAAACCGTTGGCGGATGTAGGCTTTGGCTCTGTCGATGACCGTCGACGTCTGCTCCTCGCGAATTTCGCGAATGCGGTTCAGGGCCGACATGACATAGCTCCGCTGCGCCGCGTCTTCGGTTGCTTCGTGCGGAAATTGCACGGTTCTTCCCTGTCTTAAATCGTCAAAAAGGCAAACGCTTCCATTTCGATCGGAACAAGTCGAGGCGAACACCGCTTCGAAGTACGACCGGCGAAGGCCGTCCGCGCCGCTGCGCAGCGTTCCGATTCCGACGGACAGGTCGGCCTTCAGTTGGGAACGCACCGTATCCCGCAGCTTTTCCCCGAACCGGACGGCTTCCTCTTTCCAATCGTCCTCGGCCTGCGGCGGCTTTCGCAGGAACACCGCCAGGTGATGCTCGAGAATGGAGCTGACGATGCAGTGGCCGTGCGACTTGGCGAATCGGCGGATCGTTTCGAACAGCGCCCTCTTGTCCAGGCCGGGGTCGTGGCCGGCAAAGGCGAGCACCAGGCAGCGGCAGTCCTCAAGCGGAAAATCGAGCCATTCCGCAAGTTCCTCGGGCCGGGCGTCGATCACCTGATCGACCATCAGCATCAAGGCCAGCTCGTTTTCCACCAGCGGCTGCAGCGCATACACCCTGCTTTTGAGCTCGAGCTGCTCGGCTCTTTTGTCCTTTTCCCGTTCGAGTTCGTCCACCAGCTTCCGCAGCAATTCGGCGATCTGCTCTCTGCCGGCGGGCTTTACGATATACTCCTTAACGCCGAGGGCCAACGCTTCCTGGGCATAGGAAAAATAGTCGTACGCCGTCACCAGCACAAGCTTGGCGTCCGGAAGCAGGTTCCGGATCTCTTTCAACGCTTCCAGGCCTTGGATGCCGGGCATTTGCACGTCCATAAACACGATATGGGGGCGGCGGTCCTCCGCAAGCTCAATGGCCTGTCTTCCGTTCTCGGCATGGATGATCTCGAACGTATCCGGCAGCATGCGGCTGGCGATCCACTCCAAGCCTTCCCTTTCCAGGGCTTCGTCATCCGCGATCAGCAGGCGGTACATCTTTTTGCTCCTCCTCACGTTTCAAGGGTACACGGATCGTAATCGACGTGCCCTGCCCGGGACGGCTCCGAACGTCGACGGCGTCGTCGCGTCCTGAGAACAATTGGAGCCTTCGGAATACGTTGCGGGTGCCAAGCCCCGTCGACGCCGCAGCCGGGCCGCCGGCGTCCGCTGCCGGCTCGTAATTCATGCGCAGCAGCGCTTGCCTCGTCGTTTCGTCCATGCCGATTCCGTTGTCCGCGATTTCGATTACGGCGTCCCGCCCTTCGCGGCGGACGGTAAGCCGGATTTCGGCGTCTTTTTCCAAACGCTCGATGCCGTGTACGAACGCGTTCTCCACCAGCGGCTGAATCGTCAGCGGCGGAATCGGCGCAGACAGGGCGGATTCGTCGACGGCCGTCTCGAACCGGAACCGGTTCCGGAAGCGCGCCTGCTGGATGGCTACGTACGCCGCCACATGCGCAAGCTCATCCCGCAGCGTGGACGGTTCGTCCGGATTCCGCAATTGGTAGCGGAACATCTTCGACATGGAGACGATCAGATCGGACGTCTTCTCCGCCCCTTCCAGAAGCGCCAGCTTGGACAACACGTTCAGCGAGTTGAACAAAAAGTGCGGGCGGATCTGGCTTTGCAGCGCCTGAAGCTCCAGCTCCTTGACGAGCCGGCGCTGCTCCAGCCGTTCCCGGTCCCGCTCGGCGGACGCTTTCAGGTCGGCCAGCATCTGCACGAACGCGCCGGACAGAACGCCGAGCTCGTCCTTGGAAGGGGGAGGCAAGGCGGGAACAACGTCATACGACCGGCGCTCCGAGACGCGCTTGGCCGCCTTGACGAGCCGGCCGACCGGTTCGGTGACGCTCCGGGAGATCCACACGGCCAGCGCGATCCCCAGCACGGTCTGAACGGCGATCACGGCGGCGCCGAGCCGGTTCATCTTCGCGTTCTCCTCCTGAACCCGGCGGAACACCGGCTGGTCGAACTCCAGCTCGAGGTCGACCAGCCGCTGCGCTTCCTCGCGGATAAAGGCCAAGGTTGTTTCCGCCGATTCATACACGGCCAGCGCCTCGGCCGGAGAAGAAGACGCGGTCAGGGCGGCTTTTTCCTGCCCGACCAGCGTGTCCAGCAGGCGGACGTAACCGGCTGCCGCGGAGACGAGCGCGGAAGGGTGGCCGGCTTGTTCGAGCGCATCCCGGCGCTGCGCGAGCTCGCCGCGCCTTCGCTCCGCTTCGGCCCGCCCTTCGGGGGCGGGGTCGAGCAAATAGTTGTAAAGGGCCTGCAGGGACTGCTCGGCGGTCAGGACCGACTGCTTGTAGGACAAGACCCGGTCCATCATCCGGTCGTAGCTTCCCTGAACGACCGTCGAGCTCTGAAACAGAAAAAACGTGACGGTATTGGCGAGCAGGACAAGAAGCGGGATGATCAGCAAAAGTTTGGTGCGTATGCTCATCGGCGGCTTCCTCCGGCGTCGGCGGCAGCGCCGTTGTCGGATGCGCCGTTAACGGACGACGTGCCGTCGGAGCCGTCTGCGCCTTCCGCCGCGTTGCCGTTGCCGCCGCCGTTGCCGTTGCCGTTGCCGCTTTCCGCGTTAGCAAGCGAATTGCGGTTCAAGACGGCCGTTTCCGTCACGTGCAGCTTCCCGATCTCTTCCCCCTGGAAATAGGCGTGCACCAGATCGACCGCTTCCACGCCCATTTGATAAGGCTGCTGAACAATCGTCGCCTCGATTCGTCCCTGCCGGATCGCTTCCCTGGTCGACTCCAGATCGTCAAAGGCGAACACGCTGACGTTCGCGGCGCCGACGCGCTGAACCGCCTCCGCGATGCCGGGGCCGTCGAGCGCGCTGAACCCGACGATTGCCCGCAGCTCCGGATGTTGCTGCAGCATCGTTTCCGCCTCTCCGGCCGCTTGCAGGCGGGAGATGTTGGAGTAGCGGATGTCGGCGACGGCAAGGCCCGGATAACGGTTCACGACGCCAAGGAACCCTTCCAGACGGAGCCGCTGGTTATTCGCTTTGCTGCCGAGCAGGACGCCGATCCTGCCGGATTTGCCGATCGTCCGGACGACAAGCTCCCCCATCTGCGCTCCGGCGCGCTTGTTGTCCGTTCCGACATAGGCGATCCGCTTGCTGTTCGGCTCGTCCGCGTCGACGGTAATGACGGGAATGCCCTTGGCCGCCGCCTGGTCGATCAGCCGGGCGTAGCCGGGTTCGTTCAGCCCTTGAACCAGCAGCGCATCGGTGCCTTTCGCAATCGCTTTTTCCAGCAGGCGGGCCTGTTCTTCGGCGTTGATCCGAAGCGGTCCCGCGTACTCGAGATCCATGCCGTGCCGCTCGGCCGCGGACCGCGCGCCGCTTTCGACCGACCTCCAGAACGGATTGTTCAATTCCTGGGAAATCAGCCCGACCCGCAGACGCGAAGGTTCCGCCGGATCCGCCGGCTTCAACTGCCCCGCAAGCTGGCGGGTGTGCAAGGAGGTGACGCCGAAGCCCGCAAGCAGGAAGAAAAACGTCAAAGAGAGGAGAGCGATGCCCAGATTCCAGATTCGATTCGACATTCGGGGTCTCCTTAACTGTCGCTTTGGAACTTACAACTCTCATTATACAAAATAAACCCCTGCGCATGCATCGAAGCCGGGCATCGGGACGGAAAACGAGCGGCATGGGCCGCCGATACGGACCCGCGGAGCCGGAGCCGTACCGACTTGCGGGCAGCGGACGAACGCGGCGGCATCGCGGCGCCGGACAAACTGCCGCGCGTCCCGTTTGCCCTCGGCCACCTTCGGGGCTATTCCGAACGCGGGACCATGACATTGACATCCCTATAGGGGGATGTTATAAAAAAAATGAACTGGCACTCACCGAGGGAGAGTGCTAATCGTTTGCGAAAGGAGATTGCCCCATGGAAAAGAAGCAGTTTCAAGCGGAATCGAAACGGCTTTTGGAAATGATGATCAACTCCATTTATACGCAAAAAGAAATCTTTTTACGTGAATTGATATCCAACGCAAGCGACGCGATCGACAAAATCTACTACAAAGCGCTGACCGACGACAACCTCGTGTTCGACAAAGACAATTACTACATTAAAATCATTCCGGACAAAACGAACCGCACCTTGACGATTCTCGACACCGGCATCGGCATGACGAAGGAAGAGTTGGAAACCAACCTCGGCGTCATCGCGAAGAGCGGTTCTTTGGCGTTTAAGCAGGAGAACGAGATCAAGGACGGACACGACATTATCGGCCAATTCGGCGTCGGCTTCTATTCCGCGTTCATGGTCGCGGACGTCGTGACGGTCATCAGCAAGGCGCTCGGCAGCGACACCGCATACAAATGGGAATCGACCGGCGCCGACGGCTACACGATCGAACCGTGGCAGAAGGATACGGTCGGGACCGAAATCATTTTGAAAATCAAAGGCAACACCGAGGACGAAAATTACGACGAGTTTTTGGAAACGTACCGGCTGAAAGCGATCATTAAGAAATATTCCGACTTCATCCGCTACCCGATCAAGATGGACGTGACGACCTCGAAGCTGAAGGAAGGCACCGACAACGAATACGAGGAAGTCACGGAAGAGCAGCGGATCAACAGCATGGTGCCGATCTGGCGCAAAAACAAAAACGAGCTGACGGACGAAGACTACCGAAACTTTTACACGGAAAAACGGTACGGCTTCGACAAGCCGCTCAAGCACCTGCACATCAGCGCCGACGGAACGGTCGTCTATCAGGCGATCCTGTTCATTCCGGAAGCGATTCCTTTCGATTATTATACGAAGGAATACGAGAAAGGGCTGGAGCTGTATTCGAGCGGCGTGCTGATCATGAACAAATGCGGCGACCTGCTGCCGGACTACTTCAGCTTCGTCAAAGGGATGGTCGACTCCGAAAGCCTGTCGCTCAACATTTCGCGGGAAATGCTGCAGCACGACCGGCAGCTTAAGCTGATCGCCAAAAACATCGAGAGCAAAATCAAAAGCCTGCTCAAAAGCATGCTCAAGGACGAGCGGGAGAAATACGAGAAATTCTTCAAATCGTTCGGCCGCCAGCTGAAGTTCGGCGTTTACAGCGACTTCGGCGCGCATAAGGAAGTGCTGCAGGATCTGCTCATGTTCTATTCCTCCAAGGAGAAGAAGCTCGTAACCTTGGACGAGTACGTCTCGAGAATGCCGGAGGATCAAAAATACATCTACTACGCGACGGGCGAGTCGGTCGAGCGGATCGAGAAGCTGCCGCAAACCGAGCTGGTCGCCGACAAAGGCTACGAAATTTTGTACTTCACCGACGATATCGACGAATTCGCCATCAAGATGCTCATGCGCTACAAGGACAAGGAATTCAAGTCGGTATCGAGCGGCGATCTGGGGATCGAAGCGGACGACAAGAAGGAGACGGAATCCGCGAACGACGAGCACAAAGCGCTGTTCGAATATATGCAGAACCGGCTGTCGGACAAAGTGAAGCGCGTCAAGGCGTCCACGCGTCTGAAATCGCACCCCGTATGCCTCTCTTCGGAGGGCGAGGTATCGATCGAAATGGAAAAAATCCTGAACGCGATGCCGGGCAATCCGGACGCTCCGAACGTCAAGGCGGACAAGGTGCTGGAAATCAACGTCAACCATGCGGTGTTCCAATCGCTGAAAAACGCCTTCGAGCACGACAAGGAAAAGCTGGATCTGTACACGGCGCTGCTGTACAACCAGGCGCTGCTGATCGAAGGGCTGCCGCTTCAGGACCCGGTCGAATTCTCCAACGATATTTGCAAAATAATGGTGTGATCGGCCCCCAAAGCGGACAGCGTTCGCCGCAAACGGCTGAGCAGGGCGGAATAGGCCGCCGGCTCGGCCTTTTTTTTGCGCTCGGGCGGCCTTGGCTTGGGCGGCTTTCGGGAAGAGCGCTTCGCGTCGTCGTATCGGCAGGCCGCGATTGAAATTGATAATGATTATCAATATACTCAAATAAGAAAACGAAAAGCAGGAGGGAGGGACTTCGAATGGAAACCGAGCCAAGCGGCGCGCGGAACGAACCGGGCTGCCTGCATGAATGGCTGTTCAGGCTCCGGTCGGTGGAGTCCGTTAAGGGAGACGGGACCGGCGGACTCAAGCAGCAGCTCGTGTTTTCCTATGCGCTGGTCGTCGTGACAAGCGGCGAAGTTCAGCTTCTGCTGGACCGGCAGCAGGTGGACCTGGAACAGGGGGCGGTATGCGTCTGTCCGCCGGACCGGACGTTCGGCACGGCGTCCATGAGCGGGAACTCGGAGATGTACGTGTTCTATTTTGACGTTTTCGGCCGGCGGGAGGAAGCGGACGGCGGACTCGGCCCGGTCAAGGAGGCGCATTTGTTTTCCCATAGCGGCAAAATAACCGTTTATCCTTCCGACGAGCTGGTTGCGATGTGCGGCAAGCTGTTCAGCGGGTGGCGCAGCAATGATAAGCTCGGCCCCTTCCGCTGCCAGATCGATTTTCAGGAACTGCTCTACCATATCGCCCGGAACAGCCGGGCGAAGCCGGACAGCGCCCATGCGGCGCTTGAATTCGCGAAGCAATATATCGAAGAGCATTATACCGAACCGCTGACGGTCGAACGGCTCGCGCAGATGGCCGATCTGAGCCCGAAATATTTCGGCGACCTGTTCAAAAAGAAATACGGGAGAAGCGCGATGGACTACGTAGCGGAGCTGCGCCTGGCGCAGGCCAAGCGGCTGATGGCCCAATCCGATCTCCGGCTGCGCGATATCGCCCACCAGGTCGGCTACGCCGACGAATTTTACTTCAGCCGCAAATTCAAAAAAGAGATCGGCATCTCCCCGGCTGCCTATATGCGCAGCCGCCGCCGGAAGGTGGCGGTTTACAGTCCCGCGCTGCTCGGGCAGCTGCTGCCGCTTCAGATTATGCCGTTTGCGGCCCCGCTGCACCCGAAGTGGACGGAATACTACTACCGCAAATACCGCAACGAGATTCCCGTTCACATCAGCGCTTACCGGCACCATCAGGAATGGGAAGCCAACATCGAGCTGCTGCGGCAGGTGCCGGCGGATTTGGTGCTTGCCCTGGACGACATTTCGGAGGCGGAGAAGCAAGCGCTGGAGAAGATCGCGCCGGTGTTCTATCTCCCGGCCGAGGGCGCGGATTGGAAGCGGCAGTTTCGTCTGCTGGCCGAATTTCTGGGCGAATCCTGGCAGGCCGAGCAGTGGCTGCAGTGGTATGCGCACAGCATGCGGGCGGGCAAGGAACGGCTGCGGCAAGCGATGGCCGGCGAATCGGTCGCGGTCGTCCGGATGCTGAACGACAGCCTGTTCCTGTACTGCGATCGCGGCATGGCCGGCACGCTGTACCGGGGCCTGGAGCTCAAGCCGGCCTACGACTGCGGGCAGGAACTGTATGATGTGCCGGTCACGCCGGCCGAACTCGGCGACTTGAACGCCGATCATTTGCTGCTGATGATCCGCCAGGAGAGCGAAACGCTCGGCGCCTGGAAAAGGCTGCAGGACGATCCGAAATGGCAGGCGATTCCCGCGGTTCAGCGGCACCGGCTTTGCTTTCTGACCTCGGACCCGTGGCGGGAGTATTCCGCTTATGCGCACCTAAGGATGCTGAAGCAGGCCGTCCGGCTGCTATCTGCCGTTCGTCCATCTTAATTCGGGATTTTGTCCATGGCGATGCGCCTGCTCCTTCGCTATAATCAGCAATGATAATCATTATCAATAAAGAGGAGCAGGAGAAAGGGGCTTTTCAAAAAGATGAGAAAGACAGTCGCATTAGCCGTTTTGATTGCATTATTCATGCTGGTGTTGGCCGCATGCGGAGGCTCGAACAACGAGAAATCGGCCAATAGCGGTACGAACTCCGGACCGTCGGCATCGGCAACGGCAACGGCGCCGGCCTCTGCCGAGGCGCAGCCGGCCAGCGAGCAAGCGTCCCCGGCGGGCGAGCGGACGATCGAATACTTGGGCGAAACGTATACGGTTCCGGCCAACGTGGAACGGATCGTCATCACCGGCGCGATGGAAGCGATGGAAGACGCGCTTGTGCTGGACGTGCATCCGGTGGGAGCCATTACGTTCGGCGGCAAGTTCCCCGAGCGCTTCGCGCCGATTACCGATAAGGCCGAGTCGATCGGCGAGAAGACGCAGCCGAACTTCGAGACGATTCTCAAGCTGAAGCCGGACGTCATTCTCGGTTCCACGAAATTCCCGGCGGAAACGGCCGAGAAGCTGAAGAAAATCGCGCCGACGATTCTCGTCTCCCATATTGCCGTCAACTGGGAAGCGAACCTGCGGCTGCTGGGCGAGCTGACCGGCAAGCAGGAGCAGGCCGAAAAGGCGATCGCCCAGTACAAGCAGGATCTGGAAGCGGCCAAGGGGACGCTGACCGAGAAGCTGAAAGGCCAGAAGGTGCTCGCCGCCCGGATCCGCTCGGGACAGGTGTTCATTTATCCGGAGAAGGTGTTCGTGAATCCGATCCTGTACAACGACCTTGGGCTTGAACCGCCGGCGGAAGTGAAGGCCGCCAAAGCGCAGGAAGCGCTGTCGGTCGAGCAGCTTGCGGCGATGAACCCCGACTATCTGTTTATCCAGTTCGCCGATGACGAAAACAAGGAGACGCAAAACGCGCTGACCGAGCTGCTGGACAACCCGATCGTGAAGAAGATCAACGCCGTCGAAAACGACAAGGTGTTCGTGAACGCGATCGATCCGCTCTCGGAAGGCGGCCCCGCGTGGAGCCGGATTCAATTCCTGAAGGCCGCGCAGGAGCAACTGGCCAAATAATGCGGAAGCGTGAGTATTCATGCGGACGATGGCCCGTTTAAAGCCGGCGGCGCTGCTTGCGTTCGGCGTGCTGCTTGTCCCGGTCACGATTCTGCTGTCCGTGCTTTACGGCACAAAGTCCATCGATGCCGGCACCGTCTGGGATGCGCTGTTCCGCTTCGATCCGAACGACGTGGACCACCTCATCATCCGCTCGTCCCGCATCCCGCGCGTCGTCGGCGCTCTGCTCGTCGGCGCGTTCCTTGCCGTGTCCGGCGCCCTTATGCAGGGGATGACAAGAAACGATCTTGCTTCCCCTTCCATCATGGGCGTGACGGACGGCTCGGCGTTCGCCATTACGCTGTGCATGGTGTTTCTGCCGGGTCAGGCCTCCATGGACATGATCCTGTTCTCCCTTGCCGGGTCCGCGCTCGGCGCCGGCCTTGTCTTCGGCATCGCGAGGCTGCTGCCGGGCGGCACTTCCCCCGTCGCGCTGGCGATATTGGGAACGATCGTCGGGACCTTTCTGTCCGGCGTCTCGCAGGCGCTGGCGACTTACTACCAGGTGTCCCAGAACGTCAGCTTCTGGTACAACGCCCGGCTGCACCAGATGGATCCCGCCGTCATCCAACTGGCGATTCCGTTTGCCGTTGCCGGCTTTGCCCTTGCCATGCTGGTCGCCCGTCCGGTTACCACCCTGTCTCTTGGAGACGAACTGGCGGCCGGGCTCGGCATGAACGTCGTGCTGGTGAAAGCCGCGGCGATGCTCAGCGTCGTCCTGCTGACCGGAATCTCCGTGGCGATCGCCGGCAAAATCGCCTTTATCGGACTCATCATGCCGCATGTCATCCGGTTTCTCGTCGGCCGGGATTACCGGCGGATCGTTCCTTTCGCGGCGCTGTACGGCGGGCTGTTTCTGGCCTGGTGCGATCTGATCAGCCGTATCGTCAACCGCCCGTTCGAGACGCCGGTCGGCGTCGTAACCGCGCTGTTCGGCGTGCCTTATTTCCTCTATTTAATCAAGACGAGAGGAGGGGGCAAGCGTGCGTAGACTTTCGGCTTCGGCGCGGTTTTGGACAGTTTTTCTGACCGCCTGCGGGCTGGGTCTTGCGGCCATGTACGTCAGTCTGACCAACGGCACGTTCGATCTTTCGGCCAAGGATGTCTTCAAGACGCTGCTTCGGATCGATCCGACGGCCGAACGCGATCTTGTCGTTTTCGAATTTCGGCTGCCCCGCATTTTGCTTGGCGCGCTGGTCGGCTTCGGCCTCGGAATCGCCGGCGCCGCGCTGCAGGGCATTACCAAAAACGCGCTTGCGGACCCCGGTATTTTGGGCATTCACGCCGCCGCGGGAACGGCGGTCGTGCTGTATATGTTTTTCGTTCAGGGCACGGTGAAAGGGGCCGGCTGGATGGCCGTCATGACGATGCCGTTATTCGGCTGGGCGGGCGGAATCGCGGCGGTCGCCCTGCTTTACGCCTTGGCCCGGCACCAGGGAGCGCTCGACCCGCAGCGGCTCATTCTGGTCGGCATCGCGCTGAGCACCGGCTTCGGCGCGCTTACGCTCTACATCTCGCTGAAGATGAATCCGCAGGATTTCGAGATGGCGACCGTATGGCTGGCGGGCAGCATCTACAGCGCGACCTGGAAGCATGTCGCCACGACGATCCCGTGGCTGCTCGTTTTGACGCCCGTTATTTGGCGGAAGTCCGCCGTTCTCGATCTGCTGCAGCTGCACGAGACGAGCGTCAAAGGGCTTGGCGTCCGCGCGGACAGGGAGCGGAAGCTGCTGCTGTTTTGCTGCGTCGGGCTGGTGAGCGCCTGCGTGTCCGTATCCGGCAGCATCGGCTTTGTCGGCCTGATCGCTCCGCATATCGCCAGGCGCCTGGTCGGCGCGCATTACCGGCATATCGTTCCCGCCTGCGGCGCCATCGGGATGCTGATGGTCGTCGTCGCCGATTTTATCGGCAAAACGATCTTCGCTCCGGCGCAACTGGCGGTCGGCATCGTCATTTCGATCTTGGGCGTCCCGTATTTCGTCTGCTTGCTGTTTCGAACCCGAAAAAGATAACGGCGTGCGCAAGCGGAAAGGCCGTTCAAGCCAATAAGGAGGGCGTCATGATGCAGGGAACGTTCAGACCGGAGACGGTTATGGGACGAGAGCTATTCGTTTATACGCCGGTGTCTTACGAAGCGGGGGACCGCCGGTTTCCGGTCGTTTACGTGCAGGACGGCGGCGAGATGGTGAAGCAGGGCCTGAATGCGTTGGAGCATCTGGTCATGACGAAGCGGCTTCCGGAGCTGATCTTCGTCGGCATCAAGCCGCGCGACCGGAACGGCGAGTATACGCCCTGGTCGGCCAAAGCGCTCGCCCCGGACAGGCCGGATTTCGGCGGAGGCGCCGCAGACTATTTGCGGGAGCTTGTCGGCACGATCAAGCCTTTTGTCGACGGACGGTACCGCACCCTGCCCGGCAGGGAGTCCACCGGCATCGCAGGCGGATCGCTGGGCGGGCTCGTCTCTCTTTACGCGTATTATTTGTACCCGGAAGTATTCGGCAACTTCGCCTTGCTGTCCGCTTCTTTCTGGTACGAAGGTTTTCTGGAATACATGGAACGCCAGCCCGCGTCCGAATCGTCCGGGCACCGGATCTACATGTACGTCGGCGCGCTCGAAGGGATGTACAAGACGAATGTTCAGAAAGAAATGGTAAGCAGGACGAAGCGGGCTCACCGCCTGCTGCTGGACCAGGGCTTCACGGAAGACAGGCTGAAGTTCGAAATCGGCGAGAGCGGGACGCATGACGGGATGTTGTTTGCCCTAAGGTTCCCTTCGGCGCTGCAATGGCTGTTCGGAGAAAGGAGCGATAGCGTTGGAACAAAAGCTTAAACGTTCGGCGTTCACCATTCCGGGAACGGAGCAGTGGACGCTAAAGAGCCGCCGCGGCGCGGAGTACCGGATCATGGTGTTCAAGCCGGAATCCGCCCCGCCGGCCGAGGGCTATCCGGTCATCTACATGCTCGATGCCAATTCGGCTTTCGGCGCGATGGCGGAAACGGTCCGGATGCTGGGGCAGGGGCCGCATAAGGTGGGGCCGGCCGTCGTCGTCGGCATCGGCTACGAGACCGATCGGCCGCTGGAGACGGACCGCCGGTTCTATGATTACACGGTGCAGGCCGGAGCGGACGAGCTGCCGCCGCGCCCGAACGGCTCGGCGTGGCCGGAGACCGGCGGAGCGGACCGCTTTCTGGATTTTATCGAGGAGGAATTGAAGCCGCTGATCGAGCGGGAGCTGCCGGTCGACCGGAGCCGCCAGACGCTGTTCGGCCATTCGCTGGGCGGCTTCTTTGTGCTGTATACGTTTTTTACGCGGCGGGAGGCTTTTCAAACATACGCGGCGGGAAGCCCGTCGATCTGGTGGAAGAACCGGTATCTCGTTTCGCACGCCGACCGTCTGGCGGCTTCCGCGGCGGAGACCCCGCCGGAACGGGCGCCGCAGACCGGGCTTTTTATCGGCGTCGGCAGCCTGGAAAAACCGCACATGATCGAGGATGCCCGAGACCTGTACGAGCGGCTGTCCGCTGCGGGCGTTCCGGGCTTGCGGCTTGAATATCGCTGTCTGGAGGAAGAGAACCATCTCTCCGTCATTTACCCGCTTCTCGGACGCGCGGTCCGGTTTGCGCTGGAAAGCGGCAAGCCCTCGAAGGCGACGCGCTAGGCGCCGGTTCGAGGGCTTCAGGCCGCCTGGCTTGCATTCGCTTGGCATCGTGCATACGAAACAGAGCGTCAAGAAAAAAACGTTTGTCCTCGCCCAAAACAACAAGCTGGCGAATTGCTATCTTATCAAAATTTGGCAAAAAGTCCAGCGCCGTTCAGACGCCGTACAGCCGGCGGTACTCCGTCGGGGTCATCCCCTCGTTCTCCATGAACCGTTTGTTGAAATAGCTTACGCTCGGATAGCCGGCATCCGCAGCGATTTGCCCGATTTTCGCCTCTTTGCGCTCAAGCAGCCATTGCTTGGCCATCTGGAGGCGGGAGCGCGTAATGAAGTCCATCGGCGTCATCTCCGTCACGCTGCGAAACAGCTTGCAAAAATAATACGGGCTTACGCCTGCCTTGTTCGCCCATTCTTCCAGCGAGAACGGCTTGGCCGCTTCCTGCTGCATCAGCGGCAGCAGCTCCAGAATGCGGCTGTCCGATGAGCCCCCTCCGGCGCCGGCAAGGGGGACGGCCTGTTCAACGAAAACGGACAGCACTTCGTACGTCAGCGTGGACAAGCGGGCCGGAAACAGCATCCGGTGCGCCTCGGCTTCCGCAAGCAGCGTTTCGTGGGCCTGCTCCCACAAGTCGGGGCGGCGCAGCGTCCACAAAGGGCTCTTGTGCAATCCCCGCCAGGTCAAATAATCTTGCAGGCCGGCGCCGCTGCCGTAAAAATGAACCCAGCGGACCGCCCACGGATCGTCTTCGCTGCTGTAGTACCGCTGCCGCTGAAGCGGGAAATACAGCACGGCTTCCCCGGCTTTCAGCGTGTGAACGTTTCCGTCGATCTCCACGTAGCCTTTGCCGGAAACAACGAAGTGAATGTTGAAATTGTTCAGTGCGCCCGCTTCCCGGGACACGCTGTGCTCGGGGTAGTCGCGGTAAAAACCGACCGACTCGGGAAAGCAGAAGAAGGGCGTTTGCGGAAGGGTCGGCAGTAGGCACTGCCGCTGCATAGGACAAGCACCTCGATGACAATATTGTTTTAATTCGATGCAAAATATTATTATTTTAATTTTAAATAAACTTCCATATAATCGCAATATAATCATAATTCCAAACAAGCTGAGGTGGGGAGCTGCATGAGTCGAAAACTGAGATGGGGGATTTTGGGGTGCGCCGCAATCGCCAAGCGGGCGGTCATTCCCGGGCTGCGGCTGTCGGAGCTGAACGAGCCGGCCGCAATCGCGAGCCGGGATGCGGACAAGGCGAAGCAAACGGCGGAGGCGTTCGGCATTCCCGTCGCGTACGGCAGCTACGAAGCGCTGCTTGCGGACGAGTCGATCGATGTCGTTTATATTCCGCTGCCGAACCATTTGCACCGGGAATGGACCCTTCGCGCCGCGGAGGCGGGCAAGCATATTCTGTGCGAAAAGCCGCTCGCGCTGACGGCGGCGGAAGCGGCCGAGATGGTTGAAGCGGCCGAGCGTGCCGGCGTCCGTCTCGCGGAAGCGTTCATGTACCGGCACCACCCGCGTTACGACACGATCAAGGAGCTTATCGCGTCGGGCGCGATCGGGAAGGTGCGGGGCGTTCGCAGCGTCTTTACGTTCAACAACGCCGGCGACAAGGGGAACGTCCGGTTTCGCAAGGCGTGGGGCGGAGGCTCGATTTACGATGTCGGCTGCTATCCGATCAGCGTCGCGCGCCTGCTGCTGGAACAGGAACCGGAGGCGGCGACGGTGCAGGCTTTCTTTTCGCCGGAGCACGACGGGGTCGACATGATGGCCTCCGGGCTGCTTGAGTTTCCCGATTCGGTGGCGCTTACCTTCGACTGCGGCATGTGGGCGGCTCCGCGCAATACGCTCGAGGTGCTCGGCACCGACGGCCTCATCGAAGTGCCGTCGGCGTTCCTTACGCCGCAGCCCGGCAGCGGGAACTTCTATCTGACCGCCGGGGGAGAACGACGGGAAATCGCG
The DNA here is from genome assembly GCF_000378425.1 of Cohnella laeviribosi DSM 21336. Lineage (GTDB taxonomy): Bacteria > Bacillota > Bacilli > Paenibacillales > Paenibacillaceae > Cohnella > Cohnella laeviribosi. The sequence continues at coordinate 103,275 of NZ_KB899810.1, read as the reverse complement.
GTGCCCGACGTCAACGCCTATGCGGCGCAAGCGGATCATCTGGCCCGATCCATCCTGGACGGAACGCCGCTGCGCTTTGAACCGGCCGACGCCGTGCGGAACATGAAGGCGATCGACGCCTGCCTTCTGTCCGCGCGCGAGCGGAGAAGAGTGGAACTCGAATCCTGACGGGGAGGCGACGGAGCGGTGGAGTACATCGAAATTCCGGGGCTCGGCAAGCCCGTGTCCCGCCTGGTGAAAGGAACGGATTATTTTTACCACGAATCGTACGGGAGAGCGGCCGCCAACCTCGACGCCTTTCTCGCGATCGGCGGCAACGCCGTCGACACGGCGCACGTCTACTGCGGGGGCCAGAGCGAGGAGGTGCTGGGCCGCTATATGAAGGAGCGGGGCAACCGCGACCGGCTGGTCATCCTGACCAAAGGGGCGCATCATGACGCGAACGGACCGCGCGTCACCCCGGAGGCCATCCGCCATGATTTGGAGTCGAGCCTGAAGCGGCTGCAAACGGATTTTATCGATCTGTACGCGCTCCACCGCGATGATCCGTCCGTGCCGGTGGGACCGATCGTCGAAGCGCTCAATGAGCCGATCCGATCCGGCAAGGTCGGGGCGATCGGCGTGAGCAACTGGACGTGGCGGCGCATTCAGGAAGCGAACGATTATGCGGCCGCGAATGGGCTGGTCGGGTTTACGTTCAGCAGCCCGAACTTGAGCCTCGCGAAGCCGAACGAGCCGTTCTGGCCGGGCTGCGTGTCGGCGGACGCCGAAACGTGCGCCTGGCACGAGCGGACGCAAATGCCGCTGCTTTCCTGGTCGTCCCAGGCGAGAGGCTTCTTTACGGGGAGATTTTCGCCCGACGTTCGCGACAACCCGGACATCGTCCGCGTATTTTACAACGACGGCAACTGGGAGCGGTTGAACCGGGCCAAGCGGCTGGCGGCGGAGAAGAACGTATCCATGATCCAGATTGCGCTCGCCTACGTGCTCAATCAGCCGTTTCCCACCTGCGCGCTGATCGGCGCCCAGTCGCCGGAAGAACTTCGCTCCTGCGATGAAGGCTCGAAGATCCGGCTGACCCGGGAGGAGCTTGCGTGGCTGGATCTTGAAGCGGAAAGAGGATAAGGGCAAAAACGGATGCGCGGCTCCGAACCATCGGGCAGCGACAGGCCGAATGAAGGCAGACCGGACGCAAGAGCCGCGCCGGCACGTTTCCTGCGCTGCGCGAAGCTCGGCCCCAATGCTCAAAAGGCTGTCCCGTATGGGACGGCCTTTCGTTTTGACGGCCTTCGCGAGCATGCACGACCGCTACGGACGATCGCGAAACGGAATGAAAAATCTATGTAAAAAACAAAAAAACGAATAAATGAAAAAGAATTAACTTGACAAAACGATAAAAAAGAATAAAGAATAAAAATAAACGATCGATTGCTTATGCTGCGGATGGCTGCCGGATTCGGGGGGATTCTCGGCAAGGGTATTCTCGGCAACGGCAAAATCGCGTGGACCCGGAATAGGCCGCTCAAGTCCCGCAATGGCCGGATTATCCTGCCGTGACCACGTTGATATTCAATGCCGTCAAGCTGTCCACGATCTCTTGGGGTGCTTTCGAGTCCGTGATGATCGTGTCGATGTCGGCGGTCTGGGCGAAAGAAGAAATCGAGCTTTTGCCCAGCTTGCTGTAATCCAGAAGCGCCACAAGCTTCTTCGCGGCTTTGGCCATCTCTTTCTTCAATTCCACTTCATAAACGTTGAAATCCGTCAGTCCGTCTTCGATCGTGAATCCTCTGGCCGAAGCGAACATCGTGTCGACATTGATCTGATTCAGGATTTGCGTTCCCAACGTCCCTTCCAATGCAAACGATCCCACCCGCAGCACGCCTCCGATCAGAATGACCGTGATGCCCGGATTTTCCCTCAATTCCAAAGCCGCATAGATTCCGCTTGTAACGACGATCAAGCGAATCGGTTTTTTCCTCAGCATTTTTGCCATTTCCAACGCGGTCGAGCTGGCGTCCAGCAGGATGCATTGGCCGTTGTCCACCATTTCCAGCGCCTTTGCGGCGATGGCCTTCTTCTCTTCAAGATTTTTCATCTGGCGCACGACAAAATTGGTTTCCGTCGGAGCTTCGGCTTGCAATACCGCGCCGCCATGCGTCCGCTGCAACAGGCCCTCCTCTTCCATCCATTGCAGGTCGGAACGGAGAGTCGCTTCGGATACGCCCAAAATTTCCGAAAGCTCCTTGACGGTCGCCCGATGCTGTTTTTTCAAATGTTCAATGATTTTATCTCTTCTTTCCGTTTTGAACATTTTTGACATTTATATCACCTTTTTTGTTTTATGCAAGCGAATTTTACGTTTAGCATACCAAAAATGATTTTCGCAATCAATCAATCGATAAAAATAAGCGGAGAAAAAGACGGCGGAAGATCGAATTTTCGCTTGCATTCAACAATATTATAACAAAAAACCAGACCTTTATTCGAAGAAATACGAAAAAAATTCGAAACAAAAAATTGACAATACGAAAATAAATGATAATATTGACTTAAATCACAATCAGGATGCGGTTCTCGGAGGTGGGGAAACGAATTGCAGGATCATCGTTCAAGTTAGCAGCGAGTAGCAGCGAGTGGCAGCGCAGTATCTTGGCAGCGTTTACAATGGATGGTCAAAAATCGTTGCGAAACCGCAACGGGACAATGGGGTGTCAAGCGTGAAAAAACGGTATGCCATGAAAACGATCGTACTGCTTGTTGTAACCGCTTTACTTGTCTTTACGGCAGCCTGTTCTTCCGGCAAATCGGGAGGCTCGGAGCCCGGCGCGACGGCATCCGGCAGCCCGGAAAACTCGCAAGCTCCCGGCTCGGAATCGGCATCGCCGGCAAACGGCTCCTTTGACTGGAAGCAGTATTCGGGCCAGGAAATCGACGTTTTGTTGAACCAGCATCCCTACGCGGAAGCGATCATCGCCCGATTGCCCGAGTTCGAGAAGCTGACCGGCATCAAAGTCAAGTATTCCATTACGCCGGAGGAAAACTACTTCGACAAGCTGACCACGGCGCTTAATGCCCGCAACGGCAACCCGGACGTGTTCATGACCGGTTCCTATCAGTTATGGGAGTATGCGCCCGCCGAATACGTTCAGGAGCTGGATTCCTTTTTGAAAGACCCTTCCAAAACTTCTCCGGACTACGATCTGAACGATATTTACAAAGGCATTCTCGACGGCGACCGTTGGGATTTGGTGCCCGGCCATCCGGTCGGAACCGGCAGCCTCTGGGCGTTGCCGCTCGGCTTCGAAACGAACGTTCTGGTCTACAACAAGCGCGCGCTGGACAGCATCGGCGCACAGCCGCCCAAAACGTTCGACGAGCTTATTGCGCTCGGCGAGAAGCTTAACGGTTGGAACGGCGACGGCTCTTACGGAGTCGCTGTCCGCGGAACGCGTTCCTGGGCCACGATCCATCCGGGTTATATGACGGCCTTCAGCATGAGCGGCGCCAAAGACTTCGAGATCCAGGACGGCAAGCTCGTATCCAAGGTGGACAGTCCGGAAGCGATCGAAATTACGAAGAAGTTCGCCGAACTGGTCAAAAAAGCCGGTCCCAAAGACTGGACCAACTACACTTGGTATCAGGCTTCCTCCGACTTGGGCGCAGGGAAAGCGGCCATTGCGTTCGACGCGGATATTTTCGCCATCTTCCAAGGATCCAAGGGCGCTTCGAAAGAAGCCGGCAACCTCGGAACGGCGCCGCCGCCGATCGTCAAGGAAGGCCAAGCGGTTGGAGCCAACGAGTGGATCTGGTCGATCGCCATGAACAACGCCTCCAAGAAGAAAGACGCAGCCTGGTTGTTCATGCAATATTTTACGGGCAAAGAGCACACGCTGTGGGGCGCAACGCAAGCCAGCGTATTTAACCCGATTCGCGCTTCCGTATGGGAGAACCCGGATTTCCTCAAACGCATTGCCGAATTCCCGGGGTATGAGGACACCTTTAAAGCCATTATTGACAACACTTCCATCAAATTTACGCCTCAGCCGGAATTCTTCAACACGACGACGGAATGGGCCGCGGCGCTCCAAGACATCGTGACCGGGAAATCCGATGCGGAAACGAGAATGAAGCAATTGGCGAAGGATATCAACAAACGCGTGGAGCGTATCCGGACCGAATAGAATAAACGATTGGACGGGGGGCGGGGGCGATGCGTAACGGCTGTCGCGACCGCTTTCCGCAACGGAAGGAGAAGGTTCATGAGTTCCATCGGCAAGTCGGGCGAAACGGTCCAGATCGCGGATCTGGCCAAAGATCGCATGGATACGTACCGGGTGCCGCCGATTCCGTTTATGCGCAAAGCGCGGCCCTATTTGATTTTGGCGCCGGCGCTGCTGCTTACGATCGGCATTCTGATTCCGTTTTTTATTTCCATCTATTATTCGTTTACGAACTATTCGTTCAAATATAAGGATTATTCGTTCGTGGGATTGGAAAATTGGACCCTGATGCTGAAAGATCCGTCCTTTTGGCACAGCGTCTGGGTAACCGGGCAATACGCGATTTTCTCTACGGGCGCGGAAATGCTGCTGGGCATCGGGGTTGCCCTCTTGCTCAATCAGGAAACTCGGCTCGCCAAAGCGCTTCGCATGGTTCTCATTTTTCCGCTCATGATTGCGCCGGTCATTGCGACCCTGATCTGGCAGCTGATGACGAACAACTCGGTCGGCGTGATCGCTCATTTTCTCCGTTCCGTCGGAATCGACAATTTCGTATGGGGAGCCGATCCCAAGACGGCCATGTTCTCGGTTGTGCTGATCGACGTGTGGGTGTATACGCCTTTCGTCATCGTTCTGGTGCTGGCGGGCTTAAGATCGCTGCCGAAGGCGCCTTTTGAGTCTGCGATGGTAGACGGCGGCTCCGCCTGGTTCACCTTCAAGACGCTAACTTTGCCCATGATCAAACCCTTGTTGGTGATCGCTTTGTTGTTCAGGACGATGATCTCGCTGCAGGAATTTTCCATTATTTTCGCTTTGACCCGCGGGGGACCGGGCGATACGTTGATGTCCTTGTCGCTCACGGCTTACAACGAGGCTTTCACGTACAAGGAGTTGGGCACGGCTCTTCCTTATATGCTGATTCTCTGGATTTTCGTCTACATCGTGAGCCATTACATGATCCGTTACTGGAGCCGCGCGCAAAAAAACGCATCCGGAAGTTGAGGGGGCCGTTTAAATGGGGAACACCAATCCGTTTTCGAAGCTTTTGAAGAACGCGGCGCTGCTGCTATACGCTCTGTTCGCATTGTTCCCGTTGTTCTGGATGATTCTGATTTCGTTCAAGCATGACCGGGAGATGTTCAACACCGTCTTTCTTTTCCATCCCACTCTGGAAAACTATAAAGTGCTGTTTTCCTCCAACGAGTATATCGGGTACTTTCTCAACAACGTGTACGTCAGCGTAGGCGCGGTCCTCGTGTCCATCGTGGTCGGCGTGCCTGCCGCGTACGCGCTGGCCCGGTTCGACTTTAAAGGAAAAGAAAATCTGGCGTTCACGTTCCTCTCATTCCGTTTTGCGCCCGAGCTTCTGGTCATTCTCCCCTTGTTCCTGATTTATCAAAAAATCGGCTTGTACGACACGTATTTCGGGTTGATCTGGGTTTATCAATTGATTTCGCTTCCTTTTATCATCTGGATTTTGAGGGGTTATTTCGAGGATATTTCACCGGAAGTGGAGCATGCGGGACGGGTGGACGGATATTCCTGGTGGCGCGTGTTTTTGAAAATCATCATGCCGTTGATCAAGCCCGGCTTGGTCGCGGCGGCGCTGCTGTCCTTCATTTTCGTATGGAATAACTTCACGTTCGCCCTTCTGCTTGCCGGCCAAGGCGTCATCACGACGACGGTGGCCTCTTTAAAATACATTTCCTCCGACACGGTGCACTACGGCCAGATGGCGGCGGCCGTCACGATCTCGGCACTGCCCGAAGTCATCCTGGCGCTGTTGATCCAGAAACATCTGGTGCGCGGTTTGAGTATGGGAGCGGTCAAAGGTTAGGAAGCGGAGAGGAGAGATGGCCATGGCGGATATCGCTCTAAAGCAGGTTACCAAGAAATACAAGCAGCATACGGCCTTGAACGGCGTCAGCATCGACATTAAGGACAAAGAGTTTTTTGTCATCTTCGGACCGGCGGGCGCCGGCAAGACGACCCTGCTGAACGTGATCGCCGGCATCGCCGTTCCGGAAGAAGGAGTCGTCACCATGAACGGCAAGGTCGTGAACTCGATAGAGCCGGAAGACCGGAACGTGGCCATGGTGTTCGAAAACTATGCCCTGTATCCTCATATGTCGGTCTTCGATAATATAGCTTCTCCGCTTCGGAGTCCCAGGTACCGCCAGCCGGAGAGCAAAATCAAGGAAGAAGTCCACCGGGTCGCCAAGATTTTGAGGATCGACTGGCTGCTTCAGCGTCTGCCTTCGGAGCTGTCCAACGGCCAAAGGCAGCGCGTTTCGCTCGGCCGCGCCTTGGTCAGAAGTCCGGAAGTATTTCTGATGGATGAACCGCTGACGCATCTGGATGCCAAACTGCGCCATCAGATGCGGGCTGAATTCAAGGAAATGCAGGCGAACCTAAACACCACCACGATCTATGTCACCCATGATTATTTGGAAGCGTTGAGTCTGGGCGACCGCATTGCGGTCCTTAACGAAGGACGGATCGAGCAGATCGGCACGCCGGACGATATTTATTACCGCCCGGCCACGGAATTCGTCGCGGAAGCGTTCGGCGAACCGGAGATTAACCTTTTGACTGCCGGCATCGTTCGGAAGGGCGGGGAATGGTATCTGAACCTTTTGGGGGACAGCGACCATTTTACCGTTCCCCGGCAAGTGAAGAGCGTCATCGAAGAGCTGCAGTTGGAAACCGTGAGGGTCGGTTTCCGTCCCAAAGATATCAAGTACAGCTTTACCGACGATTCGGCTTCCATGCTGCGCGCCGCGGTATACAGCTTCGAGCCGCTCGGTTCCAAAGCGATTCTGACGGCTCATGCCGGCGGACAATTGATCCGGCTGATCGCTCCCGCCGATTTGGAGGCGCGGCCGGACCGGCCGATTTACCTCAAATTCAATGTGGACGAAGCCATCTTTTTCGATGAACGAACCAGGCGGTTCATCGCGCGCGCCGGAGAGAAGGGAGGACGCTTCGTTGGCTGAACTGGTCATCCGGAATTTGAACAAAACGTACACCAAACAAAAAGAGTCGATTCATGCCGTCAAGTCCTTGAACTTGACGGCCAAGGACGGAGAGTTCATCGCTTTCCTCGGTCCTTCCGGATGCGGCAAATCGACCACGCTTCGCATGATTGCCGGCTTGGAGACGATCACTTCCGGCGAGATCGAAATCGGGGGGACGGTGGTCAACCGGCTGCATCCGAGCAAGCGGAATGTCGGATTGGCGTTCGAAAACTATGCGCTCTATCCGCCGCTGACGGTTTACGAGAATATCGCGTTCAACCTTCGGGCGAGGAACATGCCGGAGCCGGAGATCAAACGCGAGGTGGACAAAATTGCGGAGCTTCTCCAAATCACCCCCTTGCTCCAGATGAAACCGTCGGCTTTGTCGGGAGGGCAGAAGCAGCGCGTCAATATCGCAAGAGCCATCGTGCGAAAGCCGGCCGTTCTGCTTCTGGACGAACCGTTGTCCCATCTCGACGGCAAAATGCGCCAGAGCATGCGCACCGAGCTGAAACGGCTGCATACGGAAATCCGGTCGACCAGCATCATCGTGACGCACGACCAGTCGGAAGCGATGGCGCTGGCCGACCGGATCGCGATCATCAACGAAGGCGTCCTTCAGCAGTACGGCACGCCTCTGGAAGTGTACAACCATCCGGCGAACGAATTCGTGGCCGGCTTCATCGGGGAACCCCCGATGAACCTGTTCACGGTAACCGCCTTTACGGAGAAAACGGGCAGGAAAATGTTCCGGATCGACGGGTCGCCGATCGAGTTCGCGGTGCCGGATGCCTATCGGGATCGAGTGATAGACGGCAAGCCGTACCGGTTCGGCATCCGTCCCGGCGACATCCATATCGTCGCGGGCAGCGAACCGCACACGCTCAGGACCCGGGTGACGATTTTCGAAAATCTGGGCGAGGAGTGCCGCATCCATATCCGGATCAACGACGCGCTGCTCAGCCTGGTGACCGGAGAAAACGTGTTTTTCCAACCGGGAGATCCCATTTGTCTGCTGTTCCGCGAAGACCGCATTCATCTGTTTGACAGCCAGAACGGAAACCGAATTTAAACCATGAACGGAGGATGTACGCATGACTGCCATTCCCGAGAAAATGAGAGCTGTCGTGGCCTATGCGCCCGGAGATTACCGATTGGAAGAAGTGGACGTGCCGAAGATCGGTCCCGGAGAGATTTTGGTGAAGGTGGAAGCTTGCGGCATTTGCGCCGGCGATATTAAAGCGTATACGGGCGCCCCCAGCTTCTGGGGCGACGAAACGCAGCCCGCTTACATCAAGGCTCCCGTGATTCCGGGCCATGAGTTTATCGGCCATGTGGCGGCCCTTGGAGATGGGGTGACCGGATTCGAAGTGGGGGATCGCGTCATCTCGGAGCAGATCGTTCCGTGCTGGAACTGCCGCTTCTGCAAACGCGGGCAATATTGGATGTGCGAGAAGCACGACCTGTACGGCTTCCAGAACAATGTCAACGGCGGCATGGCCGAATATATGAAATTCACGAAGGAAGCCATCAACTATAAGGTGCCGGCCGACCTGCCGATCGAGGCCGCCATCCTCATCGAGCCGTACGCCTGTTCGTTCCATGCCGTGCAGCGCGCCAAAATCGAGCTGGGCGACATCGTGGTCATCTCGGGCGCGGGAACGTTGGGCCTCGGAATGGTCGGGGCCGCGAAGCAGGCGGGTCCCGGCAAGCTGATTGTGCTTGATCTCCATGACGAACGTCTGGAGCTGGCCCGAAAATTCGGCGCCGACATCGTGCTCAACCCAAGCAAAACGGATGTCGTCAAGGAAATCAAGGGCATGACCGAAGGCTACGGCTGCGACATCTATATTGAAGCGACCGGCCATCCGAAATCGGTCGAGCAGGGACTGGCGATGATCCGCAAGCTCGGCAGGTTTGTGGAATTCAGCGTGTTCAAAGATCCGGTCACGGTCGACTGGAGCATCATCGGCGACCGCAAGGAACTCGACATTTTCGGCTCCCATTTGGGTCCGTATTGCTATCCGCTGGTCATTGACGGCATCTCGTCGGGCAAGCTTCCGACCGAAGGCGTCGTGACCCACAAGCTGCCTTTGGAAAAGTTTCAAGAAGGCTTCGAACTGGTGAAGAGCGGGAAAAACTCGCTCAAAGTGATTTTGGTGCCTTAATGCGGAAGGGTGGTCGGAACGGTGAAGGTGGCATTGGGGAGCGACCATAACGCCTATGAGTTGAAGGAACGGATCAAAACGTATTTGGAACGACACAACCATGAGGTCGTGGATTACGGATGCTACGGCTGCGATGCCGTCGATTATCCCGATGTCGCGTTTCAAGTCTCGCTTGACCTGAAGAAGGGGAAGTTCAACCGGGCGATTTTGGTTTGCGGCACGGGGATCGGCATGGCCATCGCGGCTTGCAAGGTGCCGGGGATCCGCGCGGCGCTGTGCCACGATACGTATTCGGCGGAACGCGCCCGCAAAAGCAACAACGCGCAAATTCTGACCATGGGAGCCAAGGTCATCGGGCCCGAAGCGGCTTTGAAGGTTGTGGAGGCTTGGATCAACTCCGAGTTTGAAGGGGGAAACTCCGGCCGCAAGGTCGAAAAAATTATGGAGAAGGAACAGGAGTTTATCAGGAGGGGCGAATATGAAAAAGTTGATCAACCATCCGGCGGCAGTTGTTGAAGAAATGCTCGAAGGCTTTGTGGCGGCCCACTCCCGTTACGTGCGGCAGCTGCCGCATAACAAACGGTCCATTGTCAGCACCAATACGGTACGGCCCGGCAAAGTCGGCGTCATCTGCGGCGGCGGCTCCGGTCACGAGCCCTCGTTCCTGGGGTTAATCGGCAAAGGAATGGTGGACGGCGTTCCGGTCGGCAATATTTTTGCGTCCCCGCCGCCGGATCCGATTCTGGAGGTTACCAGGGCGGTAGACGCCGGCGCGGGCGTCATCTACCTCTACGGCAATTATGCCGGAGACTGCATGAATTTTGATATGGCTGCCGAATTGGCAGGAATGGAAGGCATTCGCGTCGAAACGGTGAGGATCACCGACGATGTCGCTTCCGCTCCGAAATCGGAAGAGGACAGAAGACGCGGCATCGCAGGCGATTTCCTGGTGTTTAAAGTGGCGGGCGCGGCGGCCGATCAGGGTTACAGCTTGGATGAAGTGGTCCGGGTAACATCCAAGGCCAATCAAGTGACCAGAACGATGGGCGTTGCCTTGAGTCCGTGCTTTAATCCGCAAACGGGCCGTCCGAGCTTCGAGCTCGGACCCGACGAGATGGAAATCGGCCTGGGAATTCATGGCGAACCCGGCGTGCAGAAAGGCAAGATCAAACCCGCCGATGAAGTGGCCGGCGAGCTGTTGGACCGGATTCTCGCCGACATGCCCCTGTCCCGGGGGGACCGGGCGGTCGTTCTCGTCAACGGATTGGGATCCACGACCTACATGGAGTTCTTTATCATGTATCGCCGAACGGCGCAAATATTGGCCGAAAAAGGCGTCGAGATTCACCGTTCTTATGTCGGCGAGTATGTCACTTCGCTGGAGATGGGCGGATGCTCGATCACCCTCATGAAGGTGGACGATGAATTGGCGAGGTTAATGGATCATCCGGCCGATTGTCCCATGTTCGTTCAGATGTAAGGAGGATGCCCATGAAACTGACCAGTGCGGATTTCATTCAAGCGCTGCGCAAGATCGCCGACAGGATCGAGCAAGAGAAGGATTATTTGTCCGAGCTTGATCGCGCCGTCGGAGACGGAGATCATGGCGTGACGATGTCCATCGGCTGGCAGGCCGTCAAGGCCAAGCTGGAGGAATTTGACGGAAACAGCACTTGCGGCGAGATTTGCAAGGCCGTCGGGATGACGTTCCTGAATGCCGTAGGCTCATCCGTCGGCCCGCTTTACGCGACGGCTTTCATCCGGGGAAGCGCGGTTCTGCAAGGCAAAACCGAATTGAACGAAGATGACATCGTGCAATTTTGGATAGCCGCCGTGAACGGGATATTGGAACGCGGCAAAGCGCAGCCGGGAGAGAAAACGATGGTGGACGCGTGGCACCCGGCGATGGCTGCGCTGAAAGCGAGCCGCGAAGCGGGGAAGGATTTGGCGGCCAGCCTGGAAGACGCGGTAAAAGCGGCGGAACAGGGCATGAAATCGACGGCGGAAATGCTGTCGCAAAAAGGAAGATCCAGCCGCCTGGGCGAACGTTCGTTGGGTCACCAGGACCCTGGCGCGACATCCGCCTATATGATTTTGGACAGCTTCACGCATACGATCAAATCGCTTCAATCGCTGGCAAGCTGACCGGCGCGCTATTAAAATCGCGGCTTGCCGCAATAGACGGCGGAACAGGAGCAGCCCTCCTGTCCCGCCGTCTTCGATTATGCAACCGGATGATTTTCGTTCAAGCCCCGCTGTTGCCGCGACAAGAAAAAAAAGGGGCCAAGCCCCGCAAGTAACGTATCCGGGAAGAATTTCACGGACGGACCCGCTCGGGGTCGTGCAAGGTTTCAAGAAAATGCGCTTTTCTGTCCGTACCGTTGAGGAACAGCGTGTGCGTTGCGAGCGCGCCGGACCGGTTCCGGACGCCTTTCAGCAACATTCCGTCCGTAATGCCGGTTGCCGAGAAGATGCAATGATCCGATCCGACCAAACGGTCCATGGGCAGCGCGGCATGCGGATCGGTCAAGCCCATTTCGGCGCACCGCTTGTAATCCTCCTCTCCGGCAGGCAGGAGCTTGGCTTGCATCTCTCCTCCGAGACATTTCAGCGCGACGGCGGACACGACGCCTTCCGGCGCTCCGCCAATGCCGACGAACATATCCGCCTTCGAGGCGTCCAATGCGGGAACAATCGCATAGGTTACGTCGCCGTCGTCAAACAGTTGGACGCGTCCCCCGACCTCCCGAACGGTCTGAATCATCCCGAGGTGCCGGTCGCGCCGCTGGATGACGACCGTCAATTCGGACAACTTCTTTCCGCTCGCGTCGGCGACGATCCGCAAATTATCAATGAGAGGGGCGCGGATATCGATTTTGCCGGCTGCCTGGGGTCCGACAGCCATCTTCATCATGTACATATCCGGCGCGTGCAGGAGGGTTCCTTTGGGAGCGGCGGCAATAACGGCGATCGAACCGCTTTGTCCGTTCACGATCAGGTTGGTCCCTTCAAGCGGATCGACCGCGATATCGACTTCCATTCCTTTGCCGGTTCCGACCTTTTCTCCGATCCGCAGCATGGGCGCCTCGTCCATTTCCCCTTCGCCGATCACGATGGTGCCGTCGATGTCAATCTGATTCAGTTGGTTGCGCATGGCCGTCGTGGCCGCTTCATCGGCATCGGATTTTCTGCCTCTTCCCACCCAGAAGCAGGAAGCTAAAGCCGCCGCCTCGGTGACGGACACGAAATCCAGCGTTAGCGATTTCATTGCAAGCGCCTCCTTTTTCAATTGCAGAACCTGTCGGGTTTCCCGATCGCTGCGCCGCTGTTCAAAAATTCCTTTTCCCGGGCGATGATTTGCCGCACTTTGGGGGCGGACCGGCTGTTTTCGTCAAAGGATACGTTCAAATAAGCCTCGGCAATTTTCTTGGCCGCCTCGTGCCCGATGACTTGGGCGCCCATCGTGATGATTTGCGCATTGTTGCTCAGTTGCGCCCGTTCCGCCGAATAGGTGTCATGGGTGGTCGCGGCCCGGATGCCGGGATATTTGTTGGCCGCAATGGCCACCCCGAGACCGGTGCCGCAAATCAGGATTCCGCGGTCATGCTTTCCTTCGCTGATTCCTTTCGCCACTTCAAACGCGACGGCGGGGTAATCGACCGCATCGCGCGAGTGGCAGCCGTAATCGGCAACCTGATAACCGAGATTTTCCAAATGCTTCTTTATTGCTTCTTTCATCTCAAACCCGTTATGGTCCGATCCGATCGCAATGTTCATCCTTGCTCACCCTTTCCGATGTTTTTAAATCTACGCGTTTTTTATCGATTAAAAAGAAAACGAAAATTATTTTGTATTTCAATTTTATCGTTTATTTTCGTTTCGTCAAGATTTTATTTGTTTTTCTGAAGAAGATTTTCTTTGTCGATACGGCTTGTTCAGGTAGTAGAGGCGGTTTGAAGAACGGATTCGCTGTCACGGCAAGAAGGATTTGTGCGGTTTGTTTTTTTGCAAATTCGCATAAGAAAACGAAAAAATAATTTAATAAAACGAAAACAATCAATAGAATTAATCGGCCGTTTCCCGCCTGCACGCTGATCGTCGCCCAATCGCCGGAAGCGTTTCGCTCCTGCGGCGAAGGCTCGAAGATCCGGCTGACCCGAGAGGAGCCTGTTTGGCTGGATCTTGAAGCGGGAAGCGTATAAGGGAAAAGAATAAAGGAGACAATCTCGTTGATCGTCCGGCAGCGATAACCAACTTTTGCGATGTACCCAGGCTAGATCAGGCGACAAAAGTCGACATTTTGTTGACATTGGGGCTTTCGGCCACTAGATTTATAGTTATAGTCACCTTTAAGAGGTATGAGAGGAGAAGAAACAGACGACATGAAAAAATGGACCGCACTTACGATCGTGCTTCTGCTTCTGGCCGCGGTGATCTCCGCTTGCGGCGGCAACAACGCCAACAAGCCGGACGATGCGGCTAAAAGCGGCGGCAATACGGCGACGGCGGAAGGGCCGAAGAAACGGGTCGCGCTCGTCACGCCGGAGAAGATCGGAGTGAACCAGTTCTTTACGCAAATGGTCGAAGGGTTGGAGAAGGCCGGTTCCGAATTCAATCTCGAAACCAAAGTGATCGAATCGACGGATCCGACGCAAGTGGAGCAGAACCTGCGCGCAGCCGTTGCCGAGAAATACGATCTGATCATTACGGCGGCGTTTTCCGCGGCCGATGCGCTGAAGAAAGTCGCGGCGGAAAACCCGAACCAGTCTTTCGCGATTATCGACACCGTGGTCGATGCGCCTAACGTCCGCAGCATCGAATTCCGCGAACACGAAGCGGCTTACCTGCTCGGCGCCGCGGCGGGGCTGTCGACGAAGACGGGGAAAGTCGGAGCGGTCGTCGCGATGGACGTGCCGCTGCTGAGCAAATACACCTCGGGCTTTGAGCAAGGGCTCAAATCGGTGAAGCCGGACGCCACGCTCCTGATCAACTATGTCGGAAGCTTCACCGATCCGGCGAAGGCTAAAGAGCTTGCGCTTCTGCAGCATTCGAAAGGCGCGGACTTTATCGCCGGTTTCTCGGCGGTCGGCGATTCCGGCGTGTTTGAAGCGGCGAAGGAGAAGGGCTTCTATACGTCCGGCCAGGATACCGACCGTACGGTCGAGGATCCGGAGCATGTCGTGCTGTCCCAGTTGAAAGAAACCGACACCGTTACGTACGAAACCGCAAAAGATTTCGCGCAAGGCAACTTTACCTTTGGATCGGTCAGCTATGGCCTGAAGGAAAACGGCGTCGGCCTTACGTTCGTCACCGCCGATTCGCCATCTCCGTTGAGCCCGTTCATCGGACAAGAAAACGTGGACAAGCTTAAGAAAATCCGCGACGATATTCTGTCCGGCGCGATTGTGGTCAAGAACCCGTTGGCGCCATAATACGTTCGTATCCGAGAACCGAACCGGCTGCCGATCAGCACCGGTTCGGTTCTCGTGTCTTGAGATCCGTTCCGGTGACGCCCGGGTGCCGGAAATTCTCCACCTTGGAACGAAAGGGGAACGTTATGCTGCTGCAAATGGAAGGGATTACAAAACGGTACGGCAGCCTGATCGCCAACGACCGCGTCGATTTTTCGCTTCAGGAAGGCGAGGTGCATGCGCTGGTCGGCGAGAACGGGGCCGGCAAATCGACGTTGATGCGGATTTTGTACGGCGAGGAGCAGCCGAGCGAAGGCCGAATCATCGTCGGCGGGCGGGAGCGGGTGTTCGCGACTCCTTCGGATGCGATCGCCGCGGGCATCGGCATGGTTCACCAGCATTTCATGCTGTTTCCGTCCTTTACGGTAGCGGAAAATATCGTCATCGGGCGCGAGCCGAAGGCCGGCGTGAAGTTCGATCGCAAAGCCGCAGCGGAGCACGTGAAGACGTTGTCGGAGAAGTTCGGCATGCCGGTCGATCCTTGGGCGAAGGTCGCGGATTGTCCGGTCGGCGTTCAGCAGCGCATCGAAATTTTGAAGGTGCTGAATCAGGGCGCAAAAATCATTATCCTGGACGAACCGACCGGCGCGCTGACCCCGCTGGAGGTCGAATGGCTGCTCAAGGCGATCAAACGACTTGCGAAGCAGGGGATCAGCTTTATTCTGATCAGCCATAAGCTGAACGAGGTGCTCGGTTCGGCCGACCGCATTACCGTATTGCGCGACGGTAAAGTCATCGGCTCGGTGAAGGCTTCCGATACCGATGCGGCGGCGCTGTCCCGAATGATGGTCGGCCGGGAGCTGGCGAAGTTCGAGCGGAAGCCGGTCGTGCCGGGCGAGGCTATCTTGACGGTGGACAACGTGACGGTTCTCGGAGACAGGGGAACCAAGCCGCTGCTGGACCGGGTCAGCTTGACCGTGCGGGCGGGCGAGATTGTCGGGATCGCCGGCGTATCCGGCAACGGACAATCCGAACTGCTGCAAGTGGTGTCCGGTCTGCGCCGCGTCCATTCCGGCAAGGTGACGCTTGGCGGCAAGGACGTGACCGGTCTTTCGGCCGGCGAATTCCGCAGGGCCGGGTTGGCGCATATTCCGGAGGACCGCTATTTATGGGGCTCCGCAAAGGAAGAAAGCGTGGCGGACAATGCGATCATGGGGCACTTGGCTTCGCTTAGCAAGGGCGGTATTTTGCGCAAGCGGCTGATTCGGGAAAAGGTAGCCCGGTGGATCGACGCGTTCCGGGTGAAGACGGGTTCGCTGGAGACGAAAGCGAAGCATCTGTCGGGCGGCAACATGCAGAAGCTGATCGTCGCGCGGGAGATGGCGCACGGCACGCCCTTCGTCATCGCGGCCGAGCCGACACGGGGCGTGGATATCGGCGCGATGGAGACGATCCACGAAGCGCTCTTGAAGCGCCGCGACGAGGGGGGCGCGATTTTGCTGGTTTCCTCCGAACTGTCCGAAATTCTGAAGCTGTCGGACCGGATTCTTGTCCTATATGAGGGAAGAGTCGCGGGCGAACTCAGCGCCGGCGACGCAACGGAAGAGAAAATCAGTTTTCTCATGGCAGGAGGAAGCGGCAATGAAACGCATTAACTGGACGGCATACGCACAGTCGCTCGCCGCTCCGCTTCTGGCCGTTGGCGTGGGGCTGCTCGTCGGCGCCATCGCGATCTGGGCCGTCGGCGGATCGGTGGGGACAACCTATGCCGAAATGTGGAAGGGCGCTTTCGGCAGCTTTTATTTCACGGCGAGCACGCTTACGCGGGCCACGCCGATCATTCTGACGGCGCTCGGCGTATCCCTTGCGTTTCGCGCCGGATTCTTCAATCTCGG
The DNA here is from genome assembly GCF_000378425.1 of Cohnella laeviribosi DSM 21336. GTDB lineage: Bacteria > Bacillota > Bacilli > Paenibacillales > Paenibacillaceae > Cohnella > Cohnella laeviribosi. The sequence goes on along the minus strand of NZ_KB899810.1, from coordinate 86,564 downwards.
CGCGGAGGGGCAAATGGTTTTCGGCGCGCTGGCTGCGGCGCTCGCCGCCCTGTATGTGCCGGGCCCCGGGCCGGTGAAGATGCTTGCGGCCGTGGCGGCCGGCATGCTCGCCGGCGGTTTATGGTCGTTGCTGGCCGGTTGGCTCGATACGAGGTTCCGGATGAACCTGCTGATCACGACGCTGTTGCTGAACTATATTGCCGTCTACACGGCCGGTTATCTGGTCGCCTTTCCATTGAAGGAAAAAGGCGGGACCGGCGGCGCGCAGACGGCCATGCTGGACAACAGCGCCTGGCTGCCCAAGCTGTTTGCCGGCACGACGCTGCACGCCGGCTTTATCGTAGCGATTGCCGCAGCGGTTCTTTTGGCGCTGTTTCTCACTTTTACGACCAAAGGGTACGAAATTCGGATGCTGGGCAGCAACCCGCTGTTCGCCGCCTACGGAGGCGTGAAGCGCGGACAGCTCATGCTGGTGAGCATGCTGCTGAGCGGCGCGCTGGCCGGACTTGCCGGCACTTTCGAGGTGCTCGGCACCCAGTACCGCTATATCGACAACATGCTGACCTCTCCGGGTTACGCCTGGTCGGGCATTATGGCGACGCTCCTTGCCGGTTCGAATCCGATCGGATCGGTGCTTGCCGCCATATTGCTCGCCGCGTTGCAGACGGGCGGCATGGGCGTGGAACGCAATACGGAAGTGCCGCTCGAAATTTCAAGCGTCATCCAGTCCAGCTTGATCCTGTTCGTATCGGCGCGGATTACATTCTCCTTTATCAAACGGCGGAAGGCGAGGGCTGCGAATGGGAACGCTGCTTGATTGGTCGCTGCTAAGCGCGACGTTATGGAAAGTGGCGCCGCTTTTGCTCGCGGCGCTGGCAGGGGCGTTATGCGCGCGGGTCGGCATCTTTAATGTCGCGCTCGAAGGCATGATGCTGATCGGCGCCTTTACCGCGATATTGGGTAACGACCTGTTTGGCAACGTGGCGCTGGCCGTGCTGTTTGCGTGCTTCTGCGTCGGATTGGTGTCCTTGCTCTTCGCGTATCTGACCATCGGCCTTCAAGCCAACGCCATTGTCGTCGGGATGGCCATCAATTTTCTGGCAAACGGCTTGACCGCCTTTTTGCTTTATGCGATCTTCGGCGTCAAGGGCCAATATCGCGACAGCACGATGAGCGGGCTGCCGCAATGGCATATCCCCGTCATTCAGGACATTCCGGTCGTCGGCGAACTGCTCTCCGGCCATACGCCGCTTGTCTATTTGGCTTTCGTACTCGTCGCCGTGCTGCAGTTTGTGCTGTTCCGGACGGTGATCGGTTTCCGTCTGCTAGCGGTCGGCGAAAATCCGGCAGCGGCCAAAAGCCTGGGTCTGAAGATCCGGGGCTACCAATATGGCGCGGTCGTCTTCGGCGGCGTGTTGTGCGGGCTTGCGGGCGCGCAGCTTTCGTTGGGCCAGGTGACGCTGTTCACGGAGAATATGACGGCCGGCCGCGGCTTTATCGCGCTGGTCGCGACGATGCTGGGCCAGAGCAACCCGCTTGGCGTCATGGCTTCCAGCCTGTTGTTCGGATTCCTGGATACGGTCAGCACCCGGCTGCAGGGTTCCTCGATTCCGACGCACTTTACGATGATGTTTCCTTATGTCATGACCATTGTCGTAATGCTGTTTTTTAAGGACAAAACCTATTTGCGGCAGTCGGGGCGGCTGGACGGCAAATAAGAAAGGGGATGCGTCATGCACAACAAAGCCGAACGGCTCAAGAAATCGAAAGCGCCGCAAGCGCCGGTCGACGAATGTCTGAAACATCGGCTTCCGCCGGGCCAAATGTTGACGGACCGATTCCCGATTCTCCACGAGGGCGAGGTGCCGGTCTATGATATGGCGAAGTGGAGGCTAAAAGTCTTCGGCGCAGTCGAAACGCCGCGCGAATTTACGATGGACGAGCTGCTGGAGCTGCCGCAAACGAGCGTCGTTTGCGACATTCACTGCGTGACCCGATGGTCCAAGCTCGACACCCGTTGGGAAGGCGTCCGGTTCCGCGATTTCGCGAAAATGCTCGATATTCGGGCCGATGCGAAGTATGTCATGTTCCACGCCGACCCTGATTACGAGACGAACGTGCCGCTCGAGGATCTGATGCGCGACGATGTGCTGCTTGCTTTCCGCTATGACGGCAAGCCGCTGACCGACAAGCACGGGTATCCGCTTCGCCTGATTGTGCCGCACCGGTACTTCTGGAAGAGCGCCAAGTGGCTGCGCGGCATCGAATTTATGACCGAAGACCGGCCAGGCTTCTGGGAACGCAACGGCTTTCACAATGACGCCGATCCGTTCCTGGAACAGCGCTTCTCCGGCGAAGCGCTTCCCATTCCGGAAGACGAGTGGACGCGAAAGGAGTTCGATTAACATGGCGTTGATGCCGATTTTGCGGGTCGATCCGCAGGATATGCCTTCGTTTGCCATTGTCTGCGGCGACCCGTTCCGCGCGGCGGCGATCGCCGAACGGCTCGAAGGGGCGACCGAACTGGCCCATGCGCGGGAATACCGCACCTTCAAGGGCACCTACAAAGGGGTGGAATTGGCGGTGGTCAGCCACGGCGTCGGCGGTCCGGGCGCAGCGGTATGCTTTGAGGAGTTGATCAAAGCGGGCGTGACCACGATTATCCGCGTCGGCACCGCAGGCTCGCTCGCGGGCGATTACCGGGCAGGCAGCCTCATTGTCAGCACGGCCGCGGTGCGCGAGGAAGGGTTGACGCGGCAACTGGTGCCGCTCGCCTATCCGGCCGTAGCGGACAGCCAAGTGACCGATGCGCTTTATAAGGCCGCGCTTTCGGCCAATCCGCCCGGCCCTGTCGGAAAGGGCGTTACCCTGACGGTCGACGCGTTCTTCACCGGGGTCGTGGATACGCCGCATGCGACCTATGAGCGGGCCGGAGTCCTTGCGGTGGAAATGGAGATTGCCGCGTTGTATGTTATAGCCTCGCTGCGCGGCATCCGGGCGGGAGCGATTGTCGCGCTCGACGGCGATTCCAAGTCCGTGGATGAAGAATACGATCCGCACCGCAGCATCGTAGCGGAAGCCGTTGATGCGGAAATTCGCGCCGCGCTGGAGGCGGTCGCCGCGCTGGCGCAAGCGGAGTCGAATGAACGCGAAATATGAGAGCCAAGCGAACCCTGTGTTGTCCGGGACAACACGGGGTTATTTTTCGGCGACTGACCCCTTGGCCAGTACGCTAGATCGCCCCCGTCCGCGGTGCCCAGCCTCCAAGAACTCCGCCCAGTACCCTACATCGCCACAGCCCCGAGCAAGCTATACCCGAGCGCCTATATTGGATTTTGTGCAGGATACCGGCGCCTTTCGCCCATTTTTGGAACGTATGTTGAATTTTCTGCAATGAAACGGCCCGAGAGCCCTGCGGATTCGGCTTCTGCGGTTCAAAAGACTGGATTTATCCGACATAGACCGGCTTCCGGCGCCTGAACGGCGTATTTGGTTGGAACGGCCGCTGCGTCATCCGGGGCGACTTCGGCCTCTGCCCGCTTGCCGTTTCCGATTTTCTTTTCGGGTACAACGTGAATTATGGGCAAGGGCGTCATCCAAAAGTCATCCAAACCTCCGTCAAGCCGCCGTTTTTTTGGTTTCGGAGCGGCGGACCGGCACCAAGTCTGAATAAAGGGAAAATGTAGAAGCATGATAAAGATGGAACGTTTTTGCTTTGACACGATTCAAGCTTAAGGCTTCAAGCGGAAGGAGACCCCATGCGACGGATAAGGCAAAGAAACGGAAAGCCGAACAGCGAGTCGACCGGTGCGGAAGTCGCCGACCAGGGATTGGCGAATATCGGAGACGAACGGATCAGCGGCAACGTGGAAGAGACGATCGCCCGGATTCGGGAAAAACTGGGGGAAAACGACGATTTTACGATGCGCCGGTTCCAAGTGTTCGGGCGTTATCCGGCTGCCATGTTTTATTTTTCCAGCATGATCGATCAAGCGATCGTCAACCGGGACATTCTAAAGCCGCTGATGTATATGCCCGCCTATTTGGAAGACAAGCCGATCGAACAAGACCGGTTAAAGAGCGTGCTGCTCGACGAATCGCTGCACCATAGCGAAGGAAAATCGGAAGACCGTCTCGCCAAGCTGATCGGAGGGATCGTCCGCGGGCAAACGATCGTCGCCGTCGAAGGGTTGGACGCGGCTATCGTCGTCAACACGCGGGACGTCGACAAGCGGTCCATCGACACTCCCGCAACGGAACAGGTGATCCGTGGACCGCGCGAAGGGTTCATCGAGATTTTAAACACCAATATCGCCCTGCTGCGCTACCGCTTGCAAACGTCGGATCTTCGGGTCCGGTCGATGGAAATCGGACGAAAAACCGCGTCCAAAGTTGCGGTTTGCTATATCGACGGCGTTACGAACTCCGATCTGGTCAAGGAAGTGCAGAAGCGCCTTTCCAACATCGATATCGATGCCGTGCTTGACGCGGGCTATCTGGAGCAGTTTATCGAGGACAACCACATTTCGCCTTTTCCGCAAGTGCAATACACCGAGCGGCCGGATAAGGTCGTGGCCAATCTGCTTGAAGGAAGAGTCGCGATTCTGGTCGACGGCTCGCCTCTGGCGTTGGTCGTTCCGACCGTCTTCAGCCAGTTCTATCAGTCGGTGGAAGATTATACGGAACGGTTTCTTCTCATGAGCGCGGTCCGGCTGGCCCGATTTGTGGCGCTCATTTTTTCGCTGGTCTTTCCGTCGCTGTATGTTGCGATCATCTCCTACAATCCGGAATTGATTCCGACCGAATTTGCGGTTGCGGTGGCCGGCGGGAGGGCGGGCGTTCCGTTTCCGGCCGTGATCGAGGTGCTGCTGATCGAAATCTCGATGGAGGTGCTGCGGGAAGCGACGATCCGTTTGCCGCAGCAGGTCGGCGGCGCGCTGTCCATCGTCGGCGTGCTTGTCGTCGGCCAGGCGGCGGTGGCTGCCGGCTTCGCGAGCCCGATCACCGTCGTCATTATCGCGCTTACGACGATCGGCTCCTTCGCGACTCCCGCCTTCAATGTGGCGCTCGCCCTGCGGCTGTTGCGCTTTCCGCTCATCATCATGGCGGGAATTTTCGGGCTATACGGCGTGATGATCGGGCTGATCCTCATCGCCAACCATCTGCTGGCGCTGCAGTCGTTCGGGGTTCCGTACCTGAGCCCGCTGATTCCCTCCGACTACCAGGGGCTGAAGGATCTGCTCGTTCGCGGACCGCTGTGGTGGATGAGCAAAAGGCCGGAGTTTCTCTATCCGCGGGACAAGACGCGGGTCAGCCCCGACACGATGGCTCAAATCAAGTCGCCTCCCGACAAGGTTCTGAATCCGGCCAATCAAAGCGAAAAGGAGCGTTGAGGATGGAACAACCCCCTCGTCAAATAACGGCCATTCAGGCTGCGGCCACGCTAACCAGCACCAATATCGGAGTCGGCGTGCTTGCGCTCCCGCTTTTTACCGTACAGGCGGCCAACTCCGGCGCGCCGCTCGTGACGCTTCTCGGCTTTCTGCTGGCGTTTGTCGGCTTTGTGCCGTTAGTTTTGCTCGGGATGCGCTTTCCCTCCCAATCGTTCGTGCAATACAGCGAGGCGATTATCGGAAAGTGGCCTTCCTGGATCGGGAGCGCGTGCGTGATCGCCTTTTTTGCCGTTCTGACCGCCTTTACGTCCCGCGAGTTCGGAGAAGTGGTGATTACGGCGGTCCTGACCCGGACGCCGGTCGAGGTGACCGTCATCGTGATGCTGCTGCTGGCCGCCATTTCGACGCGCAAGGACATCACGACGTTCGCGTACATCCACCATTTTTATTTTCCGCTGCTGCTCGTCCCGGTTCTGCTTATCGGCGCGCTATCGCTCAAAAACGCCGATGTGATCAATCTTCTGCCTATTTGGGGCAACCAGCCGACCTTCATGCTGGAGGGCATCCTGACGACAGCCGCGTTATTCGAAGGTTCGTTCGTCATAGCCGTGGTCATCCCCGCGATGAAGCGTCCCGACTATGCGCTGAAAGCGAACTTCTGGGGCATGCTGGTCGGAGGGGCGCTGTACGTCATGATCGTCGTGGCGACGGTCAGCGTATTCGGGGCTGAGGAAACCTCCAATTTGCTGTGGCCGACGCTGGAGCTCGCCAAGGCAACCTCTTTGCCCGCCAACGTATTGGAGCGTCTGGATGCGGCGTTTTTGGCCGTATGGGTGACAACCGTCTTTACGACCCTGCTGTCCAGCTACTTTCTTACGGTCACCGAATTGCAAAAGCTGTTTCGGCAGCGCGAGCATAAAATGTTTTCTTTGTTTATGCTGCCCTTTGTTTTTTTCATCGCCATGCTGCCCCAGAACATTTCGCAAATGTACGCCACGATCAAAATCGTCGGCCGGATCGGCCTGATTGTGACGATCGTCTACCCGACTTTGCTGCTTGTCATCGCCATCATCCGGAATAAAAGAGGGGAGCACGCCGATGCTCAGCAGATGGGCAAAAACGATTAAATTGCCGCTCGTGATCCTGATCGTCTTTCCTCTGCTCTCGGGTTGCTGGGATCGCCTGGAGCTGGAGGAACGGGCCGTCGTGCTCGGGATCTCCATCGATACGGCCGAACCGGAAGAGGTGCAGCAGGAAGGCGCGATCACCTTTCACAGCGACAATGTTTCCTTTCCCAAAAAAGATTTGATCAGCGTCAGCGTGCAGATCGCCATTCCCGGGAAAATCCAGCTCGGTCCGAGCGAAAACAGCGGTTCCGGAAAAGGCGGGACGGTGCAGTCGGTTTGGGTCGTTAAAGTGGTCGGCTACACGCTGGACGACGCGCTCGTGAATTTGCAGCAGCAGATTTCGGGCCGGCTTTTTTACGGCCATCTGCGCGTCATCGTGGTCTCCGAAGCCGTGGCCCGCAGAGGAATGGAAAACATCAACGATTTCCTTCGCCGCAATTCGGAGGTCCGAAGAATGGCCTGGATGCTGATCTCGCGCGGAAGAGCGGAAGAGCTGATGAAATCGAAGCCGCAGCTGGAACGGGTTCCGACCCTGTATTTGATCTCCACGATGGACAGCGCCGTCCGCATGGGGAGGTTTCCGCAGAATTACATCGGCATGTTCTGGAGCAATATGTCGAAGAAGGGCCAGGAAGCGTTTCTCCCTTATGTCGAAATGAAAAAGGAACAGAACATCGAGCTCAAGGGCCTGGCTTATTTTCGGAACGACAAAATGGTAGGCGCGACCCGTTCGCTCGAAATGGGAACCTATATGTCGCTGAAAGGCGTCAATCCGGCCGGCTACAGGGGTTTTGTCCAGATCGGCAATCCGCCCGGCACGGTGACCGTGTATGCGACTTCCCGCAGAGCTTCGGTCAGCGTTCGCATTATCGACAACGTCCCCCATTTTCAAGTGAACGTATTTACGGAGATCAATGTAGAGGAGAAGTTCAGCGATACGTTTGCCTTGAACAATTCCAGGGTTCTGGAAGAAATCCGGAAGGAAAACCGGAGACAGCTTTCCGAAGCGGCCGAAAGGCTGATTAAAGAAACGCAGCGGGCGGGATCGGACATTTTCGGATTCGGCGAGTACTTGCGGGCCAAACGTCCGGGATTTTGGGACCGGCGCGTCAAGACGAAGGAACGTTGGCAGGAGATGTACAAAACCGTATCCGTGGACGTCAAAGTGGATTCCCGGGTCCGCAGAATCGGCATGAAAGCGAAATGACAAACCGCAACGGCACGGGAAGGAGGCGAAACGAATGTTCCAGGTTGGGTATGCGAGTTCGCTGGGGTACGTCGTCGCCATATGGTTCCTGACCGGATTTCTGATTTTGCTGTTCGACCGGAAGGAACTGCGGAAGAAGAAGTTGAAAAAAGAAGAAAGGGTCGCCGCCGTTCTCGGCTGGCTTAACGTATCCCTCGGCATTTTGCTGTGGATCGGGAACTGGGCGCTGCAAAGATTGGGGTAAACGTGAAGCAACGATGCCGCTTGCCGGCTCCGCGACGGCGCCCGGAATGCGGCGCGAACCTGTCCGTGCATAGCTCCGGCGTCCTTTCATTGTCCGCAGGAAGGACGCCGGGTCAACGGAAAAGGACTGCTTCGTCCGCTATGGTGGGGTAGCGGACGAGCAGTCCTTTTCGAATCTATATATGGATAAAAAGGGGGTGTGAAGATAGAGTAGCCGTACAGGCTGAACGGCAGGTGAAGGAAAGCTTAAATTTTCATTAAAATAACCGCTTGACAGAACGGGATTGCAGCCGTAAAAGTGGTATATACACGATTGAAAGCGATTGCACAAGCTTGATTTAGCCAAAGGAGCCGATCTGGTGAAAAAAGGATTCATCGTTTTGATTATCGCTTGCTGCGTTGTGCTTTTCGGATTTACGCTGTCTTCCTTTATCCGGATTTTCCAGTACGATCTTTCCGTTCCCCGCGAGATGCAGGGCCAAAGCACCGGCTACCGGATCGTGCTGATTACCCGGGAAATGGACACGCCGTTCTGGAACAAGGTGGAGCAGGGAGCGGCCGAAGCCGCGAGCCGGTACGGAGCGGAGCTGGCGGTATGGGGGAGCTACGGCACCAATCAGGAGGATTTTCTGCGGAATATGGAGATCGCGATCGCCTCCAAGGTGGACGGCATTATCATCCAGGGGATGGACACGGACGAGTTCAACCATCTGGCGACCGTGAAGGCGGCCGCCAACGGCATTCCGATTTTTACGATCGCCAACGACGTCTCCTTCAAAAACAGCCTGCGCCGCACGTACATCGGTTCCGATCATTACAAGGCCGGCCGCATGATCGGCGAGCAGCTGGTCAAGGATATGGGGCCGAAGGGCAACGTCGTGCTGCTGGTGTCGGACCGCAAGGAGGATTATTTGACCAAGCGGTCGGAGGGCATCCTCGACGTTCTGAAACGCTACCCCGGCATTCGCCCGATCGTCGCCGCGGCGGGGAATACGCGCGAGAAAGTGATCAGCCGGACGAACGACATCATGAACAAGGTGCCGGATATCGACGCGTTCGTGGCGGTCTGGGCGGGCCATGCGAGCGCCATGGTTCAGGAAATATCCAAAAGAGCGCATTTGGGCCAGTTCTACGTCTACTCGTTTGACGACAATTCGGAGATTACGGCGCTGCTTCACGAAAAAAAGATGAACGCCATCATCGAGCAATCGCCGGTAGAAATGGGAGAGCTCAGCGTGAAGCTGATGGTGCAATGGCTGACGCGGGAGGCGTTCCCGCTCGATTACGAAGGGTATTACACCGATATTCGGCTGCTGAAGGCGGATGACGCGGCATGAACACCATCCAGCGCAAAATCTTGCTCGTAATCGCGCTTGTCGTCTTGATTATGGCGGCAATCTGGATCATTCTGACGTACTATAACCAAAAGATGCAGGACCAGTACAACGGCATTTTGCAGCGGTATTTGCAGATGAACGAAGCGCCCGCCTCCAGCCATCAGCTTATTACGTCCCTCAACGACTACGTGCAGTCTCCTTCCGCCTCCAAGCTTTCCAACCTGGAAGAGGGCAAGCGCCGGCTGATCGAAACCCAGCGGAGGATCGCACAGCTTCGCAACGACGCCAACGACTTTACGCTGACGAATTATTTGAACCTGATCGACAGTCTGGTCGAATCCGTCAACCGCACGATCCGCTTTATCGGCGAGGTCAACAAGGAGGAGGCGCTGAACGATTTTACCGAGGCGGCGAGGCTGTCGGAATACATTTCGGAGATGACCTTGACGTTGATGGATACGGAATTGAAGGCCTACGACCAATTTTACCGGGACATGATCAAGCAATCCAGCGAGCTGAAAAAGCTGGGCATCTGGATGCTTGCCCTTATTACGTTCGTGCTGCTGCTGTTGACCTATTGGTTTTCGCTCGGCATTACCCGGCCCATTCAGAAGCTGGCTCACGCGGCGCGCGAATTGTCGCGCGGCAGGTTCGACACTCAAATCGACGTGGCCGGCAGCGACGAAATCGCGTTTCTAGCCCGCACGTTTGACCGGATGCGGATCAACATCAACAATCTGTTCTCCGAAATCCAGCAGAAGGCGCAGCTTGAAAGCGAGCTGCAGAAAAACCGGCTGCTGCTTCAGGAGAGCCAGCTGCGAAGCCTGCAAAGCCAGATCAATCCGCATTTTCTGTTCAACACGCTCGATATGCTGTCCAAGAAAGCGTATTTGGAAGGGTCGGAGGAAACAAGCGACCTGCTGGCCAGCGTTGCCGGGCTGCTCCGCTACAACCTGAAGCGGCTCGACCGGCCCGTGACGCTGTACGACGAGGTCTGCGTGCTTCGGGAATACATCGGCATCCAGAAGACGCGGTTTACGGACCGCCTGCGATTTGTGGAGGACGTGGACGAGTCGTGCCTGTTCATCCAGCTGCCGGGGCTGACGCTGCAGCCGATCGTCGAAAATGCGGTCATTCATGCGATCGAGCCGCTGGAGGACGGGGGAACGATCGTCTTTCGGGTTCGAGACAGCGGGGACAGGGTGATGGTGGAAATCGAGGATGACGGAACGGGGATGCCGGAGGAACGTGTCAGGCAAATTATGGAAGAACAAACGGCCGCTCAATCCGGCGGCGGTCATTCGACGGGCATCGGCTTCGGCAATGTAGTCCGGCGTCTGCGGTTGTTCTATAACCGTCCGGACGTGATCGACATTGTAAGCGCCGAAGGCGAAGGGACCCGGGTGACGCTGCTGCTGCCCAAAGTCCGCGAGAATGCGGAACGGCCCGGCGCGGCGGCTGCGCCTTAAGTTTCGGCATTGAAAAAAGGCGAAAGGTTGTGAACGCGATGAAGCTGCTGGTTGTGGACGACGAGCAGATTGAACGGGAAGGCATGCTGGCGATCTTGCGCAAAGGGTTCCCCGATGCGGAGCTTGCGCAGGCGAAGAACGGCAAGGCGGCCGTGGAGCTCGTCGCGGAGTATCGCCCGGACCTGGTTCTGATGGATATCAAGATGCCCGGCATGAGCGGGCTGGAGGCGGTCGAGCGGATCAGCGCCCAATATCCGGAGACGAAATTCATCATGGTGACGGCGTACGATACGTTCGACTATGCGCTCCAGGCGATCAAGCTCGGCGTGAAGGATTATTTGCTGAAGCCCAGCAAGGCGGCCGAGATCACCGAGACGGTGGCGAAGGCGCTGCGGGAAATCCAGATGGAGCGGGAAGCCCGGCAAAGCAGCATCCGCGACCGGAACACCGTCGAGAAAATGATGCCGGTCGTCGAGGCCGACATTGTGACGCAGCTGCTGTTCGATCACGTTCATGAAGTGCATTTGGACGAAATGGTCAGCCTGCTCGGCCGGCAAACGACCAAAGAGGCGTTTGTGCTGGTGATCGATTTGCGCCGGGCCCCGTCCCCGGAATCGTATTATGCGGCGGTGAAGGAGAAGCTGCGCCAGTTGGGCAACGGCTGGGTCGGAGCGATAAGCTGCCGTCACATTCCGCTTGTCGTTTTCCTCGAGGAGGGCAAATCGTACCGGGCCCAGGCCGCGTCGATGGCACGGCAATTGCTCGATTTGGCGGAACGGGCTCCGCAGACGGAATGCTTTATCGGCATCGGCAGCGCCTATTCGTCTTTGGACCGGATTCGCTATTCCTATCGGGAAGCGCTGCTTGCTCTTTCCGAGCACGCGCTGCCCGCCAGGCACCGTTTCTACGAGGATGTGCCGTCTGCCGCCGAATGGCTTTCGTCCGATTTTCCCGGAAAAGAAAAAGAAATGCAGCTGCTGGACCACGTCCGGCTGGGGCAATGGGAGCGCGTCCGGGAGACGGTCAAGCTGACGATCGAACGGCTGGAGACGGCGGGAACGGAGCTGAATCTGGCGCAGCAGCGCGTGCTCGAGACGGTGTGGCTGGTCTCCCGGCTGCTGACCGATATGGGCGTCGAAACCGAGCCTCCGTATTTCTCGTTCCGGGTCGGGGACTTCCGGCAGCTGCGCGCGGAGGCCGACGGCCTGATCGGCAAGCTGCAGCAGGCGGCGGAACGGCACAGAAGCCGGATCGAGCCCGATGTCGTCCAGAAGGTGAAGATGTATATTCTCGAGTTTTCGCATTTGGACCTGTCGCTGGAAGCCATCGCCGAGCAGGTGGGGCTGAGCCCGTTTTATTTGAGCAAATTGTTCAAGGAGCAGCTTGGCGTCAACTATATCGATTTTCTGACGGAATGCCGCGTCGAGCGCGCCAAGACGATGATGGCCGATCCCAAACTCAGCCTCAAGGAAATCGCGTACGCGGTCGGGTATCGCGATCCGAATTATTTCAGCAAAGTGTTCCGCAAAATGTGCGGCGTCCCGCCGACCGACTACCGCAAGCAGCTGCTCGGCAGGAAAGGCTAGTTTCGGGAACAGCCGCCTTGAAGCCTTCAAAAAAATCCAGATCGAAGCAAGAGATTCCAGAAATCCGCTTCTCCCCGCGCGCGCTCCGCATGGTAATCTCAGCAATGTAAGCATTTACATTTTAGGTTTACATTTTAGGATGGAAAAAGGAGAGACGAAAGATGAGAGGTTTGCGTAAAAGCGGGGTTATGGCGCTTGTTCTGGTCTTGGTCATCGCGTTGTCCGCATGCGCCAAGAACGGAAATAGCGGCGGCAACGGCGGAAGCGGCGACGGAGGCGGGGCGGCTTCTCCTTCGGCGTCGGGCCAGGCGAAATCGGACGATAAAATCAAGATCGGCTTCTCGCTGGATACCCTCCAGGAGGAACGCTGGCAAAAGGACCGCGATCTGTTCAAGGCGGCTGCGGAGAAGCTCGGCGCCACCGTCGACGTCCAGGCGGCGAACAGCGACGACGCCAAGCAGATCGCGCAGGCGGAATCGCTCATCTCGCAAGGCGTCGACGTGCTCGTCGTCGTGCCGCACAACGCCGAAGCGACGGCGGCCATCGTCGAAAAGGCGCACGAAGCCGGAATCAAGGTGCTCGCCTACGACCGGCTGATCAAAAACTCCGACGTCGACCTGTACGTGTCGTTCGACAACGAGAAGGTCGGGGAAATGCAGGCGGAAGCGATCGTCGCCAAGGCGCCGAAAGGGAAATACGTCTATATCGGAGGCTCGGAAGCGGACAATAACGCCCACCTGTTCAAGCAAGGCGCGATGAACGTGCTGCAGAAGTATATCGACAGCGGCGACATTCAAATCGTGTACGACCAATGGACGAAGGATTGGAGCCCGGCTGCGGCGCTCGCCAACATGGAAAACGCGCTTACCGCGAACAACAACCAGATCGATGCGGTCATCGCCGCCAACGACGGCACGGCGGGCGGGGTCATTCAGGCGCTCACGGCGCAAGGTCTGGCGGGCAAAATTCCGGTGTCCGGACAGGATGCGGAGCTCGCCGCCGCCCAACGGATCGTGGAAGGGACGCAGACGATGACGGTGTACAAACCGATCAAGTCGCTCGCCGAGAAAGCCGCCGAGCTTGCGATCCAGCTTGCGAAAGGCGAGGAAATCAAGACGGACAAAACGGTCAACAACGGCAAGATCGACGTTCCGTCCGTTCTGCTCGAGCCGATTGCGGTGACGAAGGACAACATCGACGAGACCATTATCGCGGACGGCTTCCACTCCAAAGAAGACGTCTACAAAAATGTCAAGTAACCGGCGGAGGGAACACCGATGACAGCCGCTCTGGAAATGCGCAACATCACGAAGACGTTCCCGGGCGTCAAAGCGCTTGACAATGTGACGTTTACGGTTCGCAGGGGCGAAATCCATGCGCTGTGCGGGGAAAACGGGGCGGGCAAGTCCACGCTGATGAAGGTGCTCAGCGGTTTGTATCCGGCCGGCAGCTACGAGGGCGAAATCCTGATCGACGGCGAGGTGAAGCGGTTCCAGGGAATCAAGGACGCCGAGCAGGCGGGAATCGCGATCATCTACCAGGAGCTGGCTTTGGCGAAGGATCTGTCGATTGCGGAAAACCTGTTTCTCGGCAAGGAGCGGGCCCGGTACGGCATCATCAACTGGGAGCGCGTGTTCAAGGAAAGCGAGAAATGGTTGAGAGAGGTGGGGCTGACCGACGTCAGCCCTGAAACGCCGACGGGCCAGCTCGGCATCGGCAAGCAGCAGCAGGTGGAAATTGCCAAGGCGTTGTCGAAGAACGCGAGCATTCTGATCCTGGACGAGCCGACGGCCGCCTTGACGGAGCAGGAGGTCGCGATTTTGCTGGGGATTTTGAAGGAATTCCGCCGGCGCGGCGTGACCTGCATCTACATCTCCCACAAGCTGAACGAGGTATTCGAAATCGCCGATACGATCACCGTCCTGCGGGACGGCCAAACGGTCGGCACCTATCCGACCCGGGAGCTCACCGAGGAGAAGGTGATCTCGCTGATGGTCGGGCGGGAGCTGAAGGAGCTGTATCCGCGAATCGAGAGCAGGCCGGGCGACGTCGTGCTCAAGGTGGACCGGTATTCGGTCCTGCACCCGACCATTGCCGGCCGCAAGGTGGTCGACAACGTTTCGTTCGAGCTGCGAAAGGGCGAAATTCTCGGCATCGCCGGCCTGATGGGAGCCGGCAGGACGGAGCTGGTCATGAGCCTGTTCGGCTCGTATCCCGGTCCGAGCGAAGGACGGGTCGAAATCGACGGCAAGCCGGTGAAAATCCGCAGCACCAGCCACGCGATCAAAGAAGGCCTGGCGCTCGTATCGGAGGACCGGAAAAAATACGGGCTCGTACTCGGCATGGACATTAAAAACAACGTGACGCTGGCCAGCTTAAATCGCGTCTCCTCCTGGGGCGTCATCGACCTGAACCGGGAGGTGGCGAGCGGCAACGAATATATCCGTTCGCTCCGGATCAAGGCGAATTCGGCCGAGACGATCGTCGGTACGCTGAGCGGCGGCAATCAGCAGAAGGTCGTCCTGAGCAAGTGGCTGATGACCAGACCCAAAGTGCTGATCCTGGACGAACCGACACGCGGCATCGACGTCGGGGCCAAATTCGAAATCTACAACATCATGAACGAGCTGATCCGTCAAGGCGTATCGATCCTGATGGTCTCTTCCGAGCTGCCCGAGCTGCTGGGCATGAGCCACCGCATCATCGTCATCTCGGAAGGCAAAATGACCGGCGAATTCCGGGCGGAGGAAGCGACTCAGGAAGCGATTATGCTGGCGGCAACGGGAGGGTTAGGAACATGAGCGCACAAACGGAAGCGATGCCGGCGAAAGCGTCCCGCGGCGCGAGCTGGTTCAAGTTCGACGCGCGCGCTTACACGATGATCGGCGCGCTCCTGTCGATCTGGGTGTTGTTTTCATTGCTGCATGAACGTTTTTTGACCGCTACGAATTTATCCAACCTGTTTTTGCAAATGTCGGTCACGTCCATTTTGGCGATCGGCATGGTCCTGGTCATCGTGGCCGGGCACATCGATCTTTCGGTCGGATCGCTTGTCGGCTTGACCGGGGGCATCGCCGCCATATTGAACGTCTGGTACGACTGGAACACGATTCCGGTGATCGTGGTGACGGTTGCGATCGGCGCTGCCGTCGGCTTCATTCAGGGATGGATTATCGCCTACAAGGCCGTCCCCGCATTTATCGTGACGCTCGGCGGGATGCTCGTGTTCCGCGGCATTCTGTTCGGCATTAGCGGAAGCGTGACGATCGCGCCGCTGTCTCCGTCCCTGAAGTCGATCGGCCAGTCGTATACGTCCGATCCGATCGGCTGGGCGTTCGGCATCGCCGGACTGCTGCTCGTGGGCTTTCTCGTGCTGCGCAAGCGGGCTTCCCGCCTGCGCTACGGGTTTGAGGTCGAGCCGCTCGCGGTCAGCCTGCTGCGGATGGCGGTCATCGGGGTGCTGATCATCGGCTTCGTCGCCGTCATGAACAGCTACAAGGGCATCCCCGTTCCGTTCGTCATGGTCGTCGTGCTGGCGCTGCTCTTTACGTTCATTTCCAAGAACACGACGTTCGGCCGCCAGATCTACGCGATCGGGGGCAACCAGGAGGCGGCGCGGCTGTCCGGCATCAACATCAGACGGCGCGTGCTGATGGTCTTCGTGCTCTGCAATACGCTCGCGGCGATCGCGGCGCTCGTGCTGACGGCGCGGCTTAATGCGGCGACGATGAACGCGGGGCAGAACTACGAGCTGGATGCCATCGCCGCCTGCGTCATCGGCGGCACGAGCCTCATCGGCGGGTCCGGCACCATTGCCGGCGCGCTGATCGGCGCGCTGGTCATGGCCAGCCTCGACAACGGCATGAGCCTGATGAACATGGAATCGTTCTGGCAATATATCGTCAAGGGCGGCATCCTGGTTCTCGCGGTGTATGTGGACATCTACAGCAGAAACCGGAGGAGGGCGTAACGCGCCCTCCCCTTCGGCTCGCACGCGGCGGAAACGGACTGCCGGGCATTCGCAAGCCGGCTTGAAAGCGGTTCGGTTTTGGGACTGGAAAAAATATGTTACACTATGAGGTGTCAGAGGTACCCAAATTTTGCAAAGGAGTCGAACGGGATGGCCCTGATCACCTGCCGTTTTTATTCGGAAGCGCTGCAGCTCAGCACTTCGATGACCGTTCTGCTGCCGCAGGAAACGCGAACGCAGATCGGCATGGAAGGAAGAAAGCTTGACGGCGCCCATCCGACGCTGTATTTGCTGCACGGCCTGTCCGACGACGATTCGATCTGGCTCCGCCGCACCTCGATCGAGCGGTACGTGTCCGGGCTCGGACTGGCGGTGGTCATGCCGCAGGTGCACCGCAGCTTTTATACGGATATGGCGCACGGCAACCGGTATTGGACGTTTGTCAGCGAGGAGCTTCCGGCGCTTGCCCGGTCCTTTTTCCCGCTGTCTCCGAAGCGGGAGGACAATTTCGTCGCCGGCCTGTCCATGGGCGGCTACGGGGCGTTCAAGCTGGCGCTTCGCCATCCGGACCGATTCGCGGCCGCAGCGAGCTTGTCCGGTGCGCTCAACATCGCGGGCGGATTGCGCGAGCGGCTCGGCGGCGAATACGAACTGATTTTCGGCGATGCGGACGCGGCCGGCACCGAGAACGACCTGTTTTGGCTGCTGGAGCAGCGGGACAAGGAAAACGGGCCGAAACCGAAGCTTTACCAATGCTGCGGAACCGAGGATTTTCTGTACGACGATAATCGGAAGTTTTTGGAGGCGGTTCGGAAAACGGGCTTCGATCATACGTACGACGAGGGACCCGGCGCGCACGAATGGGGATATTGGGACGCCCAGATCCGGAAGGTGCTCTCCTGGCTGCCGCTGCGGAACCAAGGTTAATCGTCCGAATCGATCTTATGGTTACGGTTGTATACTGCGCTAACGGATGGCAAGGAGAGCATGCGAACGCCAACGCATGACTCTCCCTTTGCGTTTCGAGCTCCTTTCGGCCTGCGCCGCTGCGGGCTTCCTTTTGCCCGATCGGACGATTGGCCGAATGGGAACGATGCGGCTTCCATAAACTAACATCGCTTTGCGAGTTTTTCCATCAACGGAACAAGAACGGAGGGAACAGGATGTCTTACCGGATCGAAAAGGACACATTGGGGGAAATCAAAGTCCCCTCGGATAAGCTTTGGGCCGCCCAGACGCAGCGCAGCTTCGAAAACTTCAAAATCGGCACGGAGAAAATGCCGCTTCCGCTCATTCGCGCGTTCGCCGTATTGAAGAGAGCCGCGGCGAAAGTGAACCGGGAGCTCGGGCTGCTGGACGAGGACAAGGCGGAGGCGATCATCGCGGCGGCGGACGAGGTGAGGACCGGCGTCTGGGACGATCACTTTCCGCTTGTCGTCTGGCAGACGGGCAGCGGCACGCAGACCAATATGAACGTCAATGAAGTGATCGCGAACCGGGGCAATCAAATTTTGCTGGGAAAGGGCATCGAAAAGCGCATTCACCCCAATGACGACGTCAACCGCTCCCAAAGTTCGAACGACACGTTTCCGACGGCGATGCACATTGCGGCCTATACCGCTATCGTGGACGAGGTGCTGCCGGCCGTCGAGCTGCTGCAATCGACGCTTGCCCGGAAAAGCGAGCAGTTCAAGGACATTATTAAAATCGGCCGCACGCATTTGCAGGACGCCACGCCGATTACGCTGGGGCAGGAGATCAGCGGCTGGGTGCGGATGCTGGAGAAGTCCGGAGGCATGATCCGCCAGAGCGCCGAACAGCTGCGGGAACTGGCGCTGGGCGGAACGGCCGTCGGAACGGGGATCAACGCGCATCCGAAGTTCGGCTTGCTGGCGGCGGACGAGATCGCCAGGCTTACCGGCAAGCCGTTTGTGACGGCGGCCAACAAGTTCCACGCGCTGACGAGCCACGACGAGCTCGTTCACGCGCACGGGGCGCTCAAGGCGCTCGCGGCGGACCTGATGAAGATCGCCAACGATGTCCGCTGGCTGGCGAGCGGTCCGCGCAGCGGCCTCGGGGAGCTGACCATTCCGGCAAACGAGCCGGGCAGCTCGATTATGCCGGGTAAAGTGAACCCGACCCAGAGCGAGGCGATGACGATGGTCGTCTGCCAGGTGATGGGAAACGACGCGGCAATCGGCTTTGCGGCAAGCCAGGGCAACTTCGAGCTGAACGTGTTCAAGCCGGTCATTATTTACAACTTCCTGCAGTCGGCGCGGCTGCTTGCGGACGTCATCCGCTCGTTTAACGACCGGTGCGCGGTCGGCATCGAGCCGAACGTCTCCGTCATTCGCGAGCATCTGAACCGCTCGCTTATGCTGGTTACCGCCCTCAACCCGCACATCGGCTACGACAACGCGGCGGCCGTAGCCAAGCTGGCGCACAAGGAAGGCATTTCGCTGAAGGAAGCGGCTTTGAGAAGCAACCTGCTGACGGAGGAACAATTCGACCGTATCGTGCGTCCGGAGCGGATGATCGCCCCGACGGAGGATGACGCATAGTGCGGCAAGCGCTTGGCATGCTCTTTGCGGAAGGCCGCCGGGGTTCTCTTCGGGAGAAGAACCGGGTGTGCAATCGGCTTTCGTTTTTTGTATCATCATTTTAGAGAGCGGAAAAGCACATTAAAACAAAACGGGCGGTATGCGGCCCAGACAAAAGGAGGAAAAAACGGTGGAACTGATCTATCACGGACATTCCTGTTTGCAGATCGTAACGGAAGGAAAGTCGCTCGTCATCGATCCTTTCCTGCGCGGCAACGAACTGGCTGTCACGAAGCCCGAGGATATTCAGGCGGATTACGTGCTCCTCACCCACGCGCATACCGATCATATTCTGGACGCGGAGCCGATCGCCCGGGCGAATGACGCCCAGATCGTCGCCGCCGTCGAGCTCGCCGATTACTTGTCCTGGAAAGGACTGAAGACGATCGGCATGAACATCGGGGGAACGATCGATCTCGGCTTCGCCAAGGCGACCATGGTTCAGGCCGTTCACAGCTCCGGCATCGAACTCGAAGACAAGAAAATCATTTACGGCGGTCTTGCGGCGGGATATGTCATTCGCGCGGAAGGCTTGACCATCCTGCATACGGGGGATACGGCGCTGTTCGGGGACATGCAGCTTATCGGCAAGCGCTATAATCCCGATGTCGTCTTCCTTCCGATCGGCGATCATTATACGATGGGGCCGGACGACGCGCTGCAAGCGGCGGAGTGGTTCGGCGCCAAGTGGACGGTGCCCGTGCACTACAATACGTTCTCCATTATCCGTCAGGATGCCGAAGCGTTCGTCAAGCGGTTGGCGGAGAAGGGGCTGAAAGGCAAAGTGCTGGCTCCGGGCGAACGTTTCAGCCTTACGGCGTAGCAGGGGTTCGCTTGCTTCTAGCCGGCACCCTGCCTTATCATCCGGTACCTGCATCGACGAAACGATCCCAAAGACTGTTGCCGAAAAAAGGCGTCGCCTAATCTCGCAACAGTCTTTTTCACGCAAGGGGGTTCTGCGGGCAAGGACCGTTACGGAGCCTCGCTTGCTTGAATCCGAGTATGTAAGGCCCCGATCCAAGTGCCGAAAAGGCAACTGCATTGCGCTTTTCGCCCGACGAGGCGGGGGAGGAGCGGGGCACGATGGGCCGAATATGCAAGCATAACGGCTGTCCATAAGCCTTCCATCCGCTGGCCGAGGGCGGGGCGGAACGCAAACGTACGGGAAGGAAGGTGCGCCGCTAAAAGCGCCGAATAAAGGCGGTTGACGGTTTGCGGTCGCCTGCTTGACGGTAGAGCAGGGCGGCAGTTGAAGCGGGTTCAAAAGGCACGATCAACGCGAAAAGGAAGTCGATCGGCAATGTGGAAAGCGGATTCTTGGCTGGAAGCCCAATACGGGGAGGCGGTTCGGGCGCACGAGGCCGCGATGCGGACGCAAAGCCCGGAAGAACGGAGAAACGGGCTGATTCGGGCGCTGCGCGAATCGCTCGGAGAGTTCGCTCCGAACCCGGACTTTGAGCCGACGCTGCTGGAGCGCGTTCCCTGCGACGGCTATATTCGCGAGCGCGTGGAGCTGTCGGCGACGCCGGGGCTGTCGTTCGCCGCGTACGTGCTGATCCCGGACGGCGCGGACGGTCCGGTGCCGGGCGTGCTTGCGCTGCACGGGCACGGCTACGGCAGCCGGGAGATCGTCGGGCTGAAGCCGGACGGATCGCCGGATACGGGCAAGCCGACTGCGCACCGGCATTTTGCGCTGCAGCTGGTCCATCGCGGGCTTGCCGTCATCGCCCCCGACGTCGTCGGTTTCGGCGAGCGGCGGCTCGACGCGGACTTGCGCGGCAATCCGGATGCGCCCAACTCCTGCTACCGCTTGGCGACGCAGCTCATGATGCTCGGCAAAACGCTGACCGGGCTCCGCGTCGCGGAAGCGAGGCATGCGCTGGATTATTTGCTTAAGCGGCCGGAAGTGCGCGGGCGGAAGGTCGGGGCGATGGGATTCTCGGGCGGAGCCCTGATCGCCGGCGCCGCGGCCGCGTTGGACGGACGGATTGCCGCGGCCGTGCTGACCGGCTTTCCGAATACGTTCAAGGACAGCATCTTCGCCGTCCATCACTGTATCGACAACTATACGCCGGGCTTGCTTCTGCACGCCGAATTGCCGGAGCTGATCGCGCTCGCCGCGCCGCGGCCGCTGTTTCTGGAAGCGGGAGAACGCGACCCGATCTTCCCGCGAGAGGGCTTCCTCAAAGCGGCGGAAGCGGTCCGGCGGGCGTACGAGCGGTACGGCGTTCCGGACCGGTTGGCCGTCGACCTGTTTCCCGGCGCGCACGAAGTCGGCGGCCGCAAGGCGTACGACTGGCTGCGGGAGGCGCTGCTTGCGGACTAAGCGCCGCGGGTCCGTCTTGAATTGACGCCGTCAGACCGTTGTTTTATGCTTCAAACTGTGCAATAACAATAGGCGGTTTTATCCAGGCTCTGCGCTACCGCTCGGAGCAATCGAAGGAGAGAGATGCAAATGGTTCGATTCGGCGTGATCGGAACGAATTGGATTACGGACGCTTTTATTCAGGCGGCCAAGGAAACGAAAGATTTCAAGCTGACGGCCGTTTATTCGCGCACATTGGAGCGGGCGCGCGAATTTGCGGACAAGCACGGGGCGGAGAACGCTTTTGACGATATCGCGGCCATGGCGGCGAGCGGAACGATCGATGCGGTTTATATCGCCAGCCCGAACCGTTATCACGCCGAGCATGCCATCGCCTGCATGCAGCACGGCGTGCACGTGCTTTGCGAAAAGCCGCTCGCGTCCAACGCGGCCGAAGTGCGGAGGATGGCGGAAGCGGCGGAACGTCACGGGGTCGTCTTGATGGAGGCGCTCAAATCGATCTTTATGCCGAACTTCGGCGCCATCCGCGACAGCCTGGCCAAAATCGGCAAGGTGCGCCGGTATTTCGCCAGCTACTGCCAGTATTCCTCCCGCTACGACGCCTTCCGGGCGGGGACCGTGCTGAACGCGTTTAACCCCGCTCTTTCGAACGGCGCGTTGATGGATCTGGGCATCTATTGCCTCTACCCGGCGGTTGTGCTGTTCGGCCGGCCGCAGGAGGTGAAGGCGAACGGAGTGATGCTTTCGTCCGGCGCCGACGGCGAGGGGAGCCTGCTGCTTCGCTATCCTGAGATGGAGGGCGTTATCCAATACTCGAAAATATCGAATTCCTCGCTGCCGAGCGAGATTCAGGGGGAAGACGGCACGATCGTGATCGACCAGATCAGCCAGCCGTCCCGCGTCGAAATCCGCTACCGCGACGGCCGCGTCGAGGAGGCGAGCGTCCCGCAGACCCCGTATGCCATGACGTACGAGGCGCAGGCATTCATCGAACGGGTTCAATCGGGCAAGCGGGAATCCGACCCGTATTCGCCGTCCGTCTCTTTGACGGTCATGGAGCTGATGGACGAAGCGCGCAAGCAGATCGGGCTGAAGTATCCGGCCGATTCGGAATAATTGATTTTGTATAAAGGCAGGAACAAAAAAATGAATCAAGTGCAAATCCCGAATACGGAGCTGCGCGTTTCGCAAATCGGCCTCGGATCGGCGCTGTTCGGAAGCGCCGTTTCCAAGGACGACGCCTTTCGCCTGATGGACCGCTATGCGGACCTTGGCGGGAACATGATCGATACGGCGGAAGTGTACGCGAACTGGCTGCCGGATGTGGAGACGAGCGTCAGCGAGAAAACGATCGGCGAGTGGATGAAGGAAAGAGGCAACCGGAACCGGCTCGTCGTGACGACCAAGGGCGCTCATCCCCGGATGGATACGATGCATATTCCGCGCCTCTCGAAGGCGGAAATCCGCGAGGATCTGGAAGGAAGCCTGCGCGGCTTCAGGTCGAAGCGATCGATTTGTATTGGCTGCACCGCGACGATGCGTCGCGCGAGGCCGGGGAAATCATCGAGACGATGAACGATTTTGTCCGCGAAGGCAAAATCCGCTATTTCGGCTGCTCGAACTGGACGGCGGAGCGGATGCGGGAAGCGCAGGCGTATGCGGCCGAACGCGGCCTGCAGGGCTTTGCCGCCAATCAGATGATGTGGAGCCTGGCGGCGGTCGACAAGGCGCAATTGTCCGATCCGACGCTTGTGCCGATGGACGGCGAAATGTACCGCCTGCACCTGGAGTCGAAGCTTGCGGCCGTTCCGTATTCGTCGCAGGCGCAAGGGCTGTTCAGCAAGTGGGAAAAGGGTACGTACGACGAACAGGACGAGCGGATCGCGCCCCAATACCGAAGCGGGGAAAACGTGGCACGCTGGAAGCGAAGCCGCCGGCTTGCCGCCGAGCTGTCGCTGTCGGTCAACCGGATCGTGCTCGGCTATTTGATCAGCCAGCCGTTCCCGACGATCCCGATCGTCGGCCCCAACAACGTCGAGCAGCTGCTCGACAGCATGAGCGCGGCGGAGGTTAGGCTGACGCCGGAGCAGCTCGCGTATTTGGAAGAGGGAGAAGAAACCGGATGAGGGGGCAAGCCTGCCGGCGCGATGGCCGGCTTGCCGATTGCGGCCGTTCAGTCAGAGGGTTATCGGACTAATCTAAAAAGGAACCTCCAATCCCGCTTGTCGCAGCGGGGTTGGAGGTTCGTCCGTTTTGAGGCGGGGACGGGCTTTTCGGGCCTACCCCTTATGGGACAGCCCCATGCGCACGCCGGCGCTTCATCATTTGGGCTGCCGTTTTTGAATCCAGGCGGCAATATCCTCGATCAGTTCGGCCGACACGTTGGCTGCGCGGCTGTATTCCGTTCCGACGGAGAGGTTGTCGTACTCGGTGAGCAGATGGTTCATTTTCGGGTACGATTTGTACTCCACGTCGGTGCGGTTTTTCAGCGCCTCCTTCCAGCCCTCGAACTGCTTCATCGACACCTGCCAGTCGTTCTCGCCTTGCAGGATGAGCAGCGGGCGCTGCTGCGTCTTGGCCGTTTCCGCCGGCACGTAATCGCGGATGTCGTACCACCAATAGGCGGGCTGCAGCGGAAACCGGTCCGGGGACGGCAGGTTCGCGGCCGAGAATTGAGGATCGTTCAGCACGCTCACGATGCCCGCCATGGACGCCAAAGCCTGTTCCTGCTGGGCCAGCGTCTCCTGCGGGAATCCGAGCAGCTTCATCCGCTCAAGCGCAATCTGCTGCTGCTCGACCAGAATGTCCCCGAATTTGCCGCTCGGGCTGGAGAGCAGAACGGCTCCGGCCACGCTGCCTTCCGCGTCGAGTTCGATCAGCTTCGGCACCGCGAAGCCGCCTTGGCTGTGGCCGACGACGAAGATCCGCCGCGGATCGATGCCGTCCGTTTCTTTCAGCAGCTTGACGGCCTTCAGCGCGTCGTTCACCGTCTCGTCCTCGATGCTGAAATTCGGCACGATCGAGGATTTGAGCGTATGCTCCAGCGTGACTTTCTCGTAACGGAGCACCGCAATGCCCTTGCCGGCGAGGCCGACCGCCAAATCCCGGAACGGCTTCGCTCCGCCGATCGTCGAATCGCGGTCGTGCGGCCCGGAACCGTGCACGAGCACGACCGCCGGGAACGGGCCTTCTCCCTTCGGCATCGTCAACGTGCCGGGAAGCGCAAACGTTCCTTCGCCGATAACGACTTCCTTTTCCGTATATTTTTCCGCATGGTCGTAGGCCGGGGCCCGATACGGCTCCGCGGCCGAAACCGGTGAGAACGCCAAGTCGTCGACCCGGCCTTCCGAATCGAAGCGGACCGTAATCTCGAACGGCAGCGCCGCACCCTCATATGTAAGCCGGACATTCGTATGGACCGCGTTCGGCTCGACGGTTGCGGACGATTGGTTGGGCGTAACGCCGTAGCCTTGGACCAGGCTGGGCCAGAGCGTCTGCAAGGCGGCGGCTGGCAGTGCGGGCTTCACGGCGGGACTTAAAACGGCGGCCGCCGCATCCGCATTGCCGTGGATCAGCTCGTACACGAACCGGCTGGCCAGCGAGACATAGTCGTCCTTCGGAATGACGACTTTTTGGTTGGCTTCGTCCCAGCCGAGCCGGCTGCCCAGCGCCGCGTTCAGGAAATCGAGCGCAACATACGTTTTGCCGCCGATCGTCTGTACCGCAAGGCCGATGTTCTGCGGTTTGCCGTTTACCAGAGCGGTCGTACCGCCGACCCGAAGCTCAATGGCAGACGAGCCGCGAGCGATGCTGATGTTGCCGCCGCCCTTCCATTTGACGGAGGCGCCTACGGTTTCGGCGACGACGCGCAGCGGCACGAGCCGGCTGTCGGCTTGCGGGCCGTTGCCGGCGGTCTGCGTCGGTACGGCCTGCGCGCCGGCACTGGAAGCCGCGGAGGCTGCGAAGGGCACATTCAGCGTCAGAGCCAGAGCCGCCACCGTAATGGCGTAGCGGACGGTTGCCGATTTTTTCATTCCATTCCCTCTCCCCTTTGAAATTAAGTCTTTTGTATAATTAGATAAATATCTAAATAAAGATTAACCGAAAAAACCGGCGCTGTCAATCGAAACCAAATCCGCTTGCTCGTCGTATAGACTCCATAATCACGACAAAAACGAAAGAATAGGTTTTGACAAGCAACCGGAATCGTTATAACTTAAAACGGTAAGGTCTAGCAGCACAGGAGGCGCAAGGAAATGAGAATCGGTGCGATCGAAGCGGGCGGCACGAAATTCGTCTGCGGGATCGGGAATGAAAACGGTGTCATCGAAGATCGGGTGCAATTCCCGACCGAGTTGCCGGAACAGACCCTGAGCAATGTGATTTCGTATTTTCGGGACAAAAAAGTTGACGCGATCGGGATCGGCACGTTCGGTCCGATCGACCTCGATCCGTCCAGCCCGCGTTACGGTTACGTCACGACGACGCCCAAGCCGGGATGGTCGGATTATCCGTTCCTGCCCGTGCTGAAGCGGGAGTTCGACGTGCCGTTCGGATGGGATACGGACGTGAATGCGGCGGCGTTCGGAGAGGCGACCTGGGGCGCGGCCAAAGGGCTGGACAGCTGCGTCTACTACACGATCGGCACGGGCGTAGGCGTCGGCGTGTTTGCGGAAGGCAAGCTCGTTCACGGCCTGACGCATCCCGAGGGCGGCCATATTCCGCTGCGGCGGCATCCGGACGACACGTTTGAAGGCTGGTGCCCGTATCACGGCGACTGTCTTGAAGGGATGGCGGCCGGTCCCGCGCTGGAAAAGCGGTGGGGAGTCAAAGGCAGCGAGCTGGCCCCCGACCATAAGGCTTGGGAGCTTGAGGCTTATTATATCGCGCAGGCGTTGTCCGGCACGATTTTGCTGCTCTCTCCGAAAAAAATCATTCTCGGCGGCGGCGTCATGCATCAGTTTCATCTGTTCCCCCTCATCCGGCAGCAAGTCAAAGACTACCTGAACGGCTATGTCCGCGCGAGGGAAGTATTGGAGGGCATAGACGATTACATCGTGCCGCCCGGATTGGGAGACAACGCGGGCTTGTGCGGCGCTTTGGCGCTCGGGCTGCAAGCGTTGCAGTCGGCGGGGAAGGCGCAATAACCGGCCGCTGATGCGCTGGCGGTCTGGGCCGCGTTCGGCTCGCTTTGCGGCTTCGGCGGCAATCAATGGGCCGGGCTGCGGCGCCTTTTCAGCCGCGTTTGCGGTACTCGCGGGGGGCAACCCCCGTTATTTTTTTGAACAGCGAGTTAAAAAAAGGAAGGTCATGATAACCGACCGCGGACGCGATATCGGCGATTTTGCGGTCGGTTGTTTTCAGCAGCCGGCACGCTTCGTTGATTCGGACGTTCTGGACGTATTCGGTCGGGCTCATGCCGGTGTGCTTGCGGAACAGGCGGTGGAACTGGCGCTCGCCGACGCCGGCCAAAGACGCCAGCGCCCGCACGCTGACCGGCCGGCTGAATTGCGTATGCAGCGCGTGCAGCGCGGCCTCCATGCCGCCGCTTGCGCCCGCAGCTTTCTCCGGCCCGGGCTCGGCATCGCCGCGGAACAGAAACAGCAGCAGTTCAAGCAAAGCGATATAAAGCGCGGTCTCGCGTCCCGCACGCTCGGATGAATACTCGTAATGCAGGCGCTGGAACAAGCGGTGGAATTCCCCGTAGCGGTCGCGGTAGCGGCGGATTTCCTTGTGTTCGAGCAGGCGCGCGATCGGTTCGCCGCCCGGAAAGGAGCGCAGCAGCCGGTCTGCGGCTTCTTCCGCGAACACGCAGTTGTACACGATCAAGGGCTTCGCTCCGGAAGCCGAGGCGGGACGGAACACATGGGATTGGCCGACGGGAATGAGAAAGATGTCGCCCCGCGCGACGGGCAGCGAGCTGCGGCCGTAATGGTGCGTTCCGGTTCCTTCGCTGACGTAGCTGATTTCGACGAACTCATGCCGGTGCTCCGCCAGGTCGAACGATTCCACCGCCCGGTTTACGTAAATCGGCAGATCCCGCCGATAAAACCATTCTCCCTGAAACAATCCGATCGGCCGCTTGATGGCCATTTTCCAGCCTCCCTTTTGTACCGGCTGCCCCTTTTTGCTTCGGATTAGTCTGTATCACCCTATATAAAAGTCCTGATCACCACAATATTATAAGCGTTTGGAGGCTTATGATGAAGGAGGAAACGAACAAGCGAGGAGTGAAGGGCGAATGGGCGAACTGCTGGTGAAAGCGTTGACAATCAACGGGAAAACGAATCCGCTCGGGACGGACGGCGCCGCTCCCCGATTCGGCTGGAAGCTGGAGTCGGAGCGGCGGGGAACGATGCAGACCGCTTACCGGATACAGGTGGCCGGAGCGGACGGCGATTTCGGCAAGCCGGTCTGGGATTCGGGCCGGGTCGAGTCGGACCGGTCGATCGAAGCGGCGTATCGCGGACCGAAGCCGGCTTCCCGAACCCGCTACCACTGCCGTGTAAAGGTATGGGACAACTTCGGACGCGAATCGGATTGGAGCGAAACGGCATGGTGGGAGACGGCGCTGCTGTCCGCGGACGAGTGGAAGGCGAAGTGGATTACCCCCGATCCGGCCGGCATCGATCCGCTGGCCGAGCCTGCGTTTTTGCTGCGCAAAAGCTTCGAGCTTAGGGGGAAGGTGCGTTCGGCCCGTATTTATGCGACCGGGCTGGGCGTATACGATCTGTATGTGAACGGGGACAAAGTCGGCGACGATCTGCTCGCTCCGGGTTGGACCAGTTACCGCAAACGCCTGCAATTTCAAACCTACGACGTGACCGGCAAGCTTCGGTCCGGGCCGAACGGGATCGGCATCATGCTGGCGAACGGCTGGTACAAGGGGGAGCTGACATGGCTGAACAAAAAAGAGCTCTACGGCAACCGCAGGGCCGCGCTCGTGCAGCTTCACGTGTCGTATTCGGACGGTACGGAAGAAGTGGTGGCCACGGACCCGACGTGGACCGCAACGACCGGTCCGATCCTTTACTCCGAAATCTATCATGGCGAAACGTACGATGCGCGCCTGGAGCTTCCCGGCTGGTCGAAAGGGAATTACGACGCATCGGATTGGAAGCCGGTCGTTCCGGTCGATTTGCCGCTGTCCGTGCTCGTCCCGCAGGAAAACTGGCCGACGCGCGTGACGGAGACGATCCGTCCGGCCGCGTTCATCCGGACTCCCTCCGGCGATGCCGTGCTCGACATGGGGCAGAACATGGTCGGCCGCATCCGCCTGACGGTCGAGGCCCCCGCCGGAACGCGCATCCGGCTGCAGCACGCGGAGGTGCTGGACAAGGACGGCCATTTCTACACCGGCAATCTCCGCTCCGCGAAGCAGACGGTCGAGTATATCGCCAAAGGGGAAGGGACGGAGTCTTACGCGCCTTATTTTACGTTTCAAGGCTTCCGTTATGTTAAGGTGGAGGGTTATCCGGGAGACGGGGCCGAGCTTCCGCTCGACCGTTTTGTCGGCGAGGTGATCCATTCGGATATGCCGCGGACCGGCGAATTCGAGTGCTCGCACGAGCTTGTGAACAGGCTGCAGCGCAACATCGTCTGGGGGCAACGGGGGAATTTCCTCGACGTGCCGACCGACTGCCCGCAGCGGGACGAACGGCTCGGCTGGACCGGGGACGCGCAGGTCTTCGTGTGGACGGCGGCTTTTAACTACAATGTCGGACCGTTTTTCCGAAAATGGCTGCGCGATCTTGCCGCCGATCAGAAGCCGGACGGCGGCGTGCCGTTCGTGATCCCGGACGTGCTGGACGGCGACCATTCGTCGGCGGCGTGGGGGGACGCGGCGGTCATCGTTCCGTGGGCGATGTATAGGATATACGGAGACAAGGAGCTGCTGGCCGAGCAGTTTGACAGCATGAAGGCATGGATCGACTATATCCGCGCGCAGGGCGAAAACGAATTTTTGTGGAATACGGGCTTTCACTTCGGGGATTGGCTGGGCCTCGACGCCAAGGAGAACAGCTACGTCGGCGCGACGCCGCGCGACTTGATCGCCACCGCCTTTTTCGCCTATTCGGCCCGGCTGGTGCGCGATGCGGCGGTCGAGCTGGGCAGGGCCGAGGACGTGCGCACGTACGGCGAGCTGCATCAGCGCGTTGTCGCCGCCTTCCGCGACGAGTTCGTCACGCCGTCCGGCAGGCTTGCCGCTCCGACGCAGACCGCGCATGTGCTGGCGCTTATGTTCGATCTGGTGGAGGGCAAGGTCCGCGAGCGGGTGGCGCGCGACTTGAACCGGTTGATCGCGGACAACGATTACCATCTGACGACCGGCTTCGTCGGCACTCCGTATCTGTGCCACGTGCTGTCGGACAACGGCTATCACGATACCGCGCTCAAGCTGCTTCTTCAGGAAAGCTATCCTTCTTGGCTGTACTCCGTGTTGCAGGGCGCGACGACGATTTGGGAGCATTGGGACGGCATCAAGCCGGACGGCTCGTTCTGGAGCGACGACATGAACTCCTTTAATCACTACGCGTACGGGGCGATCGGGGATTGGCTGTACCGCGTCGTCGCCGGCCTGGATTCGGATCCGCGCGAACCCGCCTACAAGCGTTCGCGCATCCGCCCGCGATTTGGCGGCGAGCGGCTGACGAGCGCCCGCGCCCGCTTCGATTCGCCTTACGGGCGAATCGAAGCGTCCTGGCGCGCGGAAGGCGGCGCGCGCGTCGTCGAGGCCGTCGTGCCGCCGAACACGACGGCGGAAGTGCTGCTGCGCGACGCCACGCTCGATAAGCTCCGCGAGAGCGGACGCGCCGCCGCGGACGCCGACGGCGTGCTGACCGCCGCCGACACGGCGGAAGGCGCGCTGCTCACGGTCGGCTCCGGCTCGTACCGCTTCGAATATCCGCTCGCGTAGGGTTTCCGCCCGCGATCCGCCGAGGCTTCCGTTGATGCAGGATTCTGCATGATGCGCACAGCCTCGGCCTGTTTAGTTTTTTTTGATTCTCTGTGGCCTCTTCGATCTCTGTGGCCTCTTCGATCTCTGTGGCCTCTTCGATTCTCTGTGGTCTCTTCGATCTCTTTGACCTCTTTGATCTCTGTGGCCTCATTGGTCTCTTTAGCCTTTTTCAGCCGCTTGATTTTTTGGCCGCTTGCCTCTCCGTGCCGCTTCGATGGAGCGCAGTTCCCCAACCGGCTGATCGTTCGTTCGATGCGGACCGTGCTTCCCTTATGAAGCCGCAAAAGTTCAACATTCGAGGTTTGGCGGACATCGATTCCGTTATGGGGCCTCGAACCCACCGATTTCTGCGGATTGTGAGCCAATAACGAATCTGCTGTCCGAACGCAACGCCAACGCCGCGCAAAATCCGCAAAAAACGGATTCTCGGTCCGCCAGTCCGCCAGAGCTTCATTTCCCGTTGACATCCCGCCGCTTCGGTGCCATAATGTACGCGTGTACATTGTTGTGTTGCATTTTTCCATTTTAACGGCAAGAAAAAGAAAGGAAGCGATTAATGGCAACGCGCAAAGAAGTGGCCCGCATGGCCGGCGTATCGGAAGCGACGGTGTCGCGCGTGCTGAACGGCGTCGGCCCGATCAAGGAATCGACGCGCCGTCGGGTGCTTGAAGCCGCGGAAAAGCTCAACTACCAGCTCAACGCCGTTGCGGCCAGCTTCGCGCGCGGGAGAAGCGGCAATATCGGCGTTGTTCTGCCGCACGTGCCCAAGGTGCATCTGTTTTCCACGTACTATTTCGCGGAAATTCTGAGCGGCATCGGCGAGGCGGTCCAAGGCGGCGAGACCGGCGGCGGCTTGCTGCTGCTGTACCGCAAACCGGGCGAGGCGTACGATTACGTCTCCCTGTTTCGGTCGCGGCGGGTCGATGCCTGCCTCATTCTCGGCGCCAGCTCCCTGGAGCCCGAGCGGCAATCGATTTCGCGGCTGGCGGACGAAGGCGTGCCGTTCTGCGTCGTCGATCAGCGATTCGCCGAGGACCCGCGCATTCCGACGATCGTCGCCGATCATGTCGAAGGGACCTACCGGGCCGCGCGCCTTTTGCTTGACCTGGGCTACCGCAGGATCGGATTCCTCAACGGCGCCCCGCAGTACTCGAACAGCCGGGACCGCTTGGCCGGTTACCGCAAGGCGCTTGAGGAAGCGGGGATCGGCGGCGAAGCGGTTCCGGTCTTCGAAGGAAACTACAGCCGCAAAAGCGGCTACGAGGCGGCCGAGGCCGTCCACCGGGAGATGCACCGCCTGGACGCGATGCTTTGCGCCAACGACCGGATGGCGATCGGGCTCATTCAAGGGCTGCGCGAACGGGGCTGCCGAATTCCGCGCGACCTGCCGGTCGTCGGCTACGACAATTCCGATGCGGCCGCTTTGTTTGATCCGCCGCTGACGACGGTCGAGGTCCCTTTCTTCGAGATGGGGAAGCTCGCTGCCGAAAGGCTGATCAAACGGCTGTCCGGAAACGCCGGAGAAGAAGAAACGTTTCAGGCGGTGCTGCCGACCCGATTGGTCATTCGCAGCTCCAGCCCAATACGAGAGGAGAACGAGTCCGAATGAGAAAAGCGTTGATCGTTTGGGGAGGATGGGAAGGCCATCAGCCCCGCGAAGTGGCGGGCATTTTCCGCGGCATTTTGGAGAGCGAAGGCTTTGAGGTGGAAGTGTCGAACACGCTGGAAGCGTTCGCAGACGCGGACAAATTGAAAACGCTCGACCTGATCATCCCGGTCTGGACGATGGGAAGAATCGAGCAGCAGCTCGTTCAAAACGTGTCCGAAGCCGTGCAGAGCGGCGTCGGACTCGCCGGCTGCCACGGCGGGATGTGCGACGCGTTCCGCGAAAACGTCGATTGGCAGTTTATGACCGGCGGCCAATGGGTCGCGCATCCGGGCAACGACGGCACGGAGTATGTCGTCAATATCAAGCACAGCTCCAGTCCGCTCGTGGAGGGGCTGGAGGATTTTACGGTGAAGACCGAGCAGTATTACCTGCATATCGACCCGGCGATCGAAGTGCTCGCGACAACCCGTTTTCCCGTTGCGCCGGGTCCCCACTCGCTGAACAAGGCCGTCGATATGCCGGTCGTCTGGACCAAGCGCTGGGGGCTCGGACGCGTCTATTACAATTCGCTTGGCCATCAGGCGGACATTATGGAGATTCCGGTCGTCAAGGAGCTGATGCGGCGCGGATTTCTGTGGTGCGCGGAAGGCAAAGAGGCCGCAAAACGGGCCGGCGGCGGCGTCCAGGCCGCATATACGGGCATGGCGGACAACCAACTTTAAACGCTTGGAGAGGAATGAGGCCAAATGGGGAAAATGAAGGTCGGCATTATCGGTACGGGGAATATCAGCGGCATTTATTTTCAAAACGGCAGCCGGTTCGAATCGATGGAAATCGTCGCCTGCGCGGATCTTGACGTGGAAAGGGCGAAGGCCAAAGGGAGCGAATACGGCGTTCGCGGTTGTTCGGTCGAGGAACTGCTGGCCGATCCCGAAATTCAGCTTGTCATCAATCTGACGATTCCCCAAGCGCACGCTTCGGTCTGCATTCAGGCGCTGGAAGCCGGCAAGCACGTGTACGTGGAAAAGCCGCTCTCCGTCACCCGCGAAGAAGGCAAGCGGGTGCTCGAGCTCGCCAGGCAGAAAGGGCTCCGGGTCGGTAGCGCACCGGATACGTTCCTCGGCGGCGGCATTCAGACGTCGATCAAGCTGATCGAAGACGGTTGGATCGGCACGCCGATCGGCGCGACGGCGTTTATGATGTCCGGAGGGCACGAAAGCTGGCACCCGGCGCCGGAATTTTACTATCAGAAGGGCGGCGGCCCGATGTTCGATATGGGGCCTTATTATTTGACCGCGCTCGTGGCGCTGCTCGGGCCGATCGCCCGGGTTACCGGCTCCGCCCGCATTTCGTTCCCGGAGCGAACGATTACAAGCCAGCCGAAAGCCGGGCAAAAGATAACGGTCGAAGTGCCGACGCACGTGGCCGGCGTCATCGATTTCGCTTCCGGTCCGATCGGCACGCTGCTGACGAGCTTCGACGTCAAAGGCGGATCGGCGCTGCCCCGCATCGAAGTATACGGCAGCGCCGGGACGCTGCAAGTGCCGGACCCGAACACCTTCGGCGGCCCGATCCGCTACTGCCGCGCCGGTTCCAAGGAATGGTCCGAGATCCCGCTTGTTTACGGTTATGAGGAAAATGCCCGCGGCGTAGGCGCGGCCGACATGGCCAAGGCGATCATGACCGGCCGCCCGCACCGGGCCAGCGGCGAGCTCGCCTACCACGTGCTGGAGGCGATGCACGGTTTTCACGAGGCGTCCGAGCAAGGCAAGCACTACGTGATGGAAAGCACGTGCGAGCGCCCAGCGCCGCTTCCGCTCGGGCTTGCCCATTTTCAGTTGGATTGAGCTAGAACCAAAGGGCACAAGCCGCCTAAACACGGACAAATGAAGTAGAGCGGAAGCAAGAAATGGCGATGCAGGGATACCCCCCCTTGCACCGCCACTTCTTCATTTTTTACATGCTTGTTTTCAGCAAGCTAGCTGTCCGTCGTGACGTACACCGTTCGGTCCTTGATCTGGTACAGCACCAAGTGCCATTTCTCGACTACCATCTTGTGGTGCTTGTTCGGCGGAACAAACTCGGCTATGAGAAATGGGAATTGGCGCTCACGTCATTGACGGATTGTATTACCGACTAAAGACTAAACGCATAAAAACCCCCCAATTCGGGAAATGGTAACTACGTTCGCAAATCGCGGAGCGGACCAAAAGTTCTTCCGGCGAACGCTTCCGGAAGGGTTCGTTCCCGAAGCGTCATTTTCCCACATCAAGGAGGAAAACCCTATGAATCAAAACCAAAGCCAAAGCTTTCAAGCGCCCCATTACCAGCCTTTGAATGTCCAGCCTCAATATCAAAGCTATGGCGTGCAAAACCAAAATTGGTCGAACCAGCTCCATCAGTGTCAAAACATTATTCAGCAGCTGATCAATCAAACGCAGCAGGCTTCGCAGATGTATCAGCAAATGCTTCAGCAGGAGCAGCAAAATGCGACCCGGCTGGAGGAAATCGCGCAACGCGAGCAAAAAGCTTCTCAAATGATTCAAAACGTGCTTCAAGGCCACCACACGGCGGTTCAGCAAATGCAGCAGGTAGCGCAAATCTGCAGGCAGCTTGAGCAATCCGCGCACAGCTTCAGCCAACAAGCATGGTCTCATCAAGTCCAGCCGAGCCAACACCAGCCGTTCGGGACCGCTTCTTACGGCTCGATGGGTTCCGCAAACAGAAGCTTTCAGTAAATATCGGGCGCCGGCTGCGACGGAAAGGCCGCTGCGATCATCGCGGCGGTCTTTCCGTTTTCCGGCCTTCGGGCGGAAAACAACACGCGGCAGACTGCCTCAAACCTTCACCAGCTCGATCTGATGTTGGGCGCAAAGCGCGTCCCATTCCTCCGGCACCCCGTCATCCGTCACCAGAACATTCGCGGCTTCGAGGGGAGCGAAGAAGTTGAGCGAACGTTGCCCGAATTTCGTCGAATCGGCGACGAAATACGTGCGCGCGCTGGCTTTGGCCATGCAGAGCTTGATTTCCGCTTCGGCGAAATTGGCCGTAGAGAAGCCTTTCTCGGTAATGCCGCCTGTAGCGATAAACGCCTTGTTGACATAAATGTTCTCGAAAAACGAACGGCAGGTGCTGCCGACAAACGATTGGGAACTGTGCCGGAGCTCCCCTCCGCTTACGATCAGGCTGATATGCTCCGCATTCCGCAGCCGGTGGGCGGCGGCAAGAGAGTTGGTGATGACCGTAATATCGCGAATATCCGACTCCGCGATCGCCGTCGCGATCTGGATGGTGGTCGTTCCCGAGTCGAGAATGATGGTGTCGCGCGGCTGCAGTTGGGTCAGGCAGTAGCGTGCGATCCGCATCTTTTCCTCCTGTTGGCAAGCCTCCCTTTTATCCAGGTGCGTTTCATCGACAAACCGGATTCCCCCGTGAAAACGCTGAAATTTGCCGGTCTGCTCCAGTTTCTGCAAATCCCTGCGGATCGTCATGTCCGATACTTGAAAGTAATCCATCAGTTCCTGAACGGACATGCTTCCCTGCTGCTTGATCAGCTCGGAAAGCCTGTCCAGCCGTTTTTCCGACATTCGGGATTCCCCCTTGCATGATCCATCAAAACCAAACGTAAAACTGTTCGTTTACAAACATTTTATTGCAAATGAAGCTTCAATTCAACAAATATTATTTCAAAAACGGTGCCGTTTACGCAAAATTCGGTTTTAAGCCTTGGCGAAAAGGGACGGGATTACCGTGATCAAACGCGCAAAACCGGGACGGATTGGGGGAGGGGGCAAATGAAATTATTTGTTCGTTTGAAAACAAACAAAAAATGTTTTTTAATTGTTGACTATTTGAGTTTTATGATCTATTATAAACGACAAACAAACATGTAAGCGCTACAAAACAAGCGAGGTGGTAAAAAGGATTGGCGATTTGTTTTGCTTGTTTTTCGGAATGATCAATTAGGAAATCGGGAGGGTTTGACTTGAAAGGAACAAAGAAACGGATCGCGGGCTGGCTGGCGGCAATAGCCTTCATTTCAACGGTTGTCGGCGGCTGCGGATCGGGTTCCGGGAGCGGCGGCGCAAGCCCGTCCTCCTCGGCTTCGAAGCCGGCTGACGGAGAGAAGGTCACCATCCGCTTCGCGGGCATCAAGACGTTCGGGGAAGATTCCTGGACCGAGCTGGTCAAACAGTTCGAAGCCCGGAATCCCGGCATTCATGTGGAAGTGCATCAGCTGCCCCCTCCGTCCAAAAGCACGGAAATTCACCAATATCTCGTCACGGCGCTATCCTCCGGCCAGAACGATATCGACGTGTTCACCGGAGATGTGGTGTGGGTGCCGGAGTTCGCTTCGGCCGGCTGGACGGAAGCAATGGACGATTATGTGGAAAAGGATCAGTATTATCCGGGCGTCATCGAGGCTCTGACGTATCAAGGCAAGCTTGCCGCCATTCCGTGGTATGTGGACGGAGGCATGCTGTACTACCGCAAGGATTTGCTGGAAAAGTACGGCCGGCCGGTGCCGAAAACGTGGGAGGAACTGGTCGAAACGGCCAAGCTGATCAAAGAAAAGGAGCAAAATCCGAAGCTGGAGGGCTTCCTCTGGCAGGGCAAGCAGGCCGAAGTGCTCGTGTGCGATTTTGTCGAATTTCTGACCAGCGCCGGCGGGGCGATCGTCGACGAAAACGAGAAGAGCGTCATTAACTCGCCGGAAACGATCAAAGCGCTTTCGTTCATGAAAAGCACGCTTGACAACGGCATCAGCCCGAAATCGCTGTTGTCCTACGATGAGGAGCCGAGCCGCACGGTCTTTACGGACGGGAATGCGATCTTTCTCCGCAACTGGTCGTACGTATGGGACGCTTCGCAGGATCCGGCCAATTCGAAGGTCGCCGGGAAGGTCGGCGTCGCTCCGCTGCCGTCTTTCGAAGGGGGCAAAAGCGCGTCGACGATGGGAGGCTACCAGTTCATGGTGGCGAAAAATGCCAAAAACAAGGAAGCGGCGATCAAGTTTGCGCAATTTCTATCCAGCCGGGAGTCGCAGCTTTATTACGCCAAAAAGGTAGCGTTCAGCCCGACGCGTCCCGCCGTCCTGGAGGACGAGGAACTGCGCAAGGAATCTCCGTTCCTGACCGAGCTGGCCGACGTATTCAACGGTACGGTGGCCCGTCCGGTCACGCCGAAGTATCCGCAAATTTCTTTGAAGCTGCAGGCGACCGTATCGGCCGCGCTCACGGGCTCGCTAAGCGTCGAGAAAGCGGTGGAAATGCTGGACCGCGATATTCAAGCGATTTTGAACTAACGGACGTCAGGGGGGCGTGCAAGAAGCCGCCCCCTGACAGGCCCGAAAGGCGGTTGAATCCATGAAAAGATCGCGCAGGCATCGGGGAGCCGTCCTGACCGGCTACCTGTTTCTCGCGCCGTCGCTGGCGATTTTGACGGCGATCGGATTTTATCCGGTCGTCCGGACGCTGCTGCTTAGCCTGTACGACGCCACCTTTCTGAACGCGCCTTCCCGGTTTGTCGGCTTGGGCAATTATGCGAAGCTGCTGGATGACGTCTGGTTTCATTTGGCCTATCGCAATACGTGGCTGTTTACCGCGGTTTCGGTGGCGCTGGAGACGGCGATCGGACTGAGCTTCGCCGTGCTGCTGGACAAACGCCTGCCGGGCCGGAAGTGGGTTCGGGCAAGCGTGCTGATTCCGTGGGCGATTCCGACCGTCGTTTCCGCCAGCATGTGGCAGTGGCTGTTTAACGCCGATTTCGGCTTCATCAACTACGCGCTGGAGCGGCTGCATCTGATTTCTTCCTATCCGAACTGGCTCGGCGACCGGGCGAGCGCCATGTGGGCCGTCATTATCGCCGACGTGTGGAAAACGACTCCGTTCATGGCGCTGATTCTGCTCGCCGGCATGCAGACGATTTCCGAGGACATTTACGAAGCGGCCGCGATCGACGGCGCGACTTCTCTGCAGCGGTTTCGCCTGATTACGCTTCCGCTTCTGCTGCCGACGCTTGTGACGGCGCTGCTATTGCGAACGCTCGACGCGTTCAGGGTGTTCGACCTGATTTACGTGCTGACCGGGGGCGGTCCCGCCAACGCGACGGAAGTGCTGTCCAGCTATGCTTACAAGACGACATTCTCTTCCGCCCAAGTAGGCTACGGGGCGGCGATGGCGGCGGTCATGGCCGTTTCCGTGCTGATTCTCGCCAGGGTTTTGCAATATGTGCAGCGCCGCGCGTACGGGCGAATCGAAGGCGGGTGAACAAGATGACGCTCAATCGGCAAATAAAGGCTTTGGGACTCGGCCTGGCGGCGGCTCTCGTCGTGTTTCTGAACATTGGCCCGCTGCTGTGGCAAGGGATTACGTCGCTCAAGCTGGACCGGGATTTGAACACGCTCCCCCCGATCCTTCCCCGCGAGGTGACGTTTGACCATTACGCCAACGTATTTCATTCGGTTTTTGTCCGCTTTATCGCCAACAGCGCGATCGTGGCCTTCTCCGTTACCGCAATCAGCCTGCTGCTGGGCAGCATGGCGGCCTACGCGATCGCGAGGCTGCCGATCAAGGGCAAGAGCTTGTGGCTGGGGTTGTTTCTGGCGACGTCGATGTTTCCCCAGATCGCCATCATCGCGCCGCTCTATGCGATGATCCGCAAGATCGGCCTTTACAATACGCATGCCGGACTTGTGCTGTCCTACATGCTGTTCTGCCTTCCGCTTTGCGTCTGGCTGCTGTACGGCTTTTTCAAGGACTTGCCCGCGGGACTGGAGGAAGCGGCGGCGGTGGACGGGTGCGGCCCCGTTCGCACCTTTTGGCAAATTGCGCTTCCGCTGGCGATGCCGGGACTGGTGACGGCGGGATTGCTCGTTTTCATCGCTTCGTGGAACGAATTTCTTATCGCGCTTACGCTGACCAACAAGGTGAGCACGCAGACGATTCCGGTAGGCATCGCCTTGTTTCCGCAAATGTTTTACGTGCCCTGGGGAGATGTGTCGGCGGCTTCGGTCGTGGTGACGCTTCCGCTCGTTGCGCTCGTGCTGCTGTTTGAGAACAAGCTCGCCAAAGGGCTGACGGGAGGGGCGGTCAAAGGATGAAGGGAATTGCCTGCGGATTTACGGCCAATATCGACGCAAAGGCATCGCTCGACGGGAAGCTGCTGGAAAAGCTGCGGAGCCGCTGCGAATCGGGAAGCGAGCCGCCTACGCCTAAGCGGCCGGGCATGTATCTGCATTCCTGGACCGATCTGGCGGGCGCGGTCGAATGGAATATGCGCGCCGGACGCGGCGGCGAGTACATCGTGACCTGCGAGCGCATGCTGCGCGAACTGCGCGGTCTGGCGGACTGGACGTGGTCGGTCGGCGGAACGGGGCTTCAGGCCGCGCGGGCGGCTGCGGCGGCCGGCTGCCCCGCGATGGTCAACGTGCCGGCCTGGACGGCGGAGTACGATTTTCTGCTGAACCATGAAGGGCTCGAAGAGGAGCGGGGGAACGGAAAGGAAGCGCCCGTTCACTATATTCTGGAGTACAACCGGAACGGACGGGCAAACCGGATCATTTTGCGCGGCACCGGCGAATTCGCCGGCGGCCTGATCGCCCCGGAGTTCGCCGCGCGGCTTAAGGGTTCGGCGGACCGGTTCCGCGCCCTGCTCGTGTCCGGCTACAACGCCGCCGACTCGCCGGAGGAGGCTGCGGATCTGATCGGGGAACAGGTCCGGTTTCTTCGGTCGCTTGGCTCGCACCCGATTCCGGTTCATCTGGAACTGGCGGCCTTTTTTTCCCGGGAGGAACAGCTCGGCGTCATCCGTCGTTTCAAGCCGCTGGTGCGGAGCGTCGGATGCAACGAAGACGAGATGGCCGAGCTGCTCGGGCTGGAGGGCGCCCTGCTCAAGCTGCCCGACGCGGAGCTGCTGGACCGGCTCGGCGAAGCGAGAATTCGCCTCGGCGTGCGGAATTTGATCGTGCACACCCATCAGTTCGCGGTCTGCGTCTCGGACGGGGAAGCGCGGAAGTGGGAGCCGGCGCTTGGCGGGGGCATCCGTTTCGCCGCCGCGCGGGCGGCGACCGGTCGGTTTTGCACGGCGGAGGAAATCGAAGCGATCGCCTCCGGGCTTCCGCCGAACGCGAGAGGCGTCCGGCTGGCCGGCGCGGCAGCGGGGATGCGGCATATTTGCGTCGTGCCGGCGCTTGAGGTGAAGCAGGTCGTCGGCACGATCGGGCTCGGCGACACCTTCGCCGCCGGGCTGCTGGCCTTCGCTCCCGGCCTCGACGATTGAAGACGGCGGTTTCGTTTTCGAAAACGAATCGTCTCGGCCAAAACGGACGGGCTCCGGATCGTCGCTTGCGCAGTCGCTGGTCGCGTCTCAGCCATAAGGGGAGATTCGAGCATGCGCGCGATCGCAATTGCCATTTCCGCAACGGCAGCGCCCTTTTCGGTGAGGGAAGGCGATCGAAGTGTCGAAACAGCAACTAAACTTCGTATGAGCGTCCAATATCGTTCGGGCGGATGAAATACATGCGGAAAAGGCAACTGCACAGGCGAAAAAACGGCAACCGGTATCCCTGATTGCGATTGAGGCAACTAGAGAAGGGTTTTGCTCAATGAAAGAGCCGAACCTTCCCTGAAGCCTGAAGCGAAGTTCTGCCTAACCGAACGCGATCAGCCATTTTAAAAATCATAAACATAAGGGAGAGGAACAACTTGTTGATCACGATGAAAGAATTGCTGTCGGTCGCACAAAAGCACAGGTTCGCCGTAGGCGCGTTCAATGTCGGAAACGGGGAGTATTTGCGGGCGATCATGGAGACCGCCGAGCGGCTCGAATCCCCGGTCATTCTGGCCATTCACCCGTCCGAGCTTGAATTTCTCACGGACAGCTTCGTCGCCTACTGCCGGGACATCGCGAACAAGGCGAAGGTGCCGACCGTCATTCACCTTGACCACGGCGGCAGCGTGGAGCACATTGTCCGCGCCATCCGCTGCGGATTTACGTCGGTGATGATCGACGCTTCGACGAAGCCGTTCGAGGAAAATATCCGCATCACCCGGGAAGCGGTGGCGATTGCCAGAGCCGTCGGCGTCACGGTCGAGGCCGAGCTGGGAACGGTAGGCCAGGCGGAAGGCAGCATGGAAGGAGGCAGCGACGAAATCTTGTATACGGACCCGCAGGAAGCCCGGGAGTTTGTCGAGCGGACGGGAGCCGATACGCTTGCCGTCGCGATCGGTACGGCGCACGGCATGTACCCGAAGTCGCGGAAGCCGAAGCTGCAGCTCGACCGCCTCAAAGAGATCGCCTCGCTCGTGCCGGTTCCGCTTGTGCTGCACGGCGGTTCCGACAATTCGCCCGAGGAAGTGGCGGAGTCGATCCGTCTCGGCATTTGCAAGGTCAACATTTCGACGGAGATGAAAAAAGCGTTTTTCGGCCGGCTGCGGCAAAATTTAGCGGAACGGCCGAACGAGTGCGAGCCGACCGTCTTGTTCCCGTCCGCGATCGAAGCGGCGAAGGAGCTGATCGGCCGGAAAATGGAACTGTTCGGCTCCGTCGGCAAGCGCAGCTTGTATGCGTGAGGGGGGCAAGCGATGAGCGGTGGGCTCGATCCAGCCGAGGCAAGAAGGCGGGCGGCGGAGCTGCTGGTGGGCGAAAAGCCGCGTCCGGACTTCGCGGCATAGGGCGCTCAAGCAGCCCGGATGCCAAATTTCGAGGATGAATCTGCCTTTGGAACCATTGACCGCGTTTACGCCATTCAACCATAATGAAAGGGGCCGCATTGGCTTACGATTTTGGCAAGGGAGTGGGACAATGTCCAAAAGGGTGCTGATTTTGACAGGCGACGCCGTCGAGGTGCTGGAGGTTTATTATCCGTATTACCGGCTTTTGGAGGAAGGGTTCGATGCCGTCATCGCCGCTCCGGCGGCAAAAACGCTGCATACGGTTTGCCACGACTTCGTCGAGGGATGGGAAACGTATTCGGAGAAGCCCGCGCATCTGCTGCAGGCCCATGTCGCGTTCGCCGATGTGGATCCTGCCCGATACGACGCGCTTGTCATTCCCGGCGGACGCGCTCCCGAATATATCCGCAACCATCCCGAGCTGCCGCGCATTATCGGCCATTTCATCGAATCCGACAAGCCGATCGGGGCGATCTGCCACGGGCCGCTGGCGTTCCTGGCGCTTCGGGACCGGTCGTACTTCCAGGGAAAAACGATGAGCGCCTATTCCGCCTGCCGGCTCGATATCGAGTCGCTTGGCGCCCGGTATGCCGAAGGAACGGTGCACGTGGACGGCAAGCTCGTCACGGGACACGCCTGGCCCGACTTGCCCGGATTTATGCGCGAGCTGATCAAGCTGCTTCGATAACGCGGACCATCCGCATTTGGCCGCCGGCTGCCCTCGGTCCGCAAAGACCGGGGGCAGCTTTCCTTTTTCTTCGGACGCCGAAAGCGCCGTTCCCGCCGGAGCCGCTCCGAATACCGCTATTTCGATCCGCCCGCGAATGTAATAGAATATGAGTTTGGAAGGATAGGGAGCAAAACGCTTCGAAACGAACAGACTTCAAGAGACAAGCACCCGGGAGTGAAACCGCATTGAGGAAAGGATGGAAAGCGGCTGCGGCGGGGCTGGCGCTTCTTCTGCTCGGCGGCTGCGCAGCCGGCCAGCAAGGGAAGCCCGCCACGGCTTCCATGGAGGAAAATCAGATCGTTTGGGCTTTTACGCAGGCGGATCAGCATCCGGAGCGGGAATTGATCGCCCTGATCGACGGGGCAAAGGAAACGCTCGACATTGCGATTTACAGCCTGACGCATCCGGACATCGTGCAGGCGATTAAGAAAGCGCATCAGCGCGGCGTCGCCGTCCGCATCATTACGGACCGGTCGCAGTTGTCCGGCAAGACGCAAGGGGAAGCGGTCAAGCTGCTCGGCAGCGCGGGCATTCCGATGAAAGTCAACAAGCACGACGGCCTGATGCATTTGAAGATGACG
The DNA here is from genome assembly GCF_000378425.1 of Cohnella laeviribosi DSM 21336. GTDB lineage: Bacteria > Bacillota > Bacilli > Paenibacillales > Paenibacillaceae > Cohnella > Cohnella laeviribosi. The sequence goes on along the minus strand of NZ_KB899810.1, from coordinate 43,753 downwards.
ATAGCCGACAAGAAGAAGGCGTCCACCGGCTCGTTCAACTATTCCAAAGCCGCCAGCACGAGAAACGACGAGATGCTCGTGGTGATCGACAATCCCACGATCGCCGGGGCGTTCGCGGACGAGTTCGAGCGCATGTGGAACGACAACGACCGGTTCGAGACGCTGGAAGCGCGGATTGCCCAGCCGGAACGGAAAGCTTCCTCCGGCGCCGGGCGGACGGCGAAGGAAACGGAGGCGGAAGAGGAGGCCGAGGAATCTTCCTCCGGGCCGTCCTCTCCGGCGCCGTGCACGAACCCGCAAATCAAGGGGAACATCAATGCCAAGGGGGACAAAATTTATCACGTTCCCGGCGGCCCGTCTTACGAGCAGACCAAGCCCGAAGAGATGTTCTGCACGGAAGAGGACGCCGTAGCGGCCGGATACCGTCCGGCGAAGTAAGCGCAGACGGCAAGCCGCTTGGTTCGCAGGCTGCCAATACGCGCGCAGCCAAATCTCGGGGGAGGATTCGAATGGAACAGTTGTTGTGGCCGGAAGGAGCGCCTTATGCGATGGGAGACGCGGACGAGGACCGTCCGGCGATTTTTCCGTATTTGCTGGAGGGGAAAGGAAATCCGGCGGTTATCGTTTGCCCGGGCGGCGGGTACGGGATGAGGGCTGCCCACGAAGCCGAACCCGTCGCATTGTGGCTGAATTCCATCGGCATTTCCGCGTTTGTCCTGCGGTATCGCGTCGCCCCTTACCGTTATCCGTGCGCCTTGCTGGACGCCCAGCGGGCCATTCGCACGGTGCGGCACGAAGCGGACCGTTTCGGGATCGATCCCGGCCGGGTGGGCATCCTCGGTTTTTCCGCCGGCGGTCATCTGGCCTCGACGGCGGGAACGCGCTTCGACGCCGGACGTCCGGAAGCGGACGATCCCGTGGAACGGCAGTCGAGCCGACCCGATCTGACGATCCTCTGTTACCCGGTCATCACGATGCGCGATCCGTTCACGCATGCCGGATCGCGCCTGAATTTGCTCGGACCGGAGCCCGAGGACGACCGGATTGCGCTGCTCAGCAGCGAAGATCAGGTTGCGGCGGACACGCCCCCGGTCTTTTTGTGGCATACGTCCGACGACGCGGCGGTCCCGGTGGAGAACAGCCTGATGTTCGCCGCTGCGCTCCGCAAGCGCGGGGTGCCGTTCGACCTGCATGTTTATGCGCATGGCCGGCACGGCCTGGGCCTGGCGGAAGACGATCCGCACGTCGGCGGCTGGACGGACGCGTGCGCTTCCTGGCTGAAGCTGAACGGTTTTTGAGTCGGCATGCGATTTCAACCAACTTCGCGATAAACCGCAAGGGGGGCTCCGGAAACGGGCCGCCGGAATCGGGACGAGCATCCAAATGGTGACAGCGAAGCGGTCGGACGGGCATTCGAACGTTTCTCCGCCTTTCCCGCCGGAGTATATTAATATGAATCGCAACTTTTCAAATCCCGCTGGCGGGAAAGGAGGACGACGTGCCGTGCATCCGCACTTCGGTATTGCATGCGTCATCTGCGGGTCCATACTGACGTTTGCTTTTGGAGTCTGGCCGGAATCGCTGACGTTTTTGCTTGTCGTGATGGGCATCGACTACGTGAGCGGAGTTGCCGCGTCGCTGCGGGAAGGGAAAGGCCTGAGCAGCGCCTTCGGATTTTGGGGGTTGACCAAAAAAGGACTCATGCTGCTCGTCATCCTTTTGGCGCACCGGATCGACGTATTGCTCGGCACCGAGCTGGCGATGGGCGGCGCGATTCTGTTTTATACCGCCAACGAGCTGCTGTCCGTTCTGGAAAACTACGGCAGGATAGGGCTGCCGATTCCCCCGCGCCTTCGTCAGGCCGTCCTCATTCTGCGCAACCGTGCCGAAGGGGACAAAAAGAACGATGCCTCCGGTTCCGGAAACGGTCCCCCGCAATCCTGAAATTGCCATCCTTTCCCTTTTTCCGGTCGTTTGAACGTTTTCTGCAGCCGATTGTTCATCATTTTGTCATATGTGAAAAAAAGTTGACGATATTTCCCAATCAATAGTTGAGTTCGATTGCCCATTTTAGGTAGAATAAGTGATGGACATTTGAAGAAGCAGGGGGAGCATCAATGCACAAGAGGATTATGCCAGCCTTGATTATCGTCGCCTGTCTGTTCGGCGTTTACTTGCTTGCGACCGGATTGCCGGAAAGACCGAAGGAAGAGGAACTGGCGGAAGGACAGGAACTGTTGAAAATATCGGCGACCAACTTCAATTTTGACCAAGCGGAATACCATGTGAAAGCGGGCACGACGTACGTCCTCAGTTTCTCGAACAAATTGGGCAACCACGGCGCGGAAATCAAGGAACTGGGCATTAACCTGACCAAGGACAATCCGAGAGCGGAAGTCACCTTCGACACCCCGGGTACGTATGAAATGCACTGTTCGATTATGTGCGGACAAGGCCATGCTGGCATGGTGTCCAAAATTATTGTAGAATAACAATAAAAAGGAGCCGCGCGGGCTCCTTTTTTGACGGATTCAGGTTTGTTTCGCGCCGCGGGACCGCTCCAGCAACCGATCGCACAAATAGCCGATAACCGCCCAGCTGAGCACCGTGAGCACGTACACGGTTCCTGTGCTGACCCGGTGTATGTCGGAGAAGACTTCGACGAACCAGACGGGAACGCTGAGCATAAACAGAAAGATGTTATGGGGATCGTAACCGGTGGCGTTAAACAGGCACAGCGCCAACCCGAAAAGCGTACACGTCAAGGTGACGGCATAGCGCATGCAAGTCTTCCTTTCTCGATGCGGCGTTTCTTCCGCCTTAGTATGCGCTTGGAGGAAAGCGCTCATTCGGCGAAGTCCCGGACATCTTCAAACTTAACCGAAGGAGACATGACCGATGATCACGCATATCGTTTTGTTCAAACTGAAGGACCGCAGTCCGGAGAGCGTCGCCAGAACGGCGCAGGTGCTGCGCGATATGGAAGGCAAAATCGACGAACTGCTCTCGATCGAAGTCGGCGTCGACGTGCTGCACTCGGAGCGTTCGTACGATATCGCGTTGACGACCAAGCACGCTTCGCTGGAAGCGCTGCAGGCTTACCAGGTGCATCCGGTACATAAAAAGGTTATCGAGCATATGGCGGCGGTGCGGGAATCGTCCGTCAGCGTGGATTACGAAAGCTGAGAGGGAGAATTGCGGTGAATACGACGGATTCCGGTGCCGGCGATCTGTATGAAATGCTGACGTATTTGCTCGTCATTCTCATCAGCGCCGTCGTAATGGTGGTATGGCTGAAACGGAAAAACAAACGCAAAGGCCGCGACGACAGGGGTTGAACCGAAATGTACTACGTAAACCGCGAAGGTATCGAACGCCGGCTCGACTGCATTCCCGAACTGGTCGCCGCGCAGCGGGAATTGAACGAAAGCTGGACGGCGTCGACGCTGCAGGGACTGGCTCAGGAACGAATTCTGCATCTGGCGCTGGAAATCGTGACGGATATCGGAAGCTCGCTTATCGACGGATTCATGATGCGCGACGCCAGCAGCTACGAGGATATCGTCGATGTCATCGCCGGAGAGGGCGTAATTCCGGAAGCGCGCGCGCAGGCGCTGCGGCGGCTGGTGACGCTGCGCAGACCGCTTGTGCAGGATTACGACCGCTGGCCGCGCCGCGAGCTGCATCCGCTGTCCGGCGAATTGCCGGAGCTTTTGACCGCCTTTGCGGAGGACATCAGGGCGTATTTGCGCCGCGAGCTTGATCCTTGGGAAAAGCGGTAGCGGGGACGGCGTTCCGCGAAAAACCGAAAAATCGTTTCGGATCATCCGAACGTTTCACGGGCCGATGCCGGCCCGTTTTTTTATGCTTTCCGTTCCTTTGTTCCGGCGTGGCGCATCGCCATGGCTAACTTTGCGAACGTTTATGTTTCATAAATAAATTTACGCGCCGGGCCTCTTCCGCTACAATAGGCTTATAAGTCCAAGTCAGGACGACAACTCGCGGCGCCGGTCTCAGGCCGAACCGGAAGGAGTGGGATGCACATGCTGCAGCAGGAAGAGGGATCGACGCGTTACCGCCTGATCCGGCTTCTGAAGACGCAGGGCGGCTTAAGCATAAGCGAGCTGTCAAAGGCGCTGGCGATTACCGAGGTGGCGGTTCGGCGCCACGTTCATACGTTGGAGAAGGACGGCCTGGTACGCTCGTCGCTTGTCCGACAGGCCATGGGCAGACCGTCCTATCGCTATAGGCTGACCGAACGGGCGGACGATTTGTTTCCGAAAAATTATCCGCACCTGACGCTTGAGCTGCTGTCCGAGCTGGAAGAGACGGCAGGCGCGGACGCGGTTGACCGGTTGTTTGCCGGCCGTCGGGATAAGCTTGCGTCCCGTTACCGCGACCGCATGACCGGAAGAAGTCTTAAGGAGCGCGTTGCGGAGCTGTCTTCCATTCAGAATGCCGGGGGGTACATGGCCGAATGGGAGTCCGGCAACGAGGAAGAGGTCTACTACCTGTACGAATACAACTGCCCGATCGCCATGGTGGCGGGCAAGTATCGTCAGGCCTGCCAATGCGAGAAATCGCTGTTCCGGCAGCTTCTGGAAGCCGACGTCGAGCGCACGGAGTGCCTTGCCGACGGCGGCATTCGCTGCGCCTACGCGATCAGGCCCAAAACGTAAAAAATAACGGCCGAATGGAACGGCCGTTATTTTTTGTCGGCGTGTGTCAAGACGAGCCCAATCTTCTTATACTGGTTGTAGCCGCATAGGCATTTGTCACGGCTGCCTGCGGCGGATGCCGCAACAAGGGGATGGGGAGGTGCTTCCCAAATGGCGTGGGAGCTGGCTGGTTACGCGGTGGCGTTCTTGTGCTTGACGGCCGCTGCGGCGATTGCGCTTGCGGTTGTCGCCTTGCTTCGGTCGCTTGACCGCTGGAACGCGGCCGTAAGCAGGCTCGACCGCGAAGCGGAAACGGCCCTGCGGCAATGGCGCCGTCTTGGCCGGGAAGCGGCCGAGTCAGCCGCCAAGGTCGGAGCGCTGCTGCAAGGACTCGAGGCGCTTGCGGAAGGGGGGCGGGCGCTCGGCGAGGCCGCCCGGCACGCGGCGCGGACGGCGGCGGATGCGGCCCATATGTGGAGCGGGCGAATCGCGCAGCATATGTCCGAAGCGGCGGAACGGCAGAGGCGCCATATCGGGGAAGCGATCGACTGGTCGGAGACGCTGTGGAGCCTGTGGCAGTACGCGCGCCGGCGCGGCAGCGGCGCACCGAACCCTCCGCCCGGGCAAAAGGACGAATGCGGGCGACAATAGGCGGGTCCGCTTGGAATCCGGGACGCGGGATCGCGCCACGAAGATCGACGGCGGCTTTCGCAAGGGAAGGAGAAAAACGAAAATGGCAGACAGAAAAATCGTCAAATCGTTCGTTTGGGGAACGGTGGCGGGCGCGCTGACCGGGGCCGTAACGGCTTTGCTGTTTGCGCCGAAGCCGGGCAAGGAGCTGCGCAAAGATATTGCCGACACGGCGCAGCTGACGATCGAGAAAACCGCCGATCTGGGGCGGCAGGCCGGGGCAACCGCCCAGTCGATCGCGAGAAAAACCTCCGATCTGGCATCCGGCTTGCGTTCGAAGTTCGGCAAAAAAGACGGCGGCGAAGAGACGGCTTTCGTTGCTTCCGCCGATCAGAACGAATCGGAAGAAACATCCGCTCTCTGACGCGCGTTGCCGCGCCAGACCGAACCGCCCGCTCCCGCAGGGCGGTTTGTTCGCGTAAGGGCCGAATAGGCGTCAACATAGGTACCTTTTGTCGCGCGGACTCATAAAGTATCATGTTCCTTTATCAACTCATGCAGAAAGCGGTGTTCACGTGCAACAAGCGATCGCAGTCCTGGACTCCGGCGTAGGAGGGCTGACTGTCGTTCGGGAAGTGATGCGTCAGTTGCCCAGAGAGAAAATATTGTATTTCGGCGACACCGCACGTGCCCCGTACGGTCCGCGTCCGGCGGAGGAAATCGTTCGCTTCACCCGCGAGATCGTCGATTACTTGATTCAGTACAAGCCGAAGATGGTTGTCATCGCCTGCAACACCGCTACCGCGATCGCCCTGGAGGATATCCGGTCAAGGGTCGGCATTCCGGTCATCGGCGTCATCAATCCGGGCGCCCGCGCCGCGATCGGGCGGACCAAAACAGGGGTCGTGGGCGTCATCGGCACCGAAGGAACAATCAACAGCGGGGCTTACGAGCAGGCGCTCAGGCAATTGTCCCCGCTTGTTCGCGTAGTGACCAAGGCCTGTCCGAACTTCGTTCCGCTTGTCGAAGACGGCCATTACCGTTCGCAGGACGCGCGCGATACGGTCGCGAACGATCTGCTGCCGCTTCGCGGCTTTCCGATGGACTGCCTTATTCTCGGTTGCACGCATTATCCGTTTCTGGCCGACACGATTTCCGAAGTCATGGGGCCCAAAGTCACCCTTATCAGCTCGGCATATGAAACGGCCCGCGAAATCAGCACGATATTGCATGAAAAGAATATGCTCGCAAGAAACGAAGAGGTGCCGGTTCATCAGTTTTTCTGCAGCGGCGATCCGAAGAAATTCCAGGTTATCGCCCAGGATTGGCTCGGCGAGCAGATCCGTCTTACGCCTGTCGTCTGGCAGGTTCGCCGCGTCGGCGCGTAACAATCGAAAATCGGAGCCGGTTTTCCCAGGCAGCCTGACGGCCGCCTTCTTTTTTTGCGGAATCATATCGAGGCCCCATCCTTCATATAACGAAAAGAATCCGGAACGAAGGGTGAGGAGAAGCATGAATACGATCGGTTATGTCGTGCAGCCCGGGGACACGCCAAGACGCATCGCCGCCCGTTTCGGCATCTCGCCGTCTTCCTGGGCGGCATTCAATCCGCAGTGGCACGGAGAGCCCCTCATTCCCGGGGAGCTCGTTCAGGTGCCCGTAAGGCTGCCTCGTCGATATGTCGTTCAGCGGGGAGAAACGTGGGAAACCATCGCCGGCAAAACGCAAGTCTCCTTGGCCCGCCTGCAGGAAATGAATGCGGAGGCATGGGGGCAGCGACTGGAGGAAGGCCAGATCATCGAAATTCCTTCGCCGGAAAGGGAGCGGGTTGTCCGTCTGACGGCGGAGTACGGCTCGCATCAGTTGGAGCGGGATCTGGACGCTTTGAAGCGGCTGTACCCGTTCATCACCACTTGCGTGATCGGCAAAAGCGCATTGGGAAAGCCGATCTATGCCTTGCGGATCGGGGAAGGCCCGTTTCGCCTGCAAGCGAACGGTGCGGTGCACGCGAACGAATGGATCACCTCGCTTGCGCTGATGCGCTTTGTCGAAGATTATGCGAAAGCGTGCAAAAGAAAAATCGCCTTCGGGGGCAAGCAGGCGACCGCCTTGTATGCGAAATGCACGCTGTGGGTCGTGCCGATGGTGAATCCCGACGGCGTCGACCTGGTCGTGGAAGGCATCGCTCCCGATCATCCCCGGTACCGGGAGCTTGTGCGCTGGAACGGCGGCAGCGACCGGTTTCACCGCTGGAAGGCGAATGCGCGCGGCGTCGATCTGAACGACCAGTTCCCCGCGCATTGGGAGGAAGAGCGGCTCCGAAGGGGCGCGGACGGCCCGGGACCGCGGGATTACGGCGGCACGGCGCCGCTTACGGAACCGGAAGCGAAAGCTCTTGCCGAATTTACCAGAGAGACGGATTTCCATGCGGCGATCGCTTTTCATACGCAAGGCGAGGAGATTTATTGGAACTACCGGGGGATGGAGCCGCGGCACTCGCTGGCATGGGCGCAGCGGCTGGGCAGGGCCTCCGGTTACCGGCCGGTGCGGCTGGAAGGCAGCGATGCGGGCTTCAAAGACTGGTTCATCTCCGAATTCGGACGTCCCGGCTTTACGGTAGAGGCGGGATGGGGACGAAATCCGCTGCCGCTCGAATCGCTTGCCGAATGGTACCCGGAAGTGCAGTCGTTGCTGGCGGCGGCGATGGAGCTGTCCGATTGATGGAAGAGGGGTTGAACGGGTACACTTTTCGTATGGAGGGCCCGCCGCGAGTGCGGGCCGCCGCGCGAAGGGGGAGATGGAATGTCCCGAAGATCTGCGAAATCGTGGGCGAAACTGTGGATGCGGCTGCCTTCCAGGGTATGGCGCATTTTGCGTTCGCCCCGGGTTTCCCTTGCGGACAAGCTGCTGCTTGTCGTGCCCGTCCTGCTGTATTGGGTGCTGCCCGATTGGATGCCGTTTATGCCCGTTGACGACATCGCCTTTACCGTGGCTCTGGCCGGGTGGTTCGCCGGCAGGATGGAGCGTAAATACGGTCTTGGCGCGCCGGAACTGCCGGATCGGAGCAAATGAGCGGTTGCGCAGCCGGTTCCGTTTCATTACAATAGAACAAGACCTTCATAAGGAACGGGAGCGATCGACAATGAAATGCAAAATTACGCGCAATGCCGCCAAAGTGCTGCGAAAGGAATTGGATAAGCCGGAGAATGAGGGATTGAAGCTGCGGGTATTCGTGACGCACAGCCACGGGGATCATGCCCATTACGGCCTCGATTTGGACAAACCCGGCGACGGGGACGAAATCGTGTCGACCGATAAAGGGATCGACGTGCTGCTGAAGTCGGGCGACGAGTTTCTCGACGGCGTCATGATCGATTATTTGTATTTTCCGCAGGAAGGCTTTGTCATCACCAATCCGTCGAAGGGCAATCATGGCGACCACTGAAACGACCGTCAAAAAAAAGAACGATATCCGCATCTGCGACAAATGCCGGCATCTTCGGCTGAAGACGGCTTTGGCGAAGCTGAAGAAGCTCGATCCCGATGCGGAAATCAAAGTGGGCTGCAAATCGTATTGCGGCCCCTGCGCCAAACGCGCCTTCATTTTCGTGAACGGCCGCTATGTCACGGCGCCGACCGAGGACGAAGCCATCGAAAAGGCCCGTTCTTTTTTGAAATAATCCCGCCATTCTACGGCTATTTGCCATAAAAGGCTGTCCTTGCGCAAAACGCTCGACGCGTTTTGCAAGGACAGCCTTTTTGGCGGTTCGGACCCTATTCGGTTATCGAAAGCTGCGTCGTTCCGTCCTCAAGCTGCGAAAGCTCGGTCTTGTAGCCCAGTTCCCCGGCGGCGAAGCCGAGCGGGACAAGCGACGTGCCGCCGATCAGCCGCGGCGCGTATTCCAGCTTGACGGTTTGGCCGGAGGAGACCGCGTCGGTGCTGCCCATCGTCAGCTTCAGCTCGCGATCCCCGCGCTTTAAGACAGCGGTCTTCGTCGCCTGGTCCCACGTCAGCTCCGCGCCCAGCTCGGAGGCGAGCTGCTTGACCGGCACGAGCAGGTCCTTGCCGTCCTCCTGGAGCAACCGTCCGGTGAAGACGTGCTTTTGGCCGCTCAGCAGCGTGGAGAAATTCACCACTTCGTATTCCGGGGTCATGACGGCGTTCTCCGCGGCCGCGATCAGGCTGTCGTTCAGCGCATCCACGTTGTCGTCCGTCACCCGGTACTTGGAATCGTCCTTGCCGATCGCTTCGGCGATCCACTTGTTGACGTCCATATGGTGGTGGGACAAGTCCTTGTACAAGTCCAGATCGTACGTCCAATCCGCCGTTTGGAAATCGTACAGCTTGACGTTCGGATATTGGGCGAATTGCTCGTACATCCATTTGCGCATTTCGATCTGGTAGCCGAACCGGGTCGGATTCGTGTTGTACCAGACGACCTGCCGCAGCACGCTGTAAGGCGGATAGTAGAAAATGAACTCCACGTCCGGGTGGTCCTTGACCAGCGACAGAATATTATGGTCGAAGTTGACCTTGAGCGATTCCGGCGCCTCTTCGTCCAGCCCGAAGTAGCCTTCCTCCGCGTTCGCCTTGTCGTAGGCTTTGGCCACCCGCTCCTTGCCGAAAGTGACCATCCAGTTCCAGTTGCTCAAATAGTCGAGGTTCTGTTTCGGCGTGCCTTTGAGCTGCAGCATGACGCTTTTGAAAAACTGCTCGTATACGGTGTAGTTGAACCAATACGGGTAATCGTTCCACCACTTGTCGTCGTACATGTATTTGGGCAGCTCGTAGTTGCTGTCGGCCGCCTTGCTTTTCAGCGAAAAATAATCGAGCCCCCACAGCACCTTTTTGACCTTGCCGGTGCTCAGCGCGAGGCGGGCCATTTGGTAATGCTCTTCCGAGATCGAGCCCTCCATCGACAGCTTCATCACTTTTCCGCCCAATTGCTCGCCGACTTGGGACGGAACGAAATTTTCGGTCATCGAGGTTCCGATAATGATGGTATCGTAATCGAAGTTTTTGGCCAGACCCGGATTCTGGTACCGTTCTTCGGTCGAGAACCGGGCGTTGTACCACGTCGCTTTATGGTAAAACTGCAGCGGGTCGATCCATACGGTAAGCAGTGCGACCGCAACGGCTACAATAATGGAATAGAACACAAACGAAAGACAAAAACGTCTGGCGCGGACCCGCTTGGGGACGCTTCGATTCGTTTGCAGCATAGCGTTGGACGATGAAGTCATCGAAGTGGTCACGCCTTTCCTAGAAATTGAAATACAGGAACTCGCTGATGCGATTCAAATAGAGCAGCGAGACGATGAACAGCACCGCCATCCCCAGCGCGGTCTTGACGCTCGGGCGGAAGGCTTCCGCCCGTTCGGACGAGTTCTTCGCGAAGAAGACGATCGGCAGAAAGACGGCGAACAGTAAAATCGGGAAGACGAAGCTGGAAAGCTGGTCCAGGCCGAGGCCGTTCATTCCCGCCATGCCTTTGAGAATGCGGAGCGCCTGATCGACGTTCTCCGCCCGGAAGAACACCCAGGTCACGTTCACGAACAGGAACGTAACCGCGATGGCCAGCCACTTGGGCAGCGGACGGCCCCGCCGCGTCCAGACGCGCTGCAGCGCTTGTCCGAAACCGTGCAAAAGTCCCCACAAAATAAAGGTCCAGCCGGCGCCGTGCCACAAGCCGCCTATGAAAAAGACGATGATCAGGTTGACGTTGGCCCGGGCGAAGCCTTTCCGGTTGCCTCCGAGCGGTATGTAGATGTAATCGCGCAGCCAGCGGCTGAGCGTCATATGCCACCGTCTCCAGAAATCGGTAATCGAGACCGCCTTGTACGGCGAATTGAAGTTTTGCGGCAGCACGATATTGAAAAACAGGGCGATCCCGATGGCCATGTCCGTATAGCCGCTGAAATCGAAATAGAGCTGAAGCGTATACGAGAGCGACGCTACCCACGAGTCCGTAAATTGAGTCGCCGACTTGAAGCCGTCGTTGGCGTAGATGGCGAACGTGTCGGCGATGACCACCTTTTTGAACAGGCCGATGCAAAACAAAAACAGTCCCTTGGCCGCGTTCGACCAGTTCCATACTTTATTGCGGAGCCGGTCGAACTGCGGCATCATTTCACCGTGGTGAAGGATCGGGCCGGCGATCAGGTGAGGGAAAAACGTCACGAACAGCACGTAGCTCACGAAGTTCGTTTCGTGCACTTTGCCGCGATAAGCGTCGACCAGAAACGCGATTTGGGTAAACGTGAAAAAGCTGATGCCAAGCGGCAATACGATTTGCAGCAGCGGATAATGATGCCCGGTAAGCTCGCTTAAGTTTTCCAGGAAAAAGTTCGCGTATTTGTAGTAGCCGAGCAGCGCCACGTCGACCACGATGCCGAAGGCGAGAATCGCTTTGCGCTTGCCGACGGCCGAGCCCGAAACGGACGCGATCCAGCGTCCGGTCAAATAGTTGAACAGAATCGAGCCCAAAATGAGCGGAACATACTTGTAGTCCCAGTATCCGTAGAAAAACAGCGATGCCAGCGCCAGCCAGCCTTTGGCCGCTAGCGTCCATCTGAATCGGATCAGCAGGAAATAGACGACGGCCGTCACCGGCCAGAATACGAAAATGAACGGATAAGAATTAAAAAGCATGACGTCCCTCTTTCTTTCGGCGGCTGCCTTTTGTCGGTTGCTGCTGAAAGTTGCAGAACCATCCTCAATAATGGTAAACAAAAGTCCACCCGTCGTCCATGCTTATTTTCTTAAACTTTGCCAGAGGGTTTCACGTCAAGGCGCGGCCGGCGGCGCCGCGTTCGACCCGGCTTCTTTTGCCGCGCTCGGGTTCTCTTCGTTCGCCTTCTCTCCGCCCGCGTTGCCGCCGCTCGTATCGCCGCTTGCGCCGTTCGCGCTGTCGAACAGCGTCGGGATGAGATCGTGCTCGACGACCAGGTCGGACACCTTCAATTCGAGCCGGGCCGCCTCGGCTCCGGCTTGGCAGGCGGACATTTCGGTCGGTTCGCCGGTTTCGGCCAGGTAGCACGTCCCGTGCTCCAAGATTCCGTCGTCGGAAGGCACGAAATAGACTTGCTTCGTCGCGAAGCCCCCGTTCCGGAAGACGACCGGAGCTTCCGCTTCCGACAGCATGCTGACGCCCATCAGCTTGTACCCGGAGGCGGGGATGCCCAGCAGTTGGAGCACCGTCGGCGTCGTGTCGATTTGCCCGACCGGTTTTTCGATGACGCCGGCATGCGCGTCGTTCGGAAAATGAATGAAGAACGGCACTTTGCGCTGAAGGGCGTCCTTCACCTGGTCGGACAGCTTGCGACCGAACAATTTCTCGTAGGGCTCCGCGTCATAAAGCGAGTTGTCGTGGTCGCCGTAGAACATGAGGATCGTGTTGTCCCACAAGCCTTCGTCCTTCAGCCGCTGCACGAGCTCGCCGACCGCTTCGTCGACGTAGTGGGACGCTTTCAGGTAATCGCCGAACGTGGTGCCTTCGAACGGTCCCGCGTCGAAATGGGTCGCCGTGGAAGGCAGGTTGTAAGGGTGATGCCCGGAAATCGTGATGGCAAACGCGTAAAAAGGCGATTTGTCGCGCTGCTTCAACTGGTCGATCGTCTGGCGGAAAAACGATTTGTCCCCGAGCGACCAGCCAAGCGGTTCGTCGTTCGTATAGTCTTTGATCGTGTAAAAATCGGCGTATTGCATATTGCGGTACATGTTGTTGCGGTTCCAGAAGCTGCCTTCATATGCGTGATGCACGGTCGTATCGTATCCTTGCCCGTTCAGGATCGACGGGAGGCAGTTGTAGGTATGGTCCGCGAACCGGATAAACACGGAGCCCGTCGGCATCGGATGCAGGGAACAGTTCGTCAGGAAGTCCGCGTCGGACGTGCGGCCTTGTCCCGTCTGATGATAGAAGTTCGGAAAATACAGGCTTTGGCCGATCAGCTTGTTGAGATTCGGGGTAATTTCCTTTCCGTTCACCGATTGGCCGATGACAAACGTCTGGAACGCCTCGGCCTGCACGATCAGCACGTTTTTGCCCTTGTAGGCGCCGAACATCGGCTCGGTCTCGGCCTGCTTCTGCAGGGCGGCCCGCTTGTCGAACCATTCCTCCGCTTCCTGGATGTCGGCTTGGCTCGGGCCGCTGCCGAACCAGTGCTCTTTTGCGTAGCGGTAAGCGTCGTAGCCGTGGAAGCCGAACAGTCCCGTCACGTTATAGATCGGAACGTTCCACCAGTTGCCGACAAACAGGCCTCTGGCCCAGCCGTTCTTTTGAATATTGACCGGCACGGCGATCATGTAGATGCCGCCGACGAGCAGCGCGACGCCGAGGGCAAGGCGCAGCAGGACGGCCTTGAGCGATTTTCGGGGGCGCGGTTGTCCCAGCCGTTCGAGCCTGGAGGGACGAAGCCTCCAGCAGACGAAGACGGCGATCGCCACGGCCGCCGGAAGGTCGGCAAGCAGAACCCAGTCTCCCGGATGGATCAAATTCCAGATGCTGTCTTCCAGTTCGCCGACTTGTCCGGCCTGAAGCAGCACGGGGACGGAAATGAAATCTTTAAAATAGCGGAAATAAACCAGATCGGCCAGCATGACGGCCGAGAAGACGATATCGAGGCAGGCGAGAACGACCGCGCGGGTCCGGCGGCCGAGCCATACGGTCCAGAAGGTCGCCAGCACCATCGCGCCGAGATTGACCGTCCATTTCCAGGGATTCATCCCGCCGACGTTCAATTGTCCGTCCAGCCAATTGAGCTTGTAGAGCATCGCCGCGATAAACAGCATGGCTCCCCCGTACGGCCACTTTCGCAGGCCGCGAAGCGAAAGCCGAATGCCGCTGCGCGCGGCGGTTTGCAATTGCGAAATCACGTTGAACCGCTTCCTTTCCCGATTTCAAGTCTCTTTTTGTTAGGAGAATGTAATCGTTCTGTAAATTTTTCGCCACAAAACAGTATATCGGAAACGGCAAGTCGGTTACAAATTCGCGAGGAAGCGCCGGAGGCGGCAAGGCGGAGGAAAATCGCCGCGATTTGCGCCGGTTCGGCGATCCGCTACAATAGAGAAGAACAAGGCCGGGAAAACAGAAAGCCGGACTTTCGGGGGATGCCGATTGTTTCGGCGCGGAAAGGATGAAGAAGGGATGACGGAGCCGGAGGTCTATTTCGAATCGTTGTTTCCGGAAGACCGGGAGCTTGCGCGAATCGAAGAATCGATCAGGGAAAGGGGAATGCCGGAAATATCGGTCGAGCCCGCATACGGACGGCTGCTGACGCTGCTTGCGGCCGCGACGGGCGCGAAGGCGGCGCTTGAGATCGGGGCGCTGGGCGGCTACAGCGGCGTGTGCCTCGCCAGAGGCCTGCGGGCGGGCGGGACGCTTACCTCGCTGGAGCTCAAGCCGGAGTATGCCGAGCTGGCCCGGGCGAATCTGGCCGCCGCAGGGTTCGCGGACAAGGTCGAAATGATCGTGGGCAACGCGGCGGACAGCTTGGAAAAACTCGAAGCGGACGGGAGGAAATTCGACTTTTTCTTTATCGATGCGGACAAGGAGAACTATCCGGCGTATCTCGAGTGGGCGATACGCCTGGCCGAGCCCGGCGCGGTAATCGCCGCGGACAACACGCTGCTGCGCGGTCGGACGCTGAATCCGGACAAGCAGGGGCCGGCCGTACGGGCAATGCGCGAATTCAACCGCCGGATCGCGCAGGACGAGCGGCTTATCGGCGCTCATCTGCCCGCCTTCGACGGCTTGGCGCTGGCGATGGTCAAGTGAAAGGGCGGCAGGGAGCGCCGTCCTTGAAACCGGCGCCGTTTGCATCCGGACCGGCCGGCACGGAAGTTCCGCCGGTCAGCGCCGCTCGGAGCCGGCGGAGAAGCCGCCGTCGCGGCGGATGAGCATGACATAAGTCCACAGCGACGTCGCGAACAGAAAGAGGCCCGACATGATGAACAGCCCTTCGATGCCGATCAGGCCGGACAGCACGCCCCCGGTTACGGGGCCGGTCATGTTGCCGAGCGCGAGGGCGCTGCTGTTGAAGCCGAAGGCCCGGCTGTCCTGGCCGTCCGGCGTGTAGCGCCGGATGAGGGCGTTGACGGTCGGAATCAGGCCTCCCATGAAGCAGCCGAGCAGAAAGCGGCAGACGAGCAGCTGTCCGACGGTGCCGACGAACGACTGCGGGATGAACATCAGTCCCGCGCCGATCAGCGAGACAAGCAAAATCCATTTCGGGCCGACGCGGTCGCTGATCCTGCCCAGAACCGGCGCGGACACCATGTTGGACAATCCGGTGACGGCGCCGACGAAGCCGGCCCAGAACGCCAGGTTTTCGGTCGTCCCATGCAACTGCTGCACGTAAATGGGGATCAGCGCCATCGGACTGAGCATGGCGAACTGAATGAGAAACGTTATGGACAAAAGCACGGGCATCTGCGGAATCCGCATCAGGTTGCGAAAGCCTTTGAGAAGGCTGGCCTGAGGTTTCCGGGCGGCGGCTTCCCGGTCGAAATTTTCCTTAATCATAAAACCGGACAGCGCCGAAGCGAGAAACAGCATCGTGCCGGTCATGTAAAAGATCGGACGGAAACCGAAGGTGTCGGCCATCAGCCCGCCGATCAAGGGACCCAGGATCGTCCCCGCCGTCGCGCCGGACTGAAGCGTGCCCATGGCAAAGCCCATCCGCTCTTTCGGCGTTCCCCCCGAGACAAGCGACACGGCGGCCGGCGAGAAGCCCGAAATGACGCCGTTTGCGATCCGGAGCAGCAGCAGATGCCAAGGAGAGGTGGCCATGCCCATCAGAACGATGACGATCGACATCCCGAACCCGGAGCGGAGAAGCATCATCTTGCGCCCGTAACGGTCCGACAGCTTGCCCCACAGAGGCTGGAACAGAAAAGACGTGACGAAGTTCGCTGCGAAGATTAGTCCGGCCCATAGCGAAATCCGGTGCTCGCCCGCGACCCCGAGATCCTGCTGCAGGTACAGGGAAAGAAACGGAGTAATCATGGTCATACCGGCCATGACGAGAAAATTGCCGACCCAAAGCACGGCCAGATTGATTTTCCATTGCTGCAAACCGTTCACCTTCTAGTCTGATGTAGCTGCATCGTTCTTCCAGTATATCACAATCTTTCGGATCGACCTTTAGGCGGCGATTGTCATAGCTTTGTCATACTCCGTTCCGGCATCCATGTTGTGGCAGCCTAGCAAAAAGGGCATAATGGAAGCATTGGGAACCTACAACTATCGAAGGGGAAGCTGAAGCATGTTTAATGACCGTTTCTTGCGCGCATGCCGCAGGCAGCCCGTGGACCGGGTGCCGGTCTGGTATATGCGGCAAGCCGGGCGGTACGACCCCGACTACCGGAAAATCAAAGAAAAATATTCGCTGCTGGAAATTTGCCGCCAGCCGGAACTGGCCGCGGAAGTGACGATGATGCCCGTCCGCAAGCTGGGCGTCGATGCCGCGATTCTGTATTCCGACATCATGAATCCCGTTTCGTCGATCGGCATCGATTTCGATATCGTCAAGGATGTCGGTCCGGTCATTCATAATCCGGTCCGCAGCGCGGACGACGTGGAGCGCCTGAAGCCGATCGACGTGGAAGGCGATCTGTCCCATGTGCTGGAGACGATCCGCATTCTCGTCCGGGAGCTTAAAGTGCCGCTCATTACGTTCGGAGGGGCGCCGTTTACGCTCGCAAGCTATATCGTGGAGGGCCGGCCGTCCAAATCGTACATGAACACCAAGGCGCTGATGTACGGTCATCCGGACGTTTGGCACAAGCTGATGGCGAAGCTGTCCGATATGGCGGCGGAATATTTGCGCGCCCACGCGGCTGCGGGCGCCCGCGCCGTGCAGCTGTTCGACAGCTGGGTCGGAGCGCTTGCGCCGCATGATTTCCAGGAGTACGTGCTGCCTCATGTGGAGCGCATTTTCGACCGGCTTTCCGATCTGGACATTCCGAAAATTTATTTTCCGGGCGTAAGCTCCGGCGAGCTGCTTCCGCTGCTCGGCCGGCTCGACGCCGACGTCATCGGTCTCGACTGGCGGGTGCCGATCGCCGAAGGACGTCGCCGCACCGGCGGGAAGTTCGCGGTGCAGGGCAATTTGGACCCGTATGTCTTGACGGCGCCGGAGAGCGTCCTCCGCGAGCATGCCCGCCGGCTGCTCGATGAAGGGATGAAAGAGCCCGGATTTATTTTTAACCTCGGGCACGGGCTGTTTCCGGACGCATCGCTGGACAAGTTGCGTTTGCTGACGGAATTCGTGCACGAATACTCCGAACAGCGGCTGAAGCCGGAGGTGTCGTTATGAGCGAATCGGCTGCCCGGCCGGTGGGCGTGCTGGTCATGTCCTACGGAACGCCGGAAAGTATGGACGAAATCGAAGCCTATTATACGCATATTCGCAGAGGCCATCCGCCGACTCCCGAGCAACTGGAAGACTTGACCGCCCGCTACCGGGCGATTGTCGGCGGCGTTTTTCCGCTTCGGGAGAACACGAACCGGCAGGTGGCGGCGCTTCAGCGCACGCTGGACGAACTGGCGGGAGCGGGCCGCTACGTCTGCTACCAGGGGCTGAAGCACGCGAAGCCGTTTATCGAGGACGGAATCGCCGCGATGGCGAAGGACGGCATCCGCGAGGCGGTCGGCATCGTGCTGACGCCGCAGTATTCTTCGATGAGCGTCGGCAGCTACCTGAAGCGGGCGAGGGAAGAAGCGGAGAAGCAGGGCATTGCGTTTGCGGGGGTGGAGCAGTACCATCTGCATCCCGAGCTGATTTCGGCGCTGGCGAAGCGGGTGGCGAGCGGCCTGGACAAATTCGGGGACGCCCGCGGCGACGTGCTCGTCCTGTTCAGCGCCCACAGCCTGCCGCAGCGGATTGTCGAAATCGGCGACCCTTACCCGGAGCAGCTGCTGGAAACGTCCCACGCCGTAGCGTCCGCCGCGGACGTGGGCCGCTGGCAGTTCACGTGGCAAAGCGCGGGGCAGACCGGCCAGCCCTGGCTCGGTCCGGACATTCTCGAGACGCTGGAATCGCTCGCCAGAGAAGGAATCCGCTCGGTGCTTGTGGCTCCGGTCGGCTTCGTCTCAGATCATCTCGAGGTCCTGTACGACATCGATATCGAAGCGAGCCGGTTCGCGAGCGAACGCGGCATCCGCCTGGAGCGGATCGAAATGCTGAACGACGATCCGCAGTACATGCGGGCGCTCGCCGACTCGGTACGGGCGGCGGAGAAGGAACTCGCCGGCTGACGCCGGGCGGGCGTGCGGCCGGGCGAGGGAGAGCCCGGAAGGCGGGTTCGGAAGGCGAGGGCTGGAGCGAAGGCGCTTCGCCCTCTGTTTGGTTTGCGGGCGAAAACGATAAAGGAGGCTGGCATATGGAACGGGATATTTGCCGGATTGCGGTGCTCGGCGGCGGCATAACCGGCCTGAGCGCGGCTTTTTATCTGTTGCGGATGGCCGAGGAGCGGGGGCGGAAAGTTGCGGTGACGGTTTTCGAAGGCTCGAACCGGCTGGGCGGCAGAGTCAATACGCTCAGGCGCGACGGCTTCGTTATCGAGCGCGGACCCGATTCGTTTCTCGGCCGCAAGCTTCCGATGCTGCATCTTGCCCGGGAGCTCGGGCTGCTCGGCGAACTGGTCGGCACCAACCCTGCCGCGCCCAACACGTACATTGCGGCCGACGGCAAGCTCAGGCCGATGCCCAAAGGGATGAATCTCGGTATTCCGAACGATCTGGGCGCGTTTGCGAGAACAAGCTACATTTCTCCCCGCGGGAAGCTCCGGGCGCTGGACGATCTGCGGCTGCCCAGGCGCGAGGAGACCGGCGACGAAACGGTCGGCGATTTTCTCGAGCGGCGCCTCGGCAAGGAAATGGTCGAGCGGATCTTGGAGCCGCTGCTTGCGGGCATTCATGCCGGCGATCTATACAAGCTCGGCCTGAACGCCACCTTTCCGCAGTTTGCGGAGATGGAGCGGAAATACGGAAGCGTCATTCGCGGCATGATCGAGGCGCGGCGCGCGGCGCCCGCGGCAGGGGCGAAAGCGGCGCAAATGCGTTCGGAAGCGGTAGGCGGGGCGAGCGTTCCGCCGACGGCGTTTCTGACGTTCCGCAGCGGATTGTCCGCCGTCATCGAAGCGCTGGAAAGGCGGATTCGCGCGCTGGGCGGCGAGATCCGGCTCGGCAGCCCGGTCGCGTCTTTGGCGCTAGCCGGCGGCGGGACGGCAGGCGGGGAGACGGAAGGACGTTACCGGCTTCAGCTGGCCGACGGCGCTTCCTTCGGCGCCGATGCCGTACTTTTTACGCTCCCGGCCTATGCGAACGCGAAGCTGTTGTCGCCTCATGTCGACGTATCGGCGATGACCGCCATCCGTTACGTTTCGGTTGCCAACGTCGTGCTGGCCTATGACGAAAAAGAGTTTAACCATAAGCTGGACGGCTCCGGCTTTCTCGTTCCCCGGTCGGAGGGGCGGACGATTACGGCCAGCACTTGGACGTCGGCCAAGTGGCTTCATACGGCGCCGGCCGGCAAAAGGCTCATCCGCTGCTACGTCGGACGGGCGGGCGACGAGGAGACGGTCGAACTGGACGACGAAGAAATGACGGCGGCGGTTTGCCGCGACCTGCGGCACTATATGGGGCTGACGGCGACGCCCCTGTTTGTCGAGATTACCCGTTTGCGGCAATCGATGCCGCAATATCCCGTCGATCATCTGAAGCATATCGCGGCGTTCCGGGAACAGCTGGCGCTCCGCCTGCCCGGCGTGTTTGCCGCCGGGGCGCCCTTCGAAGGCGTCGGGCTGCCGGATTGCGTCGAACAGGGCAAGGCGGCGGCCGAACGGTTGCTGGACAGCCTGCAGGCCGGTTGACCGTCTATAAGTAAAGAAGTAAAGCCGTCCCGATCCGGGGCGGCTTTTTGCCATTCTGCGGAAATTCGAAGAACCGCTCATCATGGCGGCCGGAATTGAATACGATGGAGTAACCGCTGTTGCAAAACGGATGGGCAACGAGAACCTTTCGGCCTTCTTTTGGCCCGCTGTACCAAACGAACCCTTGCGATCGTAACCGTCAGGCACAAAGTAAGCGATAAACGAATTGTAAGCGCTGACATCGACTGGACTCCGCGGTTGACACCATGTGGGAGGGGATTGGAATGGGGACGCGTTTGTTGTCGGAGCATCTGGTCAAAAGCCAATTTCCGCATTTGAGGTATGTTCGCATTCATTCGTGCGGCAAAAACGCCGCTGTCATCTACGCCTGGAACGAACGGCTGGAACTGCCGGAACGGGACGAAGAGGCACTGCTCCGCTTCGCTTCGTTATATCTGCTTCCTTACGTCTGCTTCAAAGTTAAGCCTTACGCCATGGTGCAGGCCGACGGGGTCCCGATCGCCGAACCGCTGCCGGAATGCGTCGAGCAGGCCGCCATGAGCCGGTCGTTGGATCAGCACCGGATTGCCGCCGTCATCAACGGCATGCTGGCCGGGGGGAGCATGCATTTCACCCGCTATGACGTTCATACGGGAGTCATTCATTTCGACATTCGCACCGGCTCCGCGATCACCGATGTCGAAAAAGAACTGATCGGCAAGTATCTGAGCGAGCTGATTCCGCTGGGCGCCAGCTACGTGATTACGTACAAGCAATTCATTCCTTCCTGAGCGGAATTGGCCGCCGCACGCGAACCCGCGCGGATAAGGCGCTGCCGGGGAGGTACGGCGAGATCCGGCGATTCAATCGGGGGATTGCGCGCAAACGGGCTTTTCAGTTGTTTTTGCGGCAACTGCAGTTGCGCCCGACCGGTGTGACGGGCCGGATGCGCAATTTAATTGCCGTTTAGGCACTTCAATCGAGGGTTCTCATGCAAACGGGTTTTGCAGTTGCTGTTATGGCAACTGCAGTTGCGCCCGACCGGTGTGGCGGGCCGGATGCGCAATTTAATTGCCGTTTAGGCACTTCAATCGAGGGTTCTCGCGCAAACGGACATTGCAGTTGCTGTTATGGCAACTGCAGTTGCGCCCGACCGGTGTGGCGGGCAAGCGGGGAAGGCTATGCGTTGTAAGTTCGGCGGATGACCGAGGCGGCTGATCAAGACGGAACGTGTATTTGGACAAATGCAGGGCAACCGGGGCCATAGACCGAAAGCAATAAAACGGCGATGCAGGGATAATCCCCTTGCACCGCCGTTTCTTCATTTTACCTGCATTTCTCATCAAGCCAGCTGTCCGCCGGATGAGCGGACTTGCTTTTGGGCGAGCCTCATTGTTTACAATGGCTTGAGATACGGCTGAATGTCCGCGTTCAGATTGTCCGCAAGCCTTTGGCCAAGCTCCGCGTCCGCCCGGTAGAAGTTGCAAATGGCGCGCAGCCGGGTCGCTTCCGCCACCTGCTTCAGATCGGCGGTCAGGTTTTTGACGAGCGCGTCTTTCTCCTCGTTCGAAAAGCGTCTCCAAACTTGGCCCGCCTGGCCGAAATCGTTCGTCTTGGCGATCTTCTGGCGGCCGGCCGCGCCGCCGATCGGCGTGCTTGCCTCCCGGTAGGCCGGGTCTTCCTTCGGCGTGTCCTGGTGGCGGTTGGGCTCGTAGTTCACCGGATGGGTCTGCTGCTTGAACGGCATCGCGCCGTCCCGCTGGTTGTTGCTGACTTTCGCGAACGGGCAGTTGATCGGAAGCTGCAGGTAGTTCGTGCCGATGCGGTATCGCTGGGTGTCGGAATACGAGAACAGGCGGCCCTGCAGCAGCTTGTCTTCGGAAGGTTCGATGCCGGGAACGACGACGCCGGGATTGAACCCGACCGATTCGGTTTCGGCAAAAACATTGTCCGGATTGCGGTTAAGCGTCATCGTGCCGACGAGCTGATAGGGAATGACGTCTTCGAACCAGTCCTTCGTGGCGTCAAGCGGATCGAAATCGAATTGATCCATATCGGCCGGGTCCAGGATTTGCACGTACAAGTCCCATTCCGGATAGTCGCCCCGCTCGATCGCTTCGTACAAATCGCGGCTCGCATGGTTGAAGTCCTTGGCCTGAATGGCGGACGCTTCCTCGGCGGACAGGTTTCGGATGCCCTGCTTCGGAACCCAGCGGAGCTTGACGTACACGGTATTTCCGTAGGCGTTGATCCATTTGAAGGCGTGAACGCTGGAGCCGCGCATATGCCGGTAGCTGGCGGGAATGCCTTCGTCCGAGAACAGATGCACGAGCATGTTCGTCGATTCGGGCGTAAGCGACATAAAGTCCCAGTAGCGGTCGGGATGCTGGATATTCGTTCGCGGATCGGGCTTTAAGGCGTGCACCATGTCGGGAAATTTCATCGCATCGCGGATGAAGAAGACCGGCAGGTTGTTGCCGACAAAATCGTAATTTCCTTCCGCCGTATAAAACTTGACGGCAAAGCCGCGGGGATCCCGCAGCGTTTCCGGAGAATGCTGGCCGTGAATCACCGTCGAGAAACGGACGAACACCGGCGTCTGCGTACCCTCGTCCTGAAGGAACGCCGCTTTCGTATACCGCTTCATGCTGTTCTTGAGCGTAAAAACGCCGTGCGCCCCGGCGCCCCGGGCGTGTACGACGCGTTCGGGAACCCGTTCCCGGTCAAAGTGGGCAAGCTTCTCCAAAAGCTGATAGTCTTCGAGAAGCGTAGGTCCGCGGATGCCGGCCGTCTTGGAGTTCTGGTTGTCTCCGATCGGCACCCCTTGATTGGTGGTCAGTCTGTCCATCAAGCATTCTCCCTCCCGCTAGGCATGATGAGCGCATCCCCCGGCGTTGTTTGTCCTGCGGTACCGTCCGGCCCCAAGCGCCGAGCCCGCAATCGGTTACAATATATTCGCCGAATTCGGGAAGCATGCCATCGAAGGGAAGGCGGATGACGCGTTAGCGGAACATGCTGATAAAATGGCGCGCGCTTTTGGATAAATACCGGTCTTTCAGCCAGACGATGCCGACTTCCGACTTGAAGACGGTATCCGCGATCGCGACGGTGGCGATATCGGGGTGGGGGAAGGAGGCCATAACGGATTTCGGCAAAATGGTCATGCCGATGCCGGCGGCCACCAGGGCGACTGCGATGGCGACGCTGCTGCATTCACACAAAACGCGGGGCTCGGCCCCGGATTGCCGGAATTGCTCCAGCACCCGTTCGTGCATGCCGGTCGTTTTATCGGTCTTCAAGGTCAAAAACGGACAATCCGCAAGCTGCCGCAGCGTAACGGAACCGGTACCAAGCTTGGCTGTCGCAAGCCAGGGGCGGGGAACGACGGCGACAAACGGATCGGAAGGAAGAGGCATGATTTCGTAAGCCTTTGGTGCAGGGACGGATTCGAACGGCAGGCGGGTGACGACCAGCTCGATGTTTCGGTGATGAAGCAGATCCCCGAGCAGAAAGTGGTCTCCTTCCCGGATATGGAAGGTGACATTCGGATAGCGTTCATGGAACAGCTTGATTTTCGGAGGAAGCAGGGAGACGCAAGAGACGACCGCCCCGATCGCCAACGTGCCGCGAACGCCTTCGTCCAGTTCCTTGACTTCGTTAAGCGATTCGTGGAATTGCTGGAGAAGGCTTTCGGCCTTTTGGCGCAGCAGTTCTCCCGCCCGGGTCAGCTCAAGCTGCTTGCCGCTGCGGTCGAACAGGGTGACGCCGAGCTCCTTCTCCATCTGCTTGAGCTGCCGGCTGAGCGGGGGCTGCTCCATATGGAGCCGTTTGGCGGCGCGCGTAATTTGCCCCTCGCGGGCAATCTCCAGAAAATAGCGAAGCTGGCGGATATCCATGTTTGCCCCTCTTTTCTCTATCGGCGCTATTGCGGACGCGATTTTCGAAAGGCGGCACAGCCGTTTAGGCCGGATACTTAAAAGGTATGGCCGACCGACAAAACCGATATTTTTAATATACGAATTCTCTTGCTATCATTCAACTAACAAACATTATTTTGCCAAAGGAGACGATATCAGGATGAATGTGACGATCTCCGTTTTTCCCAGTGCCGCCAAAAAGCCGAAAATTCCCGCCAGCCGGCTGGGCTTCGGACGCGTGTTTACCGATCATATGTTTATCATGAACTATAGCGCCGACCATGGCTGGCATGAGCCGCGCATCATCCCGTACCAGCCGATTGCGCTTGATCCGTCGGCCAAGGTGTTTCATTACGGCCAAACGGTATTCGAAGGCTTGAAAGCGCACTCAACCGCGGACGGGCGCACGGTGCTGTTTCGGCCCGACCGCCATATCGAGCGGCTGAACCGCTCGAATTACCGGCTGAGCATTCCGCCGATCGACGGGGAACTGGCGCTTGAGGCGATCAAACGGCTGGTGGCGGTCGACCGGGATTGGATTCCGGAGGAGCCGGGAACCGCGCTGTACATCCGTCCGTTCATCATCGCGACCGAACCGGCGCTCGGCGTGGCGCCTTCCGCCGAATACCGGTTTATCATCATCATGTCGGCGGTCGGTCCCTACTACGAGGCAGGCATCAATCCTGTTAAAATATACGTAGAATCCAATTATGTCAGAGCCGTGGCCGGAGGCGTCGGCGCGGCGAAGGCGGCCGGAAATTACGCGGCCGGCCTTTTGGCCCAGCGGGAAGCGGCGAAGGAAGGGTATGCCCAGGTGCTCTGGCTGGATGGGGTTCACCGCCGGTACATCGAGGAAGTGGGGAGCATGAACGTCTTTTTCAAGATCGGCGATACCGTCCTCACGCCGGCGCTGAACGGCAGCATCCTGGACGGGGTGACGAGAGACTCCGTCATTCGGCTGCTGGCAAGCTGGGGCGTCAGGGTCGAGGAACGGCAGATTTCGATCGACGAGCTGGAGCGGGCCAGCCTCGACGGCACGCTCGCCGAGGCGTTCGGCACCGGAACGGCCGCAGCGGTGTCCCCGATCGGGGAGCTTTGTTGGCAGGGGAACGTATGGAGCATCGGCAACGGCCGGACGGGAACGCTGACCGCGCGGCTTTACGAAACGCTGACCGGTATTCAGACAGGGAAAGCGCCGGACCCGTTCGGCTGGACGGTCGAGGTGTAAGTCCGCACATATTGCGTCCCGGGAGGGGCGAATTCGTGGCGAATGCGGGCCGCAAAGGGGATGAGGGCTTGACAAAGAGCGGGGGCGACAGCGTCAGCATAAAAAACGGCCAATTCGAGAGCGGCGAGATGGACGTTGCGGCCGTAATTTTGGCGGGCGGCCGCGGGCGAAGAATGGGCGGCCGCAACAAGGCGCTGCTGACGTACGGAAACGAGCCGTTTATACGCAGACAATGCCGACTCGCCCTGGAATGGGCGAAAGAGGCGATCGTCGTCGCGCCGCCGTCGGAGGAGCTGCTTCAAGCCGTTTGCGGCCTTGGGCGGGTGCGCGTCGTCCCGGACGAATGGACGGGCCTGGGGCCGCTTGCCGGACTTCACGCCGGCTTGAAGGCGTCGTCGTCGCCGGTTGTATGGGCTCTTGCGTGCGACCATCCGTCGCCGAGCCCCGAAGCGGCCCGGCTGCTGGGAGAGAAGCTTGCGGCCGGAACGCACCGGGCGGCCGTTCCGATTGTCGGCGGCCGAACGCAGCCGCTGCACGCGCTGTACCGCACGGACCTCGCCTCCGTCTGCGGGGCGCTTCTGGCCGCGGGCGAGCGCAGGCTCGGCGCGCTGCTCGAAGCCATCGCCTGGACCGGCGTGCCGGAGGAGGCGTTCATCCGCGCCGGCATCGGCCTTGGCTTCGCAACGGACGTGGACACGCCGGAGGAATATCGCCGGCTGCTTAAGGACGCGGCGGGCCCGGACGATTGACGCGGCCGGCCTTATTTGGAAGGTGCGGTTCCTTACCCATTTCTGCTTCCGGAGGAGGGGCAACGTGGACATTTTGCAAGTGGTCGGCTTCAAGAACGCCGGCAAAACGACGCTGCTGTGCGAGCTCGTCTCCGCGCTGGCGCAAGACGGGCTGCGGGTCGGGACCGTCAAGCGCGACGCGCACGATACGTTCGAGCCGGATACGCGGGGAACGGACAGCTGGCTTCACCGGCGGGCGGGGGCGCTTGTCACCGCCGTCTCCTCTCCGGCCAGGACCGCCTGGTTCGCCTGCGTTCCGCGGACGCTGGACGAACTGATCGACGGAATGAAGCCGTTCGGTCTCGACGTGGTGCTGGCGGAAGGCTTCAAAACCGCCCCCTATCCGAAGATCGCCATCGTCCGCACCGATGCGGACGCCGAGTTATTGCGGTTGCCCGGCGTTTTGGCGGTCATGCTGCGGGAACCTGCGCCCGCGGTTCAAGCCGAAGCCGCCGGGCTCGGCCTTGCCGCGTTCCGCTCCGAAGGGGCGGAACGGCAAGCCCTGATCGACTTCATCCGCAGTCGGTACTCTCGCCGCTGAGCGCAGCGAAGCGGCCTCAAGGAATTCTCCCTTAAGTAGAGGTTTTTATCCCCCCTTTGGATAAATAAGGACTTAAACCGCCGGGTTGAGCCTCCTATAATGGAGAGTGCAAGCGTATTCTTCCTGCCGGAACCGGAGGAAGCGGGCGGCCGAAAGGATGGCGCGGTAGACGATGAGTCTGGGGCGACGGGTGTTTACGGCTTTTTTCGTTTTCATTATCATCCCTTTGTTTGTGCTCGGCACCGTCTCCTATCTCGTATTCCAGCACGTGACCCGGGAGAAATACGAAGAGCAGCTCGAGCTGTCCATGAACGCCATCGGGCGCAACCTCAACAATATGATCAAGGAGGCCAATTATTTCTCCGATTTCTGGGTGACGACCAAGGACAGCGTGCAGAGCGTCGAGCAGTCCATCGGGATGGGAGGCGCGTCGCCGTCTGCGACGGACGATCCGTACATCGAAGAAATGCTGGAAAAGCAAAAGCTGAGCCAACGGGTTCTGCTGACGTATCCGGGCATCAAATCGGTGACCTTGTACGGCAACGACGGTAAAGTCGTCAATGTCAGGTTCATTCCCGATACGCCGGCTCCGCTGGAGAAGCTGAAGACGAATCCGCTGTACGCCGAAGCGCTGAAAAAAAACGGCGCGCCCGTCTGGATCGGCCCCTACGAAGACCGGCTGCTGACCGGGGAAAACAACCTGTTCACCCAGATCCGGGTGCTGCTCGACATCGACACGCTTCAGAGCAAGGGCCTGCTTGTCATCCGGTTCCAGATGAACGAGCTCGAGCGGATTTTCGATTTCTACAATACCGAAGCCAGCGACAACCGCCGCTACCTGCTCGTCGGACGGGGCGGCACGATCATTTACGACAGCGGGGAGCATCTGGCGGGACAGAACTTCTATCTGCATGCGGACCCGACGGGACAGCTCGATCTTACGCAAAGCTATCAAAGCTCGAAGATGAATTTTCTCGGCCGCAAAAGCCTCGTCTCCGTCCACAACCTCGGAGAGATCAAGCGCCTCGGCGCCGGAGACTGGACGCTCGTCACGGTGACCGACTGGAACTACCTGTCCGGGGATCAGACGCGCGTCCTCCGCTGGGTCGTCGGCATTACGGCCGCTTCGCTCGCCTGCGCCCTCATCTTCAACCTGATGTTCGTCCGGCGGACGGTGAACTCCTTCGTGCGCGTGGCAAGCGCCATGCGGCGCGTCGAGCGCGGCGATCTGTCCACGCGCGTGCCGGTGACCGGCAACGACGAGACGGTCATTCTCGCCAAAGGCTTCAACAGCCTTGTCGCCCGCGTCTCCGAGCTGCTGGACGAGGTCGTCCGGGAGCAGCGGCGCAAACGCAAGGCGGAGATGATGCTGCTGCAGGCGCAGATCAAGCCGCATTTTCTGTTTAACGCGCTGGAGTCGATCAACATTTTGGCCGTGCGGAACGAAGGGCGGAAAGTGAGCCGCATGGTGCAGCAGCTTGCCAATATTTTCCGCATCAGCATCCAGCAGAAGGAAGAGGTCCGCATCGACCAGGAGCTGGAGCATGTGCGAAGTTATCTGGAAATTCAGAAATTCCGGTTCGAGGAATTGTTCGAATTCGAAATCGACGTGCCGGACCGGCTGCTTCGCCACCGGATTTTGAAGCTGACGCTTCAGCCGCTTGTGGAGAACAGCATCCAGCACGGCTTCGAGGGCATCGACTACTTGGGACGCATCCGCGTCAGCGCGGTCGAGGAAGGGGACAACATCGCCTTCTACGTGGAGGACAACGGGATCGGCATACCCCGGCGCAAGCTGGCCATGTTCGCCTCCGGGGGGGCGACGACGCTCGAAGCGCTGTACGGGGAGTCGGCGGAAACCGGCGAAAGGCGGGGGCTTGGCGTCGGCAACGTCAACGACCGGCTCCGCATCCACTACGGTCCGGGCTACGGGTTGATTCTGTGCAGCGCGGAGGGGATGGGAACGGTCATCAAATGCTTGATCCCGAAGTCGGCGCCCTGATCCGGGCGGCGGACAGGCAAGCGAACGCACGGATGGTCCGAGGGGAGGATGAGCCATGAAGCTGAAGGTGCTGCTGGTGGACGACGAAATCAACATTTTGAAAAATCTTCAAGCCGTCGTGCCTTGGGAAGACGTCAACGCGGAGATCGTCGGATTGGCCAAAAACGGGAAAACGGCGCTGGAGCTGGCCCGGGAGCACCGCCCGCATCTGATTTTGTGCGACATCCGCATGCCCGTCATGGACGGAATCGAATTTCTGGGCGCCCTGCGGGAATTCGACGCCGACGCCGAAGTCATCATGATGACCGGTTACCAGGATTTCAGCTATGTCCGGTCGGTCATCCGTTACGAAGTCCGAGATTACATTTTGAAGCCGATCGACTACGAGGAATTGACCCGCACGATTCGGCGGCTGGCCGACGGCATCCGCGAGCGCGACGCCGAGCAGCGGACGATCCAGCGGGAATGGCGGCAGATGTTCCGGCTTGCCTACGAAAGAGTGCTTTACGATTTGCTGATCGACGCCGGAAGCGGGACGGCCAAGCCGCTTCTCAAGCTCAGCGAGCTATCGGGGGGAAATTTGGCGTTCGCGATGATGCTCATCGATGTGGAGGACTACGCCAAAAGGGGCGTCCGCTGGGACGAACGGGAGCGCAAGCTGTGGAACTTTGCGGTGCACAACATTTTGCAGGAGCATTTCGCCGGCCTCGAGGTTCCGCATTCCGTGCTGCAAATGCGCGGCGGCGAATGGTGCGTGCTGATCGAACGCACGCCGCCGGAGTCGTTCGACCGGAGCGAATGCGCGGCATGGGCCGAGGAGTTGCGCCGGAAGATTGGCGCCTACCTGAAGCTGAGCATCCGCGTTGCGCTTCATCCTGTCTCCGTTCCGCTCGAGCGGCTGGCCGGAACCTACAAACATTTGCAGCGCTCCCTGAATTTAAGCTTCGGCGGGGAAGGGGGCGTGATCGTGCCCGCGTTCCAGCGCGCCGGTCAGGAGGAGACGCAGCGCCTGTGGGATTGGATCGAAGAGATGGTCACCGGGCTTAAGCGCTGCGACAGGCGCAAGACGGAGGAGGCGCTGCGCGAGCTGAACGAAAGCTTCCGCAGGCTGCCGGAAAGCTCGTTCGAACGGATCGAGCCGATTCTGCATTACGTCTGTCTTCATCTGCTGCGGGAGATGCGGGCGATGGACGTGATCGGCCGGGACGACGAAGCCGAATTTTGGAGCCGGATCGACCGCAGTCCCGGCATCCGCGAAACGCTGGCGGTCATCAACCGCCTCATCGACCAGTCGATCGACAGCGCGATGAAAAAGAAAACGAGCGACGTGCTCATGCTGGCGGCCAAAGACTACATCGAGCGGAACCTGTCGTCGGATTTAAGCATCGACCTGCTGGCCGATTATCTCGGCATTAGCGGCAGCTATTTCAGCCTGCTGTTCAAGCAGCATTTCGGGGAAACGTTCGTGGAATACGTGACCCGGCAGCGAATGGAGATGGCGAAATCGCTGCTGGCCTTAAGCGACAAGAACGTAACGGCGGTCGGACAAATGGTCGGCTATTCGGAGCGCCGCTATTTCACGCGCGTGTTCAGCAAATATACCGGCATGCTTCCGTCGGAATACCGCGAGCTGTCGCATCGGCGGGAGATCAAGCCGGTTTTGTCCGGATGGGCCGACAAGGAGCAATGAGCGGCGGCTCCAACCGCGCCTGTTCGCCGGTTGCGCCGCGGCCGGGATTCATGCGATTGGTTGACAGTGCCAAAGGCTGCCCTTTATATTTGCACTGACGAGAATAAACCGACGATGATGAACGCGCCGGCCGGCGTCCTGCCGGAAAGTTGCGGCTCCGGGGCGTCCCGCCGGTCAGGATCGGCTCCCGGCCGTGCGGAGAACGGGCTTGCCGAACGGTTCCTTGTCGGGACACAAGTGGAGGCATGGACAAAATGACGTATACGATAGGCATTGACGTAGGCGGAACCAACGTGGTGGCCGGGCTGTTCGATGGCGACGGCGTTCTGCTCGCCAAGCTCAAAACGCCGACGGAAAAGTCTTCGGGGACGGAAGGCTTCTTGGACCAGCTGGCCGGACTGGCGCGCAAGCTGCTGAGCGAGCGGGGAATCGCGGAAGGCTCGCTTGCGGCGGTGGGCATCGGTCTGCCCGGATTCATGAACGAAAAGGACGGAACCGTCACGGCGGCGAACCTGCCGCTGTCCGGTACCCCGGTGGCGCAGCTCTTGTCCCGCAAGCTCGGCGTGCCGGTGGCGGTTCAGAACGACGTGAGGATGATCGTGTACGGGGAAACGATCCGCGGCGCCGGAGCGGGATACCGCCATGTGCTCGGCCTTACGCTCGGCACCGGCATGTCCGCGGCGTTCGTGACGGACGGGCGCATTCATACGGGCGCGGAGGGACTGGCCGGGGAGATCGGTCACGTCATCATGGACGGAGTCCAGTATACGTGCGGCTGCGGCATGACCGGCTGCCTCGAGACGATCGCGTCCGCCACGGGAATCGCCCGCCAGGCACAAGACGGCCTTGCGGCCGGACGGGGCGGCCTGCTCGCGGAGCGCTTCCCCGATCCTTCGTCGCGCGGCGAATTGACCGCCCGAGACGTCTGGCAGGCCGCGGTGGACGGCGACGACTTCGCGCTTTCCATCTACCGCTATACCGCCGAGAAGCTTGCGCTCGCGCTTGCGCCGGCCGTCATCCTGCTTTCTCCCGACGTCGTGATCGTCGGAGGAGGCGTCGCCGCGGCCGGCGATATCCTGTTCGGCCCGCTGCGCGAAGAAGTCTCGCGGCGCGTCCACCCGCTTTACCGCGAGCGGCTGCGCATCGTCCCCGGCAGCCTGGACGACGATGCCGGACTGATCGGCAGCGCGGCGTACGCGCAAAGCCTGCTGAGCCGTTGACGCTCGCGCCGCACCCGAGCCCGCCCCCTCGCTGCCGAGGATCGCGGGCTCGCTTCTTTTGCGGCTCGCGCCCTCGCCGCTAGAGGACCGCGGGAGGGCCCCGGCAGGTTCCCGGTGTGTTATACTTTGTGCGAACAGACATAGCGGACGGGAGAGAACGATGAAGCCTTTTACGTTAAAGGTTATACGACTCATTCAAAGCATACCCGAAGGCCGCGTTATGACGTACGGACAAATCGCCCGTCGTGCCGGCAGTCCGCGAGGCGCGCGGCAAGTCGTGCAGATTTTGCATTCGCTGAGCGGCAAGCACCGGCTGCCCTGGCATCGGGTCGTCAACGCCAAGGGAGAAATCGCGATACCGGACGAGGCGGGCCGGAAAACGCAGATGCGCCTTTTGAGGCAGGAAGGGATCGTTTTGGACGGCAGCGGACGGGTGGATCTGGCGCGCTATCTTCACGAACCGGAATGGGAGGCCGACATATGACCGTGCGCAATCGTCATCCTCCATGTGCACGGTTTTTATCCCGATTTCTTATATTTCCGTACATATAAATTCGACAAAACGAGCCTCAAACCCTTGTGGTTACTGGATTTTTTATCGTTCAGCAAGCCTTAAATAGGGTTATTGCCATTTGGAAGGAGAAACGTGTTAACCATTATCAAGAAGGATGTCGAGGTTATCTCTAGGGTTGACATTGATATGAACGAGTTGTTGTGTGATAACGCAGCTGTCCTCCGGACTCCAACTACACACTCTCTGCACCCGGGCAAGCGTCAAGGGGAACCAGCGCATGGCAGATCCTTTTTTGTTTTCATTCGGCTATCTTCCTCTAAGTTGTCGTTACTTTCGTATCCTAAGTGAAAGAAGCATATCGATAACCAACATAAGGAGCATAAGTAAGCAGCAACCGGCTACAAAGTTCAATCGGTACTCGGGAAGCACATTCAGAGGATAGGAAAGAAGCCAACCGACAACGATTCCCGATACGGTATGACCCAGACCTCGTTTCCATATCAGCGCTTTGCCAGACGGATTTCTTCGATGCAAGATGTTATCAACAAACACCGAAATCGGGCAAGCGATAAAGAAATAAAAAAACGACAGTTGAACAATCGCAGTCCCTATTACATACGTATTGGAGAAGGAAGCAAGAGACGACGACTCATCACTTGCATTCAGAACCATAACGATGAATAACAGTGCGATAGTGATGACACAAGCCAACAGTCTCTTTCCCATGGCGTAAAAACCCTTTCGCCGTATTTTCCTAATTATTTACATATTTTTCTTTATTAGTATATTATTAAATAGAAATACCTTACTATAAAACTAAATTACATTTTTCTTCTTAATAATGGGTTCGGTAAATGCCGCCCAAAACCCTAACGATGTTCAAGCAGAATCGACTCCTGCCGGTCTAAATGGTGCTCTTGAAATTCAAGCAAAATCGACGACTGCCAACTCTATCACGTTGAATGGGGACGTTTTCAACCTCCTTAACTGACAAGAAGCTAGATTTGTCGAACGAGAAATTAAACGAGATGTCCTTTAAACCCTATAGCATTATTAAAGTTGTTGGTACCCGGGAACTGCATCCGGATTCAGAGTTCAATGTTCTTGCCACGGTCGAGAAAAGTTACGGATTTACTTATAAGACATTTATTAAATATTATATTTTAAAGGGGATAATCGGGGCTTCGGAGGTGTACAAAATTTGATGCTATTTGCCCATCCGAACGAAGGAATTGAATATTTAGCAGGTCCATCTTCTCTCGCCCGGAGCTTCAACATAATCAACTGATTCTAAATCTTGAACCGGCCGGACAGGCCGGTTTTTGTTTTTTAACGTTCACTTCCCTAAGTTTTCTCATTATTCCAATACTTGTGGGAAAGGCGGCATACTATTGATTTTATTTTACAATTAAATAGACCTGCAAAATGAATCGTGTCGTTCCAGGAATGAGAAACATTCACCAAGCTGACGAACACCTTGGCTCCGAACCAAGTTACCCCCCAATTAAAATAAGTGACTTTATAGCAACTGCAATGGCCTTTTCTGCGGAAGGGTGCGGTCTAAGTGCTATAGCAGCAACTGCAACCCGTTTGAAGCCCAAAACGCTGTACGGCCTGGCCTTGAATTGCCGTAAAAGCAATTGCATGAGCTGAAAAAGGGGAAGCCGGTCCTGCAATTGCTTTTGAAGCAACTGCCGTGAACATTGTTTGTCAAGCCCCGTATTTGCATTTCATCTTCGCGTAAGAAAACGAGCCAGGGTAAACGGAAAAAACAAATCTTCTACTGCAAAAGGCGAGACCCAGGCCTGCTTGTCGTTAGAAACAATCCTGAGCGAATGGGATACCGGGAACAGGGCAAAGGGGGGCGAAAACGCCGCCAGGCTCCCGACGACGGGCAACGTACGAAAAAATTGCCGCTTGAACGCCGTTCGGGATATTGCGGCGAACCGGGAACAAGACGAAAAATGAGGGCGAGACAACGGGAAAAAAGAAGGAAGAGAGCGGGGCCGTCTCATGGCGGCCGGCGTTGCGTCCGGGCCTCTCCGCCATACGGGAATGCCCGATAATATCGCCAAGAAAAACAAGTCGGCGGCCCAGCATGCGTATGGTATAATGACGGCATGAAATGGAAAGGGGAGACGAACGTTCATGCCTTATTCCCGTACCCAGACGAGACGCAGGTTGCGAAGGCGCGCCCGCATGCTGCTTTATTTAAATTTGACGCTTATCGTTGCCATCGTTATCGTGGGCGGAATATGGGGCGCTTCGTGGCTGCAGGACCGCGGAGAACGGACAGCCGGCGGAGCTTTGGAAGGCGGCCAAAGCGGAGCGCTACCGGCGGCACAGACGCCGGCCGGATCGCCGCAGAATGCCGGAGGAGCCGCGAGCGAATATGCGGAACCTGCCGATGCTGCGAACGGATCCGCGGAACCGGCCGATGCCGTGAGCGAATCTCCGCAGCCGACTGATGATGGCGACGCGGCTGCGGGCGCCGAACCTTCCCGAGAAGCTCCGGGAAATGCGTCCGCCGTCCCGGCAGACGGGAAGACGGCTGCCGTGACGCTCGCGTTTGTCGGCGATTTGCTTCCGGCTGCACGGGTAGGGGAGCTGATGGACAAGAACGGTGTGGACTATCCGTTCGCCGCGTCCAAAAGCATTCTGGAAGCCGCAGACATCACCGCCGGCAATCTGGAAACGCCGATTACCCTTCGCGGCACGCCGGCGGAGGACAAAAAGTACGTATTCAAGGGCAAACCGGAATATTTGGCGGGACTGAAAAATGCGGGTTTCGACGTCGTCACGCTGGCGAACAACCATACGCTGGATCAGGGATGGGAAGGCCTGAGCGACACGATGGATCATTTGGACGACGCGGGCATTCGGCATGTCGGCGCGGGGCGGGACGACGAGGAGGCGTTTACGCCCGTTTACATCGAGAGCAACGGAATGACGGTCGCCTATATCGGGGTAACGAACATCGTTCCCGTCACCACCTGGAAGGCGGACAAAAACCATCCGGGCGTAGCCGAAGCCTACGATTTGACCCGCGCCAAAGCGGCCATACAGGCGGCAAGAAAGCTTGCGGACGTCGTCGTCGTGATGGTTCACTGGGGCGAGGAGCTGAACGAGCGGCCGGTATTGCGGCAGACGGAACGGGGCCATGCGTTTATCGACGCCGGAGCCGATCTGGTGATCGGCAGCCATCCCCATATTTTGCAAGGGTTCGAACATTACAAGGGCAAATGGATTGCGTACAGCCTGGGCAATTTCGTCTTTACGTCCAACGGCAATACGCTGACGCAACAGACAGGGGTGTTGAACGCGAAATGCGGCAAAAACGGGGAGTGCGCCCTTTCCTTTGTGCCGATGTTCGCCGAAAAATCGCAGCCGGCGCCGATGGTGCCGATCGATTCCCAACTGCTGCTGTCCCGGCTGTCCGATTTGTCCATTCGCGCCGATGTGGATGAATTGGGGAACCTTGTTCCCGCGCCCGGCAAAGCGCCGAAGACGCCGGCGGAAACGCCGAGGGCGTCCGCGCTGCCGGAAACGGCCGCAGCGCCGTCCGGCGCGGCCGCCGCGGCGCCCTAAAACGGAAGCCGCTCTGCTTGGCAAACGGCGCAAAGCAAAGGACCGATTCCGCAGCGCGGAAAACGTCCTGCCCACTTCTCGGCGAAGGGAGAGAACCATCGATGGAGCCGTGGCAACGAGCATTTCTTCATCCGTGCGTGGCGCATCGGGGTTGGTCCGGCGGCGCGCCGGAAAATACGATGGCGGCGTTCCGCCTGGCCATCAGCGAGCCGGCCGTCCATTGGCTCGAGCTGGACGTTCATCTGAGCAAGGATGACGTTCCCGTAGTCATTCACGATTCGACGTTGAACCGCACGACCAACGACAAAGGGAGGGTCCGGGACCGGACGGCTCGGGAGCTGTCGAGGGTGGACGCCGGAAGCTGGTTCCATCCGGTTTACGCCGGCGAGCCGGTACCCGTGCTGGAGCAGGTGCTGGCGCTTGCGGCCGGGCGCTGCCGCCTGAATATCGAACTGAAGGAAGACGGGCCCGACAAGGACCGCCTGGCGCGGAACGTAACGCAGCTCATCCGCCGCTATTGTCTGGAGCGCGACGTCGTCATCACGTCGTTCGACCCGGCGCTTATTGCCGCCGCCAAAAAACATCTGCCCGTCGTCGAGACTGGGCTCATTGTCGACAAACGGTCGGCAAGGCTCATGGACAAATTGCGTTCCCTCGGCGCAAGCAACCTGTCGATCGAATACCGGTCGGTGAACGCTTCGCTATTGAAAGAGGCGGAAGCGGCCGGCATCCGCATCATGGCCTGGACGGTGAACGACCGGCGCGATCTGTCGCGGCTGGTCGCGATGCCGCAGCCTTTTCAAATTTGCACCAATTACCCCGACCGCTGGCTGGCGGCGGTACAGGAAGGAGCAGGAAGCCGGGCATGAATGCGCCTATTCCCATTCGCAACCTTTATTGCGTCGGACGAAACTACCGGCTGCACGCCGCCGAGCTGGGCAATGCCGTTCCGGAGACGCCGCTGATCTTTACGAAACCGACGCATGCGGCCGTTTCCTGGGAAGGGGAGGTCGCGCTGCCCGGCACGCAGGGCTCCGTCCATTACGAGACGGAGCTGGTGCTGCTGTTCGGGCAGCCTTATGAACGCGGCGCTTCCCTCGACCGCGTCGTCTCGCATTTTACCGTCGGACTCGATTTTACGCTTCGCGACGAGCAGGAGAGGCTGAAGGCGGAGGGCTGGCCCTGGCTTTCGGCCAAAGGCTTCCGGAACTCGGCCGGCTTCGGCCGATGGGAAGCCTATCCGGGCGAGGAAGAGCTGGCCCGGCGGGATTTCACGCTGCGCATCAACGGAAGGGAGGCGCAGCGGGGCAACATTCGGGACATGGTGTTCGGCTTTGCGGAACTGGCGTCCTTTATCGGCGAGCGCTACGGCCTCGGGCCCGGCGATGTGCTGTTTACCGGGACGCCGGCGGGCGTAGGCGCCCTTCGCGACGGAGACGAGCTGACGCTCGCCTGGGACGGCCGCGAGGTCGGCAGCGCGAAAGTGAGGCTTGTTTGAGCAAGCGGCCGCAGACGCGCGCCGCGAAAGCGCGCATGGCGCCGCCGCACAAGGCGGCTGTACCGTCTTGCCGGCTGTCCGGTTGGTCGGCAATAAAGCCGGCTTCTCCCGGCGCGCGGAGCCGCAGCGATGCCGCCGGCGCGAACGCGCCTGCCGAACGGCAAAGGAGCCTCTCCCCGCAGCAATGCTGCGGGAGAGAGGCTCCTCGCCTTTTGGCTCAGAACGCCCAATTGCCTTTCCGGAACACCGGTTCTTCCTTTCCGTCCGCGGTGACGCCGAAAATATCCATCTCCGCCGAGCCGATCATAAAGTCGACATGGGTGAGGCTGCGGTTCAGGCCTTTGGCTTTGAGCTCATCCTGCGTCATGGATTTGCCGCCCTTCAGGCAGAAGGCGTAGGCGCTGCCGATCGCCAGGTGGTTGGACGCATTCTCGTCGAACAGCGTGTTGTAGTAGAGAATGTTCGATTCCGAAATCGGGGAGCGGTGCGGGACGAGCGCCACTTCGCCGAGGTAATGGGAACCTTCGTCCATCTCGACCAGCTTCTTTAACGTTTCCTCGCCTTTTTCCGCTTCAACGCCGACGATGCGGCCGTTTTCGAACGTCAGCTTGAAGCCGTCGATCACGGTGCCCCCGTAGCTGAGCGGTTTGGTGCTGGACACGTATCCGTCGACGCGTTCGGCATGCGGCGCGGTAAACACTTCTTCGGTCGGCATATTCGCCACAAACTTCGTGCCCTTCTCGTTGACGCTGTCGGCGGCGACCCAAATGTGGCCTTCGGGCAGCCCTACGAACAGATCGGTGCCGGGCGCGACGTAGTGCAGTTTCGCATATTGCTTGGCGTTCAAATAATCGGCCTTTTCGTTGAGCGTCCGGATGTGCCGGTCCCAGGCGGCCACGGGATTGTCCTCGTCGACTCTTACCGCTTTGAAGATCGAATCCCACAGCTTCTCCACCTGCCGGTCTTCCGGCTCGTTCGGAAATACCTTGGCGGCCCATGCTTGGGATGGAGCGGCGACGACGCACCAGCTGAATTTGTCCGACTGCGCGTATTCCCTGTACTTGGCCATCGCCTTGCCGTACGTTTTCTGGTGGTTCGCGATTTTCTCCGGGTCGATGCCTTTGAGCAGATCGGGATCGGACGATACGACGCTGACGACGGCTGCGTTGTTTTCAACCAGCTCCAGCATCTCGCCGGCATACCATTTCGGTTCCTCCAAAAAAGCCTCGTTCGGCGCAAATTCGTACCGCAAGCGGTTGACCGCATCATCGGACCAGTTCACTTTGACGGTGTAAGCGCCGGCTTCGTAGCCTTTGCGCGCGATTTCGCGCACCAGTTCGGCCGCGTCCAGGGCGGCGTTGACGACGAGCTTTTGCCCGGGTTGAAGCTGAACGCCGACATTGACGATCAGGTCCGCATAGCGGCTCAGCCTCTCTTGAAACGATGGCATCTCATGTTTCCTCCGTTTCGGTTTTCTTCTCGAACACATACAGTTTGCCGTTTTTCGCGATTTGAAAGGAAGGTCCTCTGAAGCCTCTGCGCACAAGCTCTTTGCGGAGATAGAACATCACCGCCGCGTGGCTGACGATCAGCGTGTCTTGTTGGGGCTCCGCCAGCGCCAGGTCGACGATGCGCTCGACGCGCCGCTTGGCTTCCCGAATATCCCCGCGCGACTTGCGGTTGTGCCATCCGGCCGTCCGGAGCAGCGCAAACCATAGCGGAACGGGCAGCTTCAGCCCGCTGCGGAACGCGGGTGCCGGAATTTCCCTCAATTCGGGAAGGTAGCGGATTTCGCCCCGATAGAGGTGTCCGGCCGTTTTCGCCGCTCTGGGCATATCGCTGGAAAAGCATCGGGCCCAGGACGAATCGTGCAGCGCGGCGTTCCCCGGCTCAATATCCGCTTCGTCGTATTCTTCGAACCAGCGCCGAAGCTCCTCTCCCGTAACGAGCGCGCCCCGGGGCAACGCCTTCAGCACCCGATAGTGGCGAATCAGTCCGATTTTCAGCTTGTTTCCGCCTTTCCCGGTTGGTTTTCGCTTTTTCCGCGGCATGACGGCCGCGCCTTCCGCGCGCAACTGGCGAGGCGCTTCAAAGTCATCGCCAACGCTGGCTTTATGTGGAATGATAGCCCATTTGCGGATTCATTTCAACATGACGGCTCTTGCAAGACGATTGTATCCCTGTTTTGTGGGAATGACGCACTTTCTTTGGCGGCGTTAGCTTTTACAATAAAGATGTAGCAAGAAAACCCATTTTATCCTTTAGGAGGGTCCCCAGCGTGAAAAAGAAACTGACTTCCGTCCTGGCCGCAGCGGTCGCGTTAGCCGCGTTATTGGCCGGATGCGGCGGAGGAGGCAACGAGCCGGCCGCTTCCGGCAGCTCTCCCGCCAGCGAAAGCCCGCCGGCTTCCCCGAGCGAGTCCCCCTCGCCGGCCAAGGCGGAGAATTTCACGATGTCGCTTCGCCATATCCAGATCGGCGAGCCGCAGAAATTCAGGAAAGCGATTCTCGACGACGTCGTCAAGAAAACGGAAGAAGAAGTGCCCGGCCTGAAATTCGAGCTGGACGGCGTGGAAGACAGCGTCAACCGGTTCACGAAGCTGCCGGCCGAGATGGCCGCGGGCAATCCTCCGAAAATCATGTCCATCTTCGGCGGCGCGGGCGACACGCAGAAATACGCCAAAGCCGGACGGCTGCTCGATCTGACGCCGATTCTCGAGGAGCTTGGCCTCAAGGACAAATTCCTCAACGTGCTCGATCCGTTCTCGGTCGACGGCAAAGTATACGGGCTGCCGATCGGGGGCAACACCGAAGGCATTTTTTACAATACGGAAATTTTCGGAAAATACGGCCTGAATCCGCCGACGACCTGGGACGATCTGATCAAGGCCGCCGACACGCTGAAGGAAAACGGGATTACGCCGTTCGCCGTCGGCTCCAAGGGCGCATGGGTGCCGAACATGACGATCAACACGTTTATCGGCCGCCTGGCCGGACCGGAGACGATCACGGGCTTTACGACAGGCGCCAGCAAGTGGAATTCGCCGGACGTCGTGGCCGCGTACACGCTGTATAAAGAATGGGTGGATAAAGGCTACTTCACCAAAGGCGAGCTCGGCAAGGAATACGGCGATATGCTGAACGATTTTGTCGCCGGCAAGGCGGGGATGATGTTCGACGGCTCGTGGCGCTCCTCGGCGTTCAAGAACGACGCCGTCGGCGCGGCCGTCGCGGGCAAAGTCGCGTTCGTTTCGCTGCCGCCGCTGCCGAACGGCAAAGGCGACCAAACTTCGGTCAACGCCAACTACGGCGAAGGCTACGGCTTCTCCTCCGATATGAACGAGAACGAGCTGAAGGCCGTCAAAGCGTTCATCAAAAACATGTACAGCGACGAAATGCAGCTTCGCGGCCTGCTGGAGGACGGCGTGCTGCCTTCGATGAAGTTGTCGGAAGAATCCATCGCGCAGGTGAGCGATCCGATCGTCAAGCAGGTGCTGGACGTGCTGAACGGCGCGGGCGTGACGTTCCCGCACTTCGACTCGGTCGTCCAATCGAAGGTGTATACCGAGACCGAAACGCAGCTGCAAAAGCTCATTGCCGGCAAAGCGACGCCGCAGCAGGTGGCCGACGCCATCCAGAAGGTGCAGGACGAAGAAAACGCGGCCGCGGCGAAATAAGCCCGGAGCAAGAGAGGAGCCGCCCGCGGTCCGGGCGGCTCCTTCCGCGTCAGACTTTAAACGACGGCGGGGGAATCCTCAATGAAAAACGCGCTTCGCAATCCTTATGTTTATGTGGCCTTTATCCTTCCGACGATCGCGCTTTATTTTCTGTTTTTCATCTATCCGATGATCATGTCCGTTTATTACGGGTTTACGGATTGGGATGGCCTGAACAAGCCAAACTTCATCGGATCGGATAACTTTGCCACCGCCTTCCGCGATCCCGAATTCCGCTCCTCCATGTTGAACAACGTCTATATTTTGCTTTTCTCCTGCTGCGTCCAGGTGCCGCTCATCGTCGTCTTTTCCTTGGTGATCAGCAGCGTCAAACGCCTTCAGGGCTTCTACAAAACGACCGTGTTCATGCCGTCCATTCTGTCCACCTCGGTCATCGGCATTTTGTGGGGCTATATTTACGATCCCGACGTGGGGTTGCTCAACAACCTGCTCAAGCTGTTCGGCGCGGGACCGATTTACTGGCTGGCGGAGTCGAAATGGGCGATGCTTTCGATTCTGATCACCAACGCCTGGCAGTGGATGGGCTTTTATATCGTGCTGATTTTGGCGGCGATTCTGGCCATCCCGAAAGAGATCGACGAGGCGGCCAGGATCGACGGCGCAAGCGGCGCGCAGCGGGCATGGCATTTGACGGTGCCGCTGATCAAGCCGGTCGTCAACGTCGTCATTATGCTTTCCATCGCGGGCGCGCTGCGGGTCGTGGACATCGTGCTGGTCATGACGGGCGGGGGGCCGGCGGGGGCGACGGAAGTGATGGCTTCTTACATGGTCAACAAGGCGATCAAATACGGGGAATACGGCTACGGCACGGCGCTGGCGATCATCATTTTCGTGTTTGCGCTCGTATTGACCGCGGCTTACCAGATTCTGTTCGCCAGAAGACAAGAAAGGTTGGAATACTGATGCCGGCGGCGATCAAAAAAACCATTCCCCATGTCGTCCTGTTGGCGTACGTCGCGGTCATCCTCGTTCCGTTTCTGTTCGTGCTGTTGTCCTCGTTCAAAGCGAATAACGTCGAGATTGCGACGAGGCCGTTCGGGCTACCGAAGATATGGGCGTTCGAAAACTACAAAGAGGCTTGGGTCAAGGCGAAAATCAGCGTGTATTTCTGGAACAGCCTTTACCTGTCGCTGTCGTCCGCCGTTGCGGGCGTGCTGCTGGCCGCGGCTACCGCTTTCGCGCTTACGCGCATGAAATTCGAATCGGCCAGCCGCTGGATTTACCAGTTCGTGCTGATCGGCATGCTGATTCCGGGCAACGTCCTGTTTATCGCCCAATATTTGCTCGTGCGCAACCTGGGCATTCTGAATACGCACTGGTCGCTGTTTCTGCCCTATACGGCCGGCGCGCTGCCGATCAGCGTGCTGCTGATCGCGGCGTTCATGCGCTCGATTCCGGGCGAGCTGGAAGAGGCGGCGATCGTCGACGGACTGAGCGCGCCGGGCCTGTTCGTCCGGATTCTGCTGCCGCTGACGCTGCCCGCGCTCGTGACCGTGTTCATCGTGAATTTCCTGGGGAATTGGAACGAGTATTTGCTGGCCAATTTCTTTTTGAACAAGGACTCGCTGCGCACGCTGCCGACCGGCATGGTCGGCTTTCGGGACGCGTTTCAGACCAACTATGCGCTTATCTGCACAGGCATCGTGTTCAGCGTCGTCCCGGTTCTGGTCCTCTATGCGCTCCTTCAGAAA
Organism: Cohnella laeviribosi DSM 21336; assembly: GCF_000378425.1. Lineage (GTDB taxonomy): Bacteria > Bacillota > Bacilli > Paenibacillales > Paenibacillaceae > Cohnella > Cohnella laeviribosi. The sequence goes on along the minus strand of NZ_KB899810.1, from coordinate 1,177 downwards.
AACATCATCGAAGGCCTTACGGCGGGCAGCGTAAAAGGGTAAGGCGGTCCGGCGCCGGTTCTTTGCGGAAGGGGCGGTGAAGGAGGGGATGGTGAAGGAGGGGATGGTGAAAGCAGTGGCGGCGAAACGCGGGCGATTTGCCTCGGGCGGGATGGCGGCCGATAATAAAGGGAAAGCTCTCATGGAAAGCAGGTGAATGCGATGCCTGACCGTGCGAGAGTCAGCTCGTTCCCGCCCGTGGCGGACGGGCGTTCCCGCGTATTGATTCTGGGCAGCATGCCGGGGGTCGCGTCGCTGAAGGCGCAGCAATACTACGGCAACTCGAGAAACTATTTCTGGCGGATCGTTTACGCGCTTTTTGGCGAGTCCGCGCCGCACGAGCGTTACGAGGACCGGCTTCGGTTCGCCTTGGCGCACGGGATCGCGTTATGGGATTCCATCGCGTCATGCGAGCGGAAGGGGAGCCTCGACAGCGATATTCGCGATGCGGTGCCGAACGACATTCCGGGGCTGCTCCGGCAATACCCCGGCATCGCCGTGCTGGCCTGCAACGGGGCGCAGTCGCATGCGGTGCTGCTTCGCCATTTCGGGACCGCGCCTGAGGTAATGGAGCGGACGGTGCTCCGCCTGCCGTCGACCAGCCCGATTCCGACTCCGCAATTTCGCGGGCTGGATGAGCGGCTGCGGGCATGGCGCGAAGCGCTGGCCCCGTTTCTGTCCCTAACTTCGTAAGCACTTCGCGTAAGCACTTCGCAGCGGCTTGCGGCCATCTTCTTTTCGCCGGCCGGTCCTGCGGGCCGATGCCGATTTAATTGCCGTTTGGGCACTTAAATCGGGGGTACACGCGAGAACGGGTTCTGCAGTTGCTGTTATAGCAACTGCAGTTCCGCCCGGCCGGTCCTGTGGATCACTGTCAAGAAAGTGGACACAACTTTTATCCTGCCTGGAGTTGCTCATAGTACCTTTTTTCGTACAAATACGGAGTCAGATAACCGATCGACGAATGGATACGGATGCGGTTATACTCCAATTCAATGTACTCGTAAATCGCATCATACGCCTGTTTACGAGTGTTAAATTTCGTTTGGTAAATGAGCTCTTTCTTGAGAACGCTGTGGAAAGATTCGATGCAGGCATTGTCGTAACAGTTGCCCTTGCGACTCATGCTGCCAATCAT
>NZ_KB899809.1:131031-237558 GCF_000378425.1 Cohnella laeviribosi DSM 21336 | reverse complement strand
CGACGCTGCTACCGTCGGGCATGGGTTGCCGAAGGGAACAGCCAGCGGGTAAGAAGTTCGAGCGAGAGCCGGAGAAACAGACTTCAGATGTAGACGCAGCTACAGGAGTGAGACGAATTTCCCCGAATGGACCCTAAGTTCCATTGTCCGGAGACATGCCGGAAAGTCCAGTCCCTGACTGCAATTTTCAAAGGAGCTGGCTGGAAATTTTGAAGGCGGCTTCCAGTCCCCTTTGGGACTGGAAATAGACTCACAACTGCCTTCGAAAAATACTATACGAGGAGTGATTGAGATGAATACAGAACTTCGGCAGGAGCAAGAACGATTGGACGGCATCATGGAGACAATTGCGGAGCAAATCGGCATGCTGGAAGACGAAACCTCCCGGCGCCGGGAAGAAGTGATTGATTTCCGCAAACATTTTTGGGATGACGTCAAGGTGAATACGGATACGTTCGACGATTATCTTGAGACGATCATCGCCTTGAGACAACAGGCGCAGAACCTGTCCGTGAGCCAAAGTACCCACAGACAGGCCTTCAAGAGGCTGTCCGCGCTGCGCCGCATGCAGGAGGTGCCTTATTTCGGCCGAATCGATTTCGTTGAAGAAGGAACTTCCGCTGCCGAACGAATCTATATCGGCGTCTCCACGCTCATGGATTCAAGCGGAGAGAATATCCTTATCTACGACTGGCGGGCGCCGGTCTCGAGCATCTACTACGATTACCCGCCCGGTCCGGCCGAATATGCGACGCCCGGAGGCGTCATCCGCGGCATGCTGGAGAAAAAGTGGCAATATATCATCCGCGGCGGCGTGATCCGATCGATGTTCGATACCAGTCTCACCATTGGAGACGAGATTTTGCAGCAGGTGCTTGGCAAAGTCACAGACAAACATATGCACAACATAGTAGCCACCATTCAACGGGAACAAAACCGGATCATCCGGCACGATCGCGGGCGGCTGCTCATGGTTCAAGGACCCGCTGGCAGCGGCAAGACGTCGGCCGCCCTGCAGCGGATCGCTTACTTGCTCTACAAGTATCGGGATAGGCTGAAAGCCGATCAAATCATTCTATTTTCACCTAATTCGATGTTTAGCCGCTACGTATCCAATGTGTTGCCCGAACTCGGCGAAGAGAATATGCAGCAGGTCACATTCCAGGAATACTTGGACCATCGGCTGAGCAACGAATTTCAAGTCGAGGGCCCTTACGAACAATTGGAATATGTGTTGACTGCGGCGGACGATCCATCATACCGGACTAGGATTGCGGGCATCCGATTCAAGGCATCGACCCGTTTTTTCGAGACGATCAAAGCATACAGGCAATCGCTGGAATTATCCGGCATGCTATTCAAAGATATTCTATTTAGAGGAAAACCGATCGTCACCGCTCAACAAATCGCGGAAAGGTTTTACGGCAGCGACGCCTCGCTCCGCTTTCCCAACAGACTTGAGAAGTTGACGGATTGGCTAAACAAGCAAATAGATGAAGCCGAGAAGTTTGAACGGAGCAAGCCGTGGGTACAGAAAGAAATCGAGCTGCTGAGCAACGAGGATTACCAAAAGGCCTATGCCCAATTACGGAAAAAACGCGGCTTTAAAGGTGAGTCGTTTGACGATTATGATATCGAGCCCGAAGCGCTCGCCCGATTGATCGTTCGCCAGAAGCTGAAGCCGTTGCGCAAACGGATCCGGGCGCTTCGTTACATCGACATGAAGGGAATATACAAGCAACTTTTCGCCGATCCGACGCGGATCAAACTGTGGATGGAGGGGGAAGCGCCCGAGGAGTGGGAGGATATTTGCCTATCGACTGTGAAAATGCTGGACGAAGGCAAGCTGTTTTACGAAGACGCTACTCCGTTTTTATTTTTGAAAGAGCTGATTCAAGGGTTTCAGACGAACGTCTCGATCAGGCACGTGCTTGTAGACGAAGCGCAAGATTATTCTCCGTTTCAATTCGAGTTTTTAAAACGTTTGTTTCCTTCGGCAAGAATGACCGTGCTCGGCGACTTTAACCAGGCGATATTCGCCCATGCCGGCGAAACGTTCGATTTCCGCACGCTTACCGGCTTATACGGGCCGGACGAAACGGATGCGATAACCTTGACCCGCAGCTACAGATCCACAAGACCGATCGTCGAATTTACGCGCGGACTCGTGCCCGGCGGCGAACGGATTGACGCTTTTGAACGAGACGGCGATAGGCCTGTGCTGACGCAATTGTCCGATTGCGCCGCGCTGCACCGCTGCATTGCTTCCAAAGTCGCGGAATTGCGGAGCCGGGGGTACAATACGATCGCGATTATATGCAAATCCGCTGCGGAAAGCGCCGCCGCATACGAAGCGCTGAGCGGCGTCGAAGAAATAAAGCTCGTGAAGAGCGGCTCGTTCGAATATGAACAAGGCGTTGTCGTCATACCGGCGTATTTGGCCAAAGGCATCGAATTCGACGCCGTCATCATTTATGACGCATCGGCGCAAGTGTACGGCGATGAGAGCCTGCGCAGATTGTTTTACACCGCCTGCACCCGGGCTATGCATCACTTGCAGCTTTACAGTGTAGGCGAACCGAGCCCCTTTTTGCGCAACGTTGCGCCGGGGAGTTTGCTTCTGATCCCGAATTGACACGGGACTGGCCGGGAGTCGGCGCATCCGCTCCACGATGGCCCCTGTGATGGTTTCCTTTGCTTGCAGCCGGATTCCCTATAGAAAAAATATTGACACGCACCGGAAAAAGATTTAAAGTATATTAAAACGCTAGGAATAGTAAGTTAAATCGTTTTTGTTGACCAGACGACTGGAAACTAAGCGAAATGGTTTGCCGTGGGCGGACGTTGCGCTTAGTTTTTTTATTTGGATGCCGGGGAGCAAAGGGAGGCAAAGGCATGATTACCGTCGAACGGCTGAACAAAACGTACAAGACGGCGAAGGGCCGAATCACGGCTCTGGAAAATATCGATTTGCATATCCGCAAAGGCGATATATTCGGCATCATCGGGTTCAGCGGCGCGGGGAAATCGACATTGATCCGCTGTCTGAACCGTCTGGAGGAGCCGGACTCCGGGCGCATCACGATCGGCGGGCAGGAAATTACGAGCCTGAGCGGCAAGGCGCTGCGGCAAGCGAGGCAGAAAATCGGGATGATTTTCCAGCAGTTCAATTTGCTCGACGCCAAAACGGTATACGATAACGTCGCCTTTCCTCTGACGGTAGCCGGCTGGCCGAGAGCGGAAATCCGCACCCGCGTCCGGGAAATTCTCGATCTTGTGCAATTGTCCGACAAGGAAAAGATGTATCCGGCGCAGCTGAGCGGGGGACAGAAGCAGCGGGTCGGCATCGCGAGAGCGCTCGCGAACGATCCCGATGTGCTGCTCAGCGACGAGGCCACCTCGGCGCTCGATCCGGAGACGACCTATTCGATTTTGGAACTGCTCAAAGACATCAACCGCCAGCTCAAGCTGACGATTGTTCTGATTACGCATGAATTGGACGTACTGCAGCACATTTGCAACCGGATGGCGGTTATCGAGCGGGGGAAAATCGTCGAGACCGGCACCGTCGACAAGCTGTTCGCTCATCCGGAAAGCGAAACGGCCCGGCGCTTCGTAGCCATTGCAAGGATGGCTTACGCCAACCGTTTTCTGCCGCAGGGACAGGGGGCGGCCACATGAGAAGCGATCTTCCGGACTTGCTGTGGGAAGGATTGCGGGAAACGTTGTACATGGTGTTCTGGTCTTCCCTTTTCGCGACCGCGCTCGGGCTGCTGCTCGGCATCGTTCTGGTCGCCGCGGAGAAGGGCGGCGTTTTGCCGGCCCCGCTGTTCCACAAAATCGTCGGAACGGCAATCAATACGGTGCGTTCGATGCCGTTCATCATCCTGATTATTCTGCTGCTTCCGTTATCCCGCCTGGTGGTCGGCACCACCCTTGGACCGACCGCGGCCATCGTTTGGCTCTCGATCGGCGCCGCGCCGTTTCTGGCCCGGATTATCGAGACTTCGCTGAAGGAAGTGGGAGCGGGAAAAATCGAGGCGGCCAAATCCGTCGGCGCCTCCCCGGCCGCGATCGTCTTTCGGGTGCTGATTCCGGAAGCGCTGCCGGCGCTTGTCAGGGGCATGACGATCGCGGTGATCGCGATTACCGAGTTTACGGCCGTCGCCGGGGCGATCGGGGCCGGCGGCCTGGGCAGCCTGGCGATCCGGTTCGGCTACCAGCGGTTTCGCGAGGACATTTTGTTTGCGACCGTGGCGCTGATCGTCGTTCTCGTGCAGATCATCCAATGGTCCGGCGATTTCGCCGCGCGGTCGATCGAACGCCGCCGGTTCAGGCAGGAATAAGGCGGCGACCGCAATGCCGGTTACACGCTTTTATCCAAATAAAACAAAGAAAAGACAGGAGAGAGAAAAATGGCAAACCAAAAACGGTTTTTCGTTGCGGCTTTATTGTTGCTGATCGGCGTGATGGCGGCCGCGTGCGGTTCGAACTCGAACTCGAACGCCTCCCCGGCTAGCTCGGCTCCCGCAAGCGCGTCTCCGTCCGCAAGCGGTTCGGCTTCCCCGAGCGGATCCGCTTCGCAGCCGGCGCCCGAAACCCCTGCGGCAGAAACAACGCTGAAGGTAGGGGCGGCGCTTGTGCCTCACTCGGAGATTTTGGAATTCATCAAGCCTGCCCTGAAGGAGCAGGGAGTCAATCTGGAGGTGGTCGTGTTCGACGATGAAGGCCAGCTCAACCCGGCGCTTCAGGAAGGCCGGATCGACGCGAACTATTTCCAGCATGTGCCGTATCTCGATTCCGTCAAAAAAGAGAAGGGCTATGACTTCGTCGTGACGACCAAGGTGCATGTGGAGCCGATCGGCTTTTATTCCGACAAGATCAAGTCGAAGGACGAGCTGAAGGAAGGGGCCGAGATCGGCATTCCGAACAATCCGTCCAACGAATACCGGGCGCTCGTGCTGCTGGAGAAGCAGGGGCTGATCAAGCTCAAGGAAGGGCTTGCCAATTACGAGGCGACGCCGAAAGACATCGCCGACAACCCGAAAAAGCTGAAATTCAAGGAGGTCGAAGCCGCCACGCTGCCGCGCGTGCTGCCGGATTTGGACGGGGCGGTCATCAATACGAACCTGATTCTGGAGGCGGGTCTCGATCCGAACAAAGCGCTGTTCCGCGAGGATGCCGACTCTCCGTACGCGAACGTCATCGTCGTCCGCAAAGGCGACGAAAACAAAGACGCCATCAAGAAGCTGGACGCCGCGCTCACGACGCCCGAGGTGAAGAAATTCATCGAAGACAAGTACGGCGTGGCGGTTGTGCCGGCGTTCTAAGGGCAAAGGGGGCTGTTCCAAAAGGGTACTCCCCAAAAAGGGACTCCCCAAAAAGCCGGTCTTCATAGAAGAACAAATGAACTTCCAAAACCACGGTATTAGCGGGGCTGGAAGTTCATTTGTTCTTTTGCGCAATCTTACATCAAAAGCGGGAGCTTAGAAGCATCCGGCCCCGCCGGCTCTAAGACAGTCTCTTTTTTGACGGCGCGCGCTTCCGTTTTTCCTGTCGGGCGGCGGAAAGAACCGTTAAAATGGAGACAAAGACCGAAAAAGGAGGAACACGCTGTTGGCCAAAGTGATCGATCTGTCGGTTCCGATCCGCTCGGGAATGCCGGTCTATCCCGGCGATCCGGACGTTGAAGTGCAGGTGGTTCACACGGTGGAGAGCCACGGCTGGGAGCTTAGGCGCGTTACGCTCGGCACGCATACGGGAACGCATGTCGACGCCTTCTCGCATATGCACAAAGGCGCGCCGGCGCTCGACGCCATCCCGCTGGAACGGTTTTTCGGCAAGGCGCAGGTCGTCCGTCCGGACGGCAAGTGGCCGCGCGATCGCGGGCTGTTTTTCAAAGAAGAGATCGGCATGGAAGTCTTCGCCCGCCTCAAGGAGCTTCGTCCGCCGTTTGTCGGCGGCGAACTGACGGAAGCGCTGGAGCGGGAGCTGCTCGGGGCCGGGATCTTGACCTACACCTCGCTCGTTCATCTCGATCTCATTCCGGAGGAAACGGATTTTACCTTTTACGGTTTTCCGCTGCCGATCGAGGGCGGAGACGGCTCGCCGGTCAGGGCGGTGGCGGTGCTGGAATAGCCGGGCAGCGCATGCTCGGCGCGTTTGCGCCATTCGGACGGCGAGATTCCGTTCCATTTTTTGAACATCCGGCTGAAGTAGTAAATATCGCGAAATCCGGTCATTTCCGCGATTTCCGAGATCGTGTGGGTCGTGTTGCGAAGCAACTGCTCGGCGTTTCCGACCCGAATCCAGGTCGCGTATTCCGTAACCGTGCGCCCGGTCACCTGCTTGAACAGCCGCCCGAAGTGATACCGGCTAAGTCCCGCCAGTCCGGCAAGCCGATCGACGTGCAGCGGCTCGGCGTAGTTCGTTTCCATGAACTGCAGAACCGGCGTCAGCCGTTCGAGATTTTTGGTCCGCAGCTTGTCCTCGGTCGCCGTCAGCACCTGCGCGACGTCGCGCCGGATCAACAGCGTAAGTATCCGGTACAGATACGATTTGACGGACAGCTCGAAGCCCGTCTCGCGCGTCCTGAGCTCTTCGACGATCGCCTGGATGAGGCTGCCGATCTCGCGGCTGCTTGCGCTTTTGTGGCGGAACAGCAGGCGGTTGTCGGCGACGGATTCGATGTATTTGGTCTCCGCGGCGTCGGGAGAAGGGCTCTGCAGCAAGGACGGGTCGACGATGAGGGCGTAATAGGCCAAATCGTTCGTCAGGCAAGTGCCGGCATGGAGGTCGTTGCTGTTGACGATGACGGTTTCCCCGGCTTCCATCGTCATCGGCGACGAGTTGCATTCGATGAGCGCTTTGCCGGAAAGGCAATGTAAAATTTCGAGATGCTTGTGCCAATGGTTCGGAAACAGCAAATGTCCGCTTGAAGCCGACGTGCAGTAATGAACCTTAACCGGAAACCGGGGATCGGGCATATCCATCGGCTCCAGCAGCGCGGCCGGTCTTGCCACGTTCGATCACCTCGCAAGATAGCACAATTGTCCAAATAAACCGCATAGCGGTTCATGGCTGATCTTCGCTCTTCTCTCATAATATCAAATCAGAGTCCAAATGCCAGAAGAGGAGAGTTGGAAGCGATGAAACCGATCAGGACGGCGGTAATCGGAACGGGCTCCATTTCCGATTTCCACTTGAAATCCTATGCCCGCCACCCGGACGCGGAGCTTGTCGCGGTATGCGACCTGAACGCGGAACGCGCCCGGAAGAAAGCGGATCAGTTCGGAGCGGCCAAAAGCTACAGCGATTACAAGGAGCTGCTGGCGGACCCCGATATCGACGCGGTGAGCGTCTGCACCTGGAACAACACGCACGCGGAAATCAGCATCGCGGCGCTGCGGGCGGGCAAGCACGTGCTGGTGGAAAAGCCGCTGTGCACGACCGTGGAGGAGGCGCTGCGGATTCAGGAGGCGGTCGAGGAAACGGGCAAGCAGCTGATGATCGGATATGTGCGCCGCTACGATCCGAACGCCCGGCTGCTGAAGGAATTCGTCGACAAAGGGGAATTCGGCGACCTTTATTACGCCAAGGCGTCCTCGATCCGGCGGCACGGCAACCCGGGCGGCTGGTTCGCGGACCGCTCGCGTTCGGGCGGCGGGCCGCTGATCGATATCGGCGTGCACATGATCGATTTGTGCTGGTACATGATGGGCAGACCCAAGGCGGTCACGGTAAGCGGCAACACGTACCGGAAGCTCGGCAACCGCGCGAATATCCGCAACCTGTCCCATTACAAGGCGGCCGATTGGGACCCGAAGGTGAATACGGTCGAAGATTTGGCGAGCGCGATGATCCGCTTCGAGAACGGCGCCAGCCTGCAGGTGGACGTCAGCTTCGCCCTGCATGCGCAAAAGGACGAAGCCTCCATCAAGCTGTACGGGGACAAAGGCGGCTTCGAAATCGATCCGGAAATCGTGATCGTGACGGAGAAGCACGATACGATTTTGAACGTGACGCCGCAGACCGACCATCGAGGCTTCCACTTCGAAGCCGCGTTCCAAAGCGAAATCGACCATTTTGTCGAGTGCGTGCGGGAAGGACGCAAGCCGATCAGCCCGGTCGAAGACGGCGTGGAAATGATGAAAATTTTAAACGCCGTCTACGAATCCGCCGAGCGCAGAGAGGAAATCCGGCTATGAAAATCGGCGTAAGCACGTACAGTCTGCTCGGTGCCATCCGCTCGGGCGAGCTGACCGTTCCCGAGGCGATCGCCTATATCGCGGACATCGGCGGCGAGCATGCGGAGATCGTGCCGATCGGCTTCTCGCTGACGGACAACCCGGAGCTGATCGGGCAAATCCGCCGGCAGGCGGAGGCGAGCGGCATCGAGCTGTCCAATTATGCGGTCGGCGCGAACTTTTGCGGCTTGTCGGACGATGAATACGAGGCGGAAATCGCGAGGGTGAAAAAGGAAGTGGACGTCGCCCGCCGGCTTGGCGTCTCGCTCATGCGCCACGATGCGGCTTCGTCCGCCGATCTGTCCATCCGCAACTTCTTGCGCGAGCTGCCGCGGGTGGCCGAGGCCTGCCGCCGGATTGCGGATTATGCCGCCCGATTCGGCATCACGACGAGCGTGGAAAACCACGGCTATTTCACGCAGGCGAGCGACCGCGTGCAGATGCTGATTCATGCGGTGGACCGGCCGAATTTCCGGACGACGCTGGACGTCGGCAATTTCCTGTGCGCGGACGAGTCGCCCTCGGTCGCGGTGAAGAAAAACATCGGCTATGCGTCGATGGTGCACATCAAGGATTTCTATTGGCGCCCGGCGGCGCGCGGCAATCCCGGGGAAGGCTGGTTCAGGACGGCCCACGGCCATTACTTGCGGGGCGCGATCGCCGGCAACGGGGACATCGATCTGCCGGACGTGCTGCGGATCATCCGCAAATCCGGCTACGACGGATACCTGTCGCTGGAGTTCGAAGGGCTGGAGGAGTGCAAGCTCGGCGTCCGGATCGGTTTGGATAATTTAAGAAGAATGTGGAAGGAAACGGAGGCGTTGTCCAAATGAACAACAAAATCGGCGTCATTGTCGACAGTTTCCGCTGCGGCGTTCGCGAGGGGCTCGTCAAGGCGAAGCAGGTCGGCGCGGAAGGCGTGCAAATTTACGCGGTGTCGGGGGAGATGGACCCGGACAATCTGAACGCGGCCGCGCGCAAGGAATGGCGTTCGTACATCGAATCGCTCGGCCTCGAAATTTCCGCGCTGGTCGGGGATCTCGGCGGCCACGGCTTTCAGGACAAGACGCAGAATCCGGCCAAAATCGAAAAATCGAAACGGATTCTCGACCTTGCCGTCGAGCTCGGCACGAACGTGGTGACGACGCATATCGGCATCGTGCCGGAAGACGAGAACGGCGAAGTGTACGAAACGATGCTGACGGCGTGCCGGGAGCTGAGCGAGTATGCGACGAGCCTGAACGCCTACTTCGCGATCGAGACGGGACCGGAGACGGCGGAGCGGCTGAAGCGTTTTCTCGACAAGCTCGGTTCCAAAGGGGTATCGGTCAACTTCGATCCGGCCAACATGGTGATGGTGACGGGCGACGATCCGGTTCGGGGCGTATACACGCTGAAGGATTACATCGTCCATACGCATGCCAAGGACGGCATCCGGCTGAGGGAGGTCGACCCGCGCGAGGTGTACGGCGCGCTCGGTTACGAACCGCTCGATCACGCGAAAATCGCCGAAGAAGCCGAACAAGGGGAGGCGTTCCGCGAAGTTCCGCTCGGCGAAGGCGCGGTGGACTGGCCGAATTACTTGCGGGCGCTGAAGGAGATCGGCTATACCGGCTACCTGACGATCGAACGCGAAGTCGGAGCCGATCCCGAGGCGGACATCGCCAAGGCGGTGCAGTTTCTCCGGCAGTTCCGGGCGTGAAAGCGGAGGGCAAGGAGGGCGGTCCGTCTGCGCGCCATGCGGAACAAGCGGGGCTAGGAAGATTCCGCGCAAACGACATGCAGCCACTCGTTCAGGCGCCGGTAATGCACTTTAAATCCGGCATCGGCGAGCAGGCGGAGCAGCCCGGACAGCGAGACGGCCGATTCGGGCTTGGCGCCTGCCGCCTTGGGCCTGTTTTCCGGCTGCGAAACCATCAGGTCGGCGATGCAGATGCGCCCGTGGGACTTCAGCACGCGGCGCATTTCGTTGACCGCAAGCATCTGCTGGCCGACCGCCAGATGGTGGAACGCGAAGCTGGATACGATAAAATCGAACCGATCGTCCAAGTAAGGGACGGCTAGAAAATTGCCGAGCCTCGTTTCCATCCCGGGGAACTTGCGGCGGCAAATGTTGAGCATTTCCTTCGATTGGTCCACCCCGGCCATGACGGCACCGCGCTCCATCAGCCGGCCGGCCAGATTGCCCGTTCCGGTCCCGATGTCAAGGCCCCGCTCTCCGGCGGCGGGACGGACCCATTCGACGACCGCATCCAGGGCCGCTTCGTAATCCGGATATCGTTCGGAATCGCGGAGCACACGTTGGTCGTGACCTTCCGCCAGCCGGTCGTAATTCCATCTGTCCGTCCAACTGTTGCGATGCTCCCGAAGCCGTCTGGAACCTTCCGCAAGCTTGTAAATATCCTCAGGCGGCAGCGTCTTCCGCTCCCGCACGATGCCGATCATTTCGTCCGTCGTTTCGATAAGCTGCCGGATCTCCAACCACTTGGACACCAGAGCGGACCGCTGCAGTTCCAAATAATAGGAAAGTTTGTCCTCCTCCCGGCTCTCCGCATCTTCCAGCACTTCTTTGATAGCCTCCACGCTCATGCCGGATTCGCGCAGCGCCACGATCGTTTGCAGCCGCCAGATATCCTGCTCGCCGAATTCGCGGTACCGGTTGTTCCGGTCCTTGGCCGGCGCGATCAGCCCTTTTTCCTCGTAAAAGCGGATTGCCCTTGCCGATAGGTTCAGCTTTTCCGCCGCTTCCTTTATTCTCACCCGGGCCCACCTCTTTTTTCTTCTTCTACATCGTCCATTGTAAACCTTCACGCAACGGAAAAGTAAAGCGCCTTTTTAGCGGCGTCTTGACCTTCACGCAAAGGCAGGGCGCATGCTGAAAAGGCGTTGACCATTTAAGACGGAGGGTGAAAAAAGATGCGAACGCTGATCAAGCAGGCGACGATCGTCACGATGAGGGAGGAGGAGCCGTTTGTCGGAGACATCCTGATCGAGGGGGATACCTTGGCTAGAATCGGAAGCGCAATCGATGAACCGGCCGACGAGGTCATCCGGGGCGAGGGAATGGCAGCGATGCCCGGGCTGATCAACGCCCACCAGCATACGCCGATGAGCCTGCTGCGGGGCTTTTCGGACGACCTGCGGCTGATGGAATGGCTGAAGACCAAAATGCTGCCCGCCGAAGCCAGAATGACGCCCGAGGACATTTACATCGGGGCCAAGCTCGGGATGGCCGAGATGATCAAGTCGGGCACGACCGCCTTCGCCGACATGTACATCCATATGAACGAAATCGCGCTGGCGGTGCAGGAGACGGGGATGCGCGCATCGCTTTCGAGAGGACTGGTGTTCGTCGAGGACGACGGGGGCAGGCGGATGAAGGAAGCGCTTGATCTCATCGAACGCTGGACGGGAAAAGCGGAAGGCAGAATCACCACGATGCTGGGGCCGCACTCTCCGTATCTGTGCCCGCCGGAACCGCTGGCGGAAGTGATCGCACTGGCGGAAGCGCGAAACATTCCGATCCATATTCATCTGGCCGAAACGGTCGAAGAGGTCGTGCGAATCCGCGAACGCTACAACCGGACGCCGACGGAATACCTGGTCGACACCGGCATGTTCGACCGGGCGCATGTTCTGCTGGCGCACGGCGTGCATCTGAACATGAAGGATGTGCGGCTCTTGCGCGGCATGCGGGGCGGCGTGGCCCACAACCCGGTCAGCAACCTGAAGCTCGGCTGCGGCATCGCGCCGGTATGCGCCTTGACCGGGCAGGGCGTAACCGTCGGGCTGGGCACGGACGGAGCGGGAAGCGCGGCGAGCGTGGACATGTTCGAGCAAATCAAAGCGGCCTCCTGGCTTCAAAAGCTGGATTACGGCGATCCGACCAAGCTCCCGGCCCGGCAGGCGCTCCGCATGGCGACGGTCGAGAGCGCCAGGCTGCTGAACCTGGACGATCGGGTGGGAACGCTTGAAATCGGCAAAAAAGCGGACCTGATCCTGATCGATCTGCGCAAGCCGCACCTGCAGCCGGTGCATCAGGTGGAATCGCTGCTCGCTTACAGCGCGACCGGCGCCGATGTGGACACCGTCATCGTCAACGGCAAGGTGCTGATGCGGCAACGGCGGCTGCTGACGATCGACGAGGAGGAATTGCTGCGCGAAGCGCAAAAACGCGCGAAACGAATCGTGGAAGGCCTTTAGCGTGTTGGATGTTTTGGGTTGTAAGCGGTTGATGAATTTTTGTTTTTGTTTGAAATCTCGTATTCAAAAACAAATAAAGATGATATAATCAAAACAAACAAAAACAAAACCATCATTCGGAGGTTTTCTCAACATGGTACAAAGCTTGTGGGACTCTTCTAAAGCGGCTGAGCTTCAAAGCGCGTTGGACCAGCTCGTTTATCGCTCGAACCTGATCGGGGCGGACCGGCGCGTCTGCAACTGGGGCGGCGGCAACACGTCGGCCAAGACGGTCGTGAAGGACTTCCGCGGGCGCGATGTCGAAGTCATGTTCGTCAAGGGCAGCGGCTCCGATCTCGCGACGATGAAAGCGGGCAACTTCACGGGGCTGAGGATGGACGACATTCGCCCGCTGTTCGAGCGCGACGACATGAGCGACGAAGAGATGGTGGCTTATCTTGCGCACTGCATGATCGATGCCAAGCATCCGCGCGCTTCGATCGAAACGCTGCTGCATGCGTTTCTGCCGTTCAAGCACGTCGACCACACGCACCCGGACGCGATTATCAGCATCTGCTGCGCCGATAACGGCAAGGAGATCGCGAAGGACATTTTCGGCGACCGATTTGTCTGGGTTCCTTACGTGCGCCCCGGCTTCAAGCTGTCCAAGATGATCGCGGAAGGCGTGCTGGCCAACCCGAAAGCGGAGCTTGTGCTGATGGAGAAACACGGGCTTGTCACCTGGGGCGAAACGTCCGAAGAAGCGTATAAACAGACCATCAAGATCATCAACGAAGCGGAAGCGTACATCGAAGCCCGCGTGAACAAAGACAAGCTGTTCGGCGGCGTGAAGCACGCGCCTCTTCCCGCCGACGTCCGCCGCAAGATCGCGGCGGAAATTATGCCGACGGTACGCGGCGCGGTCAGCGACGAGAAGAAAATGATTTTGACGTTCGACGACGAAGAGGACGTGCTCGCGTTTGTCGGCGGCAAGGATTCCCCGCAGCTTTCCCAGGTCGGCGCGGCTTGCCCGGACCATCTCGTGCATACGAAAGTCGTGCCGCTGTTCGTCGATTGGACGCCTAATGCGGACGACGTCGAAGGCCTGAAACAAATTCTGAAAGAAAGCATCGCGGCATACAAAGAGCAGTACAAAGCCTACTTCGAGCGCAACAAAAACGAAGGCGACGTCATGTTCGAAGCCGCGCCCCGCGTCATTCTGATCCCGGGCGTCGGCATGATCAACACCGGCAAAAGCTGGGCGATGTCGAAGGTCAGCGGCGCGCTTTACCATCGCGCGATCGCGGTAATGCGCGGCGCCACGGCGCTCGGCAACTTCGTTTCCCTCAGCGAGAACGAATCGTACAACGTCGAGTACTGGCCGCTTGAACTTTACAAGCTGACGCTCGCTCCGCCGGAAGCCGAATTCTCCCGCCAGGTCGCGTTCATTACGGGCGGCGCCGGCGGCATCGGCAGCGAAACGGCCCGCCGTCTCGTTTCCGAAGGCGCGCATGTCGTGCTTGCCGACCTGAACCTCGAAGGCGCGCAGAAAGTGGCGGCCGAAATCAACGCCAAGTACGGCGAGAACCGCGCCATTGCCATTCAAATGGACGTCACCAGCGAAGAAGCGGTTCAGGCGGCCTATGCCGAAACGGCGCTGACCTACGGCGGCGTGGACATCCTCGTCAACAACGCGGGACTGGCCACCTCCAGCCCGTTCGACGAGACGTCGCTGAAGGAATGGAACCTGAACATGAACGTGCTCGGCACCGGCTACTTCCTCGTCGCCCGCGAAGCGTTCAAGCTGATGAAGGCGCAGGGAATCGGCGGCAACATGGTGTTCATCGGCTCCAAGAACTCCGTTTACGCGGGCAAAAACGCAACGGCCTACAGCTCCGCCAAGGCGCTGGAAGCGCATCTGGCCCGCTGCATCGCAGCCGAAGGAGGCGAATTCGGCATCCGCGTCAACACGATTTTGCCCGACGCCATCCTGCAGGGCTCCGCGATCTGGAACAGCAGCTGGCGCAACGAACGCGCCGCCGCTTACGGCATCGAGCCGGACCAACTGGAAGAATACTACCGCAAGCGCACGACGCTGCTCGTCAACATCTATCCGAAGGATATCGCGGAAGGCGTGGCGTTCTTCGCTTCCTCCAGGTCCGCCAAAACGACCGGATGCATGCTGACGATCGACGGCGGCGTGCCGGCGGCCTTCACCCGGTAATCCGTCGCGCAATCATACCGATATTCGATTAAGGGAGGTCAAGCGGACATGCCGCAAGCGAAAGGCGAAAAGCACTGGATTATTCCCGACGGCTACATTCCGCCGGCAAGCTCGGGATCGCTCGAAAGCCACGAATCCGTATGCGTGCTGAACGTGTCCTCGGAAGAAGCGCTCCTCCTCTTCACGATTTATTTCGAGGACCGGGACCCGATCGAGGATATTCCCGTCGTCGTTCCGCCAAGGCGCACCAAGCATATCCGCACCTCATCCCTGGCCAAAAACGGAGCGTCGATCCCGGTCGGCGTTCCGTACGCCATCGAGGTGCGCAGCGATATCCCGGTCATCGTCCAATACAGCCGTCTGGACGCGACGCAGGCGGAGAACGCGCTGATGTCCGTCGTCGCGTATCCGGTAAAATAAAGGAATCCGATTCTAAGGACTGGTCCGGAAGGAGTTTGTCTATGTCTTCAAATATCGAAAAAAGCTATGAAGAAGCGAAGCAGCTGTACGCGAAACACGGGGTCGACGTCGACCGGGCGCTGGAGACGCTGGCGAACATCAAAATCTCGGTGCACTGCTGGCAGGGCGACGACGTACGCGGATTTCTGAACCGCGATCAGGAACTGACCGGCGGCATTTCCGTCACCGGCAACTATCCGGGAGCCGCCCGCACGCCGGAGGAGCTTCGCGCCGATTTGGAGAAAGCGTTCTCTCTCATTCCCGGCAAGCATAAGGTCAATCTTCATGCGATTTACGCGGATACGGACGAAAAGGTCGAATTGGACCGGATCGAGCCGAAGCATTACGAAAAATGGGTGAGCTGGGCAAAAGAACAAGGGCTGGGACTGGATTTCAACCCGACCTGCTTCTCGCACGAATATTCCAAAGACGGCTTCACGCTCAGCCATCCCGACCCGAACATCCGCAAGTTCTGGATCGACCACTGCAAGGCGTCGCGCAGGATCGGCGCCTATTTCGGCGAGCAGCTCGGCCAAACCTGCGTCACGAACGTCTGGATTCCGGACGGCTACAAGGATACGCCGGCGGATCGTCTCGCACCGAGGCAGCGGTTGAAGGACGCGCTGGACGAAGTGTTCGCGGAGCCGATCAACCCGGCTTACAACCTGGACGCGGTGGAAAGCAAGCTGTTCGGAATCGGCGCGGAAGCGTACACCGTCGGCTCGCATGAATTTTATATGGGGTACGCCTTGAAGAACAACAAGCTGATCTGCCTCGATGCCGGCCACTTCCATCCGACCGAAGTGATCTCGAACAAGCTGTCGGCGCTGTCCCTGTTTGCCGAAGGCATTCTGCTTCACGTCAGCCGTCCGGTGCGCTGGGACAGCGACCACGTCGTGACGCTGGACGACGAGCTGCTGGATATCGCCAGAGAGCTTGTCCGCGGCAATCTGCTGGGCAAGACGCACATCGGCCTGGACTTTTTCGACGCCAGCATCAACCGCGTAGCCGCCTGGGTCATCGGCACCCGCAATACGATCAAGGCGCTGCTTCGCGCGCTGCTGGAGCCGGTCGAAGCGCTGAAGAAGGCCGAGCTCGAAGGCGATTACACGACGCGCCTTGCGCTGACGGAGGAGTTCAAGTTTTATCCGTTCGGAGCGGTGTGGGATTACTATTGCGAAAAGTCCGGCGTGCCGGTTCGCGAAGAGTGGCTGGCCGAAGTGAAGGCTTACGAGCGGAACGTTTTGCTCAAGCGTTAAACGTTACCATTGAGAACAAGGATGATGCCTGTTGACGAGCATACTTGCGTATGATCTCGGCGCGAGCAGCGGCAGGGCGCTGCTCGGCCGGTTGACGGACCGGCGGATCGTCACGGAAGAGCTGCACCGGTTCCCGAACGACCCCGTTCAGGTGGGCGGCCGCTTGCATTGGGACATTCTCCGGTTGTACCATGAAATGAAGCAGGCGTTGCTGAAAGCCAAAAACCGGGGAGCCGATCTGCAAAGCCTGGGCATCGACACCTGGGCGGTCGACTTCGGCTTCATCGGCTCGAACGGGGAGCTTCTGGGCAATCCGTACCATTACCGGGACCGTCACACCGACGGCATGATGGAGCGGCTGTTCCGGGAAATTCCGCCCGAAGACCTGTTCGGCCGAACCGGCATTCAGTTTCTGACGTTCAATTCGATTTTTCAGCTGTATGCGCTGAAGCGGGCGGACAACCCGATTTTGCGCGAAGCGAAGCGGTTTTTGATGATACCGGATTTGCTGCGGTATTTCCTGACCGGCGAGACCTTCAACGAGTTTTCCAACGCGACGACGACTCAGCTCTACAATCCGCACAAGGGCGATTGGGACCGGGAACTGATCGCGCGGCTCGGCCTTCCGGAAGCGTGGTTCGGGCAGATCGTCCAACCGGGCACGCGCGTCGGATCGCTGCTTCCGTCGCTGTGCGAGGAACTCGGCGTCGATCCGGTGCCGGTCTATGCGGTCGCCGAGCACGATACCGGTTCGGCCGTCGCGGCCGTTCCGGCGCTTCGCAAGCCGTTCGCTTATTTGAGCTGCGGCACATGGTCGCTGATGGGAACGGAAGTCGACAAGCCGGTGATCAACGATTTATCCCGCGAGCTGAATTTCACGAACGAAGGCGGCGTCTATGGCACATACAGGCTGCTCAAAAACATCATGGGCCTGTGGATTTTGAACGAGACGCGCCGGGAATGGGAACGGGCGGGGCGGTCGTACACGTTTCCCGAGCTCGTGCGGCTGGCCGGAGAAGCGCCCGCGTTCGCGGCGTTCATCGATCCGGACGACGACGCCTTCCTCCATCCGGGGGACATGCCGGGACGGATTCGCGACTATTGCGAAAAGACCGGCCAAAAGCCGCCGCAGGATGCGGGCGCATTCGTCCGCTGCATTTTGGAAAGCCTGGCGCTGAAGTACCGGTACGTCCTCGAGATGACCGAACGCCTCAGCGGCCAGCGGTTTGAAAGCCTGCACATGGTGGGCGGCGGCATTCAGAACACGCTGCTTTGCCAGTGGACGGCGGACGCCATCGGCAAGCCCGTATGGGCCGGACCCGCCGAAGGGAGCGCCATCGGCAACTTGGCTGTCCAATGGATTGCGCAGGGGCAGTTCTCGGATATATGGGAAGCCCGCAAAGTCGTTCGCGATTCGTTCCCGATAACGGCGTACGAGCCGCAAGGGCGGGAGATGTGGCAGGACGCGTACGGAATTTTTTTGCACGTGACAGGACTTTCGCAATCAACGACGGGGTGAAAAGAGGTTGGCTATGCTGGTCGCGGAACGCTACGAATACATTGTTCAGCTGGTAAACGAGAGAGGGAGCATTAGGGTTGCCGAGCTGAGCGAGCTGTGCCAGGTGACGGAGGAGACGATCCGGCGGGATCTGGACCGCCTGGAAATGGCGGGTCGTCTGCGCCGAACCCATGGCGGAGCGGTCAGCGTCAAGGATCAGCAGCAGCAGCCGGAGACTCCGTACACGGAACGGGAAATCTTGAACGCGGAGGAAAAGAAGCGCATCGCCGAAGCGGCGATCGAGATGATCCGGCCGAAGGACCGGATTTTGCTCGACGCCAGCTCCACGGCCTGGTACATGGCTTCGCGGCTTCCGGACATTCCGCTTACGGTGTTGACCAATTCCATCAAAGTCGCCCTGGAGCTTGCCTCCAAGGAGAAGATCGACGTCATTTCCACCGGCGGCCTGCTGTCGCAAGGCTCGCTGTCCTATGTCGGCCCTCTGGCCGAACGTTCGCTTGACGCCTATCACGTGGGCAAAGTGTTCCTCTCGTGCAAGGGCGTCCATCTGGAGCGCGGCATCAGCGAATCGAACGAACTGCAGGCGAGAGTGAAACAGAAGATGATCGGCATGGCCGACGAAGTCATTCTGCTGGCGGACTCCAGCAAATTCGGCGTCCAGGCGTTTGCGCACGTCGCGGAGCTCGACGACATCGATTCGATCGTGACCGACCGCCGCATTCCGAAAGACATGCACCAACGGCTTGCGGAGCGCGGCATCCCCGTGAAGACGGTATAAGACCGCCTGGACGTTACAAAAAAGCGGCGTTCCCTCCTCGAAGAAGGCGGGAACGCCGCTTTTTGTAGAGCTTGCTTAAGCGTCCGATCTGCAAGCGCCGTTTATCGGCATGGCAGCGCGCTTTTGGCGAAGGGACTGCGTTTGAGTTGCCTAGCGCGGAAATACGGACGAACGGACCGAATAAGTGCGATCCGCTTATGCGCGCTCCTTGACGTCGTAGGTTTTGACGCCCGGGGGTTCGTAGGTCAAAAACCGGTTCAGCAGTTCCTTCGGATCCTCGTCGATCAGCACGGCCGAGCGGTACTTTTCCTGCATGAACCGTTCTTTGGCCATATGATCGAGCAGGGCGGCCAGCGGATCGTAATAACGGTTGATATTCAGCAATCCGCAAGGTTTATGATGGAGACCGAGCTGCAGCCAGGTGAAGATTTCAAAAAATTCGTCGAGCGTTCCCGCCCCGCCCGGCAAGACGATAAAGCCGTCCGCAAGCTCGGCCATTTTCGCTTTGCGTTCGTGCATCGAATGGACGATAATCAGTTCGGATAAGGCGGGATGAGCGATTTCCCGGTTTTTCAAAAAGTCCGGCAGAACGCCGACGACCCGCCCTCCCGCTTCCAAGACGGCGTTGGCGACGTCTCCCATCAAGCCGACGTTCGCGCCTCCGTAGACAAGCGTGATCCCGCGCCTTGCCAGTTCGCGTCCCAAAGCCCTGGCGCCCTCGCCGTAAACGTCCGACGCTCCTGCGCTCGATCCGCAATATACCGCTATTTTGTTCATGTTTGCATCGCCTCCTAAAAGAACGGACAAAAGAACAGCCTACCCCATTATAACGGAAATTTGTTAACTCAGGTAAAACGGTCGGCATGAAAATGGATGAGAAACCTTCTTCTTCGCAGCGGCGCTCTCGGAAACAAAAACGCCGGCGCGGCAAAGGGCACGTTTTTCCCGCATTGACAAGTGATAATGATTATCATTATTATATTGTTGAGATGTCGGATGAGATTCCGGTTGAAGAGGTGAATTCGCATGTCGAGCGACCTAAACCCGTTGAACGAGCTGGCCCAACGGTTTACCCGCGCTTCGGTCGAGATCGAAGGCGTATACAAGCACGTATTGCAGGCGGAAAGCCGGGGAAACGTGCTCCGTTCCCGGCCCGGCTGCGGATCTTTTTTCGTGTTTACGCTAAGGGGGCATGCCGAGCTGTTCTCGGGAGATGCCGTATTTAACCTGCATCCCGAGACGGTTTTGCACGCATCGCAGGAGAAGAGCCTGGACATTCGCACAGGTCCGATGGATTACGAATATTGCCTGGTTTACTATACGTACCGCGACAAAAGGAGAATGCCCCCGGCTTCGCCGGATACGCTGATCCGGATCGATACCGGCGTTAGCTCCCGGCTTGTCGACCTGCTGCGCAAACTGCACCACGTCTCCGGCACGCCCGGACCTTTCTCGGCGTTTCGCGCCAAGGAGCTGTTCTACAGCATTTTGTACGAAATGTTTGACGGGCTCCGCATGAAGACGAACCGGGAAAACAAAAGCATTATGGAGCAGGCGATTCAATTTATCCACGACCGGTACCGCGAGCCGTTGACGTTAAGCGAACTGGCCAATCTGCACGGGATGAGGGCGAGAGATTTTTCCAGGCTGTTTTTGCAGTATGCCGGCGTAAGGCCGACCGATTTTCTCGTTCAACGAAGGATGAAGCGGGCGGAGGAGCTGCTGGCGACCAGCGGCTGGAGCGTCGGCGAAGTGGCGAGAAGCGTCGGCTACGCCGATACGGCCTTGTTCGTCAAGCTGTTCAAGCAGCATACCGGCTTCAGTCCGGACGCGTTCATGGCCGCCTCGGCCGAGCGTAGGACGTCCTGAACGGATCTGTTAAGCGGAAATATCGGCCGATCGGCCGGCTCTCCGTCGTATGCGGGGGGCCGGCTTCTTTGCGTTGGCCGGGAAAAACGCTCAAGAAAAAACAAATTATTGACAATTAGTCATACAAATCATATTATTAACTCGAAAAAGTAATACATATAACAAAGAAATCGGTTAATAAGTCTGATATATAAGGAGAAATCGTTGGTTATGTCTGACAAAAATGAGCGCAGTCTGGAAGAACGCATCCTGGAGAAAATTGTGGGAAGCTTGCAGTCAGGGGAAAAGCTTCCGACCGAAAAGCAAATGGCCGAAGAGTTCCAGGTCAGCCGAACGATGATCCGGGAAGCGCTAAGCGTATTCGAGGCGAACGGCATCGTCATCGCTCAGAAGGGCAGCGGACGGTACGTTCAAATGCCCGACGTAAGCGGCCAGATTACGGACGGGTGGAAAATCCTCATCCGCTCCAAGCCGGAACTGCTGCTGGAACTGTTGGAGATCCGGGCGGTGCTGGAGCTTGGATTTTTGCCGAGAGCCATAGACCGTCTGGAACTTCACACGATCCAGAAGCTCAAGCAGCTGGTTGACGATATGCTTAGAAAATCGGAGCAAAGTGAAGATTTCGTGCATGAGGACAAAGAATTTCACCGGCTGCTGTTTTCCGGAACCGACAATATTTTGCTTGAGCAGCTGTTGAAAGCGTTTTGGGATTTGTATGAGGAATCGAACGCCACGCGGAACCATCAGGATCTGCGCCAAATTGCCGAAGTGCACCGGCAATTGCTGGAAGCGATTGTAAGAAAGAATGCGGAGCAGGCCGCTAACTTGATGAAGCAACAATTCGAGGATGCCCGCTTCCGCATTTCGATGTCTCTGGCCTGACCGCAAACGATTGAAAGGGGTGATGCCGACGGTTAAATCACGGTGTTCCGGCAAGGGTGTTCTGGCAAGTTTCGGGTAAAGCAAGGCGATCACAATCAAGGAGGATCATGCGAATGCAAGCCAAAACCATCGCCAAACGCTTCATCGGAAAGAGCAAGACACTATTATCGCTGCTGACGGTCGCTTCCTTGTTGGCAGCATGCAGCACGGCAACCGAAGAGGGGTCATCCGCAGGGCCGAGCGAAAACGCGAAAAAAACGGTCGTCAACTACTGGTACTGGCTGGACGATGCGTCAAACAACACGATGGAACAGTTGATTCAGAAGTTTAACGAATCGCATGCCGATATTGAAGTGGTCGGCCGCATGATTCCGTTCAGCGACTATCAGCAGATGCTGATTAACTCCGTTTCCACGAATGATCCGCCGGATGTCGCCCGGTTCAAAGACTGGTGGATCGGCCAGTTCGCGGAAAGCCATCTGCTTGAAAAACTGGACGATTACGCTTCGAAATGGGAGTACAAAAACGATATCGACGACGTCTTCTGGAATACCGGCCGGACCGCCGATCCGAATTCCCCGATTTACATGATGCCTCATCAATTTATCACCTTCTACTTGTACTATCGAAAAGACTTGTTCGAGCAAGCCAACCTCAAACCTCCGACGACTTTCGACGAATTTCTGCATGCGGCGAAAACGCTGACCGATCCTTCCAAACAGCAATACGGTTTCGCTTACCGCGGCGGCAGCGGCGGCCAGGATCAATGGTACGCGTTCATGCTGGCGGGAGGAGCCCGAATGGTTGACGAAAATGGAAGCGTTGTCATCAATAACGCAAAGGCCGTTGAAGTCAATCAATGGTATATCGATTTGTTCAAGAAGCACAAAGTAACGCCGCCGACGGCCGTATCCGACGGATTTGCGCAGTTGACGGCGGGTTTTCAGGCGGGAACGACGGCCATGATGGCTCACCATGTCGGCAGTTATGAAACGTTGCACAAAGCGTTGGGCGACAAACTCGGCGTTGTGCCAATGCCGCAGGCCGATCCTTCCCATCCGGCGACGATGGGAACGATGACCGGCAACGTAATGTTTCAATCCAGCAAAAATAAGGAAGCGGCCTGGGAATTCCTGTCCTGGTTGTCGAGTCCGGAAGCAACGGATATGTTGTCGCAGTCGACGAACGGCCAATTGCCCGTATTGAATACGCTTACATCAAAACCGGAATACACTTCCAAAAACGACGGCTGGAAAATTTCGATCGAATCCTTGAAATTTGCGCATGTCTGGCCTCCGTTCAAAGGCGTCGGAACGATCGCCGGCCATACGTGGAAGGACAACAACGATCTCGCCTTGTTCGGAAAAATCACAAGCAAAGAGATGTTGGACCAAATCGCCAAAACGTTGTTGGAGTAAATAGCGGATGAACAGACAAGCCAATCATTCTATCGTCGGACGGAGGACAAGCGGCGTGAACGAACCTTTGACCGTCCATGTCAAAGCAGGGGAAAAAAAGCGAAAGCGAACCGGGCTTTCGAAATATTTGTACTTGCTTCCCGCTGCTCTTTTGATTGTAGGGGTCATCGGATATCCCATCGTGCGGGCCTTGATCCTTAGCTTGTACGCGTATAATCCGTTAAACAGCGGCAAAACGTTTGTCGGCTTGAAGAACTACGTCGGCGTTTTAAGCGACAGTACGTTTTTGAAAGCAATGTCAAATACGGCTATTTGGGTTGTAGGCTGCGTTTTTTTTCAAGTTGTTTTCGGATTGCTCGGAGCGGTTCTGCTCAATCAAAATTTCAGGGGACGCGGGGTGATCCGGGGTTTGACGCTGATCCCCTGGGCAACCCCCAGCGTTTTGGCGGCCATGATGTGGATGTGGATTTTGGACGGCAACTACGGTTTATTGAACGACATCCTGATGCGAATCGGACTGATCGTCCATCCCATCCCCTGGATCTCGCAAACGGGAACCGCCATGGCTTCCCTGATGCTAATCGACGTCTGGCAAGGCATTCCTTACTTTGCGGTCATGCTGCTGGCGGCCATGCAGACGATTCCGGGCGATTTGCTCGAAGCGGCGAAACTGGACGGAGCGGGGGCTTGGAAAGCGTTCTGGAAAGTCGTGTTTCCGCTTATGCTGCCGACGCTCATGATTACAACGATACTAAGGATCGTCTGGACGGCCAGCTATATGGATTTGATGATGGTCGTCACGCAAGGGGGGCCGGCCTATTCGACGCTGACGATTCCTTTGGCTTCCTACTACAGGGCTTACACGGATTTGAAATATGGAGAAGCGACGGCTATGGCCGGCATTCAGGCGTTGCTGTTGCTGATCGTCGTCGTCCTTTACTTGCGGCTAATGTCGAACAAAGGGGCGTTGGACAATGGCAAATAAACGCGTTCCCTTAAACAGAGTCGTCCTTTGGCTTTTGTTGACCGGATGGCTGATCTTCGCGCTGGGGCCGTACATTTGGATGCTTCTGACCTCCTTTAAGACGTCTTCCGATTTGTTCGCGATGCCCGTCCGGTACTTGCCGACGAAATGGTCGCTCGACGCCTACAGGGATTTGATCGGCTCCACTCCTTTTCTGAGGTTTATGAAAAACAGCATGATCGTG
Source organism: Cohnella laeviribosi DSM 21336 (assembly GCF_000378425.1). Classification (GTDB taxonomy): domain Bacteria; phylum Bacillota; class Bacilli; order Paenibacillales; family Paenibacillaceae; genus Cohnella; species Cohnella laeviribosi. The sequence goes on along the minus strand of NZ_KB899809.1, from coordinate 213,514 downwards.
GCGGCGTGCACGACGGTGTTGACCTTGCTTCTGGCCGTTCCCGCAGGGTTTACCTTGTCGAGGCATCATTATCGCGGAAAGCCGGTCATTTTGTCGCTGCTTATTTCGTCGCAGTTTTTCCCCACCATTCTGCTCGTGCTGGCGCTTTTCCCGATCATGAAAAGCACGGGGCTGATTCAAAATCTGTTCGGACTGGTCATCGTTTATACGGCTTTCGTTACGCCGTTCACCATCTGGCTGATCAAAGGCTTTTTCGACAACATTCCCAAGGAAGTGGACGAAGCGGCCAAAATCGACGGGTGCAATGAAATCCGCATGATTTGGCACGTGCTGCTGCCGGTTATCGTACCCGGCATTGTAGCCGCGGCGGCTTATATCGTGATTTATTCGTGGAACGAGTTTTTGTTTGCGGTCACGTTTGCCTCCAGCGCCGAGACCCATACCGTACCGGTCGGGTTAAAAACGTTTATCGGCGACTACGTCATGCGTTGGGATTTGCTCACCGGAGGAGGCGTCACGGCCGCCGTTCCGATTCTCGTCTTTTTCATGATCATTCAGCGGCGGCTGATCAGCGGACTTACATCCGGAGCCGTAAAGAGCTGAAGCGGCACAACAAGATACTAAGAACAATCTGGGAGGACTTGACCATGTATGCGTTGTCGCAAATCGCCCGCCGAATCCGCCGGGATGTCATTCAGATGATCGCTTCCAGCAAATCCGGACATATTGGCGGCGCACTGGGAATCGCGGAAATGATGGCGGTGCTTTATTTCGAGAAAATGAAGCATAGGCCGGACCGTCCGGAGTGGGAGGAGCGCGACCGTTTTCTGCTCAGCAACGGCCATGTCTGCGCGGCGCTGTATTCGGCATTGGCGCGCGCCGGTTATTTTCCGGCGGAAGAGCTGTTGACGTTTCGTAAAATCAACTCCCGCCTGCAAGGGCATCCTTCCCGCCACGACCGCCTTCCCGGTATCGAAACGGCTTCCGGACCGCTCGGACAAGGCTTGTCCATCGCGAACGGCGTCGCCTTGGGCTTGCGGCTGAAGAAGATCGACGCCAACGTTTTTTGCCTTGTCGGCGACGGGGAGATGCAAGAAGGACAATTCTGGGAAGCGGCGATGACCGCGGCTCATTATCGGTTGAACCGTCTTGTGCTGATCGTCAACTGGAACGAGCTGCAAATCGACGGCAAGGTGCAGGACGTGAAAAATCTGGACCCGGTCGCGGATAAATTCGCTGCGTTCGGCTGGCATGTGCTGGACATCGACGGCCATAGCATCGATCAGATTCGCGAGGCGATCGACCGGTCCAGATCCGGCAACATCGACAAGCCGCACGTAATCATCGCCCGGACCGTCATGGCCAAAGGCGTGCCCTTCATGGAAAATCAGGCGATCTGGCACGGCAAGGTCCCGTCGGCCGACGAAGCCAAGCAAGCGCTGGAAGCGGTCGGACCGAGCGAGGCCTTCGCCGACCTGGCGGTCTGAATGGATAGCTAGACTATAAGAAACTCGAGGGAGAGGAATAAGATGACGGCTGTAAGCGGACGCGACGCTTTTGGCAAAGCGCTGTTGGAATTGGCGGAACAAAACGAGAAGGTCGTGGCGTTGACCGCCGATTTGGCGGAAGCGATTCGGGTTCATTGGTTTGCCGAACAGTACCCGGAACGTTTTTTTCAAATCGGCATCGCCGAGCAGGACATGATCGGCACCGCCGCCGGGCTGGCCATGACCGGATGGATCCCGTTCGCGACCACTTTTGCCGTATTCGCGGCAAACCGGGCGAACGAACAAATCCGGATGGCGGTGTGCTACAACGAGGCGAACGTCAAAATTGCCGTCAGCCACGGCGGCATTACGCCCGGAGAAGACGGCGCCACGCACCAGGGGCTGGAAGATATTGCGGCCATGCGTCTTATGCCGGGGATGACGGTTGTCGTTCCCGCCGACGCGGACGAAACGAGACTGGCCACGTTTGCGGCGGCCGAGCTTCAAGGTCCTGTTTACTTGCGCCTCGGCCGCCTGCCGTTTCCTGCTGTAACAGACCGCGCCGAACAGCCGTTTGTCATCGGCAAAGCGCGAACTTTGCGCTCCGGTACGGACGTGTCGTTGATCGCATGCGGAATAATGGTCGGCATGGCATGGGAAGCAAGCGAGCGATTGCAGAGAGAAGGCATCTCCGCGTCGGTCATCGACATGCATACGATCAAGCCGATCGATCGGGAAGCGATTTTGAGCGAAGCGCGCAAAACCGGCTGTATCGTCACGGCGGAGGAGCATTCGGTGCTCGGAGGCCTGGGCGGCGCGGTCGCGGAAGTGCTGGCCGAGCACGAACCCGTTCCCTTGGTCCGGGTGGGAACGATGGATACGTTTGGCGAATCCGGCGAACCGATGGCTTTGCTGGCCAAATACGGTTTGACGCCCGAAGCGATCGCAGAAGCGGCGAAAGCGGCCATTCAGAAGAAAAAGACCGGAGGCGAACAGCTTGTGCGAGGAAGCTTTGCTTGACGTATTCCGCACATCGCTCAATCTCGGCAAGCCTTGGAGGTTGACCGGACTTCAACTGGACGAGGGGCGGCAGCAATGGAATCTGTATATCGATTTCGAGCGCGGAGCGAAGGTGCGATGCCCGTTGTGCAAGCAGACGAACGTCGCCTATGAGGCGTGCGCCCGTTCCCGAAAATACTTGAATCTGCTGCATTGGTCAACGTGGATTCACGCTTCGCTCCCCGTCTTTTATTGCCCGAATTGCCAATTGGACCGCGTCTTGATGCTGCCCCTCTGGTCCGGGGAGAGATTTCATGCGGAATAACGCAGTTATGCGGGGGGAGGTTTTGTTGGATGATCAAACTGGGCGTCAATTCCCTGTTGTTTAAATCCTATGATTTTGCTGCCGCAGTCCGGCACATTTCGGAAGCGGGCTATGACGGATTGTCTCTCAACGCGATCAAAAACAATCGCGAGCACCTCGACTTGTTCCGCTGGAGAGAACAACTCCCGGAACTTAGGCGAATCGTTTCCGATCGCGGCCTGTCGATTCTGGCCATGGAAGTTGCCCATTTGTCCGGGGAATATCTGCTGCCCGCTTATGAAGCGTGCGCAGAAGCCGGAATCCCCGTTGTCAACGTTGGTCCCGGCGGACAGACGGGCGTGGAAGACGACGTGAAGCGTTCGATCGAGCAGTTGCATATCTGGTCCGAGAAGGCGGCCGAATACGGCCTTGTGTTATGCGTCAAAGCCCATGCCGGACATGCGATCTACAATTCGCAAACGCTGCTGCGCGCCATGCGGGAAATCGGCTCCGACGGGTTCGGCGTCGATTTCGATCCCAGCCATTTTTACCGGGCGGGCGAAGATCCGGTGGAAGTGCTTCCGCAAGTTTTGCACCGGGTCAAGCACGTGCACATTCGGGACTGCAACGATCGCAACCACGGCGGAACGATTTACGACCAGACTTGCGGCCGGGGCAAAATCAACCTTGCGGCCCTGTGCGATATGCTCGTGCAAGGAGGGTATTCCGGGCCCGTCGATGTGGAAATCATCGGCTCGGACGGCTATCCGTTGAGCGAAATTGTGTCGGTTGCCCGCGAAAATGCGAACTTTTTGCATGAACAATTTGGAAGACGGCAGCTTCGGCAGATCCGTTAAAAAGGAGGAGAATACGGTGCGGCGGTTTAGCAAGGCCGAGCGGTTCAACGGCTACAGGGACATCTTCACGTTCGAGGAACAGGGGCTGAAGTATTTGGCTTTCGGCAAGGCGGCGCTGGAAGCGGGACAGACTTATCGGGCCGACACGGAACAATGCGAAGCGGTCATCGTCCTTTTGAAAGGGAAGGCAACCGTGTCAACCGGGGGGAAAACGTGGAACGGCCTCGGCGGAAGGCGCACGGTTTTCGAAGGGAAAGCGACCGCCGTGTACGTGCCCTGTCAATCGTCTTTTGTCATCGAGGCGGAAACGGAACTTGAAGTCGGAATTTGCAAAGCGAAAGCGGAGAAGCGGTTTGAACCCTTTGTCGTCTACCCGGAGGAGGTGGTCGTTCACCGGCGGGGAAAAGAGACGTGGAAACGGGAAGTGCACGATATCATAGCGGACAACGCAGACGGACGGGTTCACCGGATCGTGCTCGGCGAGACGTTTAACGAACCCGGCAGTTGGTCGAGCTACCCTCCGCACAAGCACGACGGCGAACATGCGCCGGAAGAGCCGGATCTTGAAGAGATTTACTACTATCAAGTTGATCCGGAGCAAGGATTCGGCGTCCAGCTTCATTATACGAAAGACGGGGAAATCGATGACGCCTACATCGTCCGGCAAGGCGACAGCTTCGCCATCGACAAAGGGTACCATCCGGTCGCGGCGGCCGGCGGATACCGCGTCTATTACTTGTGGTTTATGGCCGGACCGACGGGCAGAACGCTAAAGCCCTACGACGATCCGGACCATCGGTGGTTGACCCGGTAACCCCGTTTCACTCATTGGAAATGCAGAGGATATACGGTCATACAGGCTGTCGCGGAGAAGCGGATGCCTTCGCCGCGCAGCCTGTTTTTCCTTTTTACCGATTTTATCTTGCCAAACTTGTCTGATAACCTGATAATAAGACTATAACATTCGAAAGGGAGCGCGACTGGCATGAAGGTTTCGATGTTCATTACTTGTTTGAGCGACGCTCTGTTTCCGCGGGTCGGGGAAGCGATGGTTCGGGTGCTGGCCAAGTACGGCGTCCGGCTCGATTTTCCGGAAATTCAAACGTGCTGCGGGCAGCCGGCGTTCAACAGCGGCTATTGGGAGGAAGCGCGCGCTTCGGCGAGGACGATCCTCGACGCGTTCGAGGAAAGCGATTTCGTGATTGCGCCGTCCGGCTCCTGCATCGGCATGATTCATCATTATCCGAAGCTGTTCGAAAACGATCCCGTCCAACTGGAACGCTCGCGCAGGCTGCAAGGCAAGTCGTACGAATTTACCCAGTTTCTCGTGCAGGTGCTGGGCGTGACGGACGTCGGCGCCGAATTTCCGCATAAGGTGACTTATCATCCCTCCTGTCATGGCAGCCGCCTGCTCGGCGTCAAGGACGAGCCGATGGAGCTGATGAAAAACGTGAAGGGGCTGGAGTTCGTCCCGCTGCCGTTCGCCGAGGACTGCTGCGGCTTCGGCGGCACGTTCGCGGTGAAGATGGCGGATATTTCGGGCGCGATGGTGGCGGAGAAAGCGGACCATGTGAAGGAAACGGAAGCCGAGGTGCTGGTCGGTCTCGACATGGCGTGCCTGATGAATATTGCGGGCCATCTCCGCTACCGCAACGAGCCGGTGCGGGTGATGCACCTGGCCGAACTGCTCGCGGAAGGAGCGAACCTGTTATGAGCAAAACGCTGACGAAACCGAATACGGTCAAGGCAAGGGCGGAGCTGGCGCTGAACGACGAGTTTCTGCGCAAAGCGGTCAAGTTTACGACCGAGCGTCTGCGCAACGGGAAAAAGAACGCTTCGGCCGAACACGGCAATTGGGACGAATGGCGGGAGCGAGGCCGGCAGATCCGTTTGCACACGATTGCCCATTTGGATTACTATTTGAATATGTTCGTGAACAATGCCCGCGCCAACGGGGTGCATGTTCACTTCGCCGAAACGGGAGCCGAGGCCGTCCGCATCGCGCTTGAAATCGCCAAGCACAAGCAGGCGAAAACCGTCGTCAAGTCGAAGTCGATGGTGTCCGAGGAGCTGCATCTGAACCATGCCCTGGAGGAGATCGGCGTGGAAGCGATCGAGACGGACCTGGGCGAATATATTATTCAGCTGGCCGGGGAGACGCCGTCGCATATCGTCATTCCGGCCATTCACAAAAACCGCCATCAGATCGCCGAGCTCCTGTCCGAAGTCGCGGGGGAGAAGCTGGCGGCGGATACGACCGTGCTGGCCGGCTTCGTGCGCAAGAAGCTGCGGGAGAATTTTCTTGAGGCGGATATCGGCATGACCGGGTGCAACTTCGCGATCGCCGAGACGGGCTCGATGGTGTTGTTCGAAAACGAGGGCAACGCCCGCATGGTCACGACGCTGCCCAAGACGCAAATTACGCTCATGGGGATGGAGCGGATTATCCCGTCGTTTCAGGACCTGGAAGTGATGGCGACGCTGCTGCCGCGCTCCGCGACCGGCCAGAAGCTGACGATGTACATGTCGTGCATTACCGGGCCGCGCCGCGAAGCCGATGCGGACGGTCCCGACGAGATGCACATCATCATCGTGGACAACGGACGTTCGCTGCAGCTCGGCGACCCGGAGTTCCAGGAGTTGCTCAATTGCATCCGCTGCGGCGCATGCCTGAACGCCTGTCCGGTATACCGGCACATCGGCGGCCACGCGTACGGCGGAACGTACAGCGGTCCGATCGGCGCGGTGCTGACGCCGGCGCTGAACAAGAACGTCGCCGAATGGGACGATATCGCCAACGCTTCCAGCCTGTGCGGCGCCTGCTATGAAGCGTGTCCGGTCAAGATTCCGCTGCACGAGATGCTCATCTATTTGCGCCGGCGGAAGGTGGAAAGCGGCTACGGCAACAAGCTCGAAAGCGCCGGCATGAAAGGGTTCGCCTCCATCATGCGCAGCGCCAAGCGGTACCGCGCGGCGCTCGGGGTGGGCAAGCTCGGCCAGAAGCTGGTCGTTCGCGGCGGCAGCATCCGCACGAAGCTCGGACCGCTCAAGGGCTGGAACGCGTACCGGGTAACCCCGAGCTTGCCGAAGACGTCGTTCCGCCAGCGCTTTGCGGCCTTGGACGAAGAGATCCGTCAAGGGTTGAACGAGATGAGCCCGGAAATGCGCAGCCGGATGGAGCGGATCGTCAAGCAGCGCGAGCAAGGAAAAGGAGGACACGGTCATGGCTGAAACGGATCGGGAATGGCTTGCGAAGCTGGAGGCGCAATCGCGCGCCAAGCAGGAAGCGTTTATGAACGGAATCGCGCAAAGGCTGAAGCGGCCGCGCGTAACGGAAGCGCCCGCCCATCCGTTTCGCGGCGCGCCCGATTTCTGGAACGCGTTCGAATGGACGCCGGAAGAGCGGATCGAGCGGTTTTCGGACAACTGGCGCAGCGTGGGAGGCCACGTCGCCCGGCTCGCCGGCTACGAGGATGTCCGTTCGTTTATCGCCGCCAAGGCCAACGAAATGGGCGCCCGTTACATTATCCGCCAGAACGAGCGGGAGCTTGCGGATTTGAAGCTGGAGGAGGCGCTGCCGGACGCGGTCGTGTCGGTATGGAATTCCGATCCCGATACGAACTGGAAGGCCCGTTCGGCGGAAGCCGATTTCGGCATCGTCATGGCCGACTATGCGGCGGCGTATACGGGCACGGTGGCGGTGCTGTCGTCCAAAGACAAGGGGAGATCGGTGTCGCTGCTGCCGACCGTGCTCATGATCGTCATTCCGGCCGAACGGATCCGGACGCGGCTCGGCGAAGTGCTGATCGGATTCGACCGGGCGGGGCGGGAGAATCTGCCCGCCGGCATTCATTTCATATCCGGACCGAGCCGGTCGTCCGATATCGAAAACGACCTGACGATCGGCGTCCACGGTCCGGGCATCGTCTACGCGCTGATCGTAGGCTAACGCTGCAAAACGGGAGGATCGCAACCGGTGGAAGTCACTCCGCTCACGAAGCGCAACCACTACGAAGAAATAACGGAACAGCTCAAAAACCAAATTCTCGAGGGCAAGCTGAAGATCGGAGACAAGCTGCCTTCCACCCGGGAGATGTCGGAACGGTTCGGCGTCGGACGCTCGACCACCCGCGAAGCGCTCAGCGCGCTTAAGGCGATGGGGCTGATCGAGATCCGCCAGGGCGGAGGCTGCCGGGTGATTCGCAATACGCTTGCGCCTCCCGCTGCCGACGTCCGGCTTCCCGAACTCGATTCCCTGCGGATGAACCGGACGACGCTGCTCGAGCTGATCGAGGCGCGCCAGTCGCTCGAAGTCTCCAACGCGCTGCTGGCGGCGGACAAGCGGACGGACGAGGACCTCGCGTATCTGGCGGGCATCGTGCGCGAAATGGAGCGGGCGATCGGCGACGATCTCGAAGGGGAGCGGACCGATCTCCAGTTTCATCTGGCGCTCGCGCGCGCGGCGCACAATTCGATTCTGCTGCGCCTCTTCGAGTCGATCACCAGCCAGCTGGAGCAGGCGATCCGGGACGTCCGCCGCGTCGAGCTGTACGCGAACCGCTCCGTCGCCGAGCGGCTGTTCCGCGAGCATTCGGCCATTTACGAAGCGGTCGCCCGCCGCGATTCCGCTTTGGCCGCCGAATCGATGCGGCTTCATTTGGAGCATGTCGAGAGCATCTTGACCAAATACGTCTGAGCGAAGCCGGCCGTGCATATGAAGCCGGACAACTGAAAGAATCGGCGTACGCAAACGCCAAATCGTCCCCGCCTTTAGTCCTCGACCCGGCTAGAGGCGGGGTTTGTGCTGCTCTATCGCGGAACGCGAGGCAACGGTTTGGATTAGCCGGACCGTCGTTCCGCTATTTTTTCCCAAAACAGCCCAAAGCCAGGCAATCGGGACATACGTTCCGCTATCCCATCCCACCAGGGGCGATTTTTGACAAACGGACAGAAATAACGGATCGTGTGTCAGAAAGAGAACCGATTTTGCGCCGAAAAAGTCACATAGCGGATTCACGGTCCGTTCAAAGGGCCGCATGAGCCCCCCCGGCAACATGAGCCCCTTTTCACGCGCAAGCCACCCCGTTGCAGGCGGGCTTGTTTGCTTCAAGCCGCCATTTGACCCAAGCCGCCGTTCCGGTCGGGAAGCGCCGACGCTTACGTCTTTTAAACGCAACCATGTCATATAAGCGGTATGCCCGCCGCAGAAACCGATTTTTTCCGTAAGTTAATCTGACACGTGACAACCATCCGTCAAAATAGATACAATAATACAAACAGCTTGAGATGAGGTGGCGAACGTGAACGTCCGGAAGCTGCGTTTGTTCGACACGGAGAATATCCACTCCGGCGACGACCGGGACGAATACGAGAAAGACTACGCGAGATTGATCCAATCCCCCGCCTTTCGACGTCTTCAAGGCAAATCCCAGGTGTTCGGGGCCGGCTCCGGCGATTACTACCGAACCCGGTTGACCCATTCGCTCGAGGTGTCGCAAATTGCGCGGGAAGTCGCAAGACGCCTCGGGAAGAGCATTCCGTTTTTGGCGAAAAAGGAGCACCCCGGTCTGATGCTGGACCCCGAGGTGGTCGAATGCGCCGCGCTCGCGCACGATCTGGGCCATCCGCCGTTCGGCCATAAGGGCGAAGAAATCCTGAACGACGTTCTGATGAAGGAGCACGGCCTGAAATACGAGGGCAATGCGCAAAATTACCGGATTCTGATGTTCCTCGAAAAACGGGCGGGAAGCGACAGCGGACTCGATTTGACCGCCGCGGTGCTGCTTGGAATCAACAAATATCCGTTCTGCATCGACGAGCCCGGACGCGTCAAAGGGGTGTACAAGTCCGAGTGGGAGGGCATCGGGTATTTGCGCGATTTATGGGGAATGCCTCCCAGCGTCGCGACGCTTGAAGCCCAATTGATGGACTTGTGCGACGACATCGCCTATTCCACGCACGATCTGGAGGACGGCATCCGCGCCGGCAAAATTCCGATGAACCGCAATCTGTTCGAGGACGACAAGCTGGTGGAAAACGTCGTTCAGGAAATCGTCGAAGATCAGGGCAATTCGGACATGTCCTGGGAGCAGGTCGATCTAAGCGATATGGTCAGGCGGGTGCTGAACCAATACTGGCTGCAGTGGGAACAAATTTACGCCGAGGTCGGCCGCGACCCGTCCCGCACGCGCCGGGAGATGAAAGCGCGGTGGGTGCGCAAATTCGCCAACCAGGTCGGCATCATCGACGATCCGGCGACCGGGTGGAAACGCGTGACGTTTGTGCGCGAAGGGCAGGAGGATCTCGAACTTCTGCGCACGATGGAAATTTTGAAAAAGCTGGCATGGGTGACGCTGATCAAGGATTTTCGCGTCCAGCGCCTGCACAAGCGGAGCGAAGTGATGATCCGGCGGCTTTGGGACAGCTTCAAGGAATACGAGACCGGACGGCTGATTATTCCGCCGGATTGGCTGCAAAGCTATGAACAGCACCGCGAACGCTGGCCGTGGGAACGGCTGGCGGCGGATTACATTGCCGGAATGACCGACGCGTACGCCGAAAAGGTGTATGCCGAGTTTTTCGCCAGCCGTTCGGGTTCGATCTATGAACGCGATTAAGGCTTGACATACCCATAGGGGGTATATTACAGTAAAGAGGCGAGGTGACGCGGCCAATGAGCAAGCATCACGGGGACGTGCACGAACAGAAAGACACGGCCGGCTGCTCGGCGGACATCGCGAGGAAAAGCCATCATTCGGACCGGATGAAGGCGAACCTCATTTCCCGTCTGAACCGGATCGAGGGCCAAATACGCGGAATCAAAGGGCTGATCGAGAAGGATACGTACTGCGACGACGTCCTGAACCAGATCGCGGCCGTGCAGTCCGCGCTGAACGGCGTCGGCAAGCTGCTGCTGGAAGGCCATATGAGAAGCTGCGTTGTCGAGCGCATTCAGGCGGGGGAGCTTGAGGTCGTGGACGAATTGCTGGTAACGGTCCGCAAGTTGATGAAATGACCGGCCCGGCCGATGGACCGGCAAAGTGAAGGAGGAAGAACAATGGCCAGCGTAACGTTGAAAGTAGAAGGCATGTCCTGCTCCCACTGCGTCAACGCGGTGGAAGGAGCCGTCAAGAAGCTTGGGGCTCAGGCCAAGGTTGATCTGGCCTCCAAATCCGTCGCGGTCGAGTTCGACGAGGCCAAGCTTTCGCTCGAAGCGATCAAGAACGCGATTGAAGACCAAGGCTATGACGTCGTATAAGCAAGCCTTTTTGGAGGCTGCCAGCCTGTCGGCGGTGTGACGGGCGGCGGCCTTTTTTCATTGTTTCACGTGAAGCGGCGGTATTTTCCAACATTCGTCGAATTCTCCTTCTTTCCCTCTTTATGCCCGGCAATCAGCGCTTGTTCGGAGGCGGATGCGAGCAGGTAAAGGTCATGTCTCAGCCGGTGCTTTTCGGGAAAGGGTTTCCCGCTTTTTTTGTTGAATATTCCGCTCCGGAAAATGATCCGGTTTCCAGTATAGGAAACGTCTCCCTGATTCCACTATAATAAAGGGAATACTTACACGCCCATGGAGGAGGAGCTGGCATGGAATATCGGATCGAAAAGGATTTTCTCGGGGAGAAAAAGGTTCCGCAGTCGGCGTATTACGGCATTCAGACGTTGCGGGCGGTGGAAAACTTTCCGATTACCGGCGTTCCGGTCCATTCGGAGCTGATCCGCGCGCTGGCGCATGTGAAGAAAGCGGCGGCGAAAGCGAACGCGGCGACGAAGATGCTGCGGGAACCGATCGCGGAAGCGATCGTCAAGGCGGCGGACGAAGTGGCGCAGGGCGCGTTCGCCGATCAGTTTATCGTGGATTCGATCCAGGGCGGCGCGGGGACATCCATTAACATGAACATGAACGAAGTGCTGGCGAACCGGGCGCTGGAGCATCTCGGACGCGCCAAAGGCGAATACTTTTATTGCAATCCGAACAATCACGTCAACATGTCGCAGTCGACGAACGACACGATCCCGACCGCCATCCGCATCGCGGCTTACAAGCTGACGCAGGATTTGCTGGCGACGCTGAATCGGCTGCAGGAGGCATTCGGCCAAAAAACGGTGGCGTTCGACGACGTGATCAAAATGGGGAGAACCCATCTGCAGGACGCGGTTCCGATTCGGATGGGACAGCAGTTCTCCGCTTACGCGGCCGTCGTCGGGCGGGATTGCGAGCGGATCGGGCGGTCCGCGGAACGGCTGCTGGCCGTCAACATGGGCGCGACGGCGGTCGGCACGGGATTGAACGCAAAGCCGGAATACATACGGGAAGTGGTGCGGCTGCTCGCCGAAGATTTGAATATTCCGGTGCGTTCGGCCGACAATCTGATGGACGCGACGCAAAACACCGACGCCTACACCGAGCTGTCCGCTTCGCTGAAAGTATGCGCGGTCAATGTGTCCAAAATTTGCAACGACATTCGGCTGATGGCGTCCGGCCCGCGAACGGGGCTGAGCGAAATCCGGCTTCCGGCCAGGCAGCCGGGCTCTTCCATCATGCCGGGCAAAGTGAACCCGGTCATGGCGGAAGTCGTCAACCAGGCCGCGTTTCAAATCATCGGCAACGACCATACCATTTGTCTCGCCTCGGAAGCGGGTCAGTTCGAATTAAACGTGATGGGGCCGGTGCTGGCGTTCAATTTGCTTCAGTCGCTGAAAATATTGCGCAACGCGGTCGACGTCTTTATCCGCTTCGCGCTGGAGGGGATGGAAGCGAATCGGGAGCGGTGCGCGCAGTACGTGCACGACAGCTTCGGCATCGTGACGGCGCTCAACCCCCATCTCGGCTACGAGGTGGCCGCCGGCATCGTCAAGGAAGCGATCAAGACGGGAATGCGGGTGCAAGATATCATTCTCGAGCGTCATTTGCTGACCAAGGAAGAGATCGATGCGATCCTCGATCCGGTGCAGATGACGACGCCGGGCATTGCCGGCGAATGGCTGCTGGACAGCGACCGCGGCCAAAGCGGCCGCTGACCCCAAGAGCTTCGGCCAGGAAATCGTTTCCTGAAACCCGTTTACTTTTATTAAATCTTAGATTATAATGATTTTAAATAAAACGAATACGCTTTGTTTTGCATGCTGCTCCGTTGCGTCGGGAGCAGCATGCGCCGTTTTTGGGACCGCAATAATGGAACTCATTCTCAACGAGAGGTGATCGAGATGCTTGCGACGACACCGACTGCCAAGGGGTACAGCGATCGCAAGGAACTTCATCAAACGGCGGCTCGCCCGCGGGAGCGGACGGCGCCGATCGAACGATACGGCGAGGGAATCGCGGCGCTTGCAAGCGGGCTGCTGATTGCCGCCGCATGGACGCTGGGCGGCCATTCCCAGGCATGGTCCATCGCGCTGTACTGCGCCGCTTTTGTCGTGGGCGGCTTCGCGAAGGCGAAGGAAGGCCTTCAAACCCTTTTTTACGAACGGGATCTGGATGTCAATCTGCTGATGATCGTCGCCGCGGTCGGGGCGGCCGGCATCGGCTACTGGACGGAAGGCGCCGTGCTCATTTTCATTTTCGCGCTCAGCGGAGCGCTGGAGACGTATACGATGGACCGGAGCCGGCGGGACATCTCTTCGCTGATGGAGCTTACGCCCGAAACGGCCGTCGTGCTGAGGGACGGGGCCGAGGCGGCGGTCTCCGTTCGGGAGCTGGAAGCGGGCGACCTCGTCGTCGTCAAGCCGGGCGAGCGCATTCCCGCCGACGGCGTGGTGGTTGAAGGCGTATCGGCCGTCAACCAGGCGTCCATCACGGGCGAATCGGTTCCCGCGGATAAAGAACCGGGCGACGAAGTGTTCGCCGGCACGCTGAACGGCCAGGGCGCGCTGGTTGTCGAGGTGACGCGTCCGGGGGAGGCGTCGCTGTTTTCGCGGATCATCCGTCTTGTGCAGGAGGCGGAAAGCGAGAAGCCGGTTTCGCAGCTGTTCATGGAGCGGTTCGAACGCTATTACGCAAGGGCGGTCATTCTCCTTTCGCTGCTGCTGATTGTCCTGCCGCCGGTGGCGCTGGGCTGGACCTGGCAGCAGGCGCTTTACAAAGCGATGGTCTTCCTCGTCGTTGCGTCGCCGTGCGCCTTGGTTGCGTCCATCATGCCGGCCGTCCTGTCGGCGATTTCCAGCAGCGCCCGCAGAGGGATGCTGTTCAAGGGAGGCGCCCATCTTGAAAATCTGGGACGCACGCAAGTCGTCGCTTTCGACAAAACGGGAACGCTGACCACCGGGAGCCCGGTCGTGACGGATGTGATCCCGCTGCAAGACCAGGGCGAGAACGAGCTCCTTCGCGTTGCGGCATCTCTGGAAAGCCTGTCGGAGCATCCGCTGGCCAAGGCGATCGTCGAAGCGGCCAGGGAACGCGCTTTGCCGCTGGAGCGGCCGGCCGAATTTCAAGCCGACACGGGCTGGGGACTTCGGGCGAAGCTGCGGGGAGACGCGTGGAAAATCGGCAAGCCCGCGTATTTGGACAGCCGGTTTGCTACGGAAACGGTGCGGGAAACGATCCGGCGGTTGGAGCGGGAAGGCAAGACGGTGACGGTCATGCAGAACGATCGGGGCGCCGCCGGCATCATCGCGCTGCGGGACCGGATTCGTCCGGAGGCCAAAGCCGCCGTCGCCGCGCTGAAACGGCAGGGCGTCAAGGTCGCAATGCTGACGGGCGATCAGCCGGGGACGGCCGAAGCGATCGCGCGGGAGGCCGGCATCGATTGGGTCTATGCGGGCCTGCTGCCCGAGGACAAAACGGACAAAATCAAGGAACTGAGGCAAACGTACGGCTATGTAACCATGGTGGGCGACGGCGTGAACGACGCTCCGGCGCTGGCGACGGCGACGGTCGGGATCGCCATGGGCGCGGGCGGCAGCGACGCGGCGCTGGAGACGGCGGGCGTCGTGCTGCTCCAAAACGACTTGCGTAAAATCGCCGGAGCCATTGCGCTGGGCAAGCGGACGATGAACATCGTCAAGCAAAATATGGCGTTCGCGCTGGGCGTCATCGTGCTGCTCATCGCCGCGAATTTCGTCCAAGGGCTGGCGCTTCCGCTCGGCGTCGTCGGGCATGAAGGAAGCACCATTCTGGTTATTCTGAACGGACTTCGGCTGCTTCGCTCGCCGGATCGGACCGGGCTGGCCGGTTAGTTGCGGCGCCAGTCTGCCGGCCGTGAAGACGCTGCATACACGGAGTGCGATCCGATTCCGCCGATCTCAAGGGCGGGGTCGGATTTTTTGCTGAGAAGAGATTCCCTCGTCTTCCGATCGTGCTCCATCGCCATAAAGAGGCAGAAAGCTCCCGCAGCGACAAGCGCAACCGTTGTAAGCGGCAGCAGCAGACTCATTGAACCGACCCCTCGCATGCGTAGTGTGCGTAACGATAATCATTATCATTATTATAACGCATCCGGGCCGGAATACAATTGTCATTTTGCCGCCCGGCTTGGAACGAGGCATGAAGGGCGGAAGCCGAATGAAACGCGAGGACTTGGTTTGACCCGGCCGATGCCGATATAATGGGAAGCAACACAACACACCTTTTGCATTCGGTCGGCCGCAAGGACAGAGAGGGGACAAGCCATGTTATACTCGCTTCGAAACCGGTTGATCGCGATCTTCGTGCTGCTCTTCGTGTTATCCTTCGGGACGCTGTCCGTTCTGCTCTTTAACCAGTCCCGTTCGATTATCCGTTCCTATATCGAATCGTCGGCGCTGGAGAAGATGGATGAATACGGGTCGTACATCGGCATGCTGCGGACGCAAATCTACGACCTGGCGTCCATCGTCTTCAACAGCGATATTACGCACGACTGGGACACCGTCGTCTCCGACCCGAACGCCACGTCCGCCGAAAAATATGTGGCCCACTATCGGTTAAGCCAGTTTTTGACCCAAACGACCAACAGCTATTCGAGCGTAACGTCCGTTACCGTCTACCGGCGGGAAGGCATGTGGGTCAGCAGCGGCAATCAGATCGTGTTCGACCGGTCCTTTTTGAAGGACGACTGGTACAGCCGCTTTATCCATAACGAGGAATATTGGGTGCCGTCCCATCAGGATACGGCGGAATTGCGCAACCACAATTCGCATCCGGTCGTCAGCATGCTGATGCCGATCGGTTCGTTCCATCCCGCGCAGACGCGAAGCATCATGAAGGTCAACGTAAGCGCGGACGATTTTTTGGAACCGCTTAACCGGATTCATCTGGGCGAGAGCGGCACCATCTATTTGCTGGATCAGCATGGCCGGCCGATGCTGTCCCAGGAGGAGTACCGCCCGAACGAAAGCATGCTGAAACAGGTGGAAGCGATTCGCGCCGGCGGCCAGAAGCAGGGCGTCGTCTACCTCAAACACGACAACCGCAAAACGGATATTCTCGTATACAAGAAGCTTCCGCAAACGAACTGGATGCTCGTCGGGTTCGTCTCCGAACAGGATTTGTACGCCCAACTGTTCAAGCTGCGGCATACGATACTGCTGATCGCTTCCCTGCTGCTGATTTTGTCCCTGTTGCTGGCGAGCTGGCTGTCGCACGGCATCGCCAAGCCGCTGTCGCGGCTCGTTCAGGCGATGCGGCACGTTCAGCGGGGCGACTTCGAGCAGGCGCTGAGCCGCCTGCCTCCGGACAATCGGATCCGCAACGAGGTCGGCTTTGCGACTTCGACGTTCCGCACGATGGTCGTTCAACTGCGGAACCATATCAAAAACGAGTTCGAGCTGAAGATGCTCAGGCAGCAGGCGGAGTACAAAGCGCTGCTGATGCAGATTAATCCCCATTTCCTGTTCAACACGCTGGAGCTGATGAGCAGCCTGACGATGCAGAAACGGACGGAAGATACGCTTCAGGTGATCGAATCGCTCGGGAGGATGATGCGTTTTTCGCTGAAAATAAGCGACGACTTGGTCCAATTGGAGGAGGAACTGAAATACGCGCGCTATTACATGACGATCCTGCAGATCCGTTTCGGCGACCGGCTTCGCATCGACATGAAAGAGGAGGGGCGGCTTGAGGGGATCGAGATCGTCAAGTTCATTTTGCAACCGCTGATCGAGAATGCCGTCAAATACGGCTTCGGCTATCGTCCGAACGTAAGCGTAAACATACGCGTCCGGCAGGAGCGGGGGCGCGTCCGCCTGACGGTGGCCGACAACGGCCCGGGGATTGCGCCGGAGCTGCGGCGGAAACTGCTCGAGCAATCGGCTTCCGCGCAGCCCCATTCGATTCTGTCGAGCCGCAGCAGCCGGATCGGTCTCGGCAATGTGCTTGCCCGATGCCGGTTGTATTACGGCTCCCTGTTCGAAGTCAGAATCGATTCGGCCGAAGGCGAAGGCACGTCCATTGAACTCATCTTGCCCGTACAGGAGGAACAGCAGCATGTATCGCGTCTTGATCGTGGATGACGAACCGGAAATCCGGCAAGGGTTGCGGCTTAAGGTAGATTGGGAAAGCCTGGGATTCGAAATTGCGGGAGAAGCCGCCAACGGCACGGAAGCGTTGGAACGGCTGGCCAACGAAGCGATCGACGTCGTGCTGACCGATATGAATATGCCGGTCATGGACGGCATTTCGTTTCTCGACGCCTGCCGCGAGCAGTATCCGTTGCTGCGTCTTATCGTCATTACCGGTTACGAGGATTTTCAATACGCGAAGGCCGCCATCCGCAGCCAGGCGCGCAATTACTTGCTCAAGCCGGTCGCAAGGGACGAGCTGACGGAAGCGCTGGCCAACGTGAAAAAGGAGCTGGACGAGCAGCGGCGCCACCGGGACGAGGAGGCGTTCATCCGCTGGCGGCTGTCGCAATATTACAAGGAGATGAAGGAGCAGTTTATCGTCCGTCTGGTCAAAGACGAACCGGATTCCCTCCGTCTCGACCGGGACCGTTCGCGCCTGTTCGAGCTGGACTCGTGGGACAACAAGACCGTCCGCTTCATGACCGTCGGCCTTCAGGAGCGGGCCGACGCGGCCGCGTCCCCGGAGCGGACGCCGGACAAGTTTCGGCTGCCGCTTGAGGCCATCTGCCGGGAATGCGCGGAGCCATTCCACGATGAGGTCCATGTTTTCCGCGATGCGAATTACCCCGGACTCATGCATTTTGTTATGCCCGACAACGAAGAGCGCCGGAAGGCGTTCGCGGAGGCGTTGTCCCGGAACGTGAACGCGTTTCTGGGCTTCGAGCTCGCCATTGGCGTGGGGCGTCCGGTGACCGGGTTCGGGCAGTGGAAGGAGGGCTATACGGCCTCGCTTCTGGACTGGAGCCTGCAAGGCAGCGGCCTGCCCGAGGATCTTCGGCATTCCGCCTGCCAAGCCGCTCTTCCGGAGGAGACGGTCAAGGTGATCGTACGGTATCTTTCGCGCGGCGAGCGGGAAGCGTTCGAGCAGGCGGTCCGCCGCGAGCTGCAGGAAGCGATCGGCATGTCGAAAGCGAGGTTCTACAAAGTCATTTTCCAACTGTATCTGGCCATCGAATCGGTCGCCTACGATGCGCGCGTCCCGCTTGAAAGCGGCGACCAGCTGTGGCTTCGGCCGGAGATCGCGCTCAGTTTCGATTCGGTGGAGAAGGCGGTACGGTTTCTGAACCGGCTTGCGCTCAAAATCGTCCATCGGCTGAAAAGCGAGTCCGGCGAAGCCGATTCGTCGCTGATCAAGGCGGCGCAAAAATTTATCGACGAAAATTACATGTACGACCTGAATTTGACGATGATCGCGGAGAAGTTCAACTACAATCCGTCCTATTTTTCCGAGATGTTCAAATCCAAAGTCGGCAAGTCGTTCATCCAGTATGTGAACGAGGTGCGAATGGAGCATGCGGTCCGGCTGCTCGAGGAGACGACGCTCAGTCTTTGGGATATCGCCGAGCTTACCGGATTTTCCAACGCCAGCTATTTCAGCTCGAAATTCAAGCGGATGTACGGGATGACGCCGTCGGATTACCGGCAGCGGGCATCTGTAAAATTTGAAAGCGAAAACCCGAAAAAATAGCATTCATAACGTTTCTTCCCCCTCTTATGATGGAAATACACCGTACAAGAGGGGGAAGCAAGATGCGAAAGTCACGCCGGCCATTGTCCAACGAGCACAATCTTACGGCTTACGTCTTTTTGCTGCCGTGGCTGATCGGATTTTTTTGCCTGACGCTCGGCCCGATGTTGGGGTCGCTTTATTTTTCATTTACCAGGTACAACCTGCTCAGTCCGCCCGAGTGGATCGGGTTTTCCAACTTCGTGAGCATTTTTACCGAAGACCAGACGTTTAAAAACTCCATTTCGCTTACTTTCCAATATGTGTTCCTGTCCGTTCCGCTCCGGCTTGCGTTTGCCCTGCTCATCGCCATGATGCTGAACAAGGGGATTCGGGCGCTCGGGCTGTACCGGACGGTTTATTACATTCCCTCGCTGCTTGGAGGAAGCGTGGCCATCGCCATCGTGTGGAGACAGATTTTTGACGGCGAGGGCCTGATCAACAAGTTTCTCGGCCTGTTCGGCATCGAGGGGCCGTCGTGGATTTCCCACCCCGACTACATCATCTATACCATCGTCTCGCTGTCGGTCTGGCAATTCGGTTCGGCGATGGTCATTTTCCTCGCGGGACTCAAGCAGATTCCGGCCGATTTGTACGAAGCCGCACAGGTGGACGGAGCGGGCAAAGTGCGGCAGTTTTTCCGCATTACGCTGCCGATGCTCTCGCCGGTGCTTTTCTTTAACCTGGTCATGAGCATCATCAACTCGTTTCAGGCGTTTACGCCCGCATACGTGATCGGCGACGGCCGCGGCGGCCCGCTCGACGCGACGATGTTCTATACGCTTTATCTCTATCTGAAAGGCTTCTCGTTTTTCGATATGGGCTATGCGTCCGCGCTGGCCTGGATTATGCTGCTGATCATCGGGGCGTTCACCGCCGTCCTTTTCGCCACCTCGAAATTCTGGGTCTTCTACGGCGACAGCAAGGAAGGGAGGTAAGAAGCGATGCGAACCAAATCCGTTGCCGCCGCCGCCAAACACGCGGTCATCATTCTTGTCGGCATCCTCATGCTGTATCCGGTGCTGTGGCTGGTGAGCAGTTCCTTTAAGCCGAATCAAATGATCTTTACCGACACGGGGCTCTGGCCGAAGGCGTTTACGCTGGACAACTACGCGAACGGCTGGAGGGGCCTGCAGCACGTTTCGTTCGGGCGCTTCTTTGCGAATTCCTGGCTGATTTCGGTCATGAGCGTGCTCGGCAATCTGGCGACCTGCTCGCTCGCGGCCTTTGCCTTCGCCCGCCTGAACTTTAAACTGCGGAAATTGTGGTTTTCGCTCATGCTGGTGACGATCATGCTGCCGTATCATGTCACGCTGATTCCGCAGTACATCATCTACGACAAGCTGCAGTGGATCAACACTTATTATCCGCTGATCCTGCCCAAGTGGCTGGCGCACGATTCGTTTTTTATCCTCTTGATGGTGCAGTTTATTCGCGGCATTCCGCGCGAGCTCGACGAAAGCGCGACGATCGACGGCTGCAGCCAGCGGCAAATTTACGGGCGCATCATCCTGCCGCTGCTTGTGCCGGCTTTGATCTCGGCTGCGATCTTTACGTTCATCTGGTCGTGGGACGACTTCTTCAGCCAAATGATTTACTTGAGCGACATCAAGCTTTTTACGGTACAATTGGGCATCCGCTCGCTGTTCGACCCGTCGGGCCAATCCGATTGGGGCGCGCTGCTGGCCATGTCGACGCTGTCGCTTGTGCCGATCACGCTGATCTTCCTGATCTTCCAGCGCTATTTCCTGGACGGCATCGCGACGACCGGCCTGAAGTAAAGGTCGAGCGGCTTTCATTCACGGGAAATCTTGTTCTCGCCTCTCATCCTGCCTTGCCGGCAGTATGGGGGGCGAAGTTTTTTTCCTGTGCATGAGCCGATCCAAAAAAAATAATAATGAACATCCGAAGGAATGAAATTTCGTTTTGGGCAAGGTTATCGTACCATTAGAGCTGTAAGCGGATTCACTTCATGACACCTTCGGGGGGAATCAACATGAAACGTAAGTGGCACATTCTGGTCTTGGCGGCATTGATGGCGATCGCAACAGCCTGTTCGGGCGGAACGGGCAGCGGCGGGGCGGGCGGTTCGTCCGCTTCCGAAAGTCCGAGCGGCGGCTCGTCCGGCGGCGAGCAGGTGGAGCTGCGCATCATGTGGTGGGGCGACCAAAAGCGCGCGGACATTACGAACGAAGCGCTTAAAGTGTTCCAGCAGAAACATCCGAATATCAAGGTTGTCGGCGAATTCGCCCCGTCGACCGGCTATTTCGACAAGCTGAACACGCAGCTTGCGTCCGGGACGGCGCCCGACGTCTTTTTCCTCGGCGGCAACGTCGTCGACTATGCGCTTAAGGGCGTCCTTCTGGATCTCGGACCTTACGTCGGCAAAGAACTGGACCTGTCGGATATGGATCAATCGATGATCGATTACGGCACGCTGAACGGCAAGCTGGTTCATATTTCCGCCGGCGCGAACGCCCGCGGGATCGTCGTCAACCAGACGATGTTCGAAAAAGCCGGCATCCCGGTCCCGCAGGACGGCTGGAACTGGGCAGACTACGCGCGCATCAGCAAAGAAATTTCCGACAAGCTGGGCAAAGGCTACTACGGCACGTATAACTTTGCGGTCGACGGCCTGGACATCGCGCTGAAGCAAAACGGCAAGCAGCTTTACGATATGGCGAAGGGCACGCTCGGCTTTGAGGAAGCGGACGCGTTGAAGTGGTTCCGGTACTGGGATGAGACCTCCAAAGCCGGCGGCGTCGTTCCGGCGGAGCTGCAGGTCTCCAATCCTCCGGGCGACACGAGCAAATCCCTGATCGTAACGGGCAAAGTGGCGATGGGGCTGATTCCGTCCAACCAGCTTGCGGCGCATCAGAACCTGACGCAGGACAAACTGATTCTGGTTCAGGTGCCGCGCGGCGAGAAGGGAACGGGAGTCGTGTTCGAGTCGAGCCAAGGTCTGTCGGGATATGCGAAGACGAAGCATCCGAAAGAAGTGGCGACGCTGATCAACTTCTTCATCAACGATCCGGACGCGGCCAAAATTCTCGGCAACGACCGCGGCGTGCCGGTTACGTCCAAAAACCGCAAGCTGCTGGAAAGCGAAGCGAGCGAGGTCGACAAAATCGTCTACGACTACACGAGCCGGGTTTCCGAAGCGGCGAAAAAAGAGCCGTTCGCGGTCAGCTACAATCCGCCGGGCTTCTCCGAATATTCCAAACTTGCGGAAACGACGCTGTATGAAATCGGCTTCGGCCGCAAGAGCGTGGAAGACGCGGTGAAAGATTTCTACAACGGCACGGTCAAGATCTTTAATAACAACCAAAACGGCAACTCCTAATCTCATGTTCCGAAACAGGCTGCCCGGCGGCAGCCTGTTTCGGCATCGGTCGATATCGGTCGGCAGCGGGCGAAACCTTCGCCTGAAGGGGCAAGGGGCCTTATTTCATCTTCAAAAGCGAGGCTGCGGAAATGAACGATGTTTTGTTAAAGCGACTTAGAGAACTATCGGTCGACGAAAAGGTCGGGGAGCTGAAAAAAGCGTCGGATTCGCAGGTGATGGCGGAATGGCGGCGGTCCGGCGTGCGGTTCGCGGCTTCGGCGGGAAAGCTGGAGCAGGTGTATTACGCGGCGCTTCGCAAGCTGCTGGACTGCATCGTGCCGACCGGCAGCGGCGAACCGATCCTGCAAGAAGGCGGGATTTATCTCGGCTGCTGGCTGGAGAGCACCGGAACGATCAATGCGGAGCTGCTGTCCCGGTTTGTTCCGTCCGTATCGGAGGCGACTTACCGTTCGTTCGCCGTCCATCAGCGGGAGGACGGGCTGCTGCCGTACAAGGTGACGGAGCAAGGTCCGGCTTACCGGCAAATCCAGCTCGTATCGCCGCTCGCCCGGAGCGTCTGGAACCATTACCGCCTTAACGGGCGGGACAAAACGTTTCTGAAGACAATGTACGACGCGATGGCCCGCTACGACGGCTGGCTGGCCGCTTTCCGCGATACGCGCGGCACCGGCTGCGTCGAAGCGTTCGGCACGTACGACACCGGCCACGATTTGTCGCCCCGTTTCTGGCATGTGCCGGATACGCCGCATTTAAGCGATGCGGCGAAGTTCGATCCGGATTCGCCGGTATTGCCGTTTCTGGCGCCGGATTTGACGGCGAACGTGTATTGCCAGCGGCTGTATTTGGCGCGCATGGCGGAAGAGCTCGGCCTGCCGGGGGACGAGTGGCGGGAGAAGGCCCGGCGCAGCTTGGACAGCCTGTTCCGCTACTGCTTCGACGAGAAGGACTTCTTCTTTTACGACCGGGACCGCAACGATGCGTTCGTCCGGGTTCAATCCGACGTGCTGCTTCGGGTCATGGCGTGCGAGGTGGGCGAACGCGGCTTTTTCGATGAGATGCTGCGCCGGTATTTGCTGAACACAAGCAAGTTTTTCGCCAAATATCCGTTTACGTCGATCGCCATGGACGATCCCCGGTTCGATCCGTCTTCGAGCTACAACAGTTGGGCCGGACCTTCCAATTTTCTCAGCCTGATCCGCGCTCCGCATGCGTTCGAGCATCACGGCCGCCATGTGGAGCTGACGTGGGTCATGCAGCCGATCCTCTCCGCGTTTGCCAAGGCGACCCGGTTCGCGCAGACGCTCAGCCCGTGGACGGGCGACGAAGGGTTTACCGAGGCCTACTCGCCTTCGATTCTCTGCCTGCTGGACTATGTGGAGCGGCTGTGCGGCATTCAGCCCCGGCCGGACGGCGAGCTATGGTTCACCGGACTTGTGCCGTATCCGATGGACCACGGGGAGGAGGTCGCCGGCGAGACGGCGTACGGCCGGACGGTGGAAGGCGTAACCTACGAGCTGATCAATACGCGGGAGGGCTGCGAAATTTACCGAGACGGAGAGCGCTGGATGCGGTTTCCGAGCGGAATCCGCATCGTCACCGACCGCCGCGGGGAGCTGGCCGGCATTGTCGGCATGAGCGTTCGGACGGTCGAAGGGAAGATTCATTATCGCGGCCGGGACATTCCGTTTGCCGTGAAGGGCAACGAGCGGCTGGCCTATGCCGGCGGAGCGTTCGACCGGACGCTGGATATCGGCATCGTGTATCCGACGTACCGGTAGAGAAGCGTGAGGATGCGGGAGAAATCGAGAGGAGCCGCAAACCGGCGGAGAGCTCACGATGCCGGAAAGCAAAAGAAGGGAACAGGAGGGAGCTTGGCATGCTCTTCAGTAAAGATGTGCAAATTCGGGACCCGTTCGTCTTCCCCGTGGCGGAGGAAGGCAAGTATTATTTGTTTGGCAGCACCGATTCCAATATTTGGGGCAAAGGGACGGGGTTCGACGCCTACGTGAGCGACGACCTGCAGCGCTGGCACGGCCCTTTCCCCGTGTTTCGCCCGAAAGAGGATTTCTTCTCGGACACGAACTTCTGGGCGCCCGAAGTCTACTTCTATCAGGGCCGATATTATATGTTCGCCACGTTCAGAAGAAAGGACAACGGCCTTCTCGGTACGGCGGTCCTTGCCGCGGACCGCCTGCTCGGGCCGTTCGAGCCGTACAGCGACGGACCGGTCACCCCGGAAAGCTGGAGCTCGCTCGACGGCAGCTTGTTTGTCGACGAAGAAGGGCAGCCGTGGATGGTCTTTTGCCACGAATGGCAGCAGGTCGGGGACGGGGAAGTGTGCGCCATCCGCCTTAGCGCCGATTTGAAGCGGGCCGTTTCGGAACCGGTCCTGCTGTTCCGCGCATCCGAGGCGCCTTGGACGACGCCCTATCTGTCGCCGCGTTATCCGGACCAAGTCAATTACGTAACCGACGGGCCGTATGTGTTCCGCGCTTCGTCCGGCGATCTGCACATGCTGTGGGCGGGGTTTATCGACAATACGTATGCGCTGGGCATCGCAAAGTCCGAATCCGGCCGGATCACCGGCCCGTGGAAACACGAGGAGAAGGCGCTGTATCAGAACGACGGCGGGCACGGCATGGTGTTCCGCACGTTCCAGGGCAAGCTGATGCTGACGATTCATACGCCGAACAAGACGCCGCACGAGCGTCCCATTTTCCTCGAAGTGCTGGAAGACGGCGGCCGGATTTCGATCGGTAGGCAGTTATAAACGCGAAGCTTCGGTCGCGCTTCGTCTGCTGCGTTTCGTCGGCTGCGGCGAATGGTCAAATGGACAGGGAATCCGTTATATTCCTTTTTTAAGCCAAAATTGCTTTTTCGAGGACTCAGGATCCGTTATTTCCGTCTGATCGTCCAAAATGACGCTTGTATGGGGGGAATAACGGCTCTCGTGTCCGGGTCGTCTGGTTTTTAGCCGTTTTTTGACGAAAAAGCGGAATGACGGTCCGTTGGTTCCAAACGTCGTGCCTTTGCTGAATCGCGCAGCTTCGAAGGCGGCCTTTAAGCAACCTCGAATGCGACCTTGAATGTGTCTTCGAAAGCGGGTTCGATACAGTTCGAATGCGACCTTGAATGTGTCCTCGAACGCGGTTTCGAATGCAGCCTCGAACGCGGTTTCGAATGCAGCCTCCAGCGCGGCCTCGAAGGCGTAAGCGGCTTGGCTGCGGCCGTTCTGTACCGAATATGTCCGGCGATTCGCAAGGATATGTGTTACAATTGCAGTGTCTTCGCCCGAGGATAAACCGTTGATCGACTTCGTTTGGAGGTTAGGATGCGCAAACTAATCTTTTTCGTGGGGGGAGCCGGAGCCGGCAAAACGACGCTTGCGAGAGCGCTGGCGGGGAAGCGCCGGGCCGCGCTGCTGGATATGGATTCGCTGTCCCGGCCCGCAGCGGAGGCGTTAATGATCCAGGCGGGACTGGACCCGGACGACCGGGATTCCCCGGAATACAAGGCTTTGTGCCGGGATTTGGGCTATCGGCTGACGATGAACGCGGCGCTGGACAATCTGGATGTCGGAACGGACGCGGTGGTGATCGGACCGTTTACGAAAGAAATCGAGGATCCAAGCTGGCTGGAGCGGGAGCTTGGCCGCATCGGCGCTTCGCCGCAGAACGTCGATGTGAAGGTCGTCTTCGTCCATTTGCCGGACGAACAGCTTTACAAACGCCGAATTCAGCAGAGGCAGTCCAAACTCGACCAATGGAAACTGGATAACTGGGACAGCTTCAAATCCTCCCTTGCGAAGCGGGAGGTCAAATGGAACCTGCCGCCGGGATCGATTCTCTATTTCGATAACTCGCAGCCGCTGTCCGACGAAATCATCTCTAGGCTGGAACGCTTCGTATACGGAGACGGAGAACGGGATCGGCCGGGCTGATCGGCTCGGCGTTTCCGAGGCGGGGCCGGTCCCTCTGACCGAACGCTGTGCCGCAGAAGGGACAGCAGAAACAAAAAGCGCGACAATGACCTCGGTTTGAACTCCTTCCAATCTACTTCCCAACGGGGCTCAAGTTTCTTCTATGTTCGTCCAGCCGTTTTTTTCATCGGGAAGCGATGGGGCTACGGCATTACGCGCTGTGCGTTTTTGGCGGTTGCAAATGTTATCGCGATTTTCCGGCTGTTCCAAGGACCGCGCATAGAACATGGGGAGAAGCTTGACGTTTTTACCTTGAACGGACAAAGCGAGCACTGGAACGTACATAACTATACGATCGTCAAGACCGGCAAAACCATCTGGAGAGGATCGGCCGGTCTGACTTATCTCGGCGAAGAAAGCGAAATCGCAAATTCCGATTTTTTCTATTATCAGTTTGTGGAGAATCATCCCGGTTCCGGTCTAAAGACGGTGTTAACAGGAGGAGAATCGGCACGGGGCGGCACCGTGAATCTTCCTCTTCAATTGGAACGGCTGGGATCCATCAGCGGGCCGATCACCGATGCGGAGCGGAAGCTGATCAAACCGGATTTGAACGGATACAGTCGGGGAGAACGGCATTACGAGAAGGTTGAGCTTAGTATTAAAGCCGCCCTTGAAAGGCGGCCGTAATCGGTTGCTGATCTAGCAGGTTCACTTCGAAATTTGCAGCTCCATGAGATACGCTTTCGGCATCGTGTTCATGCCGCGTTTGTACCAGTGGCCGGTAATCGCGTATCGGTTCTCGCCTTGCTTGGCAATGCCGAGAATCCAGGAGTTTGCCGAGAAGTAGCTTTGATCCCACATTTTTTTCCCATTCTTGTCGAACTTGATGAGATAAGCGTTCTGCGTGTTGAGAGGCCCCGTATCGCCGACTACGATCACGCCTCCGTCCGAGGTGGGGATCAGGTCGTAGCCGTTGATTTTCGTATAGTGCTTCACGGCAGGGCGAACGATTTTTTTCCATACGACCGTACCCTTATCGCTCATACGGTATAAACCGAGAACCGAGTCCCAGGTGCGGGTGGAAATGAAGATATCTTTGCCGCGTTCGCCGCCCATGGCCAGAACTTCGCCTTCAATGGATCTGCTCCATTGTTTTTTGCCGTTCGCATCCAGCTTGACGACCAGGGTGTTCCAGCCCCACCTGCCAAAGCCTTTCGTGTAATCTATACCGGCCAGCAGGAGCCCTTTATCGGCGGTCGCCATCATGGACGCGATACTTTTATAATAAGCGGATACGTCAAGCTCCTTCATCAAACCGCCGTTTAAATCCAGCTTGATCAAGACGGCTTTGCCTTTTGCGTTCGTTAAACTGCCGGCCAGCCAATAGCCGTCCTCCGCCTGGACGACGGATAGGAACTGGTCGAAATCTTTTCCTCCGTAAAGATATTGCCAATCCACTTGACCTTCGGCGTCCACCTTAACGGCAAAGGCCTGAACGCCTTCCGCATCGGTCAGATAAGGCGTCTGTCCTACCGCCAAGTAACCGCCGTCGGCGGTTTGAATGATCTTTTTGGCGTAAAGGCCGGGCGAATACGTATATTCCCACTCTTCGGTTCCGTTTTTGCGGAGCTTATGAATGACCAACTGACGGTCTTTGTCGCCGGTGTAAACCCAGCCGCCGTCTGCCGTAGGCGCAACGGCATGTCCCGTGCTGCTAAAAGAAGGTTCGTCCAACTGCGTCCATACTTTTTTTGCCGATTCCGCTGCCGACACGTTTGACGCACTGGCGCTTACTGTCAACAGAAGGGCAGCGCATACAGTGAGCCATTTCTTTTTCATTGCCGCATTTCTCCCCGCAGGTATCAGACTTCATTGGCGCAAGCCGAACGCGCATCGTTCGGACTTCAAGCCATAGAAACTATATCATAGGGCAAAAAGCGGGAACAGAAAAGATTTGGCATTGTTTTCTTATGCTGTCTAGCGCCCGTTCTTTTCTTTCAATCGACAGAATCGCCGTCATAGCGAACGGCCCGGAGTTATGGTCGCACGAGATTGAGTATGCGGGGGCAAAGGCCAAACTTATGTTTCCGCTGCATTTCGTCAATAAATAGACAATAGGATATACATAGACGCCGGCTAGGACGCCGGTTAGGTTCCATGCAGTGCGGGAAGGAAAACGAAAGCGCATGAAAGGCGGTGCAGCGATGCGGGGCGCGAAGGGAGCCCGGTCGCCAAGACCATGATCCGGCTTCGTTCGTTCGAGCCGATGTCGCCGATCTTGGCGGAGCGGGTGCCGGCGGGCGGGGAATGGGGCCACCAGTTGAAGTGGGACGGCTACCGGCTGCTCGCAAACGTCCAAAACGGACAAGTCGGGTTGTTCTCCAGACATATGGCGCGGATGGACGAGGTCTATCCCGAGATTGCCGGGGCGCTCGCCGGGATCGGCGAATCCTGCCTGCTGGACGGCGAAGCGGTCGTCATGGACCCGCGCACCGGCCGCCCGAGCTTTCAACTGATGCAGCAGCGGGCCGGCAAGATGGCCAACCGCAGGGACAGTTCCGGCAAGCTGCCGGTTCAATACATCGTATTCGACGTGCTGGAAATCGGAGGAGAAGATTGGCGCGGCAGGCCGTTTATCGAGCGGCACCGGCGACTCGAACGGCTAGCGGCGGATTGGCGGTCCCCTCTGTTTACGACCGAACTGTTTGAAGACGGGACGCGATTGTGGCAATGGGTGCAGGCGAACGGCTGGGAGGGCGTCGTCAGCAAAAGGCTCTCCGCGCCGTACCGCAGCGGAAAAAATCATCGCGATTGGTTCAAGGTGAAAACCGCAGTCGTCGTGGAAGCGGATATCGTCGGCATCCTGCGCAAGGAAGGCCGAATCTCCAGCCTGGTCATGAGCGTGAACGGGCAGTATGCCGGAAGGGTATCGTCCGGGCTCGACGGGAAAGCGAAGGAATGGCTGGCAGGGCTGGAGCAGGGCTCCGCCTATCCGCCGCCTTTTCCCAAGCTTCCGCAAAGCTTGAAGGGAACGGACGTCGCCTGGCTGCGGAAGCCGTTCCGGGCCGAAGTGACCGGGCGGGAATGGACCGACGAAGGCTTGCTCAGGCATCCGAAAATCCGTTTGCTCCGCAACCGTCCGTAACCAAGAGGGAAGTTTGCAGCAAGCCGGCAGCAAGACGTCCGTTAGGCTCAAACCGACGAAAGAAGGGGAAACGGGTGAATGCAAAGGCCAAATACCGGGAGTTGTGCCGGACGAATGCGGATATTCCGCTTTCTTCGCAGGACTGGTGGTTGGACTGGTCGGCGGGCGAGGAAAATTGGGACGTCGTCGTTGCGGAGCGGGATGGGCGGATCGAAGCCGCGCTGCCGTATGTCGTCGAGAAGCGGGCGGACATGCGCCGTCTCGGCATGCCGCCGCAAGGCTCGCTGACGCTGGGCGCGTGGGTGCGCGCGCGCGAAACGAGCGGCGTCGCGGAAAAGCTGGACCGGGAGAAAGAGCTGGTGGCGGAGCTCATCCGCAAGCTGCCGCCGTTCGATCTGTTCTCGGCGTGGATGCATTGGAAGCATTCGTACGTTGCTCCTTTTTCCCAACAAGACTTTAAGGCGGACGTATTCTACACGCATGTATTGCCGCTGTCGCCGGACTTTCGAACGGTGGAGAGCGGCTTCCGGGAGAGCGTCGTGCGGGACGCCGGCCGGGCGGAGGCGGCGCTCCGGGTCTCCGACGCGCCGGATATGGAGCGGTTGTATAGTCTCGCAGCCCAACGAATCGGCGCAAACGAGGCGGCGCCTTCAACGCTGGCGCAGGCGCTTGCCCTGGACGAGATTTGCGAACGACGCGGCTGCCGCCGCATGTGGTTCGCGGAGGATGCGCGGGGGAGAGTTCACGCCGTCTTGTACATCGTCTGGGACTGCGATACGGCTTATCTGCTGATGAGCGGCGAAGCTCCGCTGCTGCGGACAAGCGGAGCGAAGGCGCTGCTGCTTCGGGAAGCGATCCGCTTCGCCTGCCGGAACGTCCGGTATTTCGACTTCCGCACGAAAACCCCCGACCCGGAGGACCGGCACTGCCAAAGCTTCGGCGCGCGCCCCGCGCCGAATATCCGAATCACCAAGTACGGCGGCGGACGGCTTGCCGCGCTCGCGAGCCGGATCAAACGCTCGATCGCGGGTTCGTCCCGGGTTTGAGAACCTGGGCTCCCAGGCTTCATGTAGAAAATCCTTCGGTCAAACCGGCCGGCTGCGGCCACGGCCGCGCATGCCTGCGCGGGACTGCGGCTTAAGCCCGCCGGTTTTTTTGACTGCCTTTCCGGCATCCGCTTCGATCCGAAGGCGCACAAGGGACAAGTCGTGATATAGTGATATAATAATAGACCGACTAACCCAAGGAGCTTGCAGTATGGCAATCGGGTCGATTTACCGCAAATATTTCAAAAACAATCTGTTTCTCAAACTGATTCTTCTGTTCTCGCTCATTACGATCGCGACCATCATCACCTTCTCGTACCTGATGTACCGCACCGCAGCCCAGTCGGCCGTTCGAAGGGAGTTGGACAACCAGGCCCGGGCGATGGAAAGCGTCAACCGGTACATCAGCGGCAAATACGAGTCCGTCCGGGCGATGATGAACGACGTGTACCGAAGCGATACGCTCTCGGCCAACCTCAGCTATTTTCTTCTCCATTCTTACGATTCGTACGTCAAATATCAGTTGGATCACTATTCCGCCGGCAACGGCGGCGAGTTTGCGAGCGTGACGGAATACTTTTTCCATCGCTTGGATTCCGATGCCGACATACGCAACATCGTGCTGTACAGCTCGGAGAAGCAGGTCTTGTACGCCTTTGACGCCAACAAAAGGTTTAAGCTCGTACCCACGAACGCGGCCCGTTCCTACATTCCCGACGTTATGGCGATGGAGACGAGGAACGTGACGGCTCCGAACGTTTGGGTGAGCAAGGCGATCGGCCAATCCGATCCCCGCGTTTATACGGTTCGGGTGCCGGTCAACGACAAGCAGACGCTCAAAAATATCGGCCAGCTCCTCGTCTATTTCGACTCCGAGCGGATCTCGAACGCGCTGGCCGGATACAAGACGGATTTGAAGGGGACCATCGTCGTCCGGGATGCGAACGGCAACGTCTTCTACGACTCTGCCGGAACGCGCTACGGGCAAAAGCTGGAAATCGCGGACGGCGAGCCGGCGGCGCTGGACGGAAGGCAGCTTGCCAACGGCGTTTACACGAACAGGCTTTCCTCCGGCGAAGGGGGCTACGCGGTCATCGGGGAAGCGACCCGCGAAGAAATCGCGGCTTCCTATAAGGGAACCCGCAATACGATCGTCCTGATCTGCCTGATCTGCATCGCCGTCGCCACGCTGATTCCGTCGCTGTTTATTATGAGCTTCGCGAGGCGGACAAACGAAATCATCCGGTTCACGCGGCGAATTAAAAACGGCGATCTGAAAGCCCGCATCGACGATACGCATGAAGACGAGCTCGGCCAAATCTCCAGAAGCTTCAACGCGATGCTGGACGAGCTGAACCAGTACATCGACCGGGTATACAGGGCCGAAATCAAGCAGAAGCATGCGGAACTGGCGGCGCTGCAGGCGAGGGTCAACCCGCATTTTCTCTACAATACGCTCGAGGTGATCCGCATGCGCGCGTTTTCGCAAGGCGACAACGATGCGGCGGAGATGATTTACAGCCTGTCCATGCTGTTCAAGAATTTGGTCAAGCAAAACCGGGAGTACACGCTGCATCACGAGCTGGAGGCATGCCGGCTGTATTTGGAGATGTTTCGCATCCGTTACAAAAACAAATTCGCCTACGAGATCGAATGCCCGCCGCGGTCATGCGGCTGTCGCTGCAGCCGATCGTGGAAAATTACATCGTGCACGGCATGGATCCGGCGCGGACCGACAACCGCTTGTCCGTGCGGGTCATGGCGGACGGCGGCGACATTCGGGCGGTCATCGAGGACAACGGCAAAGGAATCGAAGCTACCAGGCTGGCGGAGCTCAAGGCGCTGCTCAAAAGCGCGGAGGAGAGCGAAGGATTCGGGCTGCGCAGCGTGCACGCAAGGCTCAACCTGGTGTACGGCGAACCGTACGGCCTGGACATTGAAAGCGAGCCGGGAGCGGGGACGACCGTCACGATCCGGCTTCCGGCATCCGTCGGGGAGGCGAGGGAAAATGCTTAAAGTGTTCATTGCGGACGACGAGCCGTTCATTATCGAAGGCCTGTTCGATATGATCGACTGGGCTTCGCTGGGGCTTGAGATCGTCGGCCATGCGGAGAACGGGCGGCTCGCCCTGGAGGCGCTGGCGCATACGCCGGCCGATATTTTGATTACCGATATTTCAATGCCGGTCATGAACGGACTGGAGCTGATCGCCGCGGCCAGGGAGCGCCAGCCGAATCTGAAGGTCATCGTGCTCAGCGCCTACAGCGAATTCGATTATCTCCGCGAAGGCATGAAGCTCGGCATCGAAAATTATTTGCTCAAACCGATCAACGTCACGGAACTCAAGGAAACGCTCAGCAACACGGTCATGAAGCTGAACAGCCAGAAAGCGGAAACGCTGCTGAGCGACTACGGCATTCAGCTCATGAAGGACAACACGCTCTACCGCTGGCTGACCGGAAGCATGGCGGAAGAGGAATTTCACGAGCGGGCCGCGATGCTGGGCATCGAACCGGCCGCTCCGTATACGGCGGCCATCGTCGTCCGCGGCGATCCGGAAAGCGCGGAGCGGTCGGACCGGTTGTTCGCCGCCGTGGCGGCGGCGCTGGGCGGCGAGCGGAGCTGCCTTGTCTTTCGCGATATGGACGGCGATATCGTCGTTCTCGCCGGATTTGACGATCGGCAGGCGGACAAAACGGCGGTGCTGCAAACGCTCTCCGCGTTGAGAAACGCCGATCCCGGGGAGCGGCCGTTCCGGCTCTCTTCCGGGAGGATACATGAAAGCCCGCAAGCTTCGGCCAGCTATCGGGAAGCGAAAAAAGCGCAGGAATACTTCCTGATCTATCCGGAATGGGAATGGATCGATTACGGCGATCCCCGCGCGTTCAGCCAGGCGAGCCTGTCGGAGTTTCCGATCGACTGGCAGGCGTACGCCAAGCTGCTGGTGGCCAAAGACAGCGGCAAGCTGGCGGCGTTGATCGCCGGCGATTTCGAGCGGCTGCGCCGGATGGAAGGGGTTACGCCTTCCTATCTGCAGGAGATTGCGCTTGAGCTGATTGTCCGATTCAAGATGGAGCTGAAGGAGATCAAGCGGACGGAGGAGCCGGAACTGTTTGCGGCCGGCTTCGAAGGCGTGCGGAATGCGGCCGATTTCAACGCCTTGGCGGAAGCGGTTCGCGGGGTGGCGGCGCGCTGCGTCGAATCTCTCGTCCGCGATACGCGCAGTCCCGTCGTCCTTCAGGTGCTGAACGTCATTCACGAACGGTACGCCGACGAGCTGTCTCTGAAAATGCTGGGCGCCCAGTTTCATATTCATCCGGTCTATCTGGGCCAGCTTTTTATCAAAGAAACGAACGAATCGTTCACGGAATACATTAACAAATACCGGATCGAAAAAGCGAAGGAGCTGCTTCGGACCACGCACCATAAAGTGCATGAAATCGCGCGTTTGGTGGGCTATTGGGAGACGGGCTACTTCTACAAGCAGTTCAAAAAATACGTGGGCGTTTCCCCGACCGAGTTCAAAGCTTTGTTATAAGAAAAAAGATTGCCGGCAGACTGCGACGCAAGCAGTCTTTTTCTTTAGTTTCGACATGATATCTTAAGTTTGTCTTCTATTTGAAACTGCTTTCATGAATTACAGTTAAATTGCAAACACTTTATTTCACCTGAGGGGGAACAAGCAGATGGGCAAGTCAACGAAAAGCTTTGGGCTGCTGTCCGCGGCGCTCCTGTCGTTTTCGCTCGTGCTTGGCGGATGCGGCGGCGGCAACGGGAACGGCAACGCGGCGGATTCCGGAGGCGGCTCCGAGAAGCCGGTCGAATTGATCTGGTACACGATCGGCACGCCGCAAAAAGACGTGGATACCGTCATGGAAAAAGTAAGCGAGTACACGAAGGAAAAAATCAACGCGACCGTCAAAATGAAAATGATCGACTGGGGCGACTACCAGCAAAAAATGCAGGTGCTTGTCGCTTCCGGCGAACCGATGGATATCATCTTTACCTCCGCCGGCGGATTCGATTACGTCCAGAACGCCCGCAAAGGCGCGTTTCTGCAAATCGACGATCTGCTGCAAAAATACGGCAAAGGCATCATCGATACGATCGATCCGGCTTTCCTGAGCGGTTCCAAGGTCGACGGCCACAACTACGGCATCCCGGCCAACAAGGAGCTGCCGCAGCAGGACGTATGGCGGTTCAACAAAAATCTGCTGGACAAGTACAACCTGGACATCTCGAACGTCCGCTCGCTTGAGAGCCTGGAGCCGCTGCTGAAGACGATCAAGGAAAAAGAACCGAACGTCACGCCGTTCGGCCTGGACAAAAACCATGTCCCGACCGTGCCTTACGACTTCCTGATCACGAACATGCCGATGGCGGTCAAGCTCGACACGACCGATTACAAAGTCGTCAACATTCTCGAAACCGACGAGATGAAGAAAGCGCTCCAAACGATGCATAAGTACTACAAAGCCGGCTATATTTCGCCGGAAGCCGCAACCGTCGGTTCGACGAACGATCTGACGAAGTCCGGCAACTGGCTGGTCGACCGCGCGCAAACGCAGCCGCTGGCCGAAAACCTTTGGGCCGCAGCCTACGGGTATCCGGTGGTTTCGACGCCCGCGAGCGACCCGATCATCACGAACGCGTCCGTTCAAGGCTCGATCATGGCCATCTCCGCCAACTCCGAGCATCCCGAGAAGGCGATGGAGTTCCTGAACCTGCTGAATACCGACCCGGTGCTTCGCAACATGGTCGACTCGGGCATCGAAGGCGTCCATTACGAGAAAATCGGCGAAAACCGGATACGCAACCTGGAAGCCGCCAAAAACTACGACATGCCTTCGTATTCGCTCGGCAACAACATGATTCTTTACTTGAACGAGAACGATCCGGACGACAAATGGGAGCAATTTAAAGCGTTTAACGCAAAGGGCGTTCCTTCCCCGATTCTCGGCTTCAACTTCGACAGCACGAAAGTGGCTGCCGAGATGGCGGCCATTCAGAACGTGAAAGAGCAATACTGGTCTTCGCTCATGACGGGTACGGTGGATCCCGATGAATATTTGCCGATCGCCATCGAGAAATTCAAAGCGGCCGGCCTCGACAAAGTCATCGCGGAAGCGCAAGCCCAGCTTGACGCTTGGGTAGCCGAGAACAAGAAGTAATCCGAATCAGCATCGAGGCAGAAGGATCGGGCGGGTGAATCGTCGCCCGGTCCTTTCTCATTTTCGACAATAGGAGGGACGCTTTCGCGATGGCCGGTTCATTTTTCCGCAATCTGATTCGCAACCGGGCGATGCTGCTTATGGTTTTGCCCGGCGCCGTCTGGTTTTTGTTTTTTTCCTACATGCCGCTGATCGGCACGATCGCCGCCTTCAAAGAATACCGTTTCAGCCGGCAAGGCTTCTGGTACAGTCTCACCCACAGCAAAAACGTCGGCTGGGACAACTTCAAATATCTGTTCAACACGGACGCGGCATATACGATCACGCGAAATACGCTGTTGTACAATATCGCCTTTATTTTTCTGGGACTCGTCTTTTCCGTGGCTTTGGCCATCATTCTGTCCGAAATCGTCAACAAGCGGATGGCCAAATTGTATCAGACCGGCATGTTTTTGCCTTATTTCCTGTCCTGGGTCATCGTCGGCTACTTCGCGTTCAGCTTTCTCAGCATGGACCGGGGGCTGCTCAACCATACGCTCGAATCCTTCGGCATCGATTCCATCCAATGGTACAACGAACCGAAATACTGGCCGTTCATTTTGATTTTCGTCAGCCTTTGGAAGTCGGCCGGCTATAGTAGCGTCGTCTATTTGGCCTCCATCATGGGGATCGACAAATCGCTTTACGAAGCCGCGATGATCGACGGCGCGAACAAATGGCAGCAAATCCGCAACATTACGCTTCCGCTGTTGAAGCCGATCATCATCATCATGACGCTGCTGGCCGTCGGCAGAATCTTTTATGCGGACTTCGGGCTGTTCTACAACGTGCCCCGCGATTCCGGGACGCTGTACTCCGTCACCAACGTCATCGACACCTACGTATACCGCGGATTGAAAACGACCGGCGAAATCGGCATGAGCACGGCGGCGGGATTGTACCAATCGGTCGTCGGCTTCATCCTCGTCCTGGTGTCCAACTTCATCGTGCGGAAAATCGACAAAGACAGCGCGCTGTTCTGATCCGAGTCCGAAGGGAGTGAGTTGCTCGTGTTTTCCAAAACGAAGAAAAAACGGGATTTCCATCACCTGTCTCCGGGATGGAACTTCATTTTCCATGCCGTCGCTCTCTTTTTCGCGGTGCTGTGCGTTTTTCCTTTCCTCTTTGTCGTCATCATTTCGTTTACCGACGAAAAGACGCTGGCGACGAACGGCTACCGCATCTTTCCCGCCAAATGGAGCCTCGAGGCTTACCGTTACGTGTTCCAAACCGGGGATATGCTGCTCAAATCGTACGGCGTCACCATTCTGGTGACGGTTGCCGGCACGCTGCTCAGCCTTGTGATGATTTCCCTTTACGCTTACGCCGTATCGCGCAAAAGCTTCGCCTACCGCCGGTTTTTCTCTCTGTTCGCCATCTTTACGATGCTGTTTAACGGCGGGATGATTCCGACCTATATTATCGTGACGCAGGTGTTGGGATTGAAAGACAGCCTGTGGGCGCTGATCTGGCCGCTGGCGATGAACGCGTTTTACGTCATGATTTTGCGTACGTTCTACATGACGAGCGTTCCCGACGCGATTATCGAATCCGGCAAAATCGACGGCGCCGGCGAGTTCAAAATCTTTTACCGGCTCGTCCTTCCGCTGTCGCTGCCGGGACTGGCGACGATCGGCCTGTTCAGCACGCTCGGCTACTGGAACGACTGGTTTAACGCGCTGCTCTACATCGACGATCCGGACAAAGTTCCGCTGCAGTCGATGCTGATGCGGATCGAATCGAGCATGGCGTTCATCCAGCAGAACTCGGCCAACAGCTCGATCAGTCTGGAAGTGTTGCAAAACATGCCGCAGGACACGGCGCGCATGGCGATGGTCGTGCTGGCAACCGTGCCGATCATCTTCGCGTATCCGTTTTTCCAGCGCTATTTTGTCCAAGGGCTGACCGTCGGTTCGGTCAAGGAATGACAAAACCCAAAAGAGAGACGAAGGAGCCTCAAGCGAAATGGAACAATTCCGACTCCCCAAAATCCCGATGCCCAAGCTCGAACTGCCGCAAGCGGTCAAAGACGTGCTGGCCGAAGCGGAGGAAAAGCTGGCGCAT
Organism: Cohnella laeviribosi DSM 21336; assembly: GCF_000378425.1. Classification (GTDB taxonomy): domain Bacteria; phylum Bacillota; class Bacilli; order Paenibacillales; family Paenibacillaceae; genus Cohnella; species Cohnella laeviribosi. Next base: position 176,091 of record NZ_KB899809.1, on the reverse strand, counting down.
CGCCCTAAGCTGCTGAAGCTGTTCAAAAACTGCTTCCCGAACACGCTGGAGACGACGACGAAGCTGCTGGACGACGGCACGACCTTTGTCATTACCGGGGACATTCCGGCCTGCTGGCTGCGCGACTCGGCGGAGCAGGTCGTGCATTACGTGCCGCTGGCCAAAAACGATCCGGACCTGCAGCGGATCATCGGCGGCCTGATCAAGCGCCACATCGCCTATATTCATATCGATCCTTACGCCAACGCCTTTAACGAATCGGCCAACGATTGGCACTGGAACACGACCGACGAAACCGACATGTCGCCGTGGGTGTGGGAGCGCAAGTTCGAAATCGACTCGCTCTGCTTCTCCATGCGGCTTGCCTATTTATATTGGAAGGAAACCGAACGGACGGATATTTTCGACGCCGGCTTCAAAGCCGCCATGCGCATCATCTACGATCTGTTCAAAACCGAGCAGCGGCATGCCGAACGGTCGCCTTACCGCTTTGCGCGCAACAACGGCATCCCGACCGATACGCTGCGCAACAACGGGCTCGGCATGCCGGTCAATTACACGGGCATGGTGTGGTCGGGCTTCCGTTCCAGCGACGACGCCTGCGACTTCCACTTCAACATTCCCGGCAATATGTTTGCGGTCGTCGCGCTGCGCTACATGCAGGAATTCGCGGAGTGGGTGTTCCGCGATCTGGAGTTTCTGCGCGAGTTGAAGGAGCTGGAGCAGGAAATCGACCACGGGATCAAACTGTACGGCATTTACCGCCATCCGAAGTTCGGTCCGATCTACGCGTACGAGACGGACGGATACGGCAACTACTGCCTGATGGACGATGCGGGAACGCCGGGGCTTTTGTCCATCCCGTATCTCGGCTATGTCTCCGCCGACGATCCGATTTACCAGAATACGCGCAGGTTCGCGCTGAGCAAGGAAAATCCGTTTTATTACGAGGGCAAGGCGGCCAAAGGCATCGGCAGCCCGCATACGCCGCCGAATTACATTTGGCATATGGCGCTGTCCATGCAAGGGTTGACCGCGACTTCGCCGGAAGAAAAACTGGCCATGATCGCGATGCTGGAAGCGACCGACGCGGATACCGGCTTCATGCACGAAGGCTTTCATGCCGACGACCCGACCGTGTTCACGCGTTCGTGGTTCGCCTGGTCCAACAGCCTGTTCTCCCAACTCGTGTACCGCTGCATGAAGGAGGGGCTGCTGTGAGCCGGCCAGTCGTCCTTTTGTGTGATCCTGCGTTCCCGCACGAGGGCACGTTGCCGGATGCGCAGGCGTCCGCCCTGTCCGAAATCGGCTCGGTCGTGCGGGCGGACGAATTGGCGCAGGCGCTTGACGGGCTGGACGGCGGCGTGTTCGTCAACCTGCACGCGCCGTATTTTCCGAAACCCGCCTGGACCGCGATCCTGGCGTTCGTCCGCCGCGGCGGCGGGCTTATCAGCGTCGGCGGCGCGCCGTTCAAGCGGCCGGCAAGACGGGAGAACGGCCGGTGGGCCGTCGAAGCGGAGCAGACCGGCTATCATCAGCAGCTTCATATTCATGAAGCGCTCCGGGTCGACGGCAGCCGGGCGGCGCGGTACGAAGCGCTTGCGGAACTTCCGCTGCTGGCCGGCGACGAGGGGCTGCTGCCGGTCCGGGACACGTGGAATCTTGTGCCGCATGTGACGAAGAGCAGCGACCATCCGCATCAGATGGGCTCGGCCGGTCCGATGGATACCCGAATATACGCGCTGCTTAAGGGCATATCCTCGGAAGGAAGGGCCGTATCGGCTCCGGTCGTGCTGTGGGAACACGTCGGCGGCCCGTTCGCCGGCGGGCGGTGGCTGTTCGTCGGCCAACCGCTCGAGCCGAAGCCGGAAAGCGTCCGGGCGCTGAAGCGCTGGACCGATTTTGTCGCCAGCGGCGTGACGGAGCTATGGCTGAAGCCGAACTACGCCGCTTACATGCCGGGAGAGCGGGCGACGCTGACGCTGCAGACGCAGCGGCTAAGCAGGCGTTTGCCGGCTTCGGCCAAGGAAACATGGCGCTTCGAACTGACGGTTGAACGCGAGGGAAGCGGCAGTCCCGAATGGACGGAGCGGCTGGAAGCCGAAGTGTCGGGAGAGCTGAATGCTGTCCGCCTGCCGCTGCCGTTTGCGGTCGAAAGCGGGCTGTACCGCGTCGTGTGCCGGGCGACGGCGCCGAACGGGGAAAGCCGCACGCTGCGCCAGGCATTCTGGGGGCATGACGAAGCGCTGCTGGCGAAGGGCAAGCCGATCGGCCGAGGGCGCGACTATTTTATTCAAGACGGGCGGCCGCTGCCGGTCGTCGGGATGACCTACATGGCGAGCGATGTTGCCCGCAAGTTTTTGCAGCTTCCCAATGCGGACGTCTGGGATCGCGACATGGCCCAAATGAAAAAGGCCGGCATCAACTGGATTCGGACGGGCATCTGGACGGCGTACCGGCATGTCATGTTTGCCGACGGGCATGCCTCCGAAGAAGCGCTGCGCGCCGTCGACGCGTTTCTGCTGACCGCGGCGCGGCACGATTTGCACGTCACGTTCACCTTTTTCTCCTTTACGCCGGAAACGTGGGAAGGGATCAATCCGTATCTCGACCCGCGCAGCCTGGAGGCGCAGAAGCGGTTTGTCCGCTCGATCGTGTCCCGCCATCGGAAGACGACGCACGTCGATTGGGATCTGATCAACGAGCCGTCGATGTTCGACCCGGCCCGCATCTTCTCGGACGGCCCGCGTTCGGCGCGCGATCCGTTCGAGCGGAAGGCGTTCTCGGACTGGCTTAAGCGGCGGCACCGATCGATCGAGGCGCTGCAGGAAAGATGGAACATGACGCCGGAACAGCTTCCCGATTTCGCGGCAGCTTTGCCGCCGGAGCCGGAAGAGATCAATTTCAGCGTTCAGGACATTCATTCGGGCAAAAAAGGCACGCGCTGGCTCGACTACTGCCTGTTTTCGATGGACATGCACAACGCCTGGGCCAAGGAGCTGAGGGATACGATCAAGGAGCTGTGCCCGGAGCATCTGGTCACCGTCGGTCAGGACGAGGCGCTCGGCGCGCAGCGGCCGTCGCCGTTTTTCTACGGGCAGGCGGTCGACTATACGACGGTTCATTCGTGGTGGCTGAACGATTACCTGCTGTGGGACGGCATTTTCGCCAAGACGGCGGACAAGCCGAATCTGGTTCAGGAGACGGGCATCATGTACGTCGAGACGCCGGACGGGCGGGCGAAGCGCTCCGAAGCGGAGCTGAAATGCCTGCTGGAACGCAAATACGCGTACGCTTTCGCCGCCGGCGGGGCGGGTGCGATCCATTGGATCTGGAATACGAACTTTTATATGGACAACGCCAACGAATCGCACATCGGCGCGCTCCGGGCCGACGGCACGGAAAAGCCGGAAGCGGACGTCTCCTATGATTTCGGACGGTTTATGGGTGAAATCCGCGACCTGTTCAGCGGGCGCGAGCTGGAAGACATCGCGGTCGTGTTTCCGTACTCCAACGACTTCTCGAACCGCAAGCTGGCGTTCGATGCGACGACCTGTGCGGCGCGGGCGCTGGCTTACGAGCTGAAATTGCCGTTCCGGGGCGCGTCGGAGTACCATCCGGAAGATTTGCGCAAATATCCGGCCAGGCTGATCGTGCTGCCGAGTCCGCACAACATGGACGACGGCGCGATCGAGAGGCTGCTGGACATCGCGAGCGAAACCGGAGCGACGCTGCTTGCGACCGGGCCGCTCGGTCTGGACGCCTACTGGCGGAATACCGCGCGGCTGGACGGCCTGCTTGGCGTCCGGAAAGCCGGCAATATCCGCCGCGAGGAAAAGCTCCTGCTGGGCGGCCAAGCGCTGCCGGTTTCGTTCGGCCGGCGGCGGATCGCCGAGCTGGTGAAGGAAACGCGCAACGTAGACGGCGGCAACGGCGCGCCGGAACGGGAAGGGGACGCGCTTGTCGAAGTCGCCCTCGGACGCGGGAAGCTCATCTGGTGTCCGCTGCCCGTCGAATTGAACGACCGGATCGAACCGGTTGCCGCGCTTTACCGCTATGCGGCCGAGGCGTCCGGCGTGCGGCAGACGCTGCTGTGGCGCAAGGGCGGAGAGGAGCCGGGCGTTTATGGCCGGAAGCTGAGCTTCGAGAAAGGCTATCTTTATATTTTCGTTTCGGAAACCGCCTGGGATCGCGAAATCGAAGTCCAGGACCCGGATACGAAGCAAATCTATTCGTTTGTGCTGGAGAAGGAACGCTCGGCGCTGTTTGCGACCGACCGGACCGGCCGGCTGCTGGCCGTGTACCGCTCCGGCGAAATGCAAATCGCAACGAACGGCAATTGACGCAGACGCGAAAGGAGATATCATGGCAAACCCCCGAAAAACCGCGCATATCGTCTCCCATACGCATTGGGACCGGGAATGGTACTTGCCGTACGAGAAACACCATGTCCGGCTTGTCCATCTGATCGATACGCTGCTTGACAAGCTGGAGCGGGATCCGGAATTCCGGAGCTTCCATCTGGACGGGCAAACGATTATTTTGGAGGATTACCTGCAGGTTCGTCCGGAGCAACGAGACCGCCTGGAAAAGCTCATTCGCCAAGGCCGGCTGATCATCGGTCCGTGGTACATTTTGCAGGATGCGTTTCTGACGAGCGGCGAAGCGAATGTCCGCAACCTGCAAATCGGACATCAGGACGCGAAGCGCTTCGGGCAGCCGGCCAAAATCGGCTATTATCCGGACACGTTCGGCCTGGCCGGGCAAACGCCGCAGCTGATGCGGCAGGCGGGCATCCGCAATGTGTTTTTCGGACGCGGCGTGAAACCGACGGGCTTTAACAACACCGTCTCCTACGGCGGGTACGAGTCCTCCTTTTCCGAATTGACGTGGGTCGGCCCGGACGGCTCGAAGGTGCTCGGCGTTCTGTTCGCCAACTGGTATTCGAACGGCAACGAAGTGCCGAAGAACGAGGCGGAGGCCAGGGCATACTGGGAGCGCAAGCTGGCCGACGCGGAAAAGTACGCCTCGACCGGAGAGCTGCTGTTTATGAACGGCTGCGACCATCAGCCGGTTCAGCTCGATTTGCCCGAGGCGATCCGGACCGCAAGGAGGCTTTTTCCGGATGTCGAGTTCGTGCACTCGAGCTTGCCGGATTATGTCCGGGCGCTGGAAGGCGCCATCGACAAGGAGCTTTCTTCCGTTTACGGCGAACTGCGCAGCCAGCGTACCGACGGCTGGGGAACGCTCGTCAACACCGCGTCTTCCCGCGTCTATTTGAAGCAGATGAACCAGCTCGGCCAGGCGCTGCTGGAGAAAGCGGCGGAACCGCTGGCGGCGCTGGCCTCGCTGCACGGCGGAAGCTACCCGCATCATTTGCTGACGTATGCCTGGAAAACGCTGATGCAAAACCATCCGCACGACAGCATTTGCGGCTGCAGCGTCGACGAGGTGCACCGCGAGATGGTCACCCGCTTCGACAAGAGCCGCCATGTGGCGGAAAGCGTGATCGAAGCGAGCGCAGCCTATGTTGCCGACCGGATCGATACGACCGGATTCGAACGGTTCGGTTCCGACGCGCGCCCGGTCGTCGTCTTCAACACGACGGGCACGCCGCGGACGGGCGTCGTGACGATCGAGCTGGACGCGGAACGGCTGTATTTTCGCGACGGCTATACGCTGGAGGAGGCGGCCCGGAAGATCAAGTCGCTCGATCTGTCCGGACGCGTTCTCGTGGACGAGCGGGGCGCCCTTGTCGAATGCACGGCTGAGGATCTGGGCCTGCAGTTCGGCTACGACCTGCCGGACGACAAGTTCCGTCAACCGTATTTCTGCCGCCGGGTGAAGCTGGTCTTCGAAGCGGCGGATGTGCCCGCGCTCGGACTGAGAACGTACGCCTGGGTTCGCGCGGCGAGCGGCGCGGCGGCTTCGACTGCCGCTTCCACGGCTGCCGCGTCCACGTCGGCTTCGGCTCCCGAATCCGCAGCTCCGCCATCTTCAGCTCTCGTATCCTCTTTGGTTGCGGGCGATCGCGCGCTCGAAAACGAATTTCTGAAGGTGGAAGTGGCCGACGACGGCTCGTTTGCGCTGACCGACAAAGCAACGGGCCGCGTTTTCCGCGATCTCGGCATTTACGAGGACGTTGGCGACATCGGCAACGAATATATGTTCAAGCAGCCGGAAGGGGAGCCGCCCTTGACGACGAAGGGGCTGTCCGCCCGGATTTCCGTCGTCGAAAACACGCCTTACCGCGCCAGCCTGGAAATCGTCCACGACTGGGAGATTCCGGCCTCGGCGGATGAGCGGCTGGAGCAGGAGCAGCGGGAGCTTGTCTACTATCCCTACCGCAAGGCGCGGCGTTCGAAGATGAAGGTGCCGCTTACGATCCGCACGGTTGTCCGCCTGGAAAGGTCGGGCCGGGGCGTGGAAATCGAATCCTCCTTCGACAACCGGGCCAAGGATCATCGGGTTCGGATGCTGTTCCCGACCGATGTGGCCGCCGAGACGCATAACGCCGATTCTCTGTTCGAGATCGCAACGAGAAACAACGTTCCGGCGCCGGAGTGGGAAAACCCGAGCTATACGCAGCATCAGCAGGCGTTTGTTGACGTCAGCGGCGACGGAGCGGGGCTTACGGTGGCCAATCTGGGGCTGAACGAGTACGAGGTGCTGCGCGACGGCCGCAATACGATTGCCGTCACGCTGCTGCGCGCCGTCGGCGAACTGGGCGACTGGGGCTTGTTCCCGACGCCGGAAGCGCAATGCCTCGGCGAATGCGCGGCTCGCCTGAAGCTGATTCCCCATGACGGGGAAGGCATCCGTTCCGGCGCGTACGAGCAAGCCTACCAGTTCCAGGCGCCATGGACGGTTTGCCAGACCGGGGTGCATGCAGGCGATATCCGGCCCGTCTACGCTCCGCTTCGCTGGACGGGGGAGAAGCTTGCCTCCTCTTCCATGAAGCGCAACGAGCAAACCGGCGATCTCATGCTGCGCTGGTATAACCTGAGCCGGGACGACGCGGCGCTGACGATCGCGGCGGATGTGCCGATCGCGGGCGCATACAAGAGCAACATTCTGGAAGAGCAGGTCCAGCCGCTGGCGGCGCAGCCTTCCGGGGAATTCGCGTTGCCGGTCGGACCGTGCGAAATCGTCACCGTTGGATTGCGTGCTGAAAATGGGCTGATCTAAAGGGAATAAAGGGAATACCCCAAAAGCCGGTTCTCATACCGGTCCCCATATAGAAAAAATGAACCTCCGAAACCACTGTAAAAGAGTGGTCTCTGGAGGTTCATTTTTCGTATCCGCCCGCCGGAGCGGACGAGCCGGACTGCAGTTGCCAAAACCGCAACTGCAGAGCCGGTTTTTGCGCAAGCCCCCGTTTTAATTGCTATAGCGGCAATTACACCGGGCATCCGGCCCGCGGGGGCGGGGGATCGGGGCTGCAGTTGCTCAAAAAGCAATTGCAGAGCAGGTTTTCGCGCGACCCCCCGATTTAATTGCTATAGCGGCAATTACACCGGGCATCCGGCCCGCGGAGGCGGGGAATCGGGGCTGTAGTTGCCCAAAAAGCAACGGCCAAGCCGTTTTCGCGCGTTCCCCCGATCGAAGTGTCATAGCGGCAATTAAATCTAGCACCCCGCTCGCCGGACTAGAGGAAAGGATGTTTCGTTTGCTTGCGGGGGCGGGCACCCCGGAATATCGGGCTCAAAACCGGATCTTAAACGACTTTTTGCTGATCGGAAACAGCCATTTGACGCCGCTCGGCGTCATCGTGTCGAGGAGCAGATGGGACAGGTAGCCGGCGACCGCAAAATTCATAAGTCCGGGGATGCCCCATTCTTCCTCGAAGGCGCGGGCGATCGCGCCCCAGGCGATAACGGCCCATACGGTGTGCGTCAGCCCCCGGTGGTTCAGCCAGGGAGCCCAGGCGACGAAGACGCCCAACCCGATCAGGCCGTACAGCCGAAAGTTCCATCCCGCATAAATGAGTCCGGCGCCGATGAGGCTGACGAGCAGGTTGCGCATGAAGCCCTGCTTCATCAGCAGCCCGAGAAGCAGCAGCGATACGGCGGCAATCGCAAGCTTCGGGTACAACAGGCCGCGCGCGAAATACAGCCAGCTTAAGCAGCCGACGGATAAAATCCCCGTCCACAGGGCGCTTTCGCGGATGAAGCGGGAGACTTTGCCGAGCTTGGCGCTCAGCAGATTGGTGCCGTCAAGGTCGGCGCTCAGCGCGGAAAAAGCGGTGACGGCTGCGTACAGGATGGCGTCCTCCAGACGAATAGGGTACACGAACGCGGCCGTTACGCCGATTCCCGCTCCTACGGCCAAATGGGTCGTTCCTTTCATAGTGCCTCCAAAGCGTCGCGTAATCGCGTCCCCTGAAACGGGAACGTTTGTTTGCTTTGTCATTATACATGCGGCGCCGATAAAAGGCAAACCCCGAAAGGCGCGGGGCCTTCGGGGCCTGAATAATGCGGTTGTCCGGTCCGGCTTTCGTAACCTGTCCGAACCCGATCGAACCCGCTCGGCCTTGACTGGTTTTGGCCCGGATTTGCTCGAACCCGCCCTGAATTTTCCGGACTTTCTGGGAACCCTCCGGGACTTACCCGGACTTTCTCGGACCCTCCCGGACTTCCCTGGACGTATTCGAAAAGGTCCGAACCTCCACCCGGACTTGGCCGGGCTGCCGGAACACGTCCGAACTTGCCCGAAGCGGGGCGCCGCAGCTTCAAACCAGCGGCAGCACGATGCCGCCGTAGACGAAAGCGGCGACGATGACGAGGGCCGGATGGATCTTCTTGACAATCATCGCCCAGAAGGCGACGGCGGCGATGCCCAGCGATTGCCAGAGGCCGATATGATGGATGGAGCTTTCGCCCATCTCGTACGTCAGGAGAAGCATCATGACGGCAATGACCGGCTGCACGAGCAGCGTCATGCCTTTGACGGCGTCCGACCGGCGGAAGCGCTGCAGCGCCTTGAGCAGCACGATCAGCGCCGCCGCGGATGGGACGACCGTAGCGGCCAGCGCCGCGAGCGCTCCGGCCAGGCCGGAAACGTCGTAGCCGACGAAGGCGGCGATTTTGGTCGCGATCGGGCCGGGCAGCGCATTGCCGAGCGCGAGTATATTGGAAAACTCGCGATCGGTGGTCCAGCGGTAATGGTTCACAATCTCCTGGTACATTAACGGAATCGAAGCCGGACCTCCTCCGTATCCGAGCACGTTCGCGAGAAAAAAGCCGACGATAAGGTTGATCAAGTCCATAAACTACGCTCCTTAAGAAGGCTGTTTGCCGCTATTTCCGCTATTTGCCGCTGTTGCCGCTATTTGCCGCTGTTATCGCTGTTGTCTCCATCGCCGTCATTGCTTCCGTTACTCCCTGTTGCTTCCTGGCGGCGGCGTTTGAACCAGGCGGACGCCCGGTAATGGAAAGCCCCGTAGGCGAGGAACAGCGCGATGACGAGGGCCGGATGCAGGTGGATGATCTGCAGCAGCGCGAACGACAGCCCGAAGAAAACGATGCCGAGCGCGACCCCGAGTCCTTTGACCGCTTTTTCGCCGAACTGGTATGCCATTTCCCCGAGCATGACGGCGATGACGGGCGTCACCGCGCCGATCATGCCCTGAACGACCGGCGATTCGCTCAAATATTGCACGGCCGACAGCAGGGCGATCATGGCGATGCAGGAGGGCAAAATATGCGCGAGCACGCCGACGGCCGCCCCGACAACGCCTTTGAGGCGATACCCCAAATACGCGCCCATCTTCGTGGCGATCGGGCCGGGCAGCGCATTGGCGATGGCCAGCACCTCGCCGAACTCGTCGTCGTTCATCCATTTGTAATGCGTTACGGCTTCGTAGCGGATGAGCGGGATGACGGAAGGCCCGCCTCCATAACCCAATATTCCGGTTTTGATCATCGCCCACGCGAGCTGCGCGTAAGCGCCCGTCCTTTTCTCCGTTTCTTCAGCCATGTTACAACCTCATTCCCATGCGGCTTTTGTACCGCGTAATCAGCACCTGGCAATCGACGCTCGTGATTCCGGGCATTTTGTACAGCTTATCTTTGAGAAAAGATTCCATTTCCGCATTGTCGGCAAACAGTCCGTGCATATGCAGCTTGCTCGGCCCCGTCATGTGGTAAAGGCTGGTGACCGAAGGTTCGTCCGCCAGCTTGTCGGCCACCTCGTGCAAAAATTTCGGCTCGACTTCGACGTTAAAAAAAGCGGACACCTGAAGCCCGATATTCGCCGGATTGATGACGGCCGTAAAGCGTTCGATCACGCCGCGCTCCATCAGCGCGTTGATGCGCGATTGCACCGCCACGCGGGAGAGGCCGATCTCCTTGGCCAGGTCGGTATACGAAATGCGGCCGTTTTTGAGCAGGGCGGCGATGATTTGCCGGTCGACCTCGTCGAGTGCCGGCGCTGCGGAATGTCCGTTTTTTTCGGGCTGCGTCATGGCTTGAAACCTCCATTTTCATTCCGTTCGTTGCATTCATAACGAAATAAATCGTTTAATAAAAGTTACTATGTGATTCAATATATACATAAACATATTCGAAATCAATAATAAATCGTCTTATTTACTGACGTTTTGTTATTTTTGAACATTTTGCGCGGCTTCATTAGGCAGCATATACTAATGGAAAATCGCCGTGCGTTCGAATGCGCGGCAAGGAGGGAGCGAGGGTGAAAATCGTCGTTGTCGCGGACACGCACATGCCCCGGATGGCCCGCAAGCTGCCCGAGCCGCTGGTGCGGGAACTGGCCGCTGCGGACGCCATTTTGCATGCCGGAGATTGGACCGACCTCAAGCTGTTCAAGGAACTGTCGGATTTTGCGCCCGTTTACGGCGTCGCGGGCAACAACGACGGACCGGAGGTCGTAAAGCGGTTGGGCTATCGAAAAATCGTCCGTTTCGAAAACGTCGCGATCGGGCTTGTGCACGGACACGGAGCGGCATCCAGAAAAGACACCGAACAAAACGCCATTCGGGCGTTCGAAGGGGAAGCCGTGCAGGCGATCGTCTACGGGCATTCCCATATTCCGGTGGCGAAGGTGCTGAACGGGATTCTGATCTTTAACCCCGGCTCTCCGACGGACAAAAGAAGGCAGCCCGCCTATTCGTTCGGCGTGATGGAGCTGGAAGGCGGCAGCCTGCGCGCCAGGCATCTGTTCTTCGACCGCGAGCCTTCCGGAACGAAGAACCGAACAAAATCGACATAGAAGACCGCACAAAAAGTCGCCCAAAGCGGCTTTTTTTCTTTGGTTTCGCTGTAACGCCAAGAGGGGCTCCGTCGTCTATTAAGGGAAAGCAAAAGCGCTCGCAAAAGGGGGGAAAAACGCCAGCTTGTAACCGGAAGAACGCGAATATAGATGAAGTTGTAACGGCAAATCAACACATGAAATTTAGCAGCAAGGAGCAAGCGGGTATGCCCAAACCCACGAATCGCCATTACCGGTACATACCGGGTCTTGACGGACTTCGAGCGGCAGCCGTTCTGGCCGTCATCGCTTATCACTTCGGAATGCCTTGGGCCCAGGGCGGATTTCTGGGCGTCGAAATGTTTTTTGTTCTTTCCGGTTATTTGATTACCGATATTCTGATCGCGGATCGGCAGCAATACGGCCGGATCCGGCTCGGGGCGTTTTGGCGGCGGCGCGCGCGCAGGCTTTTGCCGGCTCTGCTCACGATGCTGGCGGCCGTATCATTCTGGCTTTGGATAACGGATGAAAGCCGGCTGACGCAGCTCGGCGGCGATTTGCTGTCCGCGATTTTATATGTAAACAACTGGTGGCTTATCTTTCACAAGGTGTCCTATTTCGAAAGCTTCGGACCGCCTTCGCCGTTCGGCCATCTGTGGTCGCTCGCGGTGGAAGAGCAGTTTTACGTCGTCTGGCCGCTTTTCGTTGCGCTGGCCTTGCGCTGGCTGAAGCGGCGGGGAGCGCTGGCCGTACTGGCGCTGGCGGTCGCGGCGCTTTCGGCGTTTGCCATGTGGCTGCTCTATACGCCGGGTACCGATCCGAGCCGCGTCTACTACGGAACCGACACGCGCGCGTTCGGAATGCTGATCGGCGCGGCGGCTGCCCTGCTGTTGCCTAGCGGCCGATTGTCCGACCTCGTGCGCGGACGCGGGCTTACCGTCCTGGACGCGCTGGGCGGGATCGGGCTGCTGACCGCGCTTGCCATGATCCTGGGCGTCGGGGAATACGACGCCTTCCTTTATCCCGGCGGCTTCCTTCTGCTCGCCGCCGCCACGGTCGCCGTCGTCGCGGCCGTCGTGCACAAGGAGGGGCGGCTGGGCCGGCTGCTCGGCATCGCGCCGCTCCGCTGGATCGGCGTGAGATCGTACGGCATCTATTTGTGGCATTACCCGGTATTCGTCCTCACGAGCCCGCCGGCGAGCACGGAAGGACCGGATTACGGCCGAATGGCGCTGCAGCTTGCGCTGACGCTCGGCCTTGCCGCGCTGTCCTGGCGCTGGATCGAGCAGCCGGTTCGCACCGGCGTCTTCGGGCGCAACGTTCGGCTTCTGCTCGCCGGCAACCGGGCGGGCATAGCTGCTGCCGCCGCCGCGGGGCTGCTGCTGCTTGGCGCCTTGTGCGCAAACATCGCCGACAAGGCGGCGGTCGAGGTCGCGGCGCCCGAGACGGGGCCGATCGGCATGACCGACCGGACGGAAACGCAGCCGCCGGAATCGCCGCAGGACGGGCGCCCGTCCGACGCTCCGGTCTTGCCCGCCGGCTTGAAACCGGCCGGTCCCGCCGGGACGGCCGAACCGCCGGCGCAGCCGTCCGCAACCCCCGCGCCGCCGGGACGCCCGGGCGGCTCCGGGCCGGACGCGCGGCCTTCTCCGCCTGCCGGCGGGGGGCCGGATGCGGGCGCGGGATCGGGCGCAGACATTACGGTGATCGGCGATTCGATCATTCTCGGCGTCGCGCCCTATCTGGAGGAGCGCCTGCCCGGCATCCGGGTGGACGGCGAGAAGGGACGCCAGCTTTATGACGCGCCGGAATTGATCGAGGAGATGCGGAAAGAGGGGACGCTCGGGAGCAAGGTGGTCATCGAGCTCGGCACGAACGGTACGTTTTCCGCCAAACAGCTCAACCGGCTGCTCGACTCGCTCGGCCAAGCGGAACGCGTCGTCCTGATCAACACGCGGGTGCCGCGCAAATGGCAGGACAACGTCAACGCCGCGCTGAAGAAAGCCGCCGAAGAACGCGAGAACGTCGAACTTATCGACTGGTACGCGGCCAGCAAAAACCACGACGACTACTTTTATCCGGACGGGGTGCATCTGAAGCCGGAAGGCGCGAAGGCGTACACCGCGCTCATTATCGAATCGGTCAAGCCGCAAGCATGAAATCGCGTATTGTTATATAATAGGATAGCGTGCGGCAAGCCATTTGATAGATTTGGAGTGGTAGAAGTGGGGGAGGCCATCAACGGCTGGATCGACCAATTGATCGAAGCGACGCAACTGGATGGCTATCATTTGCTCATCCTTACGATACCGCTGGCCCTGATTCAAGGGCTGCTCGGACTGTTTCCTTTTACGACGATCATCATGCTGAACATTTCGGCGCTGGGGATTGTGAACGGAATGATCGTGAGCTGGCTGGCGGGAACGCTCGCGGCGGTTGCGGTCTATTTTTTCTGCAAGTCGATCCTGGCCGACTGGTTCAACCGCAAAATGCAGGCCAGGCTGAAGCGGTACGAAAAGTGGACCAAATACGTTCAGGATTACGGACTGTGGGCGATCATCTTTCTGCGCACGCTTCCCGTCATGCCGAACAACGTCGTTTCGTTTCTGTCCGCCATTTCGACGATCAAGCCGGGCGCTTATTTGATCTCGTCGATCGTGGGCAACCTGTCGCATATTTGGCTGTTCGGCATCATCACTTCGTCCATCCTGATGCCGGACGCCAACGTTTGGCTGCTGATCGGGTCGTACGCGGTATTTTGCGTCCTGCTGCTGGGCGTGTTTTTCTCCGTCAAGCGCGCCAAGTGGCGCCGCCCCAAAACCTAGAGCCAAACACGCGGGCGATATTGGCGTTTGTTGCGAATGGGAGGGTGAAACCAAGATGGCGGCAAAAAAACAAAACCGAAATACCGTTCCGGCGCCGGCGGACAAACCGGCAACGCTCCGCGACCGGCTTGACGCCGAGACGTTGGGCAAGCTGAAGGCGCAGGCCGAAGCTTGGAAGGCGGAAGAGCAAAAGCGGGCGGAAGAGCGGAGAAAGCGGGAAGCGGAAGCCAGGGCAGCCGAGCAAAAGCGGCTCGAAAACGACTTTGCCTATCTGCTCGACAACAGCAATCTGGATTGGCGAAAATTCAAATCGTAAAAACGAAGCCTCCCGGCGCGCATCAGGCGCGGACGGGAGGCTTCTCCGTTACGGGCGGAACGCCTGCGGATCAGACGTTGACGGTCGCCTTGGGACTTGCGGCTCCGAGGAAAGCGTTCAGCATCCAGATATGCTTTTCCAGACCGGATTGGATGCCCAGCAGCAGGTCTCCGGTCACTTCGTCGTCTTCCGCTTCCGCCGTCTTGATGGCTTGCTTCAGCTCGTCCCGGATCAAGGCGAAGTCGCGGGCGACGGCGGCAACCATCTCTTCGGCGGTTTCGGTTCCGCTTCCTTCCTTGACGGAGGCCAGCTTCAGGCTTTCGGACAGCGTCCCTACGGGGCGTCCTCCGATCGCCAGCAGCCGCTCGGCCAGCTCGTCCAGATGGGAAGCGGCTTCGTTGTAGAGTTCCTCAAACTTTTCGTGAAGCGTAAAAAAGTGGGGGCCTTTCACGTACCAATGGTATTGATGCAGTTTGGCATACAACACGGTCCAGTTGGCGACTTGTTTGTTCAATGCGGAAGCAACGTTTGACATGTAAGTTCCTCCTTATCCCTTATTTAAACTTAAACTTAATCTAATTTCTGATCTAAATATATCATGCGGGTGCCCGGTTGTCAACGGATCGTTTTTGGCAGCCCCCCCTCCTTGTATCATGACAAAAAATTTGTAAATGTATTCCCGTCCAACCGGCGGACTGCCGGATTTCGGCGATTTTCAGCCAGGCCGCGCCGTTCACGAAGATTCCGATTGCGCAGGCAGGTGCAATGCGCTATATTTATTGCTGGGAATGAGATTCATTCTCGTTTACTATGCATTATTCAAGGAGATGTAAAGCGTCCATGAAGAAATCGGTTACGGCATTGGCGACGGGGATTTTAGGGGCTGCCATCATGCTGACGGGCTGTTCGTCCAAAGAGGAGACGGCTTCGCCGCAGGCGGAAGGGACGGCTACGGCTGCCGCTGCCGCAGAGAGCGAGGGTCTGAAAGCCGCAACGGAATCCTACAAAAAATACGTCATCGAACAGACCGACCTGTTCGTTCAAGCTACGGAAGCGTTCGTCGATGCGGTTAAAGCCGGCGATGTGGAGAAAGCGCGGGAGCTGTATGCGCCTTCCCGCATGTATTACGAAAGAATCGAGCCGATCGCCGAATCGTTCGGAGACCTGGACCCCAACATCGACGCGCGCGAAGGCGACGTCGACGAGAGCGAATGGCGCGGTTATCACCGCCTGGAGAAGGCGCTGTGGGTTCAGAAGTCGGTCGAAGGCCAGGACAAATATGCCGACCAACTGCTGAGCGACAGCCAGCAGCTTCGCGCGCTGGTCGAGACGGTCGAGGTCAGCCCGGACATGCTCGTCACCGGCGCGGTGGGACTGCTGAACGAAGTGTCCAGCAGCAAGGTCGTCGGCGAAGAAGAACGGTATTCGCATACGGATCTGTACGACTTCGCGGCGAACGTGGAAGGAGCGGAGAAAATATTCGAGCTGCTGAGGCCCGAGCTCGAAAAGAAGGACGCTTCGCTGGCTTCCGATATCGAGCGGAAGTTCGCCGATCTGAAGGCCGATCTTGCGCAATACAAGGAAGGGGACGGCTATAAAATTTATACGGAACTGAAGCCGGATCAAACGAAGAAGCTGAGCCAGCTGATCGACGCGCTGGCCGAGCCGCTGTCGCAAATGGGAACGGTACTGGGGGCGTAAACGCGATGGGAAACGGCAATCGGAAAGACGGCGATCCGAAGCGCCAGGGAACGCTGCTCAGCCGCCGCGAGGTGCTGAAGATGGGGGCGGCGGGCGGGCTTGGCCTGCTGCTCGGCTCCATGGTCGGCGGAAGCGTGATCGCGGGCAAAGGGCTTGCGGCTTCGCTGACCAAGGGCTTCGACTCGCGGCCAACGGGGGATAATCAAGAGAGCGTTCCGTTTTACGGCAAGGTTCAGGCCGGCATCGTCACGCCCGCGCAAAATTTTCTGATCTTTGCCTCGTTTGACCTGGTGACGGAACGGATCGAAGACGTACGCAAGCTGTTTCAGGATTGGACCGACGCGGCAGCGCGTCTGACGGAGGGAAAGCCGGTCGGGGAGGAAAGCGACAACGCGTTTTTGCCGCCCAAAGACACCGGCGAGGCGGCCGGCCTGCTGCCCGCGCGAACGACGGTGACGTTTGGCGTGGGACCGTCCGTGTTCGACGGCCGGTTCGGTCTGAAATCGAAACGGCCGCCGACCTTTGCGGATCTGCCTCCCTTTCCGGGAGAAAGCTTGCAGCCGGAGTGGTGCGGCGGCGATATCGGCGTGCAGGTGTGCTCGAACGATATGCAGGTTGCGTTTCACGCGATCCGGAATTTGATCCGCATCGCGCGCGGCAAGGCGGTGCTCAAATGGATGCAGGAAGGCTTCCAACGTTCCGGTGCAGCCGATCCGAAGGCGGGGACGCCACGCAATCTGCTCGGATTCAAGGACGGAACCGGCAATCCGGATGTGAACGATCCCGACCTGATGAACCGTTACGTCTGGGTGCAGAAGGCCGACGGTCCTTCATGGATGGAAAACGGCACCTACATGGTCGTGCGAAAAATCCGGATGCGGATCGAAGTGTGGGACCGCTCGTCGCTGCAGGACCAGGAGGCGACCTTCGGGCGCCATCGCGCAAGCGGGGCGCCGCTAGGCCGGCAAGACGAATTCGATTCGCTCGAGGAGGCGCTGGAGCAGAAGAACGCGGACGGAACGTACGTGATTCCGGTTCAATCGCACGTTCGCCTCAGCCACGGGGACGGCAGCGTCAAAATTTTGCGCCGGTCCTATTCGTATTCGAGCGGCATCGAACCCCGAAGCGGGCAGCTTGACGCCGGCCTGTTCTTTATTTGCTTTCAGCGCGATATCGCTTCGCAGTTCGTACCGCTTCAGGATCGGCTGGCGCGGCAGGACAAATTAAACGAATATATCGTTCATATCGGCAGCGCCGTGTTCGCCTGCTTTCCGGGCGTCAGCCGGGGAGGATACATCGGGGAAGGGTTATGGTCATGAGCAAAAAATTCCGCAAAGCGTTCGCAACCGCTGCCGCCGTGGCGCTGCTTATTGCAGCGCTGGCGGGGGGAAGAGCCGCCGCCGCGGATGACGAGCCGGTGGACCGTCTGCTGCCGCTTGTCGGCGGCGCGCTGGTCGATGCGGGCAAGGGCGAGTGGACGAATGCAGGCGAGCAGTTGCAGCAATTCAAGGCCGCCTGGCAGGATGCGGTCTCGTCTGCGTCCGGCGCAGGGTCCGACGCCGCAGACGAAGTGGAAGCCGGGCTTGCCGCGGCGGAAGCCGCTTTGGCCGAAGCGGGCAAGCAGCCGGAGGAGGCCTACCGGGCGATTTCCGCACTGGCCAAAGCCGTCCGCGGCTATGTGTCGGCAGTCAAGCCGGAGGAGGACACATCGGCGGAAGGCAAGGCGAAGGCCGCAAAGCTGCTTCCCGTATTGGAGCAGGCGCTCGCGGGAGCGGCAAGCGGGGACTGGGACGAGGCCCGGCTTCGTTTCAAGCAATTTTCGAACGAATGGGGCAAATTCGAAAGCAAGGTGCGTTCGTCCGACGCTCAGGCCTATGCGGACATCGAAGCGAAGATCAGCCTGGCGCGGATCCCCCTTCAGGCTGAACCTCCGCGGAAGACCGCGGCCGAAAGCGGCCTGTCCGCGCTGATCGGATCGGTTAAAGGTTATGTAGAAGGAACATCGGCTGCCGCCGTTTCCGGCGAAAACGTCACGATCGCGGGGTTGATCGGTCTGCTTCGCCAAGCGGAAACGGCGCTGAACGAAGGCCGGACGGACGAGGCGCTAAGCAGCATGCAGACGTTCGTCCTGCAATGGCCGGCGGCGGAAGGAGCGGTCAGCACCCGGTCGCAGAGCGCGTACGGCACCATCGAGAGCGAAATGACGCGCGCCTCCAGCTATCTGCTTTCCAGTCCGCCGGACGCCGAACGGGCGAAAGCGAGCGTCCGGACGCTCATCGCGGCCTTGGAGCCCTATGCGGACGCAACCTCGTATACGTCCTGGGACGCGGCCGTCATTCTGCTGCGCGAAGGGGCGGAGGCGCTGCTTGTCGTCGCGGCCCTTCTCTCCTTCCTGAAGCGGACCGGCAACTTCGACAAGGCCAAATGGGTGTGGGGCGGAGCCTCGGCCGGACTTGCGGTCAGCGTCGCTCTCGCGGTCGCGCTGACCTACGCGGTGGCGGCCGTGTACGCCGGAACGACCAGGGAAATGGTCGAAGGCTATTTCGGATTGGCCTCGGTGGCGATGATGCTCGCCGTCGGCATCTGGCTGCACGGCAAAGCCAACGCTAAAGCCTGGAACCGGTACATCCAAAAGCATGCGGGTTCGGCGTTGTCCAGCGGCAGGCGGTGGTCCTTGTTTGCCATCGCAGGGCTTTCGGTCGCGCGGGAAGGAGCGGAAACGGCCGTTTTCTATATGGGGATGGTTCCGTCCATCGGGCTGTCCCGGCTGCTGATCGGGATCGGAGCGGCGGCTGCCGCGCTGGTCGCGCTCGGCTTCGTCATCGTGCTCGGCGGCTCCCGGCTGCCGATCCGGCCGTTCTTCGCGCTGGCGACCGCTTTGATCTATTTTTTGGCGTTCAAGTTTCTCGGCCAGAGCCTTCACGCCTTGCAAATCGCCGGTCAGCTCCCTTCGCATTTGCTCGAACCGGCACCGGCCGTGTCATGGCTCGGTTTTTATCCGACATGGGAGACCGCCGTTCCGCAGTTGTTCGCGCTTGTCTTCATCCTGCTGCAAATCGTCCGCACAAGACTCGGCAACCGCGCCGATGAGGCCAGCGCCGCCTGACGGTCCCTATTCGATTCGGGCTGTGATATGATAGGAGGGACTGTCAAGGAGGAGAACGCATGGTCAATGTCACGATCGATTTGTACCAGGACTGGCTTCGCACCGTCCGCGAGGTGTTCCGCGGCTCGGGAGCGCCGCTGCCAAACGAGATGACGGACGAAGAGGTCGGCAGAGCCTACTACCTGCAAACCTCCGAGTCCGAGGAGCAAGCCGAGGAGCGGAGAGCCGCGAACGAGCGGCGGTTTTCGGAAATGCAGCGCATCCTGCTCGAAAATTTGGAAACGGTGATCGTTCCGGATATCCGCAAGCGGACGGGATACGAGGGGGAACGGTTTCATTTCCGCTGGGTTTATATGCAAGGGGAAAATATTATCGAAGAATTTTCGGAGTACTGGATTCCGCTCGGGCCTTCTCCCGATTGAACCGGTCCGGCTGTCAGGCAAGGCGCGTTCCGGAATCCGCCGGGGCGATCTTGCCGTCCTCGAGCGCGACGATTCTTCGCGCCCACCGGGCTACGCCGGGATCGTGCGTAATAAGGACGACCGTTCGGCCCTGCTCGTTCAGCCGCCTCAGCAGTTCAAGGATATCTTCCGCCGCCTTCCGGTCGAGCGAGCCGGTCGGCTCGTCGGCGAGCAGCAGCGGCGGATCCGCCGCCAGCGCCCTGGCAATGGCGACGCGCTGCTGCTGGCCGCCCGAAAGCTCCGCAGGCCGGTGGGCCTTGCGGTCCGCCAGGCCGACGGCCGCCAGCGTGCGCAGAACGGCTTGTTTTCTCGTTTGGCTATCGAGGCCGCGGTAAATGAGCGGCAGCTCCACGTTGGCGAAGGCGGTCAGACGGGGAAGCAGATTGAATTGCTGAAAGACGAACCCGATGCTGCGGTTGCGGATTTCCGCCAGCTTGCCCGGCGAAAGCGTTGCGACGTTCACGCCGTCGAGGACGTACGCGCCTTCGTCCGGAACGTCGAGGCAGCCGAGAATGTTCATCAGCGTGGACTTGCCGGAGCCGGAAGGGCCGGCAATGGCCACAAATTCGCCTTTTTGAATGCTCAGGCTGACGTTGTCAAGCGCTTTCACGACTTTTCCGCCCGCACGGTAAAATCGGCTCACCCGATTCAGCTGAATGAAGGCCATCGCGATCACCCCATTTTCAGCTTATTCGGAGAACCTGTACTTTTTGCCGCCGGGACGTGCGCCAAACCGCCGGAAACCGCCGGGTTAGAGTAAATGTATACTGATAAAAAAGTAAGGCAAGGTGAGATACGTTTCGTATTCATGAATGGCATAGGTTCTGTTAAACAGTTTGACGATGGATCCTACTCAACCCCAATTAAAGAAGAGATTATTATAGATGTTCTGCGTGAATTAGCGCAAACGAGTAGGTAGGGGCGGATGGCCCCAGACCTCTCGCACTACCTAGCATGCGGGGTCGCACTAGGTGGTTCACCAACCTTAATGGACATCAATATATCGCTAGGTTAAACTCTTGAGCCCTCGGGATTGCCAATAGGCGATTCCGAGGGCTTGTGTAAATAGGGGGTGCGTTGTAGCGAACCCCTTTTCGCATAGCGATTTCGACGGACAGGAGCCGACTTGTAGGTTCCCTTAAGGTAAGCGTTAAAAAGGGATTGAAACCTGTGAGAAAATAAGACAACCAAACCGCAAGGAGGTTGCCTCATGACGGAAAAAGAACAGCTTCGGCAGCTATGGGCCACACGCGTTGCAGAGTACCGAAGCAGCGGCCTGTCCCTGAAAGCGTGGTGCGTTGCCCATGATTGCACCATCCATCCAGAACCCCAAAAAGGTGCCCACACTAGCTTGACTCAGACAACCGCCGGAAGGCGCTTGCTTGGCTACGCTAATCTGGGGTATACTTTTCTCGCCGAACAAACGTTAAAAGGAGTATGAAGATGGGGAAAGTTCTGATTTTCGGGCACAAAAATCCCGACACCGACACGATTTGCTCCGCGATCGCTTACGCCGATCTGAAGAAAAAGCTGGGCTTCGACGTCGAAGCGGTCCGCCTCGGGGCCGTGAACGCCGAAACGCAATTTGCGCTGGACAAGTTCCAGACGGCCGCTCCGCGTCTTGTGGAGACGGTTGCCGGCGAGACGAGCGAAGTCATTCTGGTCGACCATAACGAGCGCCAGCAGAGCGTTTCGGACATCGACCAAGTGCGCGTGGCGGAAGTCATCGACCACCACCGCATCGCGAACTTCGAGACGAGCGGTCCGCTTTACTACCGCGCCGAGCCGGTAGGCTGCACGGCCACCATCTTGAAGAAGCTGTACAAAGAGCATGATGTTGCCATCGAACGCAACATCGCCGGCCTCATGCTGTCCGCCATCATCTCGGATACGCTGCTGTTCAAATCGCCGACCTGCACGCCGCAAGACGTCGCGGCCGCCCGCGAGCTGGCGGAAATCGCAGGCGTAGATGCCGAAAGCTACGGTCTGGAGATGCTCAAAGCCGGAGCGAACTTGAGCGACAAGTCGATCGCCGAACTGATCTCGCTGGACTCCAAAGAATTCTCGATGGGCGGAGCCAAAGTCGAAATCGCGCAGGTCAATGCGGTCGATACGAACGATGTCCTGGCGCGCCAAGCGGAACTGGAAGACGCCCTGAACGGCATTATTGCCCAAAAGGGTCTGGATCTGTTCCTGTTCGTCGTTACCGACATCCTGAACAACGATTCGATCGGCGTCGCGCTGGGCAAAGCGGCCGGCAAAGTCGAAGAAGCGTACAACGTGAAGCTGGAAAACAACAGAGCTTATCTGAAGGGCGTCGTATCCCGCAAGTCGCAAATCGTACCCGTGCTTACGGAAGCTTTCTCTAAGCAATAAGGGCTTTGAAAGGCTTTAGCGGGCCGGCGGATCGTCGGCCCGCTTTTTGGCATGCAACCCGTACCGGAAGCGGCGCGGGTTTTTTGGCGATGCTTCAAAGACCCCGAACATGCAAGGAAGGATGGAAGTACCGATTGGCAGCAAGTGAAGACGCAAAAACGGCTTTGAAGCCGACGAGGATTTGGAAATGCAGAAATGCCGATTGCCGGGCGTGGGTAAGAGAAGAATTCGCCACCCCGAATCAGGCATGCCCGCTGTGCGGCGGTCCGATGCTGCGGAGCATGAAGCATTTGCCGCCGCTTCAGAACAAAGTGAAAGCGCGGGCAAAAAGCTAAAGCCGGGTCTGCGGCAAGTGCCGCCGGAAGCGCCGCTTCCGGCGGTTTTTTTGTCGGCATGCCGGACTTGCCGCGGCTTCCTTGCACCCGGCCCGGCCTTGTCCGACAACAAGATCAGGCCCGTCCGGAAGGAGCGAGCCCTTTCATGATAAATTCGATCGTCGCTTCGCGCTCCAGCTCGTCGTTCCACCGGCTGCCGCTCTGCTGGCCGATGAACGTCCGGGCGAGCACGTAGCCCATCACGACGGAGACGCAAAGGCGGACGATCGTTGCGACGGGGAGGTCGACGATCTGGCCCGCCGCCTTGAATTTGCTGACGATCGGATCGACGCGCGCCATCACCTGCTGCAGGACGATTTGCTGGAACTGCTCCCGCAGATCGGGATGAAACGGCAGCTCCTGGACGAGAATTTTGAACAACGACATGTTTTGTTCGAGGAATTCGATCCGGTTCTCGATCAGCGCCCGCAAAAATTGGTCGAAGCGTTCGTAGTCCGTCTTCAGCACGCCCCGGAACTCACGGAGCAAGAAAGGGGCGAGCATTTTGATCATGGCCGGCGTGGCGATCTTAAGCAGCAGATCCTTTTTCGTCTTGTAGTGGCGAAAGATCGTGCCCTCGGCCACTTTGGCTCGCTGCGCGATTTCGCTGGTGGACGATGCGGCGAAGCCTTTCTCCGCGAACACTTCGATCGCCGCTTTGACGATTCGTTTTTGTTTTTCCGTCATCCGATCCGATTCGAACGAAAGCTGCAGCAGTTCGTCCATCCACGGTTCGACTCGTGCGTCCATTTTTCGTTTCCACTCCCGACAGTTTCATGCATCTTAACGTTGGCCGTCAGCATGATCTTATCACATTCGGGCGCGTTTCATTAAATCGGACGCTGTTTTTTCAAGGCCAATACGTTCAGCAGCGCGAACGCCGCCGAGAAACCGAGCAGCACCAGCACATCCGCCCAAATGTCGCCGAGTCCTTCTCCCCGGATCATAATGCCCCTGAGCGCGTCGGCGCCGTAGTAAAGCGGCATGACATAGCTGACGTTTTGCAGCCAAGGCTCCATCGCGTCCAGATTGAACAGGCCCGAAAAGAAAAACTGCGGAACAATCACGACCGGGATGAACTGGATAATCTGAAACTCGTTGCCCGCAAAGGAGGACAGCAGCGTTCCCAGCGTGAGCGCCGTCATCGTCAGCAGCAAATTGACCAGCAGGACAAGCCAGATCGAGCCCTCCATATACAGCCCGAGCACGTCGACCGCAAACCAGGCGATCAAAGCCGCCTGCAGCAGCGCGAACAGTCCGAAACCGGACAAATAGCCGGCGACCAGCTCCGTGCGGCGGATCGGCGTCGCCAGCAGACGTTCCAGCGTCCCGGTCGTGCGCTCGCGAAGAAACGCGACCCCGGCGAGAAGGAAGACGAAGAAAAAGGAGAAAAAGCCGATCAGCACCGGTCCGAACGAGTCGAAGGAGGTCAAGCTTTCTTTTCCGTACATATACGATACGGCAGGCTGAACGCCGGCGCCGCCCGCGACGGATTGCACGGTTTGTTGAATGGCGAGAAGGGCGGCTTTGCTTACCGAAGGGTCGCTGCCTTCCAGCAGGATGGAAGGAACGCCGCCGCGAACGGAGACGATCGCATCCAGCTTGCCTTTTCGCATTTCCGCTTCCGCCTGCTCCGCCGTGTCGAAGGAGCGGACATCGGCGCCGGCCTGCTCCAGCCGTTCCGTTAGCGGAGCGGGCACCTGGACCGTGCCGATATGCGGCTTCACCGTCTGGCCGTTAAACACGAAATGCACGAGCGTCAGCACGAGCAGGGGCGCCGCAAACAGCAGAGCCAGCGTCCGCTTGTCGCGGATAAATTGACGGATAATGCGTACCGCCAGCGCGCGCGTTCTCATGTCCGATCGCCTCCTCCCAGCAAAATGAACGCTTCTTCGATCGTTTGGGCGCCGGCGCGGGCTTTCAGTTCGCCCGGACTGCCTACGGCGGTCAGCCGCCCGTCCCGGATCAGGCCGATCCGGTCGCAATGTTCCGCCTCGTCCATCACGTGCGTCGTCAAAATAATGGTGGTTCCGCTGTCGCGCCATCTGAGTAGCTCCTGCCAAATCGACCGGCGCAGCACGGGATCGATGCCGACCGTCGGCTCGTCGAGAACGAGCAGCTCGGGCTCGTGCAGCAGCGCGATGGCGAGCGACAGCCGCCGCTTCATGCCGCCGGAGAAAGCGGCCACCGGCTTTTCCAAGTGGTCGAGCAGATCGACGACGGCCGCCGCCGCTTGAATCCGCTCGCTGCGTTTGACGCCTTTAAGCCCGTATAAAGAAGCGAAAAACAGCAGATTCTCCTTTGCGGTCAATTCGTTGTACAAGGCATCGGACTGGGCCATATAGCCGAAGCGGCGAAACATGCTCAGCTTGGGCATCCGCTCGCCAAGCAGCTCTACCGTTCCGCCGTCGGCTTTGTCGATCCCCGTGATCAGCTTGATCAGCGTTGTTTTCCCGGAGCCGGACGGCCCTAGAAGGCCGAACAGCTCGCCACGGCCAACGCGGAGCGTCAAGCGGTCGAGCACGGTGCGGCGTCCGAATCGGCGGGTAACCTCGCGAAGTTCCGCAACGGCAGCGCGTTGGCCGTTTCCGGCTTCTGCGGCAATGAGGCTCATTGGACATCCCCCTCGAAAAAAGTGAGTAATCACTCATTTTTGTTGACGAGATTGATTATAAACGGATTTCCGATTTTGTAAAGGGAGTCGTCACGTTTTTCGATCGAAGCCAAAATTTGATATAATGCCGTTATTCGGCGTGTCAGAAGCGAGAGGTGAAAGCGATTGGAACAGACGAGTTTCGAAGATTGCGACCTTCCGTGCGGGGGAACGGAAACGGATTTGCAGCCCGTAAAACGGCAAATGCTGGACGAGTCTTCCGTGATCGAGCTGGCGGAATGGTTCAAAGCGTTAAGCGACCCGACGCGGCTTCGGCTGATCGACGCGTTGATGCAAAAGGAGCTGTGCGTACACGATTTGTCCGTCCTGCTGGAAATGAACCAGTCGGCCGTGTCGCATCAGTTGCGCTATCTGCGCAATATCCGGATGGTCAAACGAAGAAAAGTCGGCAAAACGGTTTTTTATTCGCTGGACGACGCGCATATCGAGGCGATGTTTCGCGCCACGCTGCAGCATTTGCGGCATAAATGAACGCGGCGCGGAGGCAGCCGCTCTTGCATGGGGCGATTTATGCGCTTCGGCAATAGCGGATCGCGCTGACCGGAACGGCGCGCTTGGCACGGGTTTGGCTTACCGCCGAAGGCGGCCTATGATACAATATCGGCGGTATGGAATATACATGACATTTCAGGGGAGCGGCAGGGGGCAAACATGGCGGAAAAGGAAGAATTGATCCGGTTCGGCGTATCGTTTCCGGCGCCGCTTATCGAGCAGTTTGACCGCTATATCGAGGAGCAGGGCTACACCAACCGGTCCGAGGCGATTCGGGATTTGGCGAGAAAGGCGATGCTGGAGCCTTCAAGGCTCCATTCCGACGAGCATGTCGCGGGCACGATCGTCATGGTGTACGACCACCATGTCAGCGAGCTGCCGCAGTTGCTTACGGAGCTGCAGCACCGTTTTCATCACAGCATTATTTCGACGATGCACGTTCATTTGAATCACGCGCAATGCCTGGAGGTCATTGTCGTCCGCGGCAGGCTTTCGGAGCTTCGCGCGCTTCACCAGCAGATTCAAGTGCAGAAAGGCGTTTTCTATGCCGAGCTGTCGGTCACGTACGCCGACGAACATGGCGGACATCGCCATGCCGGGCCGGAGGACGGCCATGACCGTCATCATGGAGAATGAGCCTCGATAACCAGCAGTCCCGACGAAAAACCGGAGCTTTGTCTCCGGTTTTTTTGGTTGGGTTCCAAAAAACGGGATGACAGCTTTTCTGTCATGTGCTACTATTTAATAAAATCGTAACACCGATTTCGGTCCGCAGGGGTCGATTTAGCGGGGCGTTGCCTAGCAGCGAAGAACAAAAGCGGAAATCGGAGGAGCAAAATGGGAAGCAAGCGAAGGTTGTCGTTGGTCTGGTTGGTTATGATTGCCGTTGTATCCGTTATGGCTGCGGGCTGCGGCTCGAAGGCCGGCACGCAGGGGGAAGCGAAAGCTGCCGACGAATTGACCGTGGCCGTCGGTTCGGAACCCGAAACCGGGTTCGACCCGATCGCGGGATGGGGACGGTACGGCTCGCCCTTGTTTCAGAGCACGCTGCTCAAGCGGGATGACGATTTGAACATCGTCAACGATTTGGCGACGGGCTACGAAGTCAGCGGCGACGGCCGAGTCTGGACGGTGAAGCTGCGCACGGACGCGAAGTTTACGGACGGGCATAAGGTGACGGCCGAGGACGTGAAATTCACGTTCGAGACGGCCGCGAAAAGCGGCACCGTCGTCGACCTGACCAATTTGCAAAGCGTGGAGGCGCGGGGCGGCGATACGGTGATTTTTACGTTGAAAAAACCGCAATCGACGTTCGTCGCCCTGCTCGCGACCATGGGCATCGTGCCGAAGCACGCTTACGGCAGCGATTACGCCGGCCATCCGGTCGGCTCCGGACCTTTCAAGCTCGTGCAGTGGGACAAAGGGCAGCAGGCGATCGTGGAGGCCAATCCGGATTATTACGGGGACAAGCCCTTTTTCAAAAAAATCACGTTTCTGTTTCTGAGCGAGGACGCTGCGTTCGCCGCCGCCCAATCCGGCCAAGTCGACGTCGCCTATATTCCGTCCGCCTTCAGCAAACGGAAGGTGGCGGGCATGCGGCTCGAAGACATTCACACCGTCGACAACCGCGGCATCGCGTTTCCTTACGTGCCTTCCGGAGGCACAACCGAAGAAGGATACCCGATCGGCAACGACGTCACGTCGGACATCGCCATCCGCAAGGCGATGAACTATGTGATCGACCGCAAGGCACTGGTCGAAGGCGTGCTGGAGGGGTACGGGTCCCCCGCCTATTCGCCCGTCGACGGGCTTCCGTGGTGGAACGAGCAGACGGTCATCCGCGACGCGGATGTCGAAAAGGCGAAAAAAATATTGCGCGACGCCGGCTGGGCGGACCGCGACGGAGACGGCGTGGCGGAAAAAGGCGCGCTCAAGGCGGAATTCACGCTGCTGTATCCGTCGGGGGACGTGACCCGGCAATCGCTTGCGCTCGCGGCCGCGGACATGGCCAAGGCAGCGGGCATCCGGATCGACGTCGAAGGAAAAAGCTGGGACGAAATCAAGAAGCGAATGCACGCCGACGCCGTTCTGTTCGGCTTCGGCAGCCACGATCCGCTCGAAATGTACATGCTGTACAGCTCGGCATATCGCGGGGTCGATTACAATAACAGCGGCTATTACGCCAATCCTGCCGTGGACGCGTGGATGGACAAGGCCTTGTCGGCGAAAACGGAGGCGGAGGCGCTCGCGTATTGGAAAAAAGCCCAGTGGGACGGCCAAACCGGCGCCAGCGCGCTCGGGGATGCGCCGTGGGCATGGCTTGTCAACCTCGATCATTTGTATCTGGTCAAGGAGGGGCTCGACATCGGCAAGCAGCGCATTCAGCCGCACGGGCACGGATGGCCGGTGACCGACAACATTGCGGAGTGGAAATGGAAGGATTGACGGAAGAAGGGACCGGACATGCTGCGTAACTTGTGCGCTTTTGCAGGCTGGAAGGCGATTCGGCTTGTCCTGCTGCTCGCCGCGGTGAGCGTCATTTCGTTTATGCTGATCGAATGGTCGCCGATCGACCCTGTCCAGGCCTATATCGGCGCCGACATGCTGCGGGTAGGGCCGGAGCAGCGCGAAGCCATTGCGGCGTATTGGGGACTCGACCGGCCGCCGGCGGAACGGTTTTTCAAATGGGCCGCCGCTTTGCTGCAGGGCGATATGGGCACTTCGATGATCTACCGCCAGCCGGTCTCGCAGGTCATTGCGGAACGCTTCGCCGCTTCCGCCCTGCTGATGGCGGCCGCATGGCTCCTGTCCGGCCTCGTCGGGTTCGCCGCGGGCGTGATCGCCGCGGCGCGCCGCGGCCGCCTGATCGACCGGGCGGTGCAGTGGATCTGCTATACGCTCGCTTCCACGCCGCCGTTCTGGCTCGGGCTATTGCTGCTGATGACCTTCGCGGTCTGGCTGGGCTGGTTTCCGGTCGGGCTCAGCGTCCCCGCCGGGGTATTGGCGGACCAGGTGACGCTCGCCGACCGGATCCGGCACATGGCGCTGCCCGCGCTCACGCTGAGCGTCGCCGGCATCGCCCCGGTCGCGCTGCATACGCGGCAGAAGCTGATCGATGTGCTCTCCAGCGATTACGTGCTGTTCGCGAAAGCGCGGGGAGAGAAGGGAGCGGGGCTTCTGCTGCGGCACGGTCTGCGCAACATCGCGATACCGGCCGTTACGCTGCAGTTCGCTTCGTTCAGCGAACTGTTCGGCGGAGCCGTCTTGGCGGAGCAGGTGTTTTCGTATCCCGGTCTCGGACAGGCGACGGTGGAGGCGGGGCTGCGCGGGGATGTGCCGCTGCTGCTCGGCCTTGTGCTCTGCAGCGCCGTGTTCGTATTTGCGGGCAATACGATGGCGGATCTGATCGGCCGCATGATCGATCCGCGCATCCGGGAAGGCAAGGTGCTGTAGATGGAGCGTCATTACCGGCTGACCCGGCGTTTTATGCCCGGAAACCGTATGAACCGCAGGCAGCGTTCGGCCGTAACGGCCGTTCTGATCGCCGTCCTGCTGGCCGCCGTCTCGATCGGCGCCGCGCTTCTCGGCCAAGGCGGCCTGAATACGCATCTTGACATGCGGAACCTGCCGCCGTCGGCGATGCACCCTTTCGGGACCGATTGGCTGGGCAGGGATATGTTTACCCGCACGGTCAAAGGTCTTGCCCTCAGCGTGCGGGTCGGATTGGCGGCGGCATGCTTTAGCGCCGCGATTGCCGCCGCGGTCGGCCTGGCGTCCGCCGCGCTCGGCAAAACGGCGGACCGGCTGCTGTCCTGGCTGATCGATCTGTTTCTCAGCGTTCCCCATCTGGTCTCGCTGATTTTGATCGCGTTCGTGTGCGGCGGCGGCATGAAGGGCGTCATCGCCGGCGTTGCGCTGACGCATTGGCCGAGCCTCGCCAGAATCATTCGGGCGGAAGCGCTCCAGCTTCGCGCGGCCGATTACGCGCACGTCTCGAGGCGATTGGGCAAATCGCGCTGGTGGGTTGCGACCCGGCACTTTATGCCCCATATCGCGCCGCAGCTGCTCGTCGGCCTGCTGATGCTGTTTCCGCATGCGATTCTGCACGAGGCCGCGATTTCGTTTATCGGGCTTGGCCTGTCGCCGCATGAGCCCTCGATCGGCATCATTTTGTCCGAGGCGATGCGCTATTTGTCCGCGGGGTTGTGGTGGCTGGCCGTGTTTCCGGGGCTTGCGCTGCTCGTTGTCGTCCGTTCGTTCGACCGCCTGGGCGAGCATGTGCGGTGCCTGACCGATCCGAGGCATGCGAGGGAATAGCGGAGCGTCGAATCCCGTCCTTTAACGTTCAAGCGCCGGGAGAGGATCGGGAGAGGACAAAGGGCGGATTTGTAAAGGGAGGTGTGCGGTATGCCGCTGCTGGAAGTAAACAACCTGTCGGTCGCGTTCGCCCGGTATGCGGGCGGATTTCAGCGCCGGATGGAGCAGGCGATTGTCGGCCTGGACCTGTCGGTCGAAGCGGGAGAGATCGTCGCCGTCATCGGCTCGAGCGGCTCCGGCAAAAGCTTGCTGGCGCACGCCGTGCTGGGCATACTTCCCGGCCATGCGCAGGTGACGGGAACGATTCAATATGACGGTGAGCCGCTGAACGAACGGCGGATCGCGGCTTTGCGCGGGAACGAAATCGTCCTTGTGCCGCAATCGGTGAGCTTTCTGGACCCGCTGCAGCGGGTGGGGGCGCAGGTGCGCACGACCGCCCGCGGAACCGATCCGACGGCGACGGTCCGTTCGGTGTTTAAGCGGCTGCGGCTGGCCGAAGCGGTCGGACGGTTGTTTCCGTTCCAATTGTCCGGAGGGATGGCCCGCCGGGTGCTGGTGTCGACGGCGGCTGTGTCGGCGGCGAGGCTGATCGTCGCGGACGAACCGACGCCGGGCATGCAAGCGGAGGATGTAAACGAAACGTTGAGCATGCTTCGCGAGATGGCGGACAAAGGCAGCGGCGTGCTGCTCATTACGCACGATATCGAGGCGGCGCTGCGCGTTGCGGACAAGGTCGCCGTTTTCTATGCCGGGACGACGGTCGAACTTGCGAAAGCCGCGGACTTTGCGGGCGACGGCTCGAATTTGCGCCATCCGTACAGCAGAGCGCTGTGGCAGGCGCTTCCGCGCAACGGCTTCAAGCCGCTGCCGGGAACGCAGCCTTCGCAGGACGAGCTGCCGTCCGGCTGTCTGTTTGCGCCGCGCTGCCCTTTCGCCACCGAAGCTTGCTCAGCCGAACGTCCCGCCATACGGGAAGTGCGCGGCGGATGGACGAGGTGTTTCCATGCTTCTTGAATGCCGAAATCTGGCCTATCGTTATCCGGGCGGCCCGTACGTTTTCCTCGGCGTCAGCCTGAGCGTCGCTTCCGGCGAAGCGGTCGGGCTGATCGGGCCGAGCGGCTGCGGGAAGACGACGCTGGGCCGCATTCTCGCCGGTTACGCCGCAGCCGCGGAAGGAACCGTCCTGCTGGACGGAAAGCCGATTCCGCCGAAGGGCTATCATCCGGTGCAGATGGTGTTCCAGCATCCGGAGAAGGCGGTTAATCCGCGCTGGCGCCTGCGCAGGACGCTGGCGGAAAGCCGGATGCCGGAGGCGGCCGAATTGCGGCGGCTCGGCATCGACGAGGCGTGGCTGGACCGCTGGCCGCATGAACTGTCCGCAGGCGAGCTGCAGCGAATCTGCATCGCGCGCGCGCTCGGCCCGCGTACCCGGTTCCTGATCGCCGACGAAATGACGGCGATGCTGGATGCGATTACGCAAGCCCGAATCTGGCATGCCGTCCTCGCCATAGCCAAAGAACGCGCCATCGGCATGCTCGTGATCACCCACGACCGGGCGCTCGCCGAGGCGGTTTGCGACCGCGTTGTGACATGGGACCGCTTATCGATCGGCTAACGCGGGAATTGCGCGAAGATGGGAACGGTTGCAAATTTTCTTTGCCGTCGGCTGCGCAATCGGTTACGATAGAGGATATACGGTTCGGGCATTCGGACAAGCAAAGGGGAAGAGAACACGGTTTATGCGGTTATGGTCAATCATCTTTGCTGCGTTGGTATTGCTGTTGACATTCCCGATCGATCAGGAAAGGCTTCTCGCTTCTGCGGCAAGCGCGGCGGCGGAACGGCAGGCGGAGGAGACGGCCGGGCAGAACGGCCGGGAACCGGTGCCGGAGCCGGCGAACATCGCCTCGGAATCCGCGATTCTGATCGACCAGGAATCCGGGCTCGTGCTTTTCGCGAAGAATGCGTTTGCACGCATGTATCCTGCCAGCATTACCAAAATCGTCACCGCGATCGTCGCGATTGAAACCTCCGAGTTGGACGAAACGGTGACCGTTTCCAAGGAAGCGAGAAACGAAGACGGAACCCGCGTTTACTTGTCCGAAGGCGAGCAAAAAACGATGGAGCAGATGCTGTACGCCATGATGCTCAATTCCGGAAACGACGCGGCGACGGCGATCGCCGAGCATATCGACGGCTCCAAGGCGCTGTTCGCCGAGCGGATGAACGAATTCGTCCGCGACGTCGTCGGGGTTCACGATTCCAACTTCGTCAACCCGTCCGGCCTTCCCGACGAGAATCATTACACGACCGCTTACGACATGGCCCAGATCGCCCGCTACGCGATGCGGAACGAAACGTTCCGCACCATCGTCTCGACGGTTCGGATGCCCTGGGACGGATTGGAATGGAAATCCACTCTTATCAATCATAACCGGTTGCTCACCAGCTATGAAGGCGCCACGGGGATCAAGAACGGCTATACGAGGGCAGCCGGCAACACGCTGGCCTCCTCGGCGACCCGGGGGGACAAAAGCCTGATCGGAGTCGTGCTGAAGGCGCCCAGCAGCAATCAGGCTTATAAGGATATGACGGCGCTTTTCGACTACGGTTTTGCGGCCTTTCAATCGAACACGCTGTTTGCCAAGGGGGAAACTTATACCGAAGAGGAAGGCGATACGACGCGGGAGTGGGTCGCGCAGCAGCCGATCCGCGTTCTGGCGCGCAGCGGCGACCAGCCGCACATGAGCGTAGACTCGCAGGGACAAGTCATGGTCGAGAACGATTTCGGCCCGCAGAAGGTCGGGCAGCTCGAACCGGTCAAGACGCAGGTTCATGCCATGCGGAGTGAGGAAGCCGCCGCCATGCCGGAGACGGAGAAGGAAGCGGCGACGTCCAGCCCCTATGCGATATGGATGCCGGCTGCGGGGATCGTTGTCGCAGCGGCAGCCGTATGGGCGGCGGCCAAGAGGCGTAAACGGAATCGGGATACGTCGGATTTTTAATGCTTTCCGCAAGTGCGGAAAAGGGGGCGGCGCCGTTGGGGTTCGTGATTGGACTTACCATTTGGTTGATTGGGGCGTTGATCTTTTTCTTTATCCTGTATCTGGTCATCCAGACAGCCGTCGACAACTCCGAATTGGCGCAAACGCTGCGAAATATCGAGCGGTTATTGGCAGCAAGGCCGGCCTCGCCGGAACGGCCGCTTCCCGAACGGGGGGCGCTTCCGCAAGAGGACGGCGAGCAGCAGGAGGTGTGCCCCGGGTGTGGCGCTCACGCCGGCATTTCGGCCGAAATCTGTCCGGCCTGCGGCCTGCGATTGGGCGGGACTGCCGACTGAAGCTTCGAACGCAAAAGCGTCCTCGCCTTAGGGAAGGCGGGGACGCTTTTTTGGCGGATGCCGGCTTTGTCGTGGCTCAAGACAACGGGTACTGGCACTTGCCTAGGGCATAACTTAATGGATGCTGACATTTGCCGTGGACACAACTCAGCGGATGCTGCCGTTTGCCGCGGCACAAGCCAGCAAATGTGGAGTCTTCCCATGGACGCAGCCAGCGGGAGCGGACACAGGATCCGCTAATTCGCCTTTTTCGCTCCCAATCGGTTTCCATGCGGACCGTGGAGCCGTTATTTCCTTCAAATCACGCCTGGACGGCGTCGTTTCGATGGAATAACGGAACCTGTGTCTACATTGCCTGCTGATTAGCCGTTTTATGACAGAATAGCGGCATTACGGTCCGTTCGGTCCGATCGCCTCCGTGCTTCCGGACGGGGACGATACCGGATCGTCGGGCAGAACGGGCTTGAACTTGGCGTCCACATACGTAACCGCGCTTACTTCGGTCACGACTTGCGGATACATTTGGTCGGGATCCGGCCAAACCGGCTCGGCGTAGATGACCGCCTGATCGCCGGCGAACCGGATGGACGCGATCCGAAGGCCGTATCCGGGATGCGGCGCCGTCGCCTTGACCGTAACTTCGGTCACGCGCTCGTTAACGGCTTTCGTCTCCAGCTTGAAACCGGTCAGCGGGCTGATGTTTTCTTCCGGCGCCGGATCGACCGGCGGCGTCTTCCGGACGAATTCCATCGCGTTGTACAGCCATTCGGCCGCTTCGCCCCGCGTAATATACGCCTTCGGATTAAAGTTTCCTTTTTTGTCGAGCGAGGCGATCTTCGTAATCAGCAGTTTTTGAATGCTGTTCATGTACCGGGTTTCGACTTTGTCCTCGTCGCCGATCAGAATGAATTGTTCCGTGTACGCATGCGCCCCGTTCGCCTCGATGCCGAGGAACAGATGGTGGGCGAACTGCTCGCGCGTCATCCATTGGCCGGGCTTGACGTCCCGGGGAATGTCCAATCCGTTGGCGTTGGCGGCGACAAAGGCTTTCGAATACCAGGCGTCGTTCTTCACGTACGTGAAATAGTCGCTTGCGAGCGGCTCTTTGACAAACGAGAACTTGGCGAGGCTGATGTTCAGCCCCTTGACGATCATGGAAATCCCCGCTGCATACGACAGTTTGCCGTTCGGCTCGAACTTGTCCTTGCCGATTCCGCTGATAATCCCTTTCTCCTTCAATGCATGGATCTTGCCGGCATGCTTGGACGCTTGCGTATCCGAAAAGGCGAAGGCGGACGGAGTCAAGGTCAGCAAGAGCAGCGCCGACAGCAGCCAGACAACACTTTTTTTCATCATCATCGCACTCCTTTACACTAGCATTTTTCCATGCATCTCTCTAACGAACCAGCCCTGAAATAGGTTGCGGCAAAAAGGTTTTCGAGGAAAAAATTTCGGCGGCAATCTCCGGCAACCGTCTCCGGCGACCATCTCCTGTGGCCATGCGGCCATACGTGCGTGCGAGCGCCGTTCCCCGGACTTGGTGTTACGCCCGAACGCGGCCGGACTTCCGGTACAGCCAGGAGCAGATCACGGACAGAAGGCCGATCCCCGCAAGGGCCCAGAAGAGAAGCTCATACGTGCTCGAAAGCGGAAGCCGCTCGCGCGCGGCCAGAATGCTGCCGCTGACGGCAGCGATGAACGCGCCGCTGAAAAACTGCGTGAGCTGAAACAGCCCCATGCCGGCGCCTACGTTTTCCTCGGGCAGCACCTGCGACAATTCGTTCGATACGCTGGCGTTCAGGGCGGAAAAGCCGACGATCATGAGCATGTAAATGAACATGACGGCGTAATACGAGCGCTCGGCGTACAGGGCGAACAGCACGCCCGATGCGGCCAGGGGCCATGGAGCCAGCCGCAGCAGGTGGCGATTGCCGAAACGGTCGATGATTTTGCCGATTTGATTCGACAGGAGCATCGAGACGAACGCGCCCGGAAACACGACCAGGCCGGACTGCCCCGGCGTCAAACCGTACAGATGCGCGAGCAGCTGGGGCAGGAGAAACAGCAGGGCGAAGTTGTTGACGTACGCGACGACGCCCAGCGTGCTGAGCAGAAGATAGCGCCGGTTGCGAAACAGCGCCGGCTGGATGAACGGATCCTTCGCGCGGCGAATCCGCAGTCCGAACAGGAACAGCCCGACAATGCCGGCGGCCAGCGCCCAATAGCTGCGGTTCGTCAGGAAAAGCAGCAGGCCCGTCGATCCGGCGCCGATCAGAACCGCACCCGGCCAATCGAACGCGCCTTTGCCGAAAGGCTCGTCGGGCAGCAGACGAAACACGGCCGGAAGCAGCAGCAGGCAACAGCAAGTGACCAGAAACAGGTCGTGCCAGCCCCAATATTGCGTGATCGCTCCGCCGATGACGGGGCCCAGCCCGAGGCCGAGCGACGCCGCGGACGAAATGAGCGCCATCGCTTTGCCGCGCCGGGACAGCGGGACGTACCGGGAGATGAGTACGATAGCCAGGCTCAGGACGGAGCCGGCTCCCGCAGCCTGGACAATACGGGCGCAAAGCAGCAAAATAAAGATATGGCTGAAAAAGCCCAGCACCGATGCGCCGCCCAGACACATCAGGCCGATGGCGAGCAGAAGCCGGATCGGCACCCTATCGGACAATCGGCTGTAGGTAATGGACGAGATCGCAAAGACGATGGAATATCCGGTCACGATCCATGATGCGGCCGCGGGCGATAGTTCGAATTGCCGGGTGACGACCGGCAGGGCCAGATTGAACATCATCGTATTCATGATGACGAGCACGAGAATGGCGCCAAGAAGCGGAATCACCCATCCTTCCCGCAGGACGGATGGATCGCCGCAGGCCGGCTTGCAAGGGGCTAACGTTTCGTTTGACATAGCGTTCTCCTTTGAAGATGAATAAAGATGGAAAATAAAACCTTCGAAAGTTCTAAGATCATCGAACATTAAAAATATAACACGATGTATGATACAATTCAATCAGGAGACCGGAGCGGGAGGAGGTAGAACGTTGAAGATTTTGTACCATCCGAAAAAGGAAGACATCCATCTGACGGCCGTGCTGGCGGCGCTAAGCGATCCGATCCGCATTCGCCTCGTGCTCGACATCGCCAAGAGCGGAGAACGCCCTTGCGGGACGTTCGAGCAGCCGGTCGCCAAATCGACGATGTCCCATCATGTGCGCACGCTGCGGGAAGCGGGCGTATTGAATGTCCGCGTACAGGGCACGCAGCATCTCCTGTCGCTCAGGTCGGAAGATTTGGAGGAGCGCTTCCCCGGAGTGCTTTCGTCCATCTTGAAAGCAGCCGAAGCGTTGGAGAGAGAGGCGCCGCGTTAGATCAAGGGGCGGGAAGGGGCAGGATCGCCCGCGTCGGTTCCGGCCCGAGCCGCCGCGCCGGATGACGATTGGCGTTGTGCGCGGTAGGCCTAACACGATCGGCCTAACATGAATCATGGGAAAGAAGGCGGAAAGAGATGCTCAAAAAACAGTTGTGGATCGGCGGAGAATGGGTTCCGTCCCGGGAGTATGCGGTGGTCAAATCGCCGTATTCCCTTGAGCCCGTCGCGGAAGTGGCGCAGGCCGGCGAGGAGGAGACGGAAGCGGCGATTGCCGCGGCGCAGCGGGCGTTTGGGGAGATGGCCGCGATGCCGGCCCATGAGCGCGGCGCGATCCTCGAGAGGGTCGCCGGGCTGATGGCCGCCCGCAAGGAGGAACTGGCCGGGCTTCTCGTCCGGGAGGCCGCCAAGCCGCTGAAAACCGCCCGCGGCGAAATCGACCGCACGATCCAGACGTACAAATTCGCGGCGCAGGAAGCGCGGCGCATTCACGGCGAGACCGTTCCGCTCGACGCGGCGCCCGGCGGCGAAGGGCGCGTCGCCTTTACCGTCCGCAAGCCGCTCGGCGTCGTAGCCGCGATTACGCCGTTCAACTTTCCGTTTAATCTGGTGGCTCACAAGGTCGGCCCGGCCATCGCGGCCGGCAATACGGTCGTACTCAAGCCGGCGGGACAAACGCCGCTGTCCGCGCTCGCGGTCGCGGAGCTGTTTCGGGAGGCGGGCCT
This sequence comes from Cohnella laeviribosi DSM 21336, assembly GCF_000378425.1. GTDB lineage: Bacteria > Bacillota > Bacilli > Paenibacillales > Paenibacillaceae > Cohnella > Cohnella laeviribosi. Next base: position 138,800 of record NZ_KB899809.1, on the reverse strand, counting down.
GCCTGCGGGAGCGCTGAACGTCGTGCCGGGCAAAGGCTCGGTCGTCGGCGAGATGCTGGTGCGCGATCCGCGCGTGAAGGCCGTTTCGTTTACGGGCAGCCCGGAGGTGGGCATCGCGCTCAGGAGCAAGGCGGGCTTAAAGCGCGTAACCCTCGAGCTCGGCTCGAATTCCGCGCTGATTATCGACGATACGGCGCCGCTGACCGACGAACTGATCGCCCGGTGCGTGCAGGGGGCTTTCGGGTTCAGCGGGCAGGTCTGCATCTCCATTCAGCGCATTTACGTGCATGAATCGAAATACGAGGACTTTCTGAACAAGTTCACGCGGGCCGCCGGGAAATTGGTCGTCGGTGATCCGGCGGACGAGCGCACGGATTTATCTGCTCTTATTCACCCGAAGGAAGTGCAGCGGATGGAGCGCTGGGTCGCCTCGGCCAAAGCGCGCGGAGCGTCCGTCGCGCTGGGCGGCCACGCGGTTTCGGACACCGTGTATGCGCCGACCGTTCTGACGGGCGTGCCGAAGGACGAGGCCGTCTCTTGCCAGGAAGTGTTCGGGCCGATCGTCTGCGTCGCGCCGTTCGCAACGCTGGAAGAAGCGATCGCCAATGTGAACGACTCGCGCTACGGTCTGCAGGCGGGAATTTATACGCAAAATCTTTCCGCCGCGATGAAGGCCGCCGACCGGATCGAAGCGGGCGGGGTCATGATCAACGATTTCCCGACGTTCCGGGTCGACCATATGCCGTACGGCGGCGTAAAGGAAAGCGGGATCGGCCGGGAGGGCGTCCGGTACGCGATCGAAGAGCTGACGGAGCTGAAGCTGATCTCCATCAAGCTGTAATCGGCGGAACGGTGCTCGGCATGCGGCCGAAGACGGCTTCGGGCGCAGACCTCCGCACGGCGCGGTTCGCAGGCCGCGCTCGCCTTGATGCGCCCGTTTCGGCGCAGACGTTTACGGGCCGTCTGCGGACCATCCGACGATGCGGACATATTCCCGCGGGCCGAACGGCTCGCCGCCATCGGGCGCCGGGCTCGGCGGCACCGAGCGGATCGTGTACAAGCCTTCGGTCGAAGGCGAAGGCCGCTCCTGCATCCGCCCGTTCAGCTGCCAGCCGATCAGCAGCAGCAAGAGAAAAAGGCAGACGCAGACAAGCGCTTTGCGTTTGAGCATTTGAGGATCACTCCCGGCTTTTGTTGTTCAAGTGATCCCCATTCGCGGCCTCGCGCATACGCAAGGCGCTTCCCGGACTGCTGCTTTACAACCTTGCGTGAAGAAGATATACTAATAGACAATATCATATGGTGATTTTTAGGAGGAGCCTGTCAACAGCGGGTTCCTTTTATATTTTTTGAGCCTGCGCAGGTGAGGCGGTGAATGAAGCTTATCGTTGGACAATTGGCTAAACTAATGGGATGAAGAATGACGGATAAGGAGGATACGGTTTGTCCTTGCTGCATGTTGCGATCATCGTTCCCTTTCTTTGGGCGGTTTTGACGCCTCTTCTGTCCGGGCTGCTGCGCCGCGCGCATACCGGCTGGCTCGTCCTGCCCGTGCCGGCCGTTCTGTTCGTTTGGTTTCTGTTGCGCATCCCCGAGATCACGCAAGGGAAGGCGCTCCGCTCTTCGGTCGAATGGATGCCGTCGCTCGGCATCGATTTTACGGCCTGCATGGACGGACTGGGCCTGCTGTTTGCGCTGCTCATCACCGGCATCGGAACGCTCGTCGTCCTGTACTCGATTTTCTATCTGGATAAAAGCAAAGAGTCGCTTCGTCATTTTTACGTCTATTTGTTGCTGTTCATGGGCGCGATGCTCGGCGTCGTCCTGTCCGACAACCTGATGGTGCTGTACGGCTTCTGGGAATTGACCAGCGTCTCGTCGTTTCTGCTTATCGCGTTTTGGCATACAAGGGACAAATCGCGGTACGGCGCCCAGAAGTCGCTGCTCATTACCGTGTTCGGGGGGCTGGCGATGTTCGCGGGCTTCCTGCTGCTTTACGCCATGACCGGCACGTTCAGCATCCGCGAAACGATCGCGCAAGCGCACGACATTGCCGGCCAAACGCTGTTCGTTCCGGCGATGCTGCTGATTTTGCTGGGCGCGTTCACCAAGTCGGCGCAGTTCCCGTTCCACATCTGGCTGCCGGACGCGATGGAAGCGCCGACGCCGGTCAGCGCCTATCTGCACTCGGCCACGATGGTGAAGGCGGGCATCTATCTGGTCGCGCGCTTAAGTCCCGTTTTTGCCGGTCAGGCGGAATGGTTCTGGATCGTGTCGGGCTTCGGTCTGGCGACGCTTGTCTACGGATCGGCAACCGCCATTCGGCAGACGGACTTGAAAGCGATGCTGGCCTATTCGACGATCAGCCAACTGGGCCTTGTCATGAGCTTGCTCGGACTCGGCTCCGCATCCGCTTTTTTTGCCGGCGCCGGCGATTCGCTGCTGTATGCGAAGGCGACGGCCGCGGCCGTTTTCCATCTGATCAACCACGCCGTATTCAAAGGCGCTCTGTTTATGGCCGTCGGGATTGTCGACCACGAGACGGGCACCCGGGATTTGCGCCGGTTGGGCGGTCTTATGCGCCTGATGCCGATCACGTTCACGGTCGCGCTGATCGGAACGTTCTCGATGGCGGGGCTGCCGCCGTTTAGCGGATTTTTGAGCAAGGAAATGTTTTTTACGGCGATGCTGAACGTTCAGCGGCTTGACCTGTGGAGCCTTCGCTCGTGGGGCGTCGTGTTCCCCGCGGTTGCCTGGGCCGCCAGCGTGTTTACGTTCGTTTACAGCATGATCGTGCTGCTGCGGACGTTTGCGGGCAAGCTGCAGTCCGACAAGCTGGGGCGAAAGCCGCACGAAGCGCCGCTCGGGATGCTGATTCCTCCGGTCGTGCTGGCTTCCTGCGCCGTCGTGTTCGGCCTGTTTCCGAACCTGCTAACCTACTCGCTGCTGGAGCCGGCGATGGCGGCGATTCTTCCGGATCTGCTAGCGCAAGGCGAACGCTTTCACGTGTCGATCCGTCTCTGGCACGGATGGACGCCGGAAGTCTTCATGACGATCGGCGTTGTCCTTGCGGGAGCGGCGCTGTACAAGCTGTACGGCCGCCTGAACGTGCTGCAGCGCCCGAAGACGGGCGGCTTGTGGCTGAACCGCCTGTACGACGGGGGGCTCGGCGCGGCGGAGACATTCGCCTATCGGCTGACCGCCCGCTATATGACGGGTTCCGTCCGTCATTATTTGATTTATATTTTCGTTTTCTTTGGCGTGGCGCTCGGAGCGGCGTTGCTGCTGTCCAACGGCATTCGCTTCGATACGTCCCGCTATGCTCCCGTCTCGTTCTACGAGGCGGCGGCCGCTCTGTTCATGACGGCGGCGGCGGTCGCGGTTCCGTTTGCGAATTCGCGGCTGACGGCGATTATTTTGACCGGCGCGGTCGGCTATATGGTCACCCTGTTTTTTATCTTGTTCCGGGCTCCGGACCTTGCGCTCACGCAAATCATTGTCGAAACGGTTTCGGTCGCGCTGTTTCTGCTTTGCTTCTATCATCTTCCGAAGTGGAAAAAGGAAACGGCCCGGCCGCGCTTCAAGCTGTTCAATTTTCTCGTCGCGGCCGGCGCGGGGGCGATCGTCACGCTTATCGCGCTCGGAGCGAGCAGCGGCGGCGCGTTCGAGTCGATCTCGCATTATTACGTGGAGGAGAGCTACCGGCTTGCGGGGGGCAAAAATATCGTCAACGTCATTCTGGTCGACTTCAGGGGCTTCGATACGATGCTGGAAATCACCGTGCTGGGCATCGCCTCGCTCGGCATTTACGCGCTCGTCAAGCTGAGGCTCGACCCCCCGCTCCCGCGGAAGCCGGCGGAAGCGAAGCGGACGAACGGGGAAAGGGTTGGCGGAACGCTTGCCAGAAGCAACGATGTACTGCTGAAGACGATTTCCCGCGCCGTCGTGTTCATCATGATCACGTTTGCGCTCTATTTGTTTTTTGCCGGCCACAACCATCCCGGCGGCGGATTTATCGGCGCGCTGATGACCGCGTCCGCGCTTCTGCTGCTGGCGATCGCTTTCGGCACAAGCGCGTTCCGCGGCATCGTCCCGGTCGATTTCCGCAAGCTGACGGCGGCCGGGCTGGCCGTCGCCTTTCTGACCGGCATCGGCTCCTTCGCGTTCGGAGCGCCGTTTCTAAGCCATGCGTTCGGCCATTTTCACCTGCCGATTCTGGGAGATACGGAACTCGCTACGGCGGTGCTGTTCGACCTCGGCGTCTATCTGTCCGTTGTCGGCGTAGCGATGACGATTCTGCTTACGATAGGGAGGGATAGCTGAGCATGGAAGGGTTGATGTCGCTGTGCATCGGTATTTTGTTCGCCGTCGGCGTTTATTTGATTTTGTCCAAAAGCTTGCTGAGAATCATATTGGGCACTTCGCTTTTGACTCACAGCGTGCATCTGCTGCTGATGACGATGGCCGGGCTCAAGACGGGCGCGGCGCCGCTGCTAGGGGAAAAGGCGAAGGCGGTTGTCGATCCGCTGCCGCAGGCGCTGATTTTGACCTCGATCGTCATCAGCTTCGGGGTGACGGCGTTCTTTTTCGTGCTGGCCTACAGGGCTTATCAGACGCTCGGCACCGACGATGTGGAAGAGCTCAGGGGGGATGAGGATGAATAATCTGCTTGTCTTGCCGCTGCTCATTCCCCTCTGCACGGCTGTCGCGCTCATCTTTCTGAAAGAAAAAATCGCGGCGCAGCGCCTCGTCAGCGCCGCCGGCGCGCTGGCCAATCTCGCCGTCTGCTGCCTGATCGTGCACCAGGTCCGGGAACGGGGTATCCAAACGCTGCATATGGGCGGCTGGGCTCCGCCTTACGGCATCGTGTTCGTCGCGGACATGCTCGCCGCGCTGCTCGTGCTGACGACGGCGGTTGCGGGCCTGGCCTGCCTCGTGTACGCGTTTCGCAGCATCGGCGAGAGCCGGGAACGAAACTATTTTTATCCGTCTTTTCAGTTTCTGCTCTCCGGCGTGTACGGCTCGTTTCTGACCGGGGATATCTTCAACCTGTTCGTATGCTTCGAGGTGCTGCTGATCGCTTCGTACGCCTTGATCGCGCTGGGCGGAACGAAGCGCCAACTGCGGGAATCGCTGAAATATTTGCTGATCAATATCGTCTCGTCGACGTTGTTCGTCGCCGCCGTCGCCTATTTGTACGCCGCCGTCGGCACTCTGAACATGGCGCATCTGGCGGAGCGGGTGGCCGAAGCCGGACAGGGAGGCATGCTGAACGTCATCGCGGTGCTGTTTCTGATCGTCTTTTCGCTGAAGGCCGGGCTGTTTCTGTTTTACTGGCTGCCGGGCTCGTACGCGGCGCCGCCGTACGCCGTGCGCGCGGTGTTCGGCGCGCTGCTCACCAAGGTGGGGTTGTACGCGATCATCCGCATCTTCACGCTCGTGTTTGTCCACGATCCGCTCATCTCGCATTCGCTGATCGGTTGGATGGCGGCCGCGACGATGATCCTGGGCAGCATCGGCGCCGTCGCCTATTCAGATATGAGCCGCATTCTCAACTATAATGTCGTCATCGCGGTCGGCTTCATCGCTTTCGGGATCTCGATCGCCACAAGCGATGCGTTAAACGGCGTCGTCTTTTACCTGATGCACGATATGATCGCCAAAGCGCTCCTGTTTCTGCTCGGGGGCTTGATCGCGGCGGCGGCCGGCACTGACCGGCTGCAGGAGATGGGAGGTTTGATCCGGCAGTACCCGCTGATCGGCTGGATGTTCTTCGTGCTGGCGCTGGCGCTCGTCGGCGTTCCGCCGCTCAGCGGCTTTGCCGGCAAGGTGATGATCATCCGCAGCGGCTTTGCCGAAGGAGCTTACGCACTTGCCGCCATCGGTCTCGCCTCCAGCTTCGCCGTGCTGTATTCCTTGATCAAGGTGTTCCGGCATGCGTTCTGGGGAATCGAGCGGGGACCGAAACGGGAAATCGCCGGTTTGCGCGGACAAATGGCCGCGGCGGCCGGTCTGTTTGTCCTCATGGTCGCCATGGGCCTCGGTTCGGAGTGGGTCTATTCGTTCGTCTCGCAAGCCGGCGAAGTGCTGATGCAGCCGGAAATCTATATCCGCGCCGTACTGGGGAGGTGACCGGCCGTGGCGATGCAACTATTGCTGAACTTGATCCTCGCGTTCGTATGGATGCTGCTGCACGACGACGGCTCGGCGTCCCGTTTTATCGCCGGATACGTGCTGGGAGCCGCCATCCTCTTCGCGCTGCGGCGGTTTTGGCCGGGAGGCTTTTATCTGACCAAGCTGTGGGCGGTCGTCAAGTTGCTTGCGCTGTTTGCGCGGGAGCTTGTCGCCTCGAGCTTCGCCGTCGTTCGGGCGGTCTTGTCCCCGAAGCTGGACATTCGCCCCGGCATCTTCGCCTACAAGACGGAGCTTTCCTCCGACTGGGAAGTGACCGTGCTGTCCTGCCTGATCTGCCTGACGCCCGGCACGCTGACGCTGGACGTGTCCCCGGACGGGCAAACGCTGTACATCCATGCGATGGATATCCAGGATGCGGACGAGCTGTCGCGGCAAATCAGGGGGACGTTCGAAAAGGCCATCATGGAGGTGACCCGGCCATGATCGATCATCTGCTGACGGCTTCCCTGGCCGTTTTGTCGCTGGCCGTTCTCGGATGCCTGTACCGCTTGCTGAAAGGCCCGTCGATGGCCGACCGCATCGCTTCGCTCGATGCGATCGGCATCAACCTGCTGGCCGTCGTCGCGGTGCTGTGCCTGCTCTTTCGGACGCAGGCGTATATCGATACGATTCTGGTGATCGGCATTTTGACGTTTATCGGCACGACGGCCTTTGCCCGGTATATCGAAAGAGGGGTGGTCCTGGAAGATGGAGACGATGAGCAAGCTCGGTGAGCTGTCGATTGCGCTGCTGATTTTGATCGGGGCCCTGTTTTGCGCGCTCAGCGCGTTCGGGCTCATCCGTCTGCCCGACGTCTACTTGCGGTCGCATGCCGCGACCAAGAGCGCGACGCTCGGGGTGCTGTGCGTGCTCGCCGGGGTCTTTCTGTACTTTATGTTTTTTCTGGATCAGGTGAGCGTGAAGCTGCTGCTCGGCATCGCCTTCGTGTTTGTCACTTCGCCGATCGCCGGGCATTTGAACGGCCGCGCCGCTTATCGGCAGGGGGTTCCCCTGTGGGACAAAAGCGTGCGGGACGACCTTCAAAGCGCCTTGACGGAGGAGACCCAAACGGGAACGCAGACCCTCCGTCCTCCCCCAAATGAACCGGAATCGAAATGAGGGCAGAGGCTGTTTCAAAAGGCAAATCATCTGCTATAGAGGCGTTTAGAGGCAGAACGTTTAGAGGCAAAACGGTCAGCGGCATGAATCCGTTAAACCAACCGAATCGGGATCGTGCGGAGGGGATGTCGGCTCCATCCCATTTCGGGTTTGGCCGCTGGCCGCCTCCTTGAGCAGAGGATGGGCAAGCGAAAGCCGCCCGGCCGTCAGGTTTGCTTTCGGCAAGTCTGGCGGATCAGCTTCCTCCTAGTCGATTGGCTGGATAGCGTTGGTCCATGGAATATTGAATGTGCCTCGGAAGCCACTTCCATTTATGAGGAATTGGCTTCTTTTTGTTTGTCCCATTGAAGAGGAGGATCCCTCAGCCCCGCGAGACCGGCGCGCCGGACCGGATGCCGGATTGAATTGCTATTTAGGCACTTCCATCGTGTGCGTGCGCGAAAACGGGCTGAGCAGTTGCTATTTTAGCAACTGCA
>NZ_KB899809.1:0-130911 GCF_000378425.1 Cohnella laeviribosi DSM 21336 | reverse complement strand
CGAGACCGGTGCGCCGGACCGGATGCCGGATTGAATTGCCTTTTAGGCACTTCCATCGGGTGCGTGCGCGAGAGCGGGCTGAGCAGTTGCTATTTTAGCAACTGCATTCCCGCCCGACCGCCCCACTCGACCGCCCCACTCGCCCCGACGCTTCCAAGCTCCCGCTTTTTTTATAAACGGCCATCTGTGATAATAGCTTTCGGACGCCGGTGCAAGCCCGCCTGGCGTCTGGTTAAAAAATCGAAAAAAATAGTCGTCATCGTGAAAAGACGCCTTTGCCGCACCCAAACTATGATGAAATTAACAACCCGCTCGAGGAGGCTTACCCTTGAAAAAGTCATTGCTGCTGTCGGTGTACGGAATCTTGACGTTATCCTTTTTACTTTTTCTTTGGCATTACGGCATCCGAAGCGGCGGAGAGGACGGACTCGGCGAGCCGGACGACGGTCTTGCCGGCGACATGGAGGAGCAGTACGTGATGGTGACGTTCCAGTCGAACATCGACTACTGGCGTCCCGTGATGAAAGGGTTCGAGGATGCCGCCGCCAGGCTGAACGTTGCGGTCGATTTCCGGGGGGCGACGCAGTACGACCCGATCGAACAAATTACGGTGCTGGAACAGGTGATTGCCAGAAAGCCGGCCGGAATCGCCGTCACGGCGATCGATCCGGAAAAGCTGAACGGCGCGATCGGCAAGGCGGCGAAGGCGGGCATTCCGCTTGTGCTGTTCGATTCGGGAGCGGAAGGAAGCAGCGCGCAGTCTTTCGTCGGAACCGACAACTACCGCGCCGGGGCCGTCGCCGCCCGCGAATTGGCCAAGCGTCTGGGCGGAAAGGGAAGCGTCGCGGTCATTACGCAGCCGAACCAGTTGAACCACCGGCAGCGGACCGAAGGCTTCAAGGACACGATCGCCAAGGAGTTTCCCGGTTTAAGCATTGTGGAGGTGGCCGACGGGAAAGGGACAATCGACGCCTCCAGGCAAGTGGCCGAAGACATCGTCGCGCGCCACCCGGATATCGACGGCTTCTTCGCCACGCAAGCCAACGGCGGCGTCGGCATCGGCCAGGCGATGAAGGAGCTGAAGCTTTCCAGCCGCAAGATCGTCATCGGCTTCGATACGGACAAGGGAACGCTGGATATGGTCAAGGACGGGACGATCGACGCCACGCTCGCTCAAGGCACCTGGAACATGGGCTATTGGTCGCTGCTGAGTCTGTTTCATCTGAGGCACGGGATTGTCCAGCCGAGCAGCGAGGAGAAAGGCGGCGTTCACCCGCTGCCCCCCTTTATCGATACCGGCATTACGGTCGTCACCAAAGACAACGTCGAGCTTTTTTACGCCAGGTAGACGGGAAAGGAACCGGAAGCGATGAACGGATACGAAGACGTCCCCTTTTTCCAGCGTTTACAGATGAAGCATTTGCCGATCCGCTACAAGCTGCTGATTCATTTTCTGTTCATTACGATCGTCCCGTCGCTGATGCTCGGCGTCCTGACGGACTGGGTGGTCAATCGGGTCATCGAAAGGCAATTGAACGAAAATACGCTGCAGCTCATTGCGAAAGTCAACAAGTCGCTCGAATTTTATATGAGCAGCGCCCAAAACACGACCTATCTCCTTTCCTACAACCCGGAAATTCACCGGTTTCTGAGCCGGGAACCGCTGGATGCGGCCGCCAGAGAAAAAGCGCTGCAATTTCTGCGCGGCTTCCCGACGCTGCAGACCGAAATCGCCGGACTGATGGTCGTCAACGCGAGAGGCGAGTATTTGAGCAACGACATGTACGCCAGAGCGCCGGTAGACCTGACGCTGGAGACCTGGTACCAGGAAGCGGTAGCCGCAAGAGGCATCTTCAAAATCGTCGGCCACCCGTACAAGCGAAGCGTGACGACGCACGCCAACTACAAGGACAGCGAAGTCGTGTCCGTCGTCAGGGCGATTCTGGACCCCGAGACGCAGAAAGTGCTGGGCGTCGTGCTGATCGACCTGAAGCTGCGGGTCGTCGTGGAGACGGCCAAGGATGTGCGCCTGGGCAAAACGGGGGTGCTGATGGTGCTGGACGAAAAAGGCGAACCGATTTACGTGCCGAAGCAGCTCGGATTCCAAAGCATTCCGAACCAATGGCTGAACGGGCAGATGTCCGGCGAATTTGTGAAAACGGTTAACGGGCGCAAGCTGCAGTTTATTTTCCGGAAATCCCCGTTTACGGGCTGGTCGACGATCGGCGTGTTCTCGACGAAAGAAGCGGCTCCGGAAGCGCGGCAGATCCGGCTGTATGTCGGTACGTTTGTGTTTGTGGTCTGCTTCCTCGGCATCACGGCTTCGTTCGCGCTGTCGCATTCGATCTCAAGGCCGATCCATCGGTTGATGGCGTTTATGCAGCGGGCGGAAGCGGGCGATTTGACCACGCGTTACTGGGGAGACAGCCGGGATGAAATCGGGATGCTCGGCCGCAGCTTCACGAGTCTGCTGACCAAGATCAACGACTTGCTGCAGCTGACCGAGAAGCAGGAAAAGCAGAAGCGGGAAGCGGAGCTCCGCATTTTGCAGGCGCAGATCAAGCCTCATTTTCTTTACAATACGCTGGACACGATCCAGTGGATGGCGCGCAAGCAGGGGGCGGAGGACGTCTCCGAGATGGTGCAGTCGCTGTCCCGCCTGTTCCGGATCGGCCTGAGCAAAGGCAACGAATTCGTCTCCCTTGCCGAGGAGTTCGAACACGTCCGCAGTTATTTGCAAATCCAGAAGCAGCGGTACAAAAACAAATTGCAGTATACGCTCGATCTCGATCCGGACATCGCCCATTGCTTCGTCCCGAAGGTCATCCTCCAGCCGATTGTGGAAAATGCCATTTACCACGGCATCAAGGAACGGAGAGGACCGGGAAACGTCGCGGTCAAAGGCGAGCGGCAGGGAGACCGCATCGTGCTGACGGTCGCCGACGACGGCGCGGGAATGGACAAGGAAACGCTCGGAAATCTTCGCCGCAAGCTGGATCTCGGGGCGGACGTGCAGATGGAAACGTCGGGTTCCGGGTACGGGCTGGCCAATGTGCAGGCGCGGCTTAAACTGACCTACGGCGCCGAAGACGCCGATTTGTTCATCGAGAGCGAACGCGGGAAAGGCACGGCGGTCAAGCTGGTCTACCCGCTGTCAGAATAGGAGGAACGACCTGTGAACGACGATAAATGGAAGGTTATCATCGCCGACGACGAGCCGATTATCCGCGAAGGGCTGCGGGATGCCGTCGACTGGGACGAAATGAATTTCGAGGTGGCCGGCGAGGCGGAGGACGGCGAAGAGGCGCTGGAGCTGGCGCTAGAGTGCAGAGCGGATTTGATGCTCGTGGACCTGAATATGCCGATTATGAACGGGATGACGCTCATTCAGGAGGTCAGGCGCGAGCTGCCGGACTGCCGGATCGTCATCGTGACGGGCCACGACGAGTTCGGCTATGCGCAGCAAGCGATTCGTTACGGAGTTGACGATTATCTTCTGAAGCCGGCAACCCCGGAGCAGCTAGCCGATGTGCTGCGCGGCGTGCGGGATCAGCTGGAGCGGTCCCGGACGCAGGTGAAGCATCTGGAGCTGGCGTCGCAGCAAATCCGCAAAAACATCCCGCTGCTGCGCGAACGCTTCTGCCACGAATGGATCGAGAACGCGATCAGCGTTCAGGAAATCAAAGAGCAGCTTCGTTTTCTGCTGCTGCCCGACTCGCCCCCTGCGATGGTCGGGATCGTGCGCTGGCCGGAAGTGGATTTGGGGCAGTCCGTCCGCTCGGAACGCGACCGGCAGCTGATGCTGTTTGCGATTGAAAATATCGCCGAAGAAATCATGGCCCCGTCTCCGCTTGTCCTGTTCCGCGATTCGTTCGGATTCATCTGCGCCTTGGTGTGGGAATCGTCCGATACCGCCTTGTTCGCTTCGATCGAGCAAGCGGTCGTCCGCTATCTGAAGCTGCACGTGGTGGCGCTGGCCGTACCGGTGGAAGGCGGCTTCCAAGGGGTGGAGTCCGCCTATCGGAAAGCGCGGGGAGGCGTATACAAGGAAACGTCGATCTCGCCGGTCGTTCGCAGGGCGCGGCAATATTTGCGCGACCATTTCGACGATCCGCAGCTGTCGCTGGAAAGCGTGGCGAAGGCGGTCGGGGTGTCTTCCGTCTATTTAAGCCGCTTGTTCAAGCAAGAGCTGGGCACCACGTTCGTGGCCTTGCTGACGCAGATCCGCATTTCGAAAGCCATCCAACTGCTCGGGTCGACAAGCCGCAGCATCGCGGACATCGCGGAAGCGGTCGGCTACGAATCGCAGCACTATTTCAGCACGGCGTTCAAAAAAGCGGTGGGCGTATCGCCGAACCGTTACCGGAAAGGCGAAGCCGCCGACGAGGACGCCTGAGAACGCATAAGGAAAGTTATATTTTCTTAAAAAGGTGTCGCTTTTGTCGAAAGACGCTGGAAGCGCTGCCATGATAAAGTTTTCTCAGTCAAAACGAAAGGGGAGTTTGAAAGTGAAGAAAACCTTATCGGCAGTATGCATCCTTGCGCTCGTCCTCGCGCTCGCCGCTTGCGGAAGCGGCAACAACGGCGCTCAAGGGACCGCTTCGGACGGCTCTTCCGGCGGAAAGGGCGGCGGCAAGGGCACCATCGGCATTTCGATGCCGACCAAGTCGTCGGAACGGTGGGTGAACGACGGCGCCAACATGGTGAAGGAGTTCGAGGCGCTCGGCTACTCGACGGACCTTCAATACGGCGAAGACGTTGTTGAGAACCAGGTTTCCCAAATCGAAAACATGATCACCAAAGGCGTCAAGCTGCTCGTCATTGCCTCCATTGACGGAGAAGCGCTTACCGACGTGATTCAGAAGGCGGCCGATCAGAACATTCCGGTTATCGCTTACGACCGGCTGATCAAGAAAACCGAGCATGTCGACTATTACGCCACGTTCGACAATTTCAAGGTCGGCGTGCTGCAAGGCTCCTATATCGAAGAAAAGCTCGGCCTGAAAGAAGGAAAAGGACCGTTCAACATCGAGCTGTTCGCCGGATCGCCGGACGACAACAACGCGTACTTCTTCTTCGACGGCGCGATGAGCGTGCTGAAGCCGTACATCGACTCCGGCAAGCTGGTTGTCCGCAGCGGACAGACGAAGTTCGATCAGGTGGCCACGCTGCGCTGGGACGGCGGCGTCGCGCAATCCCGGATGGACAACCTGCTCAGCGCCAACTACACCACGGAACGGGTCGACGCGGTCCTCTCCCCGTATGACGGCATCTCGATCGGCATTCTGTCCTCCCTCAAAGGCGTAGGCTACGGTTCCCCCGACAAGCCGCTGCCGATCATCACCGGCCAGGACGCGGAGCTGGCTTCCGTCAAGTCGATTATTGCCGGCGAGCAGACGCAAACGGTGTTCAAGGATACCCGCGAGCTGGCCAAAGTCGCCGTCAAAATGGCCGATGCGATTCTGAACGGCCAAAAGCCGGAAGTCAACGACGAGAAAACGTACGACAACGGCGTCAAAATCGTGCCTTCCTACTTGCTCACGCCGGTATCCGTAGACAAATCCAACTACAAGGAAGTCCTAGTCGACTCGGGGTACTATACCGAGGACCAATTGAAATAAGGCGGGGAACATCGCGGAGGGCCGGGTTATTTCCGGCCCCGTTTTAAATCATTTCCCAAGGATGAAAGGCCGGGTGACGATATGACGGACGCGATCTTGGAGATGCGGGGGATTACGAAAACATTTCCCGGCGTCAAGGCGCTGGAGAATGTCAACTTGAAGGTCAAGGCGGGCGAGATTCACGCGCTCTGCGGCGAGAACGGCGCCGGGAAGTCGACGCTGATGAAGGTGCTGAGCGGGGTATATCCGCACGGCTCCTACGAAGGCGAGATTCTGTTCAAGGGCCAAGTCTGCGAGTTCAAGGACATCAAGCAAAGCGAACAGATGGGCATCGTCATCATCCATCAGGAGCTCGCGCTCATTCCGTATCTGTCGATTGCGGAAAACATTTTTCTCGGCAACGAGCAGAAGCGCGGCGGCTTCATCGATTGGAACGAGACGTTCGTCAAAACGAAGGCGCTGCTGGAAACCGTCGGTTTGAAGGAGCATCCGAACACGTTGATTCAAAGTTTGGGCGTCGGCAAGCAGCAGCTTGTCGAAATCGCCAAAGCCCTTTCCAAAAAGGTGCAATTGCTCATTCTGGACGAACCGACGGCCGCGCTCAACGAAGAAGACAGCGAAAATCTGCTGAAGCTGATCCTGCAGCTGAAAGCGCAGGGCATCTCTTCGATTATCATTTCGCACAAGCTGAACGAAATTGCCAAAGTGGCGGATTCGATCACCATTATACGGGACGGAAAAACGATTGAGACGTTGGATATGCGGGCGGACAAGGTGACCGAAGACCGGATTATCAAAGGAATGGTCGGCCGGGATTTGACGAACCGGTATCCGGAACGGACGCCCGACATCGGAGAAACCATCTTCGAAGTCCGCAACTGGACCGTCTACCATCCGCAGCAGGACCGCAAAGTCATCGACAACGTCCATTTTCATATACGCCGGGGCGAAATCGTCGGCATTGCCGGATTGATGGGCGCGGGACGAACCGAACTGGCCATGAGCATATTCGGCCGGTCGTACGGCCGCCAGATCAGCGGCCAAATCTACAAGAACGGCCGGGAGCTGCGGATTCGCACCGTCAGCGACGCGATCGACAACGGAATCGCTTATGTGACCGAGGACCGCAAGCAATACGGCCTTATTCTGATCGACGACATCAAGCGGAACACGACGCTCGCCAACCTGGCCCCAATTTCCCGCAACGGGGTCGTGAACGAAAACGAGGAGATCGTGGTCGCCGAGACGTTCCGCCGGAAAATGAACATCAAGACGCCCTCGGTGCTGCAAAAAACGGGCAACCTGAGCGGCGGCAACCAGCAGAAGGTCGTGCTCAGCAAGTGGATTTTTGCCAAACCCGACATCCTCATTCTGGACGAACCGACCCGGGGAATCGACGTCGGCGCCAAATACGAAATCTATACGATCATGAATCAACTGGCCGCGGAAGGAAAGGGCCTGCTGCTCATCTCCTCGGAGCTTCCGGAAATTCTCGGCATGTGCGACCGGATTTACACGATGAGCGAGGGGCGCCTTACCGGCGAAGTCGAGCGCAAGGACGCAAGCCAGGAATTGCTGATGAAATATATGACGAAAGGCAAGGGGAATGAACGATGGACGTCATAAAGAACGTGTTCCGAACGAACGTCCGGCAATACGGGATGATTGTCGCGCTGGTTTTGATCACGCTGTTGTTTCAGCTTTTGTCGGAGGGCATTTTGCTGAAGCCGCTCAACGTGACGAACTTGATTCAACAGAACAGCTACATTCTGGTGCTCGCCATCGGGATGGTCATGGTGATTATTACCGGCCACATCGATTTGTCGGTCGGTTCGGTCGCCGCCTTCGTCGGCGCGGTGTCCGCCATCATGATGGTGGATTACGGCATGCCGTTTTACGCCGCGATGGCGCTGTCGCTGTTGATCGGGGCTGCCGTGGGCGCCTGGCAAGGTTTTTGGGTCGCCTATGTCAAAATCCCGTCCTTCATCGTCACGCTGGCCGGTATGCTGTTGTTCCGCGGCCTTACGATGATTGTGCTGAACGGCCAATCGATCGCGCCCTTTCCGAAGGCGTTTCAGAAGATCAGCACCGGATTTCTGCCGGACTTCGGAAACAACTCCATTCATCTGCTTACGATCGTCATCGGCATTGTGCTCTCGCTTGTGACGGTCGCCCAGGAAATCCGCAACCGCCGCACCCAGCAAAAGTACGGGTTCGACGTGCTGCCGATGCCGTGGTTCGTCCTGAAGCTGGCGGCGATGGTGGCGGTGATCAATATCTTCACATTTGTCCTGGCCCAGTACAAAGGCATTCCGTTTATTCTGATCCTGCTGTTCGCGCTTGTCGTCGTGTATACGTTCGTGATGAAAAGGACGGTCATGGGGCGGCACGTCTACGCGATTGGAGGCAACGAGAAGGCCGCGAAGCTGTCGGGCGTCAAAACGAAAAAGGTGACGTTCTGGGTCTTCGTCAACATGGGCGCGCTGGCCGCGCTTTCCGGCCTGATCTATGCGGCAAGGCTGAATGCCGCCACACCCAAGGCGGGCGTCAACTTCGAACTGGACGCGATTGCGGCGGCGTTTATCGGCGGCGCCTCGGCTTCCGGCGGCATCGGAACGGTCATCGGCGCGATCATCGGCGGTCTCGTGATGGGCGTCATGAACAACGGGATGTCGCTGCTCGGCCTCGGCATCGACTGGCAGCAGGGAATCAAGGGGCTTGTTCTGCTGCTTGCCGTCAGCTTCGATATTTACAATAAAAACAAGAGCGGGGCTTAACGGCAGCGCGACGCATGCTGCACGAACGCCCGCGCCGCCGTTCGACCGGATTTCCGGGCACGAACGGAAAACGGCAATCGGCGCCTTCGCCGGGCGAAACCCGGCAGGGCGCCGATTTGGGCTTCATATGGGCCGATTCGTGCTTGGAACCGGCGGAACTGGACGACCAGACCGCTCCGGCGGGATCTTCCCGCCGCTTTGCGCACGAACGTTCAGGCGAGCGCGCGTTTGAACTCTTCGGTCAGCAAGGGCACGACCTCGAACAGATCGCCGACGATGCCGTAATCGGCGACCTTGAAGATCGGCGCTTCCGGGTCTTTGTTGATCGCGATAATGATGCGCGACCGGCTCATGCCCGCCAGGTGCTGGATGGCGCCGCTGATGCCGCAGGCGATATAGATTTCGGGCGTAACGACTTTGCCGGTTTGCCCGATTTGCAGGGCGTAATCGCAGTACCCGGCGTCGCAGGCGCCGCGGGAAGCGCCGACCGCGCCGCCGAGCACTTCGGCCAATTCCTCGAGCGGCCGAAAACCTTCCGCGCTCCTCACGCCCCGGCCGCCGGAGACGACGATTCTCGCCTCGGTCAAGTCCGCTTTGCCGGCGGTTTTGCGCACGACGTCCTTGACGACCGAGCGCAGCGACGAGGGAGGCACGTAGTCGAACGGTACGATTTCGGCAGGCGAGGCGGCAAGCGGAGCCGGAGGAAGGTTGTTGGGACGAACGGTGACGACTTGGGGGCCGGCGAGAAAACGTTTCTTCTCGATCGCCTTGCCGGCATAGAGCGGTCTTGTGTAATACACGGCATCCCCGGCTTTTTCGACGGCGATGACGTCCGAGATTTGCCCGGCGTTCAGCCATGCGGCGATTTGAGGGGCGAGATCCCGGCCGGCCGCCGTATGGCCGAACAGCACCGTTTGCGGCTGGAGCGACTCGAGCGCTTGCCTAAGAGCCGCAAAATAGGCCTCGGCGTTGTACGTTTTCAAATCCGGATGATCGACGATAATGACTTGGCCGCTTGTATACCGGGCCAGTTCGGCGGCCGCTTCGGAAAGGTTTGATCCGAGCAGCACGGCTGCGATGCGGTCCCCGTTATCTTTTGCCAATTCCGCGGCATGAAGCGCTTCCAAGGCGACCTGCCGGAGCTTGCCGTCACGCGCTTCCGCCACGACCACATAGGTGTTTCCCATTTCCATCTCCTCCTCCGTCGTAAATCATCCCATTCCATCCAAACGAAGCTGCCAAATCCGCGTATAGGACGCGTGTAGGAACGGATGGCGCCATAGCGGCCTGCGCTGGTTACGGGATCGCTTTCGCTTCCGTTTTCAGCAGATGCACCAGCTCGCATGCCTGTTCCTGGGGCGACCCTTGCAATATCCGCCCGGCCTTGCGCTCCGGCGGCAGGGAAAGCGAGGTCCGCTCCGTTTTGGCGGCGATGTCCGCTTCCGACAGGCCCAATTCGTCGAGGCCGAGCTGCTGGAACGGCTTTTTCTTCGCCTTCATAATGCCCGGCAGCGACGGGTACCGGGGATCGTTCAGCCCCTGCTGCGCGGTGAAGAGGGCGGGGAGGGGCACTTCGACCGTCTCGGTGTCGCCTTCCGCGTCGCGCTCGGCGGTCGCCCGGTTGCCGGATACGCTTAACCGGGTGACGGACCCGACGTGAGGAAGATCGAGCAGCTTGGCGAGCCGGACGGCGACCTGCCCGGCGCCGTTGTCGACCGAGAAATTGCCGCCGAGAATCAGGTCGTAGGTCCGGCTGCGGAAATAGGCGGCCAGCAGGCGGGCGATTCCGTATTCGTCGGTCCGAATCCGTTCGTCCGAAAGGAGAACCGCTTCGTCCGCGCCCATCGCGAGCGCCGTCCGCAGCGCTTCCGCCGCGCGGGGAGGACCGGCCGACACGACGGTTACGGATCCCCCGAGCTGTTCCTTCAGGCGCAGCGCTTCCTCGACGGCATATTCGTCATACGGGTTGATCGTGAACTTGACGCCTTCTTCGTCCACCTCTCCGTCCCGGACGACGATCTTCTCCTCCGTATCGAACGTCTGCTTCAAAATGACGTACACGTTCATGCGGCAAACTCCTTCCGGAATGGTTTAAATGGCCGGTCGTTAAGCGACCGCCGCGCGTTTCATCTGGCTTCCAATCCCCTCATGAAAAACTCGACCGTTTTGTCCACTTGCGCGGACAGCGAATATTTTCGGCCGGAGATCAGCCAGGAGGTGACCACTTCGTCCATCGCGCCGAAGACGAGCAGCCGGGTCAGCTTGATGTCCAGGTCGGCGCGGAACGACCCTTCCTCGACGCCTCGTTGCAAAATTTGCTCGATCAGCCGGATGTAGGGCTTGACGGACTGGCCGATCGCCTTGCGCAGCTCGAGCGAGCTTTGCCGGAGTTCGATTTGCGTAACGTAGGCAAGATGGATATTTTGCTCAAGCTGGGTGAAATGGATTTCGCACACTTTTCGCAGCGCTTCGCCGGCGGTGCCGGTATCGCGAATGCTGTCGCCAATCATCCCGACCAGCTTGCTGAGCCGATTTTGGAACAGGGAGATGAGGATATCTTCCTTGTTTTTAAAATATAAATAAATCGTACCGTCGGCGACTCCGGCCTCCTTGGCGATCCTCGACACCTGCGAGCCGTGAAAGCCGTTTTCCGCGATCACTTTCTCCGCCGCGTCCAGAATCGCTTCAAATTTTTCCAGTTTCCTACTTGTCATCGAGCCACCTCAATGCTAAAATGAATGCCAACTGAATGAATACTCATTCATTATTACTCTCATCTTATGGAAAATGATGCCGGATGTCAATGCGTCTTTTTGCGCCAGTTGATTGTCAACCGAATGGAAATCGCTTGCGGATGTTGTCCAGCTTCACCTTTACCGGTCGACGAAAGGACGGGAAAAGCGATGGTTTGGCAGCTGCTGAATGTCATTCTGTTTCTGATGGCGACGGGCTACGGCATCTATTTGTTCGGCAAAGCCGTATATCATCGCTGGCTGTACGTGCAGCTCGGAAAGCCCGCCGCTTTCCGCTTGCGGGGCCGAAAGGAACGGCGGGGGGAATTTTTCGCGCAAGTGTTCGGCCAGACGAAGCTGCTCAAGGATATCAAAAGCGGCATCATGCACATCGCGATCTTCTACGGCTTCATCATTCTCCAATTCGGGGCGGTCGACCTGATCGTTCACGGATTGACGCGGGGCGGGCGCCTGCCGATTCCCGGTTACGGCTATTTCGTCTGGACGCAGGAAGTCACCGCCGTTCTCATTCTGCTGGCTGTCGGCTACGCCGCATACCGACGCTACGTCGAGAAGCTGCCAAGGCTCAAAAAAGGCTGGAAGCCGAGCATCGTCCTCTTCTTTATCGGCGCCCTGATGCTGTCGGTGCTGCTGTCGCTCGGCTTCGAGCGGCGCTGGCACGGCCTGGAACCGTCCGCATTCGCTCCGGTTTCGTCCGCGATCGCGGCGGCCTTCGGCGGCATCTCCGCGCGGGCGGCCGAAGCGCTTTTCTACGTTTTTTGGTGGCTGCATCTGCTGATCCTGCTTTCTTTTCTCGTCTACGTTCCCCAATCGAAACACTTTCACCTCATCACGGCTCCCATCAACCTTTGGTTCCGGCGGCAAGAACCGCCCGGTCGCCTGTCCAAGCTGGATCTGGAGGACGAAGAAGCGGAAAGCTTCGGCGTCGGCCGCATCGAAGATTTGTCCCGAAAGCAAATGCTCGACCTTTACGCATGCGTCGAATGCGGGCGGTGCACGAACGTCTGTCCGGCCTCCGGCACCGGCAAGGCGCTTTCCCCGATGCACCTGATTACGAAGCTGCGCGATCATCTGACGGAAAAAGGCGCGGCGGCAACCGGCAAATCGCCCTGGGTTCCGGCGTATCTGCTCGCTTCTTCCGGGGCGGGGGCGCATGCGCTGGCGGGCGCGGAAACGGTCCGCGCAGACTGGCGCGATGACGGAAGCGCAACCGACATCCGGCCGACGCTCGCGTGGCAGAAGGAGACCTGGAAACGCCAAGAGGCAGATCCCCGGCAACTTCAATTGATCGGCGACGTCATGACGGAGGACGAAATCTGGTCGTGCACGACCTGCCGGAATTGCGAGGACCAGTGTCCGGTCGGCAACGAGCACGTGGACAAAATCGTCGATCTGCGCCGGCACCTGGTGCTGATGCAAGGAAGCGTTCCCCCCGACGGCCAACGGGCGATGCAAAATATCGAGCGCCAAGGCAACCCTTGGGGCATCAACCGGAACGACCGGGCGAACTGGACCGCCGAACTGGACGGCATACCGGTGCCGACCGTCAAGGAAAATCCCGCATTCGAATATTTGTTTTTCGTCGGGTCGATGGGGTCCTACGATTTGCGCAGCCGCAAAGTGTCGCGGGCGGTGGCGCGCCTGATGAACGAGGCGGGCGTGAGCTTCGCGATTCTGGGGAACGAGGAGAAGAACTCGGGCGATACGCCCCGCCGCATGGGCAACGAGCTGTTGTTTCAGCAGCTGTGCGCGGAAAACATTGCGACCTTTCAAAAGTACGGCGTCCAAAAAATCGTCACCGCATGCCCGCACACCTTTAATACGCTGAAAAACGAATATCCGCAATTCGGGCTCGAGGGGGTGGAAGTGCTTCATCATACGCAGCTGCTCGAGCGGCTTGTGCGGGAAGGACGGCTCAAGCCGGCATTCGAAGTAAACGAAGTCGTGACCGTGCATGATTCCTGCTATTTGGGCCGCTACAACGGCGTTTACGACCCGCCGCGCAGCGTGCTGAAAGCGATTCCGGGCGTGCGTCTTGCCGAAATTCCGCGTTCCCGGGAGAACGGCATGTGCTGCGGCGCCGGAGGCGGCATGATGTGGATGGAGGAGACGGGCGGCAAGCGGGTCAATCTGGCCCGGACCGAGCAGCTGCTGTCCGTCAGGCCGACCGTAATCGGCAGCGCCTGCCCGTATTGCCTGACGATGATGGAAGACGGCATCAAGTCGAAAGAAGCCGAGGGCGAGGTCAAGGCGAGGGACATCGCCGAGCTGCTGGAGCTTGCGGTATTCGGCCCAACCGCTGTCCAACCGTAATGAGGGAGGAAGGGAAGATGAGGAAACCGATTCGGAAAGCGGCCGTCATCGGCTCGGGCGTCATGGGCTCGGCCATTGCGGCTCACCTGGCGAACGTCGGGATTTCCTGCCTGCTGCTTGATATCGTGCCCAGGCAGCTGACGGAGACGGAAATCGAAAAAGGCTACACGGCGGAGCATCCTGCCGTCCGCAACCGTCTGGCCACGGCGGCGATTGCGAATTTGCGCAAAACCAGTCCGGCTCCGCTGTACGACGACGACTTTGCAAGCCGCATTACGCCGGGGAACCTGGAGGATCATTTGGAGCTGATCGGCGAGGCAGACTGGGTAATCGAAGCCGTGGTCGAAAATCTGGACGTGAAGCGCGAGCTTCTCGGACGGGTGGAGCGGCATTGGAAGCCCGGCACCATCGTCAGCTCCAACACGTCGGGCATTTCGATCAACCGGATGGCGGAAGGAAGAAGCGAAGCGTTTCGGCGATGTTTTCTCGGCACGCACTTTTTTAATCCGCCCCGGTACATGCCGCTGCTCGAACTGATCCCCAGAGCAAGCACCGATCCGGAGCTGGTCAAGACGTTCCGCGTTTTCTGCGAGCGCGTTCTGGGCAAAACGGTCGTAATCGCCAAGGATACGCCGAACTTTATCGCCAACCGGATCGGCACGTACGGCCTGCTCGTGACGCTGCGCGAAATGACGGAACGGGGGCTTACGGTCGAGGAAGCGGATGCGGTTACGGGTCCCGCCATGGGCCGGCCGAAGAGCGCCACGTTTCGCACGCTCGATCTGGTCGGGCTGGATACGTTCCTGTTCGTCGCGGACAATGTGCATGCGAATGTAACGGACGCGGAGGAACGGGCTATCTTTAAGGCTCCGGACGCGCTGAAGGCGATTGTGGCGCAGGGCCGCCTCGGGGAAAAGTCCGGACAGGGCTTCTACTGGAAGCGGAAAGGCGCGGGCGGTTCGGAAATTTGGTCGCTCGACCTGAAGACGATGGAATACCGCCCCTCTCGGAAAGTCTCCTCCGGCTCGCTGGAAGCGGCGAAGCTGGCCAAAGGCGCCCGCGCCAGGCTGAACGCGCTGCTTTCCGGGGGCGACCGCTACGCCGAATTCGCCTGGAACGTGCTGAAGCGGGTGCTCGTCTATTCCGCCGAGAAGATCGGCGAGATCGCGGACGACATCCGGGCCGTCGACGAAGCGATGAAGGGGGGATTCAACTGGGAGCTCGGCCCGTTTGAAACGTGGGATGCGATCGGGCTGGTCCGTTCCGCGAAGAAGATGGAGGAAGAGGGGCTGCGGGTTCCCGCCTGGGTCAAGGACTGGATCGCCCAAGGGAACGAGTCGTTTTACAAGAAGGAGAACGGGACGCTGTATTTCGCTTCTTCGTCCGGCTACGCGCGCGACGAGCGGCCGCCCGAACGCATTTCGCTGCGCGATTTGAAGGAGCAAAACCGGGTGGTCAAAAGCAATGCGGGGGCCAGCCTTATCGACCTCGGCGACGGTGTCGCCTGCCTGGAATTCCATTCTCCGAACAATGCGATCGGCGAGGACATCTTGTCGATGATTTCGCAAAGCGTCGAGGAGGTCAACCGCAATTTCCGGGGGCTTGTCATTGCGAACGAGGGCCGCAACTTCTGCGTCGGCGCCAACCTGATGCTGCTGCTTATGGAAGCGCAGGACGAGGAATGGGAGGAAATCGACGACATCATCCGCCTGTTCCAGAACACGATGCTCAAGCTGAAGCGGTGCGAGAAGCCGGTCGTGGCCGCGCCGCACCGGATGACGCTCGGCGGCGGCGTGGAGGTGTGCTTGCCGGCCGACCAGGTGATCGCATCGGCGGAGACGTATTACGGGCTGGTGGAAACGGGGGTCGGACTCATTCCGGCGGGCGGCGGCTGCAAGGAGCTGGCGCTCAGGGCCAGCCGGCAGGCGGCGCTTGCCGAAGCGGACCTGCAGCCCTACCTCAACCGCTACTTTGAACTGATCGGCATGGCGAAAGTGTCGACAAGCGGCCACGACGCCCGCAAGCTCGGCTATCTGAAGCCGACGGACCGCGTGGTCGTCAATCCCGGCTACGCCATCCACGAAGCGAAGCAGGCGGTGCTGCGTCTGGCGGACGGCGGATACGAACCGATTGCGGAAGAACGCATCCGGGTGGCCGGCGCCGAAGGCAAGGCCGTGCTGCAGCTCGCCGCAATCGGGATGCGCGAGAGCGGCTGGATCAGCGATCACGATCTGCTGATCGCCAAGAAGCTCGCGCATGTGCTCGCCGGCGGAGACGCCCCGGCGGGGGCGCTGGTCACCGAGCAGTACATGCTCGATCTGGAGCGGGAAGCTTTCCTGAGCCTGTGCGGAGAACCGAAAACGAGGCAGCGGATGCAGCATATGCTCGCCAAGGGCAAACCGCTCCGCAACTGAACATCGGAAGGAGGGGATCACCTTGCAAGAAGCAGTCATCGTATCGATGGCGCGAACGGCGGTCGGCAAAGCGAAAAAGGGCGCCCTTTCGCAGACGCGCGCGGACGATATGGGCAAAGCCGTGCTGGAAGCGGCGGTCGAGCGGGCACCCGGCCTGCAAAAGGAAGACGTCGAGGACATCATCATCGGCTGCGCCATGCCGGAAGGCGAGCAGGGGCTGAACTTCGCCCGCATTATGGCGCTGTACGCCGGATTTCCCGTCACCGTTCCGGCGATGACGGTCAACCGGTTCTGTTCCTCCGGCCTGCAGTCGATCGCCATGGCGGCGGAGCGGATTATGCTCGGGCATGCCGACGTGCTGATCGCGGGCGGCGTGGAGAGCATGAGCCGCGTGCCGATGACGGGATTTCGCCTGTCGCCGAATCCGCGAATCGTCGAGCGGATGCCGGAAGTGTACATGGCGATGGGACACACGGCGGAGCGCGTCGCCGAGCGCTTCGGCATTTCCCGCGAGGATCAGGACCGGTTTGCCCTGCGCTCGCACCAAAGAGCGGCCAAGGCGATCGCGGAAGGAAAGTTCAAGGACGAGATCGTTCCGATCCGCGCGGAGCTGAAAAGCTTCGACGACGCCGGCCGCTTGCAGACGCGGTCGATTCTGTTCGACACCGACGAAGGCGTCCGCACGGACACGACGCCGGAGGCGCTGGCAAGGCTGAAGCCGAGCTTCAAGCAGGGCGGCACCGTCACCGCCGGCAACGCCTCGCAGATGAGCGACGGCGCGGCGGCGGTCGTCGTCATGAGCAGGCGGGAAGCCGAGCGGCGGCAGCTTGCGCCGCTTGCGACGTTTCGCTCGTTCGCCCTCTCCGGCGTGGAGCCGGAGCTGATGGGCGTCGGCCCGGTCCGGGCGATTCCGAAGGCGCTCAAGATGGCCGGCATCTCGCTGGCGGACGTCGCGCTGTTCGAAATCAACGAAGCGTTCGCCTCGCAGTGCCTGCATATTATCCGCGAGCTCGGCATCGACGAAGACAAAGTCAACGTGAACGGGGGCGCGATCGCGCTCGGCCACCCGCTCGGCTGCACGGGAACGAAGCTGACGGCGACGCTGATCGGGGAGCTCCGCCGCAGAGGCGGCGGCTACGGCGTCGTCTCGATGTGCATCGGCGGCGGCATGGGCGCGGCCGGCGTGTTGGAAGTCCATCCCGAATGAACCATCCGATAACGAGGAGAGGATCGCATGAGCGAACGAACGTACGCTAAAGTGCCGGGCGGCAGCTTCGTGATCGAGGACATCGACAGCCGGCACGTGACGACGCCGGAGGATTTCAGCGACGAGCAGCGGATGATCGCCGAAACGACGGAGCAGTTCGTGGCCGCGGAAGTCGCCCCCCGGGACGAGGAAGTCGAGAAGCTGAATTACGACCTGACGGTGCGGCTGCTGCGCAAAGCGGGCGAGATCGGCCTGCTCGGGGCGGACGTCCCGGAAGCCTACGGAGGCATGGGACTGGATAAGGTGAGCACGACGCTGATCAACGAACGGCTGACGAAGGCGGCTTCGTTCGCGCTGTCGTTCGGCGCCCATGTCGGCATCGGCACGCTGCCCATCGTCTATTTCGGAACGGAGGCGCAAAAGCGCAAATATTTGCCGAAGCTGGCCTCCGGCGAGATTATCGCCGCTTACTGCCTGACCGAGCCGTCGTCCGGATCGGACGCGCTCGGGGCGAAGACGACGGCAAAGCTGTCCGAGGACGGCACCCATTACGTGCTGAACGGAACGAAGCAGTTCATTACGAATGCGGGTTTTGCCGATCTCTTTATCGTTTACGCCAAAGTGAACGGAACCGATTTCAGCACGTTTATCGTGGAACGGACGATGGAGGGCGTAAGCGTCGGGCCGGAGGAAAAGAAGATGGGCATCAAGGGCTCGTCCACGTGCCCGCTGATTCTGGAGGATGTGAAGGTGCCGGCGGAGAACCTGCTCTGGGAAGTCGGCAAAGGCCATCTGATCGCCTTCAACATTTTGAACATCGGGCGCTTCAAGCTGGCCGCAGGCTGCGTGGGTTCGGCGAAAAACGCGATCGAATTCGCCGCCAAATACGCGAACGAACGCCGGCAGTTCGGCCGCCCGATTTCCTCCTTCCCGCTGATCGGCAAAAAGCTGGCCGAGATGAACGTCCGCACCTACGCGCTGGAAAGCATGGTGTACCGGACGGCGGGTCTGTTCGACGTCGGCCTTGCCGACGTGGATCACGCAAGTCCGGATGTCGGCTATCAGTCGGCCAAGGCGATCGCGGAATACCAGATCGAATGCTCGATCAACAAGGTGTTCGGCTCGGAGACGCTCGATTTTGTCGTCGACGAAGGCGTGCAAATTCACGGCGGCTACGGCTTTATCCAGGAGTATCCCATCGAACGCATGTACCGCGACTCCCGGATCAACCGCATTTTCGAAGGAACCAACGAAATCAACCGGCTGCTCATTCCGGGAGCGCTGATCAAGAAAGCTTTGAAGGGCGAGCTGCCGCTGCTGCCGAAGGCGATGGCGCTGCAGGCGGAGCTGACGGAGCCGAGGCCGGTCCCGAGCCTGGAAGGTCCGCTGGCGCAGGAATCCCATTTGCTGTCGATGGCCAAAAAAATCTTTCTGCTGATCGGCGCCCAGGCCGTGCAAAAGTATCAGACGAAGCTTGAGAAGGAGCAGGAGATTGTCAGCCTTCTTGCGGATATGATGATCGCGATCTATGCGATGGAAAGCGTGCTGCTCCGAACCCGGAAGCGGATCGATCGCGCCGGCGAGCGGAAGGCGGAGCTTGCGATCGCAATGGCAACCGCCTTCGTCCACGACGAATTCGGACGGATCGAGGCGTGGGCGAAAGAAGCGCTGGCCGCGATGGAAACGGGGGATACGCTCCGCACGCTGCTGTCCGCGCTGAAAAAATGGACGAAACGGACCCCCGTCAACGCGCTGGGCTTAAAACGGCAAATCGCCGCAAACGTAATCGAGTCGGAATCGTACGTCGTGTAACGCATTCTGCGAGATGGGAGTGACAAGGCGATGACGGCAAAACCTTGGTTAACCCATTATCCCGACGAAGTGCCGCCGACTTTCGATTATCCCAAGCACCAGCTGGCGCAGTTTCTCGTCCGGTCTGCCGAAGCTTTTCCGCATACAGTCGCCCTCGATTTTTTGGGAAAAAAGATTTCGTACCGGTCGCTTCTTCGCCACTCGTACCGATTTGCGAATGCCCTGCTCCGGCTGGGCGTTCGCAAAGGCGACCGCGTTGCCGTCATGCTGCCGAACTGTCCGCAGGCGGTGATCGCCTATTACGGCATCCTGCTGGCCGGCGGCATTGTCGTCATGACGAACCCGCTGTATATGACCCGGGAACTGGAACATCAATTGAAAGACTCGGGAGCGAAAATCATCGTTACGCTGGACGCGCTGGTCGGCCGGGTCCGGCAGGCCACCGAGAACCGGCCGCTGGACTATATCGTCGCCACCTCGATCAAAGATTTCCTGCCGTTTCCGAAAAACGTGCTGTACCCGCTCAAAGCCAAAAAGGACGGCACGTACGTGAAATTGTCCTACACCGATAAGCTGCTCCCCTTCCTGAACTTGCTCAAGCAGTCCCCGCCCACCCCATGCCATGTCGAGATCGATGCCGAAAACGATCTGGCGCTGCTCCAGTATACGGGCGGCACGACCGGATACGCCAAAGGCGTCATGCTCACCCATGCCAATCTGGTCGCGAACACGCTTCAAACGCAGCTTTGGTTTTACCGCCGCCGCATCGGCAAGGAAAAGTATATGGCGGCGCTGCCCTTTTTCCATGTCTTCGGGTTAACGGTTTTGCTGAACCAAGGCATTTCGCTAGCGGGCACCTTGATCCTGGTGCCGAGATACGAGATCAATCAGGTGCTGAAGACGATTCACCGGAAAAAGCCGACGGTGTTTCCCGGCGCGCCGACCATGTACGTGGCCATTATCAACCATCCGAACATTTCCAAATACGATCTTTCTTCGATCAATGTCTGCATCAGCGGCGCGGCTCCGCTTCCGCTTGAGGTGCAAACCCGCTTCGAAGAGCTGACCGGAGGCAAGCTGATCGAAGGCTACGGGCTGACGGAAGCGTCGCCGGTCACGCACGCGAACAACATTTGGGAGAAGCGGAAGACGGGCTCCATCGGCATCCCGTTTCCCGACACCGACGCGAAAATCGTCCGTCCCGATACGCTGGAGGAAGCGGAGCCGGGCGAGATCGGCGAGCTCGCCGTGCGCGGCCCGCAGGTGATGAAGGGGTACTGGAACAACCCCGAGGAGACGGCCAAATGTCTGCGCGACGGGTGGCTGCTCACGGGCGATATGGGCAGGATAGACGAAGACGGCTTTTTCTATATTTTGGACCGGCGGAAAGACTTGATCATCGCAGGCGGGTACAATATTTATCCGCGCGAAGTCGAGGAAGTGCTGTTCGAGCATCCCGACGTGGAGGAAGCGGTGGTCGCCGGCGTGTACGATCCGTACCGGGGAGAAACGGTCAAAGCGTACATCGTGCCCAAAGACGGCTCCGCGCCCGATGAAGCGGCGATCGTGCGCTGGTGCAAAGAAAGGCTGGCCGCCTACAAAGTTCCGAAAATCGTGGAATTCCGCGACCAGCTTCCGAAGACGATGGCCGGCAAAGTGCTCCGGCGGAAGCTGCTGGAGGAGGAGGCGAGCAAGCGGACCGGCGCCGGGCTGTAATGAGGCCTTCGGCCTAAGATTCCGCGAAACGCCGGCTGACGGCGGCAATGTCGAGACGAGGAGGGACAAAAATGGAAGCGGAACCAAACGGCGTCCATCCGAAGATGGAGCAGTGGAGAAAGGCGGCTGCGGGAACGTTCTGGGACGTTCTGGGCTGCGAAATCGAGAGCGCGACGGACAGCCGGGTCGTCGTCACCCTGGACATTCGGACGCATCACCTGAACCTGATCGGAATCGTTCACGGCGGCGTCTATGCGACGCTGGTCGATTCGGCCATGGGACTTCTGGCGATGATCGCCAAGCCCGAAGCCAACGTCGTCACGACCAATCTCCATATGAACTTTGTCGCGCAGGCGAGAGAAGGAAAGCTGATCGTGACGGCCGAGCCGCTTCACATCTCGGGGAAATCCGTTACGGCTCAAGCGTTCGCCCGTACGGAGAGCGGGACTTTGTGCGCCTTCGGCACCGGCACGTTCCGGGTCGTGTGAAATCTAAGCTTCCGAAGCGCAATCCAAGCGCAGGAACGCAGGAACGGCAACTCCGTTTGCCATTTTGTCTGAAGCCCGGGCGACCGGGCTTTTTCATGATCCTAAAAGCAGCTGTAAACGTCAAATTCCGGCAAAACCTCCGATTGTCCCGTTCCGGCGTTGCTCCATTTAATGGAATCAAGCCGCGATTATCGATCATTTGAAGCGGGGGTGCACGAAGAGGGTTAAGCGCTTGCAAAAATACGGCCGATTTGCCGCCGAACTGCTTGATCCGGCGGATCGTTTCGAGCGCTCCGGCTTCGCTGTTGTTGTAATGGACGGCCACCTTCGCGCCGCGCCGCGCAAGCTCGACCGCAACGCCTTGGCCGATGCCCGTTCCCGCGCCGGTCACAAGCGCCGCTTTGCCGGCCAATTGTCCGTTCGGAGGCCGTTCCGCCTGCGAATTTGGCCGTGCTAGCCCGCGATTGTCCGGCTGCTCTTCCGCATGCACTTCCGTTTGTCCATCCAACCGCATGCCACCTCTCTTCGGGCGTTTCATTTTATGATCCATATTTTATGATCCATATAATGAAGAAGAAAGCCGCCGTCAAGGCGAATATCCGCTCCGTTCAAATGGCGGGCCTCGCCGGAAGCCAGAAACGATACGAGAAGCGCGAGGTCCTCGTAACGGCCCGTCACGGCGCTTGGCACTTTGTATTCGTAATTTTGTTTGTTTTTTTCGAAAAGTTCCGCGCCCGGCCGCGATAAAAAAAGGCTTCAAAGGCGGGCGCACAAAAGTATAATAGGGTAAAGAAACGAAAGACGGGATGCAAGCCGTCCGGTTGCCGTCTGGCGGCACGGGGCGGGATTCCCGAACAGAAACGGAGATAGAGCGCGTATGCTGATCGATATCAAACACAAACTGGAAGAACCGGAGATTCAGGAACTGATCGAGCTTTCCGCTTACAGCGATCCGGAAGAATTCATCCAAGTTTACCGCGGTGACGATCGTCTGGAAATCATGGGGTTTTATGCGAACGACGAGCTTGCCGGCCTGGCCGGTTTCCGCCTGCACGAGAACGGGACGCTGGAACTGAACCATATCGCGGTCGTGCCGGACAAGCGGGGCAAAGGGTATGGAACCGCCATTTTGCTGTCACTGATCGGGCTCAAAAAACCGCGGATCCTGGTCGCGGAGATCGACGAGGACGCGGTCGACTTTTACCGCAGCGTCGGATTTACGATTGAAAGTCTCGGGGAAAAGATTCCCGGAATCGAGAGATTCCGTTGCACGTACGATTGCGCGGTCGAGGAGCAGGCATAAGGCCGATGGGGAGCGATAAGCGGTTGAAGCGGTTCAAGAAATTTTACTTGGAGATCACAAGCATTTGCAATCTCGCGTGCAGCTTTTGTCCGCAGACGGGGCGGCAGGCGAAGTTTATCGAAAAGGAAGCGTTTGTCCGCCGCCTGGAACAAATCAAGCCATATACGGATTCGATCTACTTCCATCTTAAAGGCGAGCCGCTGATGCATCCGAAAATCGGCGAGCTGCTCGATATCAGCCACGAACACGGCTTTAAAGTGAACATCACCACCAACGGCACGCTGCTGCACAAGGTCGGGCACAAGCTGCTGACGAAGCCGGCGATTCGCCAAATGAACGTTTCCCTCCACAGCTTCGACGGGCACGCAGGCTCCTCCAATCACGCGGGATCCGCCGATAAGGAAGGCTATGTGCAAAGCGTTTTGTCGTTCGTAAGGGAAGCCAGGGAACGCACGTCCATGATCATCTCGCTAAGGCTGTGGAACCTCGCCCCGGACAACGAGACCAACGCGAAGCGGGCCCGCAACCGGGACATTCTCGCGGCCATCGAGAAGGAATTCGGCCTGGACTTTCGCATCGAAGAGAAGGTCGAACCGGGCAAAGGGCTGAAGCTTGCCGAGCGGGTTTATTTGAACCAGGACTATGAATTCGAGTGGCCCGACCTGAACGCGGAGGAGGACGACGGCAGAGGCTTTTGCTACGGGCTGCGCAACCAGGCCGGCATTCTGGTCGACGGCACGGTCGTGCCCTGCTGTCTGGACGGGGAGGGCGTCATCAATCTCGGCAACATCCACCAGAAGCCGTTCTCCGAAATTATAGAGGGGGAGCGGGCGAAACGCCTGGTCGACGGCTTCTCGCGCAGGGTGGCGGTCGAGGAGCTGTGCCGCAAATGCGGTTACCGGAAGCGGTTCGGAACCGCCGCGCCGGCCAAGCGATTGATTTTGCCGCAGCCGTCCGGCGCTCTCCATCCCTGAAATAACGGCGCGGCAGGTTTCCCCGCGTCTCGTATTCTGACCGCCCCGCTTTGTCCATAGACTGTATGGAGGGGGAGGGGGAATACGATGGCGACGGTTCGCCTCTACATAACGGGCATGACCTGCGCGGCGTGCTCGGCTCGGATCGAGAAGTCGCTCGGGCGCATGGAAGGCATCGAACAGGCTTCGGTCAATTTGGCGCTGGCCCAAGCGCTGATCCGGTACGATCCGAAACGGGTCAAGCTGAAGGCCATCTGCGGGCGCATCGAACAGCTCGGCTACCGCGCATCGGACGGACAGGCGAACCCGGCCGCGCGGTCGCGGGACGAGATCCGGTTTTATGCGCTGCGCGTTCTGCTGTCCGCATGCTTGTCGTTTCCGCTGCTGTGGGCGATGCTCGGCCATTTGGCCGGGCCTGACGGCGTATGGGTTCCTCCGTTGTTCCAAATGCCGGTTTTCCAGTGGATTGCGGCGACGTTTCTGCAATTCGGCGTCGGGTTCCCGTTTTATTACGGCGCGTACCAGGCGCTGAAAGCGCGGACGGCGAATATGGATGTACTCGTCGCTCTCAGCACCTCGGCGGCTTATTTTTACAGCCATTACCAGGTGTTTCGGATGCCGCTTGCGGAAGGGCACAGCCATGCCGGACATCCGCCCGTCTATTTCGATACGATTGCGATGATCATGACGTTCATTCTGCTGGGCAAACTGCTGGAATCGATCGCCAAAGGCCGGGCGTTAAAAGACTTGAACGCGCTGTACGACCTTCAGGCGAGGCTTGTTCGGGTCGTCCGGGGCGACGAGGAGCAGTGGATTCCCGCGGAAGAGCTGAAAAAAGGGGATCTGGTGGCGATCGAGGCCGGCGAGTGGATTCCCGCGGACGGCATCGTCTCCGGCGGACAGGGCGAAGTGGACGAGTCGCTGCTGACGGGGGAGAGCGCCGCGGCGGTCAAGCGTGTCGGCGATCCGGTTTACAGCGGGACCCGCAGCGCAAGCGGGAAGCTGCTGGTGACCGCAAGCGCCGGGACGGGCGCAAGCCGGTTGTCCCGCATGATCGGGCTCGTGGAGGAAGCGCAAAATGCGAAGCCGGCGATCGCGCGCAAGGTGGACCGGGTGGCGGCTTATTTCGTCCCGGCGATGCTGGCCTGCGCGCTTGCGACGTTTGCCGCCTGGGCGATGCGGCCTTCGGGCGATTCCGCTTCCGCCTATGCCGCTGCGCTTGAACATGCGCTGTCTGTGCTGATTATCGCCTGCCCGTGCGCGCTGGGCCTGGCGACGCCGCTTTCGGTTCTGATCGGATCGGGAATCGCGGCCCGCTCGGGCATTTTGTTCAAGGAAGGCCGCGCGCTGGAGGTGCTGCAGCATGTCGATCATCTGCTGATGGACAAAACCGGAACGCTGACGGAAGGAAAACCGCATCTTGCGGCCATCCGCTGCGCTCCGGGGAAGGAGATGCAGCTGTTGCGTGCGGCCGCGGCCGTCGAGCGGCAGTCGGCGCATCCGCTCGCCCAGGCGATCGTTCAAGCCGCGCACCGCTATCGTCTGGTCATTCCCGCTGCCGCCGAAGCCGTCGAGTTGACCGCCCAAGGCGCGACGGGAATCGTGGACGGGAAAAGGGTGCATGTGGGCCGCCTTCAGTGGCTGAAATCGGAAGGCGTTCAAACGAACGCGTACGCCCGTTACGCCGTTCCCGAAGGGACGACCGCGCTCTATGTGGCGGTTGGCGGCAGCCTGCAGGGCGTGCTGGAGCTTGCCGACCGGCTCAGGCCGGAGGCTCCTCAGGCGATCCGCCAGTTGGGCAAGCGGGCCGAAATCTGGATGGTCACGGGGGACCAGGAGGAGGCGGCCCGGAGCGCGGCTCTGCAGGCCGGGATTAAGCATGTATATGCCGGCGTGCATCCGGAACGGAAATACGAGCTTGTCCGCGGCTTGCAGCGGAAAGGACGGACCGTCGCCATGATCGGCGACGGCATGAACGACGCGGGCGCTTTGGCCGCAGCCGACATCGGCATGGCGATGGGCGGCGGAACGGATGCGGCCATGCAGGCCGGCGACATCGTGCTGATGCGCAACAAGCTGACCGACATCGGACGGGCGATGGCCATCAGCCGGCGGACGATGCGGAACATCCGGCAAAATCTGCTGCTCGCCGTCCTCTACAATGCGGCGGCCGTTCCTCTTGCCGCCTTCGGCCTGATGGACCCGCGCTTGGCCTGCGTCGGCATGTCGGCCAGTTCGCTGCTGGTCGTCGGCAACGCCTTGCGGCTGCACCGGTTCGGGAAGGAGGCGGAACATGGCGAACCTGTCCGCTAATTTTCTGACGCTCGCCGTATTATCGGGACTGACGGGCGCGCCTCATTGCCTGATCATGTGCGGGGGCATCGTCTCCTCCTTCGCCCTGAACGCCAAAGGTCCGCCGCTGAAGCCGATTGTGGCCTACAACGCCGGAAGGGTGCTCACCTATTCGGCGGTCGGCGGCATCATGGGGGCGGCCGGTTCGTTTCTGAATATGGCCGGCCGGTTCGTCGGCATCCAGGGAATCGCGAGCATGCTCGGCGGAGCATTTATCTTGTTGTGGACGTTCAGGAAGTACACGCTGCCGGTTTACCGCCGGACCGTTCCCGGCCACGACGCCGTGCTCGGAGCCTTTGCCCGCTTGCGGCAGCGGTACGAACTGCTGGGCGTCTTTCTGACCGGCTTGCTGCTCGGGCTTTTGCCCTGCGGGTTAACGTACGCGATGCAAATGAACGCGGCCGCGTCCGGTTCCTGGCTGGAAGGGGCACTGATGCTGCTGGCGTTCGGGCTTGCGACTTTTCCCGTTCTGCTGTTGTCCGCGCTGACCGCCGGCCGAATCGGGCGCAGGTGGCGAAGGGCGATGAACAAAGCCGGGCACGGGCTCGCCGTGCTGATGGGGTTTTTGTCGATCATGAAAGGGCTGAGCGTCAACGGATGGATCGCTTCGATCCATCCCTGGCTGTGGTGAGCTGCCGGCGCGCTATGCTTGCTCGCAAAGCGAGAGATCAAGGGGCGGGATTATTCCGCCTTGAACGGATACAACAGCCGAATCGCGCCGTCCTCCGTCCGATAGATCGCCTCCGCCTGCCATTTTCCCCGCATCACCGGCACGCCGGTTGCCGTATAGACGCCCGGCTCCGTTTCGGACACTTGAGCGGGCACCGTGCCGCAGAACATGCCGGGCATCGACAGCAGCACCTTGAGCCCCGCCGCCGCCCCTTGGACCGGATTTCCTTCGGCATCGCGGATGCGAATGCGAAACGATACGTCCTTCATCATGCGGGCGTCGGTCTGCTCTTTGCTCATGTCCAGCAGGAGATGGCCGTCGGCATAGCTCGCTTTCGCTTCGGATCCGGAAGAGACAGGGGAGCGGACGACGGCATAGCCGACGATCGCCACAAGCAGCGGCAAGCTCCACACGATTTTTTTCACCGCTTCCGGCACCTCGTTTCGGTTCGGATTCTCCCTCGTTCTACCAAAGCCTATGTGCTCGCTCCCGGGAACATACAACAATGAAGCGGACGCTTGTTTCCGTATTGACGAAGATTATGATAATCATTATCATTTATACGGAAGCCAATCCGCCGTTGGGCATACGGGGTGAGCGTATTGAAAAAAATCAAGGTTTGCGAGCGGAATTTGAAGAACGGAACGAAACCGGTTTACAAGCTGTTGAAAAGCACATATGCGGAGATCAAGTGGAAAAAGAAAGACTGCCTCGGCAACTGCAAGACGTGCAAACGCGAATGTTTCGTTCTGATCCAATCCGATATCGTAAGCGCCCCTACGCCCGAACAATTGCAGAAACGGCTGACGGAATGGATCGAAGCGCGGTAAGTTTCCGCGAAAAATGGAAATAATGGATGCTGCGCCCGTACGAGTTATGCTAAAATAGAGCCATTCCACGGATTAGAGGTGCATAGCGATGAATAAAGAACTAGGGCGGGCATTAAACGAGCAGATGAACTTCGAATTTTATTCAGCGCATGTGTATCTTGCGATGGCCGCTTATTGTTCGGCGGAAAGCTTGGACGGTTTTGCCAATTTCTTCATCGTTCAGGCGGAAGAAGAGCGGTTTCACGCCATGAAGATATACAAATTCCTGAACGACCGGGGCCAGCGGGCGACGCTGTCTGCGTTGCCGGAACCGAAAAACGAATACAAATCCATGCTCGACGTGTTCGAGCACGGCTACGAGCATGAGAAGCAGAACACCAAACGGTTCTATCATCTCGCCGATCTCGCCCTGAACGAGCGCGAGCACGCGACGATGTATTTCCTCAAATGGTTTATCGACGAGCAGGTGGAGGAAGAGGCTCTGTTCGATAACATCATTCAGAAGCTGAAGCGCATCGACAAGGACAGCAACGCGTTCTTCATGATGGACGCGGAATTCGCGCAGCGGACGTTTACGCCGCCGGCCGAGTGAGCGAAAGCAGCGCCTAGCGGCATTCGGGCCGGCAGCAGCCGTGATACGGCAAGAGGAAGCTTGTCCTAACGCGGCTTGAATGGGCCGGGACTCCGGTTTGTCCTGTATCCCGGCCTTCGGCAGGCCGTTTGACACGCTCTATTAAATTGTATAAAATTTAATTGATTTAAATTTAAGGCGGCGCATACCGTTTTCAAATGGAGGGAGGCTTTGCCATGTCCGTATACGATTTTAAGGCGAAAACGATTCGAGGCGAAGAAATCTCGCTGGAAACCTACAAAGGAAAAGTGCTGTTGATCGTGAACACGGCCAGCAAATGCGGACTGACGCCGCAATACGAAGGCCTGCAGGCGCTGTACGAACGCTACAAGGACGAAGGGCTTGTCATTCTCGGCTTCCCTTGCAACCAGTTCAAGGAGCAGGAGCCGGAGAGCGAAGAGAAAATCGAGGCGTTTTGCAAGCTCAATTACGGGGTGACGTTCCCGCTGTTTGCGAAGGTTGACGTCATCGGCGACAACGCCCATCCGCTGTTCAAGTATTTGACGAGCCGCGGCCCGGCGGAGCAGTTCGACATCAAGTGGAATTTTGCGAAGTTCCTCGTGGACAGGGAAGGAAACGTCGTCGAGCGCATCGATCCGCAGGTCACGCCGGCCGAAATCGAAGGGAAAATCAAAAGCCTTCTCGCTTGACGAGCTACGGATTTCTATATATTCTATATTCGGAATGCGATACGGTACATGCAGTGACGCAGCCCGCTCCCGTGCGACAGGGACGGGCTTTTTTGTTCGAATGGCCGTTAACGATAAATGATGGAGGCGGCGATATGTCCAACAGTTCAAGCTCCAGGCCGATAAGCGTTTCCGTTGAACAAGCGGTCGAACGTTTATGCGCCGGTCTGCCCGTTCCGCCCGCCGAGACCGTCCCGATCGCGGAAGCCTTAGGCAGGGTGCTGGCGGAAGATTTGATCAGTCCGTTTCCGATGCCGCCTTTCCGCAGGGCGGCGATGGACGGCTATGCCGTGCGGGCCGAAACGATCGCGTCGGCGTCGCCGGATAACCCCGTGCTGCTCCCCGTCGGGGACGAATCGAAGGCGGGAGGGCCGGAGCCCGGCCCCGCTCATGCCGCTGGCGGCGCTCTGCGGATTTATACCGGAGCGCCGGTTCCGGACGGGTACGATACCGTCCTGATGCAGGAGGCCGTCACCCGAATCGCCGGGGCGGACAAGCCGGACCGCATCCGGGTCGACCGCGCGTCGGAAAAGGGCAAACACGTCGCGGAGGCGGGCGAGGACATCCCGCAAGGCGCGACGGTCCTGCACAAGGGAACCCGTCTCGGCGCGAAGGAAATCGGGCTTTTGGCCGCGTTCGGCTGCGCGCAGGTGCGGGTGTTCGGCAGGCCGGGCGTCATGATCCTGCCGGTCGGCGACGAGCTTGTCAGGCCGGGCGAACCGTTGCCCAAGCACCACATCTACGATGCGAACGGCTTGATGCTGGAAGCCCGGCTGCGTGAGCTGGGCGCGTCCGCCAGCCTCGCCGATCCGTTGCCCGACGACGCGGATGCGATTGCGGCGGGCCTGGAGCGGGCGCTGGGCCAAGCCGACATCGTCGTGACGACCGGCGGCATTTCGGTCGGGACCTACGACGTAGTCGCCAACGCGCTGCAGCGGCTCGGCGCCGAGCCGCTGTTCACGAAAGTCCATATGCGCCCGGGAACGCCCACTTCGGCTTACAAGGTCCGCGGAATTCCCGTGCTCTGCTTATCCGGCAATCCTTCGGCCTGCTTCGCCGGCATGGAGTTGCTGCTGAAGCCGCTGGTCGTCCGCAGCGCCGGCCGGACAGCCTTTCAAAACGAGTGGGCGGCCGGCATCCTGCGGCAATCCGTCTCCAAGCCCTCGCCCTATCCCCGGTACGTTCGCTGCCGGGTCGAATTCGCCGGTGACGACTGGCTGGTCACGCCGCTGGGCAACGACCGGGCGGGGAACATGGCCGCGTTCGCGTCCGCCAACGCGCTGGCGCTTATTCCGGCGGGCGGAAAAGGCGCGGAGCAAGGCGAGCGGGTGCGGGTGCTGCGTTTGTCCGACAGTTGACGAACCGTCCGCAATGCAGATCGGCGTTCGGCGCGAATTGACGGCGCGGCGCCGGCGCGTTACATTAGACTCAATTGCAACGAGCCCCAGGGCAAAGGAGTGGATCTGGCATGAAACCGAACGTGCTGATTACGAAGCCGATTCCGGCCGAGGTTGAGTCGTTCATCGCCGAGCATTGCCGGTATACGATGTGGAACGAGT
The DNA here is from genome assembly GCF_000378425.1 of Cohnella laeviribosi DSM 21336. GTDB lineage: Bacteria > Bacillota > Bacilli > Paenibacillales > Paenibacillaceae > Cohnella > Cohnella laeviribosi. Next base: position 100,802 of record NZ_KB899809.1, on the reverse strand, counting down.
CCGGGCCGATGCCGCTTGAGCAGTATCACCGGCTTCTCGCGGAAGCGGACGGGCTGCTGACGACGACGTCCGACCGGATCACGAAGGAGAAATTGGACCATGCGCCCAGGTTGAAGGTGATCAGCAACATCGGCGTCGGATACAACAATTTCGATCTGGACGAAATGAAGAAGCGGGGAATTATCGGCACCAATACGCCCGGCGTGCTGGACGAAACGGTCGCCGATCTGATCTTCGGCCTGATGCTGGCTGCGGCCCGGCGCATCGCGGAATTGGACGCTTACGTTCGGGCGGGGCGATGGTCGGAAGCGGACGGCGCCAATCTGTTCGGCATCGACGTGCACCACCGGACGCTGGGTATCATCGGCATGGGGAGAATCGGCGAAGCGGTGGCCCGCAGAGGCAAATGGGGCTTCGGCATGAACGTTCTGTACCATAACCGGAACCGCAAGCCCGAGGCGGAGGCCGAGCTTGGCGCGCAGTACCGGCCGATGGACCGATTGCTGGCCGAGTCCGATTTTATCGTGCTGATGACGCCGCTTACGCCGGATACGCACCGCCTAATCGGGGAAAATGAATTTAAGCTGATGAAAAATACGGCGGTGTTCGTCAATGCTTCCCGCGGCGAAACCGTGGACGAGCAGGCGCTATACGAGGCGCTGCGCGACCGCCGGATCTATGCCGCGGGCCTCGACGTGTTCGAGCGGGAGCCGCTGAGCGGCAGCCATCCGCTCGCTTCTCTCCCCAATGCGGTGCTGCTTCCGCACATCGGTTCGGCCACCGGCCGGACGAGGGCGGATATGGCCATGCTTGCCGCCGAAAATCTCGTCGCCGCGCTGGAAGGGCGAAGGCCGCCGAATATCGTGACGAGCTGAGCGTTTAACCGATGCAGGCAAGATGAGGGAGGGGAAGCGCTTGTGCGGGGAAATTCGCGGCAATGAGCTTGTCGCCCTGAAAGAAATCGCGGAACTGATCAATACGACCAACGACATGGACCGGATGCTGAACGGGGCTTTATCCAAGCTGCTGCAGACGACCAGCTTTACGGCCGGTTGGATTTTCCTTTTCGACGATTGCGGAAACGAGTTCTGCGCGGTTGCAAGCAACCTTCCTCCCGCGCTCGAGGCCCGGAATCAGGCCGCGATGTGCGGCGACAATTGCTGGTGCGTGGATCGCTACCGCAAGGGGAAGCTGCACCGCGCGGTCAATATTATCGAATGTTCGCGCATTCCTTATGCGGCGGACGTCAACCGGTGCGATACGGGGGGCATCACGCATCATGCGACCGTTCCGCTCGAATCGGGCAAGGACCGTTTCGGCCTGCTGAATGTGGCCGAAGCGGGCAAAGAGCGTTTATCCGACAACGAGCTTGAACTGCTGCAGGCGGTCGCCTACCAAATCGGATCGGCCATCAAACGAATCCGGCTGTACCAGGCGCAGGAACGGAGCGCGTTGCTGTATGCCAAGCTCGGCGATGTCATTCAGGAGATTCACTCGGTTCAGGATATCCGCCATTTGCCGCTGCGCGCCGTTCAGGCGATCGGACAAGCTTTCGACTGGCCGAATGTTTCGCTGTTTGTCCGCGATCAGCAGCAGCTGGCCCTTCAGGCCCAATATGCGAACGGCCAGGTGAACAAGACTTGGCAGACGCTTCCGGTCGATCGGGCCGAACCGGTCAACACCGCCTTTCGGGAAAACCGGCTCGTCATCGTCTCGCACTGCGACGAAGTTGCAAGCGGCGCGCTGAGCGCGATCGGCATTCCGCCGTTTGCGTCCGCCGCTGCGATACCGCTGCGCATCCGTGCCCGCGCGATCGGAGTTCTGTTCGTCAGCAGCCCGAAGAAGCGGCAATTCGATGAGTATCATACGGATTTCATGTATTCGCTGGGGGATCATTTTTCGCTCAGCGTGGAGAACTTGCGCATCTACGAGCAGCGCAGCGAGCTGGCGCGGATGGAGGAGCGGAATCGGGTGGCGCGCGATCTGCACGACTCGGTGATGCAGAAACTGTTCTCGCTGTCTTTTCTGGCCAAAGGCGCGGAAACGGCGCTGGGGGAGAAAGATCCGGTCGTGTCGCGGTCGCTGCAGGAAATCCGGCAGCTTGCCCAGGATACGCTCAAGGAGATGCGCTCCCTCATCTGGCAGCTTCATCCGGCAGGACTCGAAAACGGCTTGCTGCCGGCGCTGAAGCAATATGCGCAGGCGATGGATCTGACCGTGTACGAGCGGGCGGAAGGCGTCAAATCGCTGCCGCGCTCGATCGAAGAGGCGCTGTGGCGCATTGGCCAGGAAGCGCTCAACAATGTCAAAAAGCATTCGGGCACAAATACGGCGTACATCCGGCTGGTCAAGTCGGATACGGATGCCACGCTCGAAATTATGGATAAAGGAAAAGGCTTTTCTTCCGGCAAGAAAAAAGGAAAGCTTACCATGGGAATGCGTTCCATGCGCGAGCGGGCGGAAGCGCTGGGCGGTTCCGTGACGTTTACCGGAGGCCATGGGCAACCGACGGTCGTCAAAGCGACGATTCCCATCCATGTCATCGAGGAGAAGTGCTGCGAGGAAAGGGAATAACGTTGAAAATCAAAATTTTGCTGGCCGACGACCATCAGATCGTCTTGAAAGGCATTTCGTTTTTCTTAAATATGCAGCCCGATTTCGAATTGGTCGGCGAAGCCCATAACGGACAGGAAGCGGTGGAGAAAGCGGCCGAACTGAAGCCCGACATTGTGCTCATGGACTTGAAAATGCCGGTCATGGACGGGATCGAAGCGAGCGCGCTCATTGCCGAGCGGCATCCGGAAATCAAGGTGCTCGTTCTCACGAGCTTTTCGGACCGGAGCCATGTCGTGCCGGCGCTGCAAGCGGGAGCGGTCGGCTACATGCTCAAAGACGTCGAGCCCGACCAATTGGCGGAAGCGATACGCAGCGCATACAAGGGCAATATTCAGCTGCACCCTGATATTTCCAACGCGCTCCTGTCGCAATTGGCGCCGCAGCAGACCGAGCCGGACGGAGAGCGCAGCCGCGAAGCGCTGGAATCGTTGACTCCAAGAGAGAAGGAAGTGCTGCAGCTGCTTGCCAAAGGCATGAGCAACAAAGAGATTGCCCAGACTTTGGTTGTCGCGGAGAAAACGGTCAAAACGCATGTGAGCAGCATACTGGCCAAGCTCCGTCTGACCGACCGGACGCAGGCCGCGCTGTTCGCCGTGAACATGCTGAATCCGAAACCGTAACGGGCTTATGCCGCCGTCCGCCTCTACGTCTAAAGTCTTACGACCGGCCCTCCGCCTCGGGCGGTTTTTTTATGCCTTTTTTTCGGCCTAATTTCCGATGTTCGCCGCAATCGAACTATATAAAATAAAGGAGGTAACAAAAAAATAGAGTAGAATGGATGGAGGGAACCGCGTGAGCACTGTATTGTTTGTCAAAGCGAACGACCGTCCGGTCGAGCAGGCCGTTAGCGTCAAGCTGTATTACGCTTTTCTGGAAAGCTATCGGAAAAGCCATCCGGACGACACCATTATCGAGCTGGATCTGTACAAGGAAGATCTGCCGTACTTGAATGCGGATATGATCAACGGCAACTTCAAAGCCGCCCGCGGCATGGAACTGACGCCCGCCGAACAAGCCGCCGTCGCCGTATCCGGCAAATATCTCGATCAGTTCCTGGCGGCGGACAAAGTCGTGTTCGCTTTTCCGCTCTGGAACTTCACCGTTCCGGCTGTGCTGCACACGTATATCGACTATCTTTGCCAAGCGGGCAAAACCTTTAAATATACGGAGCAAGGACCGGTCGGCCTGGTTTCGGACAAAAAGGTGGCGCTGCTCGTCGCAAGGGGAGGCATCTACTCCGAAGGCCCCGCCGCTTCCGCGGAAATGGCTTTCAACTATATGCGCAACATCCTGGCGTTCTTCGGCGTGACCGATACGACAAACGTCATCGTCGAAGGCCACAACCAACTGGCCGACCGGGCGGAGGCGATTATCGCGCAAGGTGTCGCCGAAGCGCAAAAAGCGGCCGCCGAGTTTTAATGAAATCCCGTCTCTTTTGCAAAAAAAACCGCTGCGAGGCGGTTTTTTTTGTTCTAAATGAAGATCTTCTCATTTAAGGGCATTCGACAAATAAACAAACGATTCCGTCAGTCCTTTTGACAAGCTTTTTAGCGGGCAGTCTGTACAATCGATTCTAAACAAAAAAGGAAAGGCATTTCACCAATCCGAGAAAGAGGTGCATCTCATGCTGCGTATGGCAAAAAGCGTGTACTTCTCCATCTGCGCGCTTTGCGCAACCTTGCTCTTGACGGTAGGCGTATGCTTTCTTCATTCGAACAATCTGGCGGCCGCTCCGACCGTGGATGCGGCTGCACGCATACTTTCGTCGTCCTCCGTTTCTGCAGCCGTAACGGCCCTGCCGGCCGTCGGCGCTTCAACCGGGGAGACGGCCTTCACGCCATCGGCAACAGCCTTTCCGGCCTTTGCGAAGCCGGGAGCTTTGGGCGAAACGGATCGGGTTATAGTAGGATCTGCCGCCGCGGCGACGAAAGCCGCAGCGTCCGGCGCGAAAGCGTCTGAAGCGGCAAAGGCAAAGCCCGCCCCAGCGGATACATATGAAGTGACCGCGTATTTTCTCAACGTGCGCGCGAACGCTTATGCGAAGTCCAAAATCATCGACGTCGTCAAAAAAGGCGACATCCTTGACGTCATTAAGAAAACGGATAGCGGCTGGCTTCTCCTGAAAGGCGGCGGATATGTACATGGCGGCTACGCCAAGCGCATCGACCGGACAGGGGAAACGCCGCCGGCCGTCGGCTTGTCCCCAGCCTCAAGCGCCCCCGCGCATTCGGAATTAAAGTCCCCGGCGCCTTCGCCGTCTTCGCCTCCCTCAACCCCCTCCAAGCCTAAGCAACCGACCAACAAGGTCCAAACGAAATCCGGACTCACCGCCGAGCATATCGAAACGATTTTCGAAGGAACCGCCCTTGCCCATTACGGCCTGGAAGAGGTCATCCTGGAAATCGAAGAACAATACGGAATCAACGCCTTCTTTACGATTGCCGTCATGAAGCTGGAGAGCGGCAACGGCAAAAGCAGTCTGGCCAGGAAAAAGAACAATCTGTTCGGCCTGAACGCCTCCGGCGGCGAGGAGAATAAGCGGGCCTTCGCCTTCAAGACGAAGGAAGAATGCGTCAAAAAATTCGGCCAGCTGATTGCGAAGAACTACATCGGCAAAGGTTATACGACCGTGGATAAAATCGCCCGGAAATACTGTCCGGCAAATCCGAAATGGACCGGGCTCGTCAGCAAAATCATGCAGCGCGATTACAAAAAGCTGTAAACGGCAAGCGGGGGATCGTTACCGCCGGCTGCCGATCGGGCCGTCAATCGCCCGTCTTGATCTCGAGCAGCTTGTAGGTAAGGATCCCCATCGGCGCTTCCACGCGGACCGTGTCGCCGACGGATTTGCCGATGAGCGCTTTCCCGACCGGGCTCTCGTACGAGATTTTTTGCTGGGCGACGTCCGCTTCGGACGGTCCGACGATTTTGTATTCAAGCTTTTCGTCGAATTCCTCGTCGTACAAAACGACGACGGAACCGACCTGAACGGTCGAATTGTCCGATTTCTCGGCGATGCGGGCGTTTTTCAGCATTTTCTCGATCGTGAGGATGCGGGTTTCAACGAAGGCCTGATCGTTTTTGGCGGAGTGGTACTCGAAGTTTTCCTTGAGGTCGCCGTAGCTGAGCGCGACTTTGATGCGTTCGGCGACTTCCTTGCGCTTGACGGTTTTCAGTTCCTCCAGCTCCTGTTCCAGCTTCGCGTATCCTTCCGGGGTCAAAATGATTTCTTCCTGAGACACATCCATTTCTCCTTTGTCATGACATCGATTCAAGCGATCGTCTCTATGAGGCAGAGTCCGAACAGCGCGGTTCGGAGGCTCGTTTATCAAGGCTCCAATATAAATAATGACGCATAACGACCCGAATTTCAAGAATGTCGGATTTTGAACTTCCGTATTGACAGCAGGGAATTCCGTTTGCTATATTCCAAATGACAATGATTCTCATTATCTTTTAAATGAAGAACTCGCTGTCACACGCATCCCGCACACATTCATAGGAGGGTTTTACGTTGATCAAGAGAAAACCGGTGCCGGCCATCGCCGCCATCCTGCTTCTCGTTTCCTTGGCGCTGGCGGCCTGCGGCGGCGCCGGAAGCGCAAACGAAGCCGCTTCGCCGTCCGCTTCCGCATCGCAAGGGAAGGCGTTCCGCAGCTTCCAAACCGCCAAAGGCGCCGTCGACATTCCGGTCAAACCGCAACGGATCGTGACGGACTATTACGGCGGCGAATTGCTGGCCGCAGGCGGCCATGTCGTCGGCGTCGAACCTTCCGCGTTCGACAATCCTTTTCTGAAGGATCTGCTGAAAGATGCGCAGGACGTCGGGGCTCCCATCAATACGGAAAAAGTGCTTGAGCTTCAGCCCGACCTGATCGTCGTCATGTACGACGACAACTACGACGCCCTGTCCAAAATCGCGCCGACGATCCATATTCCCTACAATACGGCTAAGAACATTTACGAAACGGTCGAGCTGTTCGGCGACATCGTCGGCGAGCCGGAGAAGGCGAAGCGGTTTATCGCCGATTACGAGAAGAAAGCGGCGGAAGGCCGCGAGAGGCTGAAGGGAGTCGTCGACGAAAACGCGACTTTCGGCATTTACGAGCTGACCGACAAAGGCGAATTGTGGACGTTCGGCGACAATGCGGGCCGGGGCGGGCAAGCGCTGTACAACGCGCTGAAATTAAAGATGCCGGAGAAAAACCGCAACGACAACCAAACGCTTCAGCTATCGATGGAGGTGCTGCCGGAATACGCGGCGGACTACATGTTTCTGACGGTCTACGATCCGGAGAACAAGGGCGACAAGCTGAAGGAACTGCAATCTTCCGCCGTCTGGAAAAACCTCGATGCGGTGAAGAACAATCGTCTGTTCATCAACGACTTTAACACCTTCTACCGCTACGATCCGATTGCGATTACCGGACAGATCGATCTGTTCGCCGATATGCTGATCGAGCGAAATCGGGAAAACCAAAAATAAAAGGTCTCCAAGCAGCAGTCGGCCGATTTTCGGCTGGCTGCTGCCGTTTTTTTCCCGCTTAAGAAGGCAATTGCTTGCTTTATCCGCCAATCAATAGTTGGTATAATCTGCATGAAAAACTATTTTTTATTGAAAGGAGGCTTCTTCCGGGGGTTGTCTTTTTCCTGACGCGTGGTGCCGGGACGGATCGCAAGCCTTGTTCGCGGTTCGATCGGTTTTCGGCATGTTCGCTTGGCTGTAACGATCCGGGCAAAGGAGCTGCGGGTGCATGAATGAGCGTATGACGGGAAAAACGGCGCTGGTTACGGGGGGCGCGGTCGGGATCGGGAGAGGGATTGCGCTGGCTCTCGCCTCCTGCGGTTACGATTTGGCGATCAGCCATTTTGAGGAGGAGGCGCAAGCGGAAGCGGTAGCCGAAAGGGTGGCGGCCGACTACGGCCGGTCGTGTTTCATATTTCAGGCCGACTTGACGAAAGCGGAGTCGCCGGCCCGCCTTGTGGAGCAAGCCGCTTGGAAGCTGGGCCGGCTGGACGTTCTGGTCAACAATGCCGGCATCTCGAAGTTTCAAAGCGTGATCAAGCTGAGCGCCGCCGAATTCGACCGGATCGTCCATCTGAACTTCCGGGCGCCGCTGCTTGCGATGCAGGCTGCCGCCAGCCAAATGATCGAGCGGGGAATCCGGGGAAGCATCGTCAATATCGCGTCGACGCGAAGCGAGCGGGCTTATGCCGGCGACGCCGTGTACGGAGGCTCCAAGGCCGCGCTGAGCCGGGCGACCCAATCGGCCGCACTGGATTTGGCGCCGCACGGCATCCGCGTCAATTGCGTCGCTCCGGGCGCCATCGCCTCGCGCGAAGGCGACGCCATACGGAGGCATTACGAAGCGCTGGGCCGGAAAATTCCGCTGGGACGAGCCGGGACGCCGGCCGATATCGGCGAAGCCGTCGCCTGGCTGGTCTCCGACCGTGCCTCGTATATTACGGGAACGACGCTTCGGGTGGATGGGGGACTCATTCTGCCCGGCATGCCCGAAGATACGAGCCCGGAAGCGGGTTACGGCTGGGGCAGGCCTCGCGTATAAAGAGGGGAGGAGAAGCGCGCATGGGGGAAATCGCGATACGGGACGTGAAAACGATATTGACCGCGCCCGAAGGCATCAATTTGGTCGTGGTGAAGGTGGAGACCTCCGAGCCGGATCTGTACGGACTCGGATGCGCAACGTTTACGCAGCGGTATTTGACGGTGGCGAATGCGATCGAGCATTATCTGAGGCCGTTTCTGATCGGCAAAGATCCGCAGCGCATCGAGGATATTTGGCAGACGGCGATGGTGAGCTCGTAATGGCGCAACGGGCCGGTGCTGAACAACGCGCTCTCCGGCATCGACATGGCGCTGTGGGATATCAAAGGCAAGCTGGCCGGCTTGCCCGTCTACCAGCTTCTCGGAGGGAAGTGCCGCGAAGCGGCGGCCGTCTACCGGCATGCGGACGGTCAAGACGAACGGGAAGTGGAGGAGAACGTCCGGAAATTCATGGAACAGGGCGTCCGCCATATCCGCTGCCAGCTGGGCGGGTACGGCGGGCGCGGGCACGCGATCCGCTCTCCGGACAACGCGCTGCCCGGCGCGTATTACGATCCGGACGCCTACGCGCGCAGCGTTCCCCGGCTGTTTGAGCATCTTCGCGCCGCCATCGGCTTTGAGGCGGAGCTGCTGCACGACGTCCACGAACGGGTCTCGCCGATCGAGGCGGTACGGTTGGCCAAGCAGCTCGAGCCGTACCGGCTCTACTTTCTCGAGGATCCGCTGTCGCCCGAGCAGCTCGACTGGCTGGCCGCCATCCGCAGTCAAAGCGCGACGCCGATCGCGATGGGCGAGCTGTTCACTCATCCGCGGGAATGGACGCCGCTCATCACCGGCTCGTTGATCGACTTCATCCGCGTGCACGTCAGCGCGATCGGCGGGCTCACGCCGGCCCGCAAGCTGGCGGCGCTGTGCGAGGCGTTCGGCGTGCGGACGGCATGGCACGGCCCCGGAGACGTATCGCCGGTCGGGCATGCCGCCAACCTGCATCTCGATCTGTCCGTTTCCAATTTCGGCGTACAGGAATGGTACGGCTTCTCCGAGCGAATCCGTGAAGTGTTCCCCGGTTGTCCGGAGCTGCGAAACGGTTACGCCTATCTGAACGACCGTCCGGGATTGGGGATCGATATCGACGAAGCGCTCGCGGCCCGGTATCCGTGCGTCAACCGTATTCCCGGCTGGACGTTGGCCCGCCTGCCGGACGGAACTTCGGCCAGGCCGTGAAGCGGCGGGTGCTGCGCACGCTTGGCGGCTCCGTTTCGGTCGGCTCTATTGGGCGGTCTCAAAGGATCATCCCTGCAAAACCAGCCACAAGAACTAAGAAGCTTAAGCCAAAACGTGGTATCCGGCCTGCCGGGGCGGTTGGGCGTGAATGCAGTTGCTATAACGGCAACTGCAGCGCCCGATTTGGCGCCCACCCCCGATTTAAGTGCCATAGAAGCAATTAAATCGAGCATCCGGTCCGCGGGGGCGGTTGGGCAGGAATGCAGTTGCTAAGACAGCAACTGCAGCGCCCGATTTCGCGCCCACCCTCGATTTAAGTGTCATAGAAGCAATTGAATCGAGCATCCGGTCCGCGGGGGCGGTTGGGCAGGAACGGGGTGCATGCAGAGGTGTAAAGCGGAAAGCGAAACGGCAAGAAAACGTACGGATGCGTTGCCGATTCGGGGGATGCGCGAGACGGAGAGGGCATTTGGACAAATGAAGAGGGGATCGGGATTCCGGCGTTTTCGGCTTCGGAGCCTGCCGAAGGCGGGCCTGAGGCTGGAAGACTTTCGCTTGCCCGGCGTTTGCGCAAGAAAGCGGCCATGGACCGGCTGCAAGAATTGGGAGATAGCCAAATTCGACCGATAGCCCAAATCGGCCGATCGAAAGAATGGGCCGAAAGCACGATTGGACCGGAACCAAGTAAGGTCCGGAACTAAGAAAGGGCCGAAACCAAGAATGGGCCGGAAGCAAAAAATGGCGATGCAAGGGATAACCCCCTTGCACCGCCATTTCTTCATTATTTACATTCCGCCAGGCGAGCAGACCGCAGGCGAGCAGACCGGCTTTGGGTACAGCCTATCCGTTGCCGTTCCGTTTGCGGTACAGCAAGTACATGAAGAACGGCGCCCCGATCGCCGCCGTGAACACGCCCGCGGGAATATCGCGCGGGAAGAACACGGTGCGGGCCATCAGATCGGCGGCGAGCAGGATGATGGCCCCAAGCAATGCGCTGACCGGCAGCAGGCTGCCGAATGAAGGCCCCGTCAATCTCCGCGCCATGTGAGGAGCCATCAAGCCGATAAAGGAAATGGCGCCCCCGATCGCGACGGCGGATCCCGCCAGGGAAACGCTGAGCAGCAGGAGCAGCAGACGGTCCCGCTGAACCCGCGCGCCCGCGCTGACCGCAATATCGTCACCAAGGACCTGAATGTTGACCTTGCGGGCTTGAAGCCAGGTAAAGGGCAGCAGGACGGCAATCCAAGGCAATAAAGTCGCAACGTCCCGTTCCCAAGAGACGCCGTAGATGCTCCCGGTCATAAAGGTAAGCGATCTGTCCGCAAGCTGGAGAGGACCGGAAATGATCAGCATGTAGGATAACGATTTAATGGCGGCGGAAATGCCGATTCCGATCAGCACAAGCCGGAGCGGCGACACGCCTTTTTTCCAGGCGAGAACGTAAAGCAGCCCGGTGACCGCAAAAGCGCCAAGGATCGAGGCAAGCGGCATCCAATGGATGGAAACCTGGTTCGTGAAAACATAAACGAACAAGACCGCTCCGAACGACGCCCCCTCCGTAACGCCGACAACGTCGGGCGACGTAAGCGGATTGCGGATGATGCCCTGCAGCACCGCTCCCGCCGCCGCCAGGGAGGCGCCGACCAGCACCGCCACAATGGCGCGGGGCATTCTCAGCTTTTCCACAATCACCTGATTCATCGGATCGGCCTGGCCGAAAACCGCTTTAACGACGGTCGCAGGGTGGACGTACTGACTCCCGAAGGCGATGCTCGCGACCATCAAAACCGCGCACATAACGAGCAGAATGCCGGATACCCGCAAGGCTCTTTTGTGCAATAGCCAAGCGTACCGGAAACGGGGAGAACGAAACCATGCAAATTTAGTGTTGTTCATGTCCGCAACTCTTTTCTTGCAAGATAGACGAAAAACGGCACGCCCAGAATCGCGGTCGTTACTCCGACCGGCACTTCCCGGGGCATGGCGATAAAACGGGATCCCAAATCGGCCGCAACCAGGAGCAGCGCTCCCAGAACCGCACAGTAGGGCAAAATCCAGCGATGGTCGTTGCCGACGAGAAAACGGACGATGTGCGGAATGATAATTCCGATGAAGGCGATCGGTCCGGCGACCGCAACGGAACCGCCGGCAAGCAGGATGACGGCCGCAGCCGCCAGCGTTCGGACAAGATTGGTGTTTTGCCCGAGACTGCGGGCGATTTCGTCGCCCATGGCCAGAACGTTAAGCGGACCCGCCAGGAGCAGAGCGATCAGCATACCGCACCCCATATAGGGCCAGACGGCGACAAGCTGGCTTAAATCCCGGCCCGCGACCGAACCGACCAGCCAGACGAGCACCTGATCGAACATTTTTCCGTCCGACAACATCAGCCCTTGTGTCAGGGAGTAGAAGAAAGCGGCCATCGACGCCCCGGCAAGCGTAATCTTCACCGGAGTCATGCCGTCCCTGCCGATGCTGCCAAGAAAGAAAACGAAGGCTCCGCTCGCCGCCGCGCCGATCAGCGCGACCCAGGTCAGCGCCTGCAGCCCCGACACATTCAGCCATCCCGTCGCCAGAATGATAAAAAAGACGGCGCCGGCGTTGACGCCCAACGTGCTTGGAGCGGCGATGGGGTTGCGGGTGATGACTTGCATGACCGCTCCGGCTACGGCCAGACACGCTCCCGCGGAAGCCGCGATCAGGGCGCGGGGCACTCTTGTCGTGCGAATGACCAGATGTTCGTTGCCGCCGTTAAAATGCGCAAGCGAATCCCACACGACGGAAAGGGGGATATTCGTAACCCCAAACGCGATACTGGCCGCAATGGCCGCAACAAGCGCTACAATCGATGCAACCAAACCAAATGATTTCATATCGGGGTTATCGGCCTACTTTCATCACGATGTATTCATAAGCATTGTAGAATCAGGCTAACCTCATGTCAATGATTTTGATAATCGTTTTCGATTAGCTGAGGCCGCCTTTTGAAAGATACGTTTCATCGCCGATCCATTTTTTTGTTGACAAACAACTTGGGAATCCGTATAGTTTTCGTTGGTATTGATAATCATTATCAAAATTATTCACTAAAGTGGAGGGGTCGTACATGTCTCTAGGTCGTTTGACCAAAAAAGGTTCGTTGTGGTCGGTTATCTTATGTCTTACGGTTGTTCTTGCTTTGGCCGGATGCGGCAAGCAAGCCAACAACGCGAGCAGCAGTCCTTCGGATAGCGGAGCGTCGCCGAGCGCTTCCGCATCTTCCAGCGCTACCGCCGCAGCCGATGCTTCCGACGATCAAGTGCGCGTAGTCGAGCATGCAATGGGCAAGACCGAAATCAAAGGCAAACCGAAAAAGGTCGTCGTTCTCACCAACGAAGGAACGGAAGCGGTGCTTGCGCTCGGCATCAAGCCAGTCGGAGCCGTCCGCTCCTGGACGGGAAATCCCTGGTACGACCATATCGCCGCCGAGATGGAGGGCGTAACCGAGGTCGGGGAAGAAAGCCAGCCGAACATCGAGCTGATTGCCGGACTTCAGCCGGACCTGATTATCGGCAACAAAATGCGGCAGGAAAAAATCTACGACCAGCTTTCCGCGATCGCGCCTACCGTCATGTCGGAGGATTTGCGCGGCAACTGGAAGGTGAACTTCAAGCTGTATGCTGAAGCCCTCGGATTAAAGGAAGAAGGAGATCAAATCCTGGCCGACTTCGACAAACGGATCGAAGATTTCCGCAACAAGGCCGGCGACAAGCTGAAGGAGACGGTATCGGTCGTCCGTTTCATGGACGGGAAGACCCGCGTGTACCATACCAATACGTTCTCGGGAATCATCTTTGAACAAATCGGGCTGGCCCGGAACGAAATGACGAAAAACGCGAAAGACACATTCGTTGACGAAATTACGAAAGAACGTCTGCCGGAAGTCGATGCCGACCGTTTGTTCTACTTTACCTACGAGACGGGAGACGGCAAAGCGAGCAAGACCGAGGAAGAGTGGACGAACGATCCGCTGTGGAAAAACCTGAAGGCCGTCAAGAACGGCAAAGCCTACAAGGTCGACGACGCCATCTGGAATACCGCCGGCGGCATCAAAGCGGCCAACCTGCTGCTGGATCAACTGTATAAAATCTATGAACTGGAGTAAACCGCAATAAAAGATTCTCCACAAGAACGGCCTTCTCCGCGCTGTTGCGGACGAAGGCCGTTTGTCGTTGCCATTCGCTCCTTGAAGGGCCTGGATCGTCAGATCCGGCAGCTTGATGAGGCGGAGGGGGTATGGTACGTTAAAAGCGCGAGGTCCCATGCAAACTATGGAAGGAGGAAACATGATGGAGCCGGCTTTAACCCTGGCGCAGGAATTCATTCTGTTGGCGTCCGACGGCGCAACCCATAAGTGGAGAAAACCTATGCGCTCTTATCTGCATACTTATGCGGCGGGAGCGGTTCTGATCGAGCTATTGGCCAAAGAAGCCATTCGGATCGGTGAGAAAGGCAAACTCGAGGTCGTCCGCGCCGGCTATCGCGACGACGAAGCCGGACAATGGATGATCCGGAAATTGAGCGGCGCCAAGCCCGCAACGCTCAAGAAGTGGGTGCAGCGGCTGTATTCGAGAAGCAGGGAACGGTCCGAGCTGTTTGAAGCGGTCGCAAGACCGCTCATTCGCAACGGGGATTTGCGGGAAGAACGCCACCGCGTCATGCTGGTGTTTTCCGCCAAGCGTTACGTGCCTTCGGATGCGTCGAAGGATCGGATTGTCCGGCGCATTCGCGCCGAGCTTCTGGAGAGCGGCCCCGTTACCCGGCAGACCGCTTTATTGACGATGATGCTGGAGACGGGCAAGCTGCTGAAGGGGTATTTTTCCGATTATGAACGAAATGCCTTGGAAAAGCGGCTGCGCGAACTTCAAGACGAGCAGGACGGCCAGTGGAAGTCGATCCGGCAGATCCGCAAAGCGATCGAAGAAATGGATTTCACGTGGATCGCGGTTGCGGCCGCCACTTGACCCTCCGGAGCGCCGGCGCCTGCAAAATAACGGTGGCCTAGCCCCGCCATGCAACAAACGCCTCATCGGCCGTGCAAGCCGGATGAGGCGTTTGTTGTTTTTATTGCGACGTAATGGTGATGATCGAAGTCGAGCTGTCCCATTTCACGTTGGCGCCAAGCGATTCGCTGACGAAGCGCAGCGGCACCATCGTATGGCCGTTGATCGTTTGCGGCGCTACCTCGAGCGTCTTGGTGCTGCCGTTGATCTTGGCCGTTTTGCTGTTGATTTTGAGCCAGATCACCTGATTTCCTTTTTTGGCGGTGACCGATTGCTCCTTGTCGCTCCACTGCACCGTCGCCCCAAGCTGCTCGAAAATCGCCCGCATCGGGACCAGCGTGCTGCCGTTCTGCGTGACGGGAGGCTGTTTGAAAATCTGGTAGTTGCCGTTGATGACGACGGAGATCCAACCCTTGACGGTCAGGGGTCCGAACGAAATGCCCGTGCCGGTAAGCTTCGCTCTCGCTTCGGAGAGCTCCTTGATGGTCCGGCTTCGCTGTTCCAGAATCGCAGAGACGGAAGACAAGCGGGTATTGTGAATCGTCTGAAGCGTTTCGTTTCTGACTTTCTGAATGCTCGCGCTCGTATTGACAAATTGATTGCGGAGGGCGGTCTCGGCTTTCTCGGCGGCCGCTTTCATCCGTTTCTGGGCTTCTTCCTTCGTAATGTCGCCGTCCTCGTAGAGATCCATGGTCGAATTTGCGCTGCTGATGTTCGATTCGTCTTCAAACTCGTCCATCGGGCTTCCCGCTTCGCTAGGATTCACCGCGTCTTCGTACTGGTCCATCGGACTTCCCGCCTCGCTCGGGTTGATCGCATCCTCGAACAAGTCCATCGCGGTTCCTGCCTCGCTCGGATTGATCGCATCCTCGTAATTATCCATCGCGGTTCCCGCCTCGTTCGGATTGATCGCATCCTCGTACGCATCCATGGCGCTGTCTGCTCGTCCCGAATCCGCCGCCCGCACATACGCTTTAAAGTCTTCGCTGTTATCATTGTAGCTTTTGCGCAGCTGTTCGATATCTTGATCCAGTTTTTTCTGCATCGCGTCAAAATCGCTCTTCAGCAGCCGATAAAGCTCGTTAAAATCGGCGGTCACCTGGTTCAAATACGTTTGGTAATCGTCTTGCTGCTGTTTCAGAAACGTTTCGTACTGCGTGCGGTGCCGGGCTTCGAAGCTGGCGTACTCTTTGGAAATTTGATTAATGAATTCCGAGTCTGCGGCGGATGCCGAGTAAGCGAAAACAGTGCATCCCAGCGACAAGACCAGCGAAGAGATGAGGGTTTTGCCATATTTCTTGTTCATTGTAAAGAGACAACCTCCTTGTTTTGACCCCGGAAACGACCGGATCCCTTCTACGGTATGCGGGTTCCGGTCCACGGTATGCAAGTTCCATTCTACGGAATGCGGAACATCTCCTTCCAGCCCGGCATAATCAGGAACCGGTTCCTGAGCCTAATCAACCATAAACGATGGCGGCGTAGATCTTTAGTCTTACCCGACGCGATTCGATGAAAGGTATTGTTTACAACTGTGTATACATATGTTATCATATATGTAAACAAAGCAGGGGGGATGATCCATGGAAGATTATCGGAAGAAAATGTTTCGAGGCGCCAAAATCGAGGATTGCATCATGGAGTTCCAAAATCGCCATCAGCGGGCCAGGGAACAGATGAATGAAGCGGCGGAGCCGGGTGAAAAGCGATTTTTCGAAGGCATTGCCTTGGCCTATCAAATGGCGGCCCAAAAACTGCGGTGGGAATTCGACTATAAAAAGGAAGAGTGGGAACAAGAGATTACCCAAAAGATCGAAACCGTCATTAGGGAAATTGAACGCTGCGAAGAAGCGGCCCGAACCGCGCAGTCGGCGCCGCTTGCCGAAATTCCGGCCGAGATCCCGCCGGAAGCCCGGAAAGGGGTGTTTGAAGGAATGGCTTTGGCTTACCGGCTGATCGTCCAAAAATTGCGCTGGGAGCTGGAACAAAGAGCCGGCAAGGAAAGCATGGGACAAATTGCGGCGTACTGCATTTCCGAATTCGAACGGATCGCAAGTGAAACGGAAGCGCATCACCGTCAAACCTCGGATGCATTTGCGAAAGGGTTCGCAAACGGCATGGTGGCGGCCTACCGATCGGCTGTTCTGCAGTTGAAGCTGCAGGCCTGACCGGCCATGGGCGGCACACGAACGGAGACCGGATGGGCTCTCCCGGCGGGATGCCGATTTTGGAAGGAGGGAGAAACGAAATTTTACAAAAAAGCAGATTATTCCCGAAGTGTTCTATTGTATAATTTGGATAAATCCAGCCCGAAACGGGGGTCAGCCAATTGAAAGCCGTTTTGAATATCGCGCACCGGGGAGCTTCCGGCCATGCTCCGGAAAACACGATGGCCGCGTTTGAGCGCTGCATCGAGCTTGGCGCCACGGCGATCGAGACCGATGTCCAGATGACGTCGGACGGCAGCCTGGTCCTGATCCATGACGAATCGCTGGCCAGAACCGCGGGTTCGCCCAAGCTGGTCAAGGACGTAACGCTGGAAGAGCTGCAGCGGCTGGATGCGGGGTCGTGGTTCGATCCGGCATTCCGTGGGGAACGCGTCCCGACGCTGCGGGAGCTGCTGGAGCTGGTTAAGCCTTATTCGCTTCTGTTGAATCTGGAGCTGAAAAACGGCGTCGTTCCGTATCCGGGGTTGGAGGAAGCGGTCGTCGAGGAGGTTCGCCGATTCGGGATGAGCGACCGCGTCATCCTCTCCAGCTTCAACCATTATTCGCTGGTAAAGTGCAAGCGGCTGGCCCCCGAAGTGCGGACGGGCATTCTGTATATGGAAGGCTTGTACGAGCCGTGGGACTATGCGTCGCGGATCGGCGCGGAAGCGCTTCACGCCTACCATTACGCGGTGCTGCCGGAATGGGTGGCCCAGGCGGCCGAGCGGGGGATTGCCTATCATCCGTTCACCGTCAACGAACCGGCCGAGATGCGTAGGCTATTGGCCGCCGGCGTGTCCGGCATCATCACCGATTATCCCGACCGCCTGGCGGAATTGCTCAAAGATGCGGAGGTGCCGGGCGGATGAGAAAAACGTGGCTGCTCGGTTTCGGATTTTTCAGCATCAGCATCACCTGGGCGCTCTATAACGCCTTCGTTCCGTTTTTTCTCGATTCATTCCTGAGCAGCACCGCGTTGATCGGCTTCATGATGACGATTGACAATTACTTCGCCCTGTTTCTTCAGCCGTGGATCGGCCATCGCAGCGACAGGACGGCATCCCGGTTCGGCAGGCGAATGCCGTACCTGCTGATCGGGATGCCGCTTGCCGCCCTGTTCGTCGTTCTGATTCCCTTCCACACGAATTTTCTTACTTTGATTCTGTTTATGGTGCTCATGAATCTGGCCATGAGCCTTTACCGTTCGCCGACGATCGCGCTGATGCCGGATCTGACGCCGGAAGCGCAGCGGACGAAGGCCAACGGCATCATCAACTTCATGGGCGGCGTCGGAGGCATCATCGCCTATGCCGCCGGGTCGGCTTTATACGACGCCCATCCTTCGTTTCCCTTTCTGGCGGCGGCTGCGATTACGCTGTTGTCGCTTCTCATCCTGCATCGCTCCGTCAAGGAAAGCCGGGATGCGGTCGTGCCGGTTGCGGCACAGCCGCAGCGGATCAGGCTGCGCGGCGAGCTGGACCGCACGACCGTCATGCTGCTTCTGGCGATCTTCTGCTGGTTCGTTTCGTATCAAGGCGTCGAGGCCCTGTTCACGCTGTACGGCAAGCATCAATTGGGGCTGAAGGAAAGCGAAGCCTCGTTCTCGTTGACGTTTTTCTCGCTGTTCTTCGTGCTGTTCGCGATTCCGAGCGGCTGGCTCGGCAACCGCTTCGGCAAGAAAAAAACGATTACACTCGGCGTGTGCGGGCTGTTTCTCGTATTCGCCGCCGTTCCGCTGGTCGAGACGCTGGCCGTGCTGCGCATGCTGCTGGCGCTTGGCGGCATCTTTTGGGCGTGCATCAATATCAATTCCTATCCTTTTGTCGTGTCGACCGGCAGCGAGCGAAGCATCGGCACGCGAACGGGGCTGTACTACCTCGCATCCTCGCTCGCCGCGATTTCTTCGCCGCCGCTGCTCGGTCTGGTCATCGACACGTTCGGCTACGGCTCGCTGTTCGTCTGCGCGGCCGGCGGCATGCTGCTGGCGCTGCTGTTCCTGACGCGCGTCAAACATAACGGCATGTCCGCCGGATCTTCTTCGTAAGCCGGAAGGGCGATGATATTTTCATCTGTTGCCCGCAAAAAAACAGGCCGTTCCCCCGAACAAACGGGACGGTCTGTTTGGCGTTACGGATTTTCGGTTTCCGAGCTGTCCTCCGTTTTGGGAACCGTCTCCATATTCCAGAGGATCGCTCTGCCGGTTTGCACGGTTGCCGACCGGTTGTTTACAAAAAGGTTGACCGTTGCATCGGTTGCCACCGCGACCGGAGCGCGCCCGAAGCCCAAATAAATACGGCCAATTAGATTTCCCTCCTTTCATTCCAGTAGTAGGATACATATTTTTATATGCAAACTTGATGGCAAGGTAGGGCGGTCTTGTAAAACGGGCCAACGATACGTATTCGAGCATTTGCAAGATTCCCGTCAACCGAAAGACGCCGGGCTGAGGCACCTTGCCGAAGAGCATGTCGCCGAGCGGGCTTGTTTGATGTATAATGTTCAATGTAAAAAATAAAGAAGGCAGGAAATCGAGAATGGGCCGCAAATGGAACAATATCAAAGAAAAAAAAGCTTCCAAAGATGCGAATACAAGCCGCATTTACGCCAAATTCGGCATTGAAATTTATGCTGCCGCCAGAAAAGGCGAACCGGACCCGGAGTCGAACCGCGCTTTGAAAGTGGTGCTGGAACGGGCGAAAACGTACAATGTGCCCAAGGCGATCATCGACCGGGCGCTGGAGAAAGCGAAAGGCGCCTCCGACGAAAATTATGTCGAGCTTCGCTACGAAGGGTTCGGCCAGAACGGATCGATGGTAATCGTCGACGCGCTGACCAACAACGTGAACCGCACGGCCGCATCGGTTCGCGCCGCATTCAATAAAAACGGCGGAAACATGGGGGTCAACGGTTCGGTCGCTTATATGTTCGACGAGACGGCCGTGATCGGCCTGACGGGCAAGACGGTGGACGAAGCGATTGAAATTTTGCTGGAGGCGGACGTCGACGTGAGGGATGTCGTGGAAGAGGAGGAGTCCGTCATCGTGTATGCCGACCCCGACCAGTTCCATGCCGTGCAGGAAGCGTTCAAAAACGCCGGAATCACGGAATTTACGGTCGCGGAACTGACTATGCTCCCGCAAACGTACGTGACGCTTCCGGAAGACGCGAAGGCGCAATTCGAGAAACTGATCGACGCGCTGGAAGACCTGGAAGACGTGCAGCAGGTCTATCACAACGTCGATTTGGGCGAGTGAGCGGCCGAAGACGCGCTCTCCTTGCATTCGCCCCGAAGCCAAGCCGGAATAAGAGAATAAACATGCGCTCAAATTAGACTTGTTCCCCTGACGATCAGGGAGAACAAGTCTTTATTTTCGTTTTCGAAACGGTTAAAATTTGATATTATCAAATCAATTGTGACGATGCAGAAAAAAATATTGTATTTCCGAGAAAAAGCATTATAATTAAAACGTACTTATCTCATAGGATTAATAAAAGTTTTGGGGGAATTGGACATGAAAAAAACAGGGTCGATCTTGGCGTCGATCGCATTGGCGGCTTCCTTGCTGGCCGGCTGCTCCGCGAACGGAGGCAAACAGGATGCCGACGGCGCCATTCAAATAGGCTTGGCCGCTCCGATTTCCGGCACTCAAGCCCAATATGGAGAAGCGTTCAAAAACGGCGCCGAGCTGGCGGCCAAGCAGGTGAACGATGCCGGCGGCATCGACGGGAAAAAAGTCAAAATCGTGATTCAGGACGATAAAGGGGATCCGCACGAGGCGGTGAACGTCGCCAACAAATTCGTCACCGATAAGGACATCCTGGCGGTCGTCGGGCACTTCAACAGCTCCGCCACGCTGGCGACGGCGCCGATCTACAACAAGAACAAGATCGTGGAAATTTCGCCGTCTTCCAGCGCGCCTGCGGTGACCAACGCTGGCGAGTACACGTTCCGCGTCATTACGACCGACGCGTTCCAGGCGGCCTATTTGGCGGATTGGTCCAAGGAGCTGGGCTACCGCAAAGTGGCGCTGATTTACGAACAGTCCGATTTCGGCCTGGGGCTGCTGGATGTGTATAAAGAAGCCGCTCCGAAAAACAATATCGAGATCGTTGCGGCAGAATCGTACAATCCGGGCGATAAAGATTTCAGCACTGTGCTGACGAAAATCAAGGAGAAGCAGCCCGATGCCATCTTTATCGGCGGCTTTTACAACGAGGCGGCTCTGATTGCCCAGCAGGCGCAGAAGCTCGGATTGAAAACGGACTATATCGGCGTCGACAGCCTGTATTCCGAAGCGCTGCTCGAATTGGGCGGAGATGCGGTCGAAAACATGAAGCTGATCGGCTTCTTCTATCCGGGCGGCGACAACGAGGAAGCCACCAAGTTTGCCGAGGCCTACCAAACCGCATACAACAGCAAGCCGGACACTTACGCCGCTTACGCGTACGTGGCGACGTCCGTCGTGATCGAAGCGATCAAGCACAATGGCGCCGACCGGGAGAAAATCAAAGAATATTTGAAAACACTTCACGATTATAAAGGACCTACCGGCGTGCTGAGCTTTGACGAAAACGGGGATGTGGTGACGACTCCCGAACGTCTGACTATCCGCAACGGGGCCTTTGAACTTTATCAATGATTGAAATGGTAGGGCGGGATCGTCGCTTGATTTCCTGCTCTACTTTTTTTGAAAGGATGTTCGTATGTTCCTGCAACAGTTGGTTAACGGCTTGACCATCGGGGTCATTTACGCCTTGATCGCCCTCGGGTACACGATGGTCTACGGCATTCTTAAAATGGTGAATTTCGCCCATGGCGACATCTTTATGTTCGGCAGCTTTTTGGGGCTGTTTTTTATGAAGCATCTGCACATGCCCCTGTACCTTGCGTTTCTGCTGTCCGCCGCCGCAACTTCGGCCATCGGCGTCGTTATCGAGCGGGTCGCTTACCGGCCGCTGCGCACGGCGGACCGCATCGTTCCGCTGATCAGCGCGCTGGGCGTGTCCACGTTTCTTGTCAGTCTGGCGCAAAAGCTGTGGGGCACGGAAATGCATCCGTTTCCGACCGCGTTCGGCCGCGGCACCGTTACCGTCGGCAGCATCACCTTTTCGGAAATCCAGATTTTGATTCTGGTCCTTTCCTTTATCTTGATGCTGGGACTGCATCTGTTCGTCACCCGAACGAAAACCGGCACGGCGATGCGGGCCACCTCGATGAGCCTGACGAATGCGGCGCTGATGGGGATCAATACGAATCATATGATCAGTCTGGCGTTTGCGATCGGTTCCGCGCTTGCCGCCTGCGCCGGGATCATGGTCGGGATTTATTATAATGCGGTATATCCGACCATGGGGTACATGGCGGGGATCAACGCCTTTACGGCCGCGGTTCTGGGCGGCATCGGCAGCATTCCGGGGGCGATGCTGGGCGGCATCCTGCTCGGCGTCGTCGAAAACCTGGGCGGAGCCTATATTTCGACGCAATATCAAAGCGTCATTTCGTTCACCATTCTGATTATCGTGCTCATGATCAGGCCTACAGGCATCCTCGGAAAAAAAGATATCAACAAAGTGTAGGTGGTCGACTTGAGAAGCCGTGCCGGCAGATTCGCGATCGTCGGGCTGCTCATCCTTTTGCCTTTATTGCTGCAGCAAATCGATGATTATATCCTGCATATTGCGATTATCATTGGCATTTACGCGATACTTTCGCTGAGTTTGAACGTGATCGTCGGCTATGCCGGGCAATTCGCGCTCGGGCATGCCGCATTTTACGGAATCGGCGCTTATACCGCCGCGCTGATCATGCTTCACGGCTCGGCATCGTTCTGGCTCGCGCTGGCCGCGGCCGCTGCGGTGACCGGCCTGTTCGGCTTGCTGCTGGGAAGCCCGGTCATTCGTCTTCGAGGGGATTATTTAGGCATCGTGACCCTCGGATTCGGCGAAATTGTCCGTTTGATTTTCGTGAACTGGGTCGACGTCACCCGGGGGCCGATGGGGCTGCCCGGAATACCGGCTCCAAGCCTGTTCGGGCACGCCTTCACCGAAAAGATCGAATTTTATTATCTGATTCTGGCGCTGGTTTTATTGACGTATTTTATCATCAACCGCATCGTCCATTCGGGGATCGGCCTGAATCTGCTGACGATACGCGAAGACGAGACGCTCGCCCAGTCGGTCGGAATCCGGCCGAACCCATACAAGCTGCTCGCCTTTAGCCTGGGAGCCTGCTTCGCCGGAGTCGCCGGCGCGTATTGGGCCGCCTACATTTCCTACGTCAGCCCGGATTCCTTCCGGTATCTGGATTCGGTCAATATTTTGGCGATGGTCATTCTGGGCGGCACCGCCAGCCTTCCCGGGTCGATCCTGGGCGCCATCCTTCTGGTGCTCGCTCCGGAGATTCTTCGCTACATGAACGATTACCGGATGATGCTGCTGGGATTGGCCATTATTCTCATGATGATTTTCAAACCTTCGGGCTTCTGGGGTGAAAAACACCGGAAATACAACTTTTACGGTTTGGCGCAGAAGGGCGGGCGAAAATAATGGACGAATTGCTGAAGCTGGAAAAGGTGTCCATTCGGTTCGGCGGCTTGCATGCTTTGACCGACATCGATCTGAGTGTGCGGACGGGCGAAATTCTGGCCATCATCGGTCCGAACGGGGCGGGGAAAACGACGCTGTTCAACCTGCTGACCGGCATCTACCGGCCCACGTCCGGAACAATCACCTACAAAAATCGGGTCATCAACAAGCTGAAGCCTTATGAACGGGTCAAAATCGGCATCGCGCGCACGTTCCAGAACGCCCGGCTGCTCAAAAACATGACGGTATTGGAAAACGTGCTGGTCGCCCATCCCCAGTGCAATACGGAAAGCGTGCTGGAGGCGATTTTTCTTACGGGCCGGCGGCGCGAAAGGCGTGCCGCGATCGCGCAGGAATGCGTCGAGGTGCTCAAGGCGGTCGGTTTGGACCATAAACTCGACGTGCTTGCCGGAAGCCTGCCCTACGGGGAGCAGCGGCTGCTGGAGATGGCGCGGGCGCTTGTCACCCGCTGCGAATTGCTGCTCCTGGACGAGCCCGCTGCGGGGATGAATCCGGCCGAGAAGAAGCAGCTGGTGGAGAAAATCCGGCAGCTCTCCCGCGAGTTCAACATTGAAATCGTCTTGATCGAGCACGACATCGGGTTGATTATGAACATTTCCGACCGGATCGTCGTACTGGATCACGGCGTCAAAATCGCCGAAGGCAGCGCGGCCGAAATTCAGCAAAACCCCAAAGTGATCAGCGCGTATTTGGGCGGGGAGGACGATTGGGATTGACGGAGAATCGCGTATTATTGGAAATCAACGACCTGTGCGTCAAGTACGGGGCGATTCCGGCGGTTAAACAGGTGAATCTCCGCCTTTATCAAGGCGAAATCGTGGCGCTCATCGGCACGAACGGTTCCGGCAAAACGACCGTCTTGCGCACCATTTCCGGCATCGTCAGAGCCAGCCAGGGGAACATCCGGTTCGAAGGAAGCGAGATCACGAAGCTGGAACCGCACCGGATCGTGCAGCGGGGCATCTCCCACGTGCCCGAGGGAAGAGGCGTCTTTGCCGATCTCACGGTGCTGGAGAATCTGAAAATGGGCGCCTATATCCGCAAAGACAAAGCGGCTATCCGCCAGGACATCGAGCAGATGTTTTCACTGTTTCCCCGTCTTGCGGAGCGAAAAAATCAGCTCGCGGGAACGATGAGCGGAGGGGAGCAGCAGATGCTCGCGATCGCCCGGGCGCTGATGGCCAGACCGAAGCTGCTGCTGCTTGACGAGCCTTCCATGGGGCTTGCGCCGCTTATCGTGAAGGAAATCTTCCGGGCGATCCGGAGCGTGAACCGGGAAGGGGTATCCGTGCTGCTGGTGGAACAGAACACCAAGATGGCGCTGGCGGCCGCAAATCGGGGCTACGTCATGGAGACCGGCAGCATTGTCGTTCAGGGCGACGCCGAGGAATTAAAAAACAATGCTGTCGTCAAAACGGTTTATCTCGGCATGCATTGAAGAATGAATCATAACGATTGGAGAGGAGCTTGACGATGAGCGAAGCCAACCAAAAAACCATCAAGCAGGATGAGAGCCTGGAGCCGGTATCGCCGTACACGATTATGGCCAAGCTGTTTGCCCACGTCGCCAAAGCGGTCGTCGACCGGTTCGGGGAAGAGGGGAAAGAAGCGGTCCGGGAAGGCGTGCGGGCGTTCGGCGAGGAGCGGGGAAGAGATATCG
Organism: Cohnella laeviribosi DSM 21336; assembly: GCF_000378425.1. Lineage (GTDB taxonomy): Bacteria > Bacillota > Bacilli > Paenibacillales > Paenibacillaceae > Cohnella > Cohnella laeviribosi. Next base: position 75,881 of record NZ_KB899809.1, on the reverse strand, counting down.
CCCGCCGGGCGGCCGCAGCCGGACATCCGAACGACATGCTCAATTATTTGCCCCATTACGATATGGGACGAAGCGACTTGTTCGAATACGAAACGGTGTATCATCCGCAGGAGATCGAACAAACGTTTACAAGATGCGCGTTTGGCGACCAGTGGAAGAAGGACGGGATGGAGGAATACGGCATTTTGTATTGCCAGATGATCGACCCGGCCATTGCCAAAGGGTATAACGCCAATTTCGAAGTGGAGCACGACAAGTATCTGCTGAGAGAAGGCCACTGCCATTTCCGGTTCCAGATGAAGGAAAAGGCGGCGGAAGAGGGACGTGGGGACAATGGAGATTAATGCCGTCCGATTGTGGCATCGGCTGATGGAACTGGGCGAAATCGGAAAGCAGGACAGCGGGGGCGTCACCCGCTTTTCGTTTACCGAAGAAGAGCGGCGGGCCAAGGATCGGGTGATCTCTTACATGAAAGAAGCGGGACTGGCCGTTCGCGAAGACAGTGCGGGCAATGTGATCGGGCGCCGGGAAGGCGCCGACCCCCTGGCCCCGGCCGTCCTGACCGGATCCCACATCGACACGGTTCCCCATGGCGGCAAGTTTGACGGCGCGCTCGGCGTGCTGGCGGCGATCGAAGCTCTGCAAAGCATGGAGGAAAAAGGAATCGCCACCGATCATCCGATCGAAGTCGTCGCCTTTACCGATGAGGAAGGCTCCAGATTCGGGTTCGGCATGATCGGCAGCCGGGCACTTGCGGGAACGCTGCGGCAAGAAGATTTGGAACGGCACAAGGACGAGCGGCATCTGTCCATCGCCAACGCGATGCGGGCGGCGGGCTACGATCCCGACCGCATCGGTCAAGCGGCGAAAGATCCGCGGCAGGTAAAAGCCTACGTGGAGCTTCATATCGAACAGGGCTCCGTGCTGGAGAGACATCGTCTGCCCGTCGGGGTCGTCTCGGGCATTGCGGGGCCGCTCTGGCTGCAGTTTACGCTGACCGGTCAAGCGGGCCACGCCGGCGCGACGCCGATGAACATGAGAAGGGACCCTCTGCGGGCCGCTTCGGAATGGATGAATTGGATTTACCGGGAGGCCGGCAAGTATCCGAACGCGGTCGCGACGGTCGGGAAAATCGGGGCCGCTCCGGGCGGCGTCAATGTCATCCCGGAGCAAGTGGAATTCACGCTGGATTTGCGGGATATCGATGAAGCGGTCCGGAATGCGCTCGAAAGCAGCATTCAGGAATACGGCAACCGGGTCTGCGCGTCGCATCAAGTCGAACTGGCGGTCCGCACGCTGCAACGGGTGGCGCCCGCGCCTTGCTCTCCGGAAATCATGGCGGCTATCGAGGCGGCTTGCCGAAAAGCCGGGATCGAGCAGCCGCCAGCATTGCCGAGCGGGGCAGGCCATGACGGCATGCAGTTCCGATCGCGATGGCCGATCGGGATGATTTTCGTCCGTTCCCGGGAAGGCATCAGCCATTCCCCGAAGGAGTGGAGCTCGCAGGAGGATTGCGGCGCGGGAGCGGAAGTGCTTTATTATACGCTTCTCCAGTTGGCCAATGAACGAAAGCCATGAACGAAACCGGCCGCGAGCGGCTCCTGTTCCATGTCTAATTCGTCTTGAACTGATACCCGAATTGACAGGAGATGGCGCTTGCGGCTTTCAGCAAATCCGCCCGAATCGGTTCCTCGTTCTCTTTTATGCGCGAAATCGAACCTACCATGCTGATCGTGCCGATCGTGCGGCCGGCCGAATCTTTGACGGGTGCGGCGATACTGTAGGCCCCTTCCTCAATCTCTTCGTTTTCGATCCCGTAACCCAATTCCCGAATCTGCTGCAAATTTTTCATGAGCTGCCTTTTGTCCGTAATCGTTTTGTCGGTCAGCTTCGTCAGCTTGTACTTTTTCAGAAAAGTCTGAAGCTCCTCTTCGGGCATGCTCGCCAAAAAGACTTTGCCCGACGCGGATGCGTGCATGGGCAGCTTGCTTCCCGCTCTTGAACTGATAATAAAGTAAGTGCTGGGGGATTCCACCTTGTCTACGCAAAAAATCTGCTCGTTCTGATACACGTACAAATGGGAGGTTTCATGGTATTTCTTCGTCAGTTCGGTCAGAAAGGGGTGGCCGATTTCCTTCAGATCCAGGCTTTGCGAGACGAGGTTGGCTTTCAGCAGGAATTCCAGCCCCAATTTGTATTTGCCGTTGTGCGGGTTTTTGTCGATGTAGGAGTACGCGCAAAGCGTGTTCAGAATGCCGTATACGGTGCTGATGTTCAAATTGAGTTTCTCGCTGATTTCGCTAAGCGACAGTTGGACGTTTAAGGAATCGAAACAGTTGATGATATCGAGAGCCCGCTTCACGGACTGAATCAGGCGCGGTTTATTGTCGCTCAAACGGATGACCTCCAACATGCCTTGCGGCCGGCATGGATTTTTCTCTACATCCTCCATGTTCTTTGCTTTCTTTGATAATGTCAATAGGATTGTGATATAAGGGAAACGGGCGAGGAAATCCGTATGGTTCGAAAAATGGTGACAACCCTTGTGTCACCATTAGGGTGCTATAATGGGTTCAGAAGCGGGGGGATCCAGTTGAAACGGAAGGACAGGCTGCTGGCGATCCTGATCGCCTTGCAGCAAAGGCCGGAAACCGCGCAAAGGCTGGCGGATAAATTCGAAGTGTCCAAACGGACGATTTTGCGGGATATGCAGTCGCTTTCGGAAATGGGCGTTCCGTTGTACGCCATACCGGGTCCTGCGGGCGGCTTTCGCCTGATGGAGGGCTTCCAACTGCCTCCTTTGCAGCTCAATGCCCAGGAAGCCTTGACCGTTCTGTTTGCGCTTCGCAGCTTGACGAAAATGGCCGATACCCCGTTCCGCGAGGCAAGATGGACCGTGGCGGACAAAATCAGGGCCATTTTGCCGGAACAGACCTTGAAGCAAATTGAACCGGTCCTTGCGCATGTTGAAATCGAGGTGCCGGAGCGAAGGGCGAAGACGCCTCATTTATCCGCCTTACTGGAACATACGGCCGAATCGCGCTGGATTCATGTCCTCTACCGTTCCGAAAACCATCGCCGCTGGCTGAAGCTGTTGCCCCGAAGAATATACGCGGCGCACGGTTTCTGGTATTGCGAGGCGTATTCGGCCGCGCACGAGGAACAACGAACGTTTCGCGTAGATCGCTTTGAACAAATCGAAAGGATCGATGAGCCGGGGGATGAACCCGGGAAAGGCCGGCGGCAAGAAGGGAAACGGGGAGATCGGCCCGAATCTTCCATACGCATTCTCGCGAAATTGACTTACCGGGGAGCGTTGCTTGCCGAACAGGACTTTCACATTGGCGATTCCGTCAAGCAGGTATCCGAAGAGGAATGGGAACTGGATTTTAGGTGTCCTGCTTCAGAGTGGGGATGGGCGGTGCGCTTTTTCTTCACGCTGGGTCTGGACGCCGAAGTGATCGAGCCCGAACATTTGCGAAACGAGCTATTTGAAATGGCGAATCGATTAGGCGACCGCTACCGATTCGATCCGAAATCCGGGAGGGAAAAGGGTTGAAACTGTCCTACGAGCAAGTGATCGGAGAACGGCTGAGAAGGCAGCGATTGCTTGCGCCCATCGAAAGTCCGGACGACGAGCCGGAGTATCTTGAACTGTTCAAGCTGCTGCAGCCCGTGGCGCCCGTACATAACACCCGCCCTGGCGATCCGCCGAGACTGGTGCATCGAACCCTGTTTGACGACGATGGACTTGCCGGCAAGCTTAGGGAACGAAATGCGATCATCAAAGGAAGATTTTGCGGCGGGCGCATCGGGTATGTGCTTCAGGAAGATTTGGAGCGGTATGCCGTCGCCTTTCGCAAGCCGTTGGCCAAAGCAAAGCCGATCCACGATGATATTTTGACGGTGCTTAAGACTTCGGGAGGATTGTCGAAAGAGCAATTAAAGCAGGAACTGGAAGGCTACCCGGCCGGCGAAATTTCGAAAGCGCTGCAGGCGTTGCAAGAGGCGTTCCTCGTTTACGAGCATCAGCCCGATACGGATTGGGATACGGGATGGTTCGATTTTGCCACGGAATGGTTTGAGATCAATGCTGACGGAGGCCGATACGCGCAAGCCGTTTCCGAGGTTCTCCATTCCTTTATCCAAGCGATGGTTTTTGCAACAGAAGCCCATATTAAGAGCTGGTCGCAACTGCCCGCCAAAGCCATCCGTCAAGGGATTGAGGCCTTGGTGGAGGGAGGCCAGATCGTTACGGCGGAAATGGAAGGCATTGGAGAAGGCTTCGTTTACGCGAAAGATGCGGAAGGACTTGTTCCCTCGGATATTCCGCCATGCGTGTTTATGCTGGACAAGTCGGATTTTCTCGTGCGGGCGCATATGGATGAGCTTCAGCGGCGGTACAAAGGGTACGAAGTGCTGCAGTTTTTGCTGATCGACGGAACGTTCCAAGGCGCGGTATTGGGGCATTGGAGGATCGGGCCTCATGATGTTGAGGACATATTGGTGGAGCTGCCTCCGGATCAAGCCGAACGCAGGCAAGAGGAGATCTTGGATGCGGTAAGAAAAATCTATTCGCCCGAACGCCACAACATCGTCATGTATAACGGAAAACCGTTATGAACAAGGAGGCATCCGTATTCATGGAGAATCGTCGAATACTTGAACGTGCGAAGTCGTTTCTTTATCAATACGCGCGGCTTCTTGACCGGAGACGGTACGAATATTTTTTTGAGGAGGGCTCGAAAGAGGCGGTCATCGAGGCGCTCCGCCCTTACCAAAATCGGGACGGCGGATTCGGAAACGCGCTCGAACCGGACATCCGCTGTCCGCACAGCCAGCCCGTGCCGACCGAAATGGCGCTAACCATCATGGACGAGGTGGACGGATTCGATCCGCAAATTTTGGAAGGCATCGTCCGGTATTTGCGGGACATTACGCTGCAGGACGGCGGAATCCCGTTTGTCTTTCGAAGCGCGGGCGATTATCCGCATGCGCCGTGGTGGGCGGCGGAACGCGACGACCGGCCTTCGATCAACCCGACCGGCCGAATCGTCGGTTTGCTTTACAAGCAGAAGCTGCGGACGGATTTTTACCGGGAGGAATGGTTTCTGAAAAACGTTGCGTATATATGGCGCGTTTTCGATCAGGAGAAGCCGGCCGGATATCATGACGGCGTACAATGGATCGTGTTTTTGCAGCATACTCCGGAACAGGAGAGGGCAAGCGCATATTGGCCCGCGGTTGACGAATGGCTGAGCCGCCCCGGCACGATCGAGCGGGACCCGGAGGCCGAAGGCTACGTCCACAAAGTGCTGGATTGGGCGCCGGCTCGCGACAGCTACGCGAACAAGTTGATTTCGGATGCGGATGTGCAAAAGCACCTGCGGGCCCTTGTCTGCCAGCAGCAGGAGGACGGAGGATGGCCGATCAACTGGCCGCCGGTTAGTTCCGGCGGAGAAGCGGAGTGGCGCGGCTGGATAACGGTGGAACGGCTAAAGACGCTGAGGTCGTACGGGATTCTCTGAAAGTTACGAAACGCATAAATGGGGTTTATCATGAAGAAATATGTTTACAACCGGCCTTTGCTTAAACGGTCAACGGCGCCGATCCTCCTAAAGGATGAGCACGATCAGGCAATCGGTTCGATCCGAAAGACCTACAAAAATAAGATGAATCGAGCGTTAAGCTGGGCAATCGACCATTGGGAGTTAAGCCTGAAAGGAGAAGATCTGCAAGCAGGGACATCGGTCGAAATCGTCGATGGTTCCTCATGGTTTGGGAGAAAGAAGTGGACGGTCACCGTAACGCGCGAAGGCGGAGAAAGCGTAACGTCGACGCTGCGGGATCAATCCAAAATCGCCACGCATCCCAAATTCGAATTGGTGCATGAAGGCCAAACGTACACCGTATCGAAGGACCTCTTGGATCGAACAACCCGAATCTTGAATTCGAACGGAAACGCCATTATATGCGAAATGAAGAATGTCTCCTTCGGCAAGGGGATCAAACGGGAAATCGTCATGCACGGGGATGCGCTGTGTCCGATCTTCGCCGCATGCCTTGACCGTTTATTCCATACCCTGTATTGACCGAGATTGGCTTATTGCGTAAAAAACGCTGCATTCGTCTTGACGTTGTTCGGATTCGATGCTACGATTGAATCACAAAAAACCCAAAAATACCTTTTCATTTGCGGCGGCGGCGAAGGGAAGAAGGTGTGGTCGTGTCGCTTACGAAACGGCGCCTGCAATTTTTGCATAAATTGACCGACTTGTATAGGAAAACGAATTTGCCCATTCACTACGAAACCTTGGCCAAATCGATCGGCGTCAGCAAATGGACGGCCTACGACATGCTGAAGGAAATCGAAAAACTGGGCTTTATTTCGCGCAGCTACGAGGTGAATGCGAAGGAAACCGGACGCTCCCAGGTGGTGTTCGTTCCCACGTCCAAAGCGTTGGACCTTTTTGACCAGCCGCGAAACGAAACCTTCGATCCCGCGGATTGGAAAAAGACGGTCGGGAATCTTTCGAGGCTGCTTAAGGATTTGAAGAACCGCAGTCTCAACGAGGCGCTCCGGAAAATGATCGATGAAATCTCGAAAAGGAACACGCGCATTCATTTTTGCGCTTATGCGATCGGCTTGCTGATGATGTACCTGAAGAAGCTCGGAGGCAAAACCGAGTCCTTGATTCACCACAGCGTTCAAAAGGCGCCGAGCAAAGAGACGGGCATGACGATGTTTATCGGCACCGTTCTGGGAACGGCGATCCAAACGTTGAACGATGATCTGGGCATTGAGGTTACGGAGCTCGTCTCCAAGCTGCTGAAATCGATCGCGGATCTTTCCGGCGAGGAAAAGGAAATGCTGTCGGATTTTCTGAGCGAGGCTTTTTCGGTATAGGCGCAAGCCGCCTTCGTTTGTTCTGTTTTTGGGTCTTTCGGGTGAAATGTTTACGTCTCGTATACATCTCATAACGAAAGGAGCATCTTCCATGTTCAAGTATCGCGAGTTTTATACCCACAGCGTCATTCGATTTATTTCCGCTTTGAGCATCGTCGGCGTAACGCTGTGCTGCTATTATTTCGACGGCTATGCCACGATCCTCGCGCTGGCTTTGGGCGCGCTGGTTTACGCCGTTGCCGAGTACGTCGTGCACCGGTATTTGCTGCACGAGTTTCCGAGGCTTTTGCCCGTATTGTACCGGGGGCATGCCGAGCATCACCGGCAGCCGCAGGAGATGAAATATTTATTCAGCCCGGTCCATTATGATATTTTGATTTATTGCGTCTATATTCCGCTCGTATGGCTGTTGTTTCGCCGGATTTCCGTCGTTGCGCCCGTCGTGACCGGCACGCTTTTGTTCCAACTCTATTATCAATGGATGCACTACGCGGCGCACCGGCCGGTCGTTCCTCGGACGGCATGGGGAAGATGGATGAAAAAGAAACATTTGCTGCATCATTATAAAGACGAATACGCTTGGTACGGAGTGTCGCACCCTGTCCTGGATTATGCTATGGGAACCCACAAAGAGAGCGATCGGCCGGCAAGGAAAGCGGGTACCGAAACGGAAAATTCCTCGTCTTTCCGTAACGAAGGGTGAATTTGCCAAAAAGGAGCTTAGGTATGGGGAAAGTGGGCTTGGTTTTGGGAGGCGGTGCGGTCCGCGGGCTCGCCCACCTTGGCGTGCTGAAGGCATTCGAAAGACACCGGATAGCCGTTGACCGCATCGCGGGCACCAGCATGGGCGGCGCCGTGGGGGGGCTGTACGCGGCGGGCGTTCGGCCGGATACCCTTGAAGCTTTTATCCAGAAGACGCCCAAATACCGCCTGATCGATGTCGGCATCCGCAAACGCGGATTGATTGCCGGCAACAGCATTCATGCCGCCGTGAACGAGCTGCTCAGGCAGCAGGGAAAGCGTTCCGTTCGAATCGAGGATTTGCCCATCCAGTTCAAAGCGGTGTCCGTCGATCTGATGGAAGGCAAGCAGGTGGTTTTCGACAAAGGCGATCTGCTGACGGCGCTTCGGGCGACAACGGCCTTTCCGGGGATCTTCTCTCCTCTGTTGCACGAAGGGATGATGCTGGTGGACGGAGGCGTGTTGAACAACTTGCCCGTGGAGGAACTGGACCGGGAGCGCGGCCAATTGGTCATTGCGGTCGATGTGTCGCGGGAACACGAGAAGAAGCCGCCGCGCAACCTGATCGAAGTGGTGTACCGGTCCTACAGCCTCATGACGGCCGAAAGAAGGCACAGCAGCCTCCGCCTCGCCGATGTCGTCATCCGGCCGGAAGTCGGGCATATTCCGGCATTTGATTTTTCGAAATGGCAGGAATGCATCGAAGCCGGCGAGGCAGCGGCCGAACGCATCATCGGCGAGCTGAAGCGGCAAATGGCGCGGCAATCCAGGACCAATCCGTAAACGGGCAACGGGTTCCTTATTCTTCAATGATCGTGCGGTTAAATTTCCGCAACAGCCGTCCGAACAATTCGCGTTCTTCTTCGGACCAATTTTCCAACAGCTTCGTGATTCTGGCCAATCGCGCGCGCTTGCATGCGAGCAATTCCTTTTTCCCCAATTCCGTAATTTGCAGAAAGTAGGATCTCCTGTCCGAAGGATCGGGTATACGGTATACATATCCTTTGTTCTCAAGAGCCGCGGTTTGTCTGCTGACCGTCGAAATGTCCAAACGGAACTCGTCCGCCAAGGTTTTGACCCCGGCCGAACCGTGAGCGGAGATTTGATGAAGCAAAAGGTAGGCGGACCGGTCCAGATTGCCGAATTTTTTATGGGTGATCGACGTAAATCGGCGAAACAGGACGGCCATTTCGAGCTCAATGGTCTCTATCGCATTTTCCTGCATGCTGTAGCACCTCGCAGCGTATTGAACATCGTCCTGGATAGTTGTATAATACAATCATATACTTGCATAATACAACTTGTTGAGGAGATTTGCAAATGAGGGAGAGGGAGGGGGACGGATTTGAAGGCGCACGACATTATGATCCGCCACGTGCACAAAGTCAAGCAGAACGACACGGTGCGCGCGGTTATCGAAAAGTTCATCGAGCATCGGATCAGCGGGCTGCCCGTGGTGAACGACCGAAACGAAATCGTCGCTTACATCAGCGACGGCGATATTATGCGATATATCGGCAAGCATAAGGACGTGGTCATTGATTCGCTTTACTTTGCGGCGGTATTTAAAGGCGACCATGAGAAGTTCGAGGAAAGGGCCCGGAATCTGCTGGATCTGAATGTTCTGGACATTGCTACGCGAAAGGTCATTAAAGTTTCCTGGGACGAGGAAGTTGAAGAGTTTGCCGCTATTCTGGGGAAGAAACGAATCAAAAAAGTGCCGGTCGAGCGCAACGGGGTATTGGTCGGGATCATCAGCCGCGGAGATATTATCCGGCATACCTTCAAAGCGCTGCTGTAACGGCAGATTCGCAAATTCGAAATGAGGCAAGGGAGAGAGAAGCCAAAGATGTCATCCGTTATGCCACCGTCGGCCTCAACCGCTTCGCAAGCTTCGCTTGCGCCGGAAGAGGCCAGTATTCTTAAGCAGCCGAGAGCGGTATGGGCGGTTTTTTTCGCTTGCATCATTGCGTTTATGGGCCTTGGCCTTGTGGATCCGATTTTGCCTGCCATCGCCAAAAAACTGAACGCTTCGGAAAGCGAAGTGACCCTGTTGTTCACCAGCTATAATGCGGTTATGGCCGTAGCCATGCTGATTACGGGCGCCGTCTCATCCAGACTGGGCATCAAATGGACGCTGCTGTTGGGGATTTTCGTCATTGCCCTTTTTTCGGCATTGGGCGGGTTTTCAAGCCAGATCGACGTGTTGGTCGGGATGCGCGGGGGCTGGGGATTGGGCAACGCGCTGTTCGTCGCGACCGCGCTAACCGCTATCGTCTCGCTCTCTAGCGGCAGCGCGGCAAAAGCCGTCATTTTATATGAAGCGGCGATCGGGTTGGGCATTTCGGTCGGTCCGCTGCTGGGCGGATGGCTGGGCGCGATCGATTGGAGAGGGCCGTTTCTGGGCGTTGCGTCGTTGATGGCGATCGCGTTTATCGGCCTGATCTTGATGATGCCGAACGTAAAGGCGTCAACCGCCGCGAAAAGAACGTCCCTGCTGGAACCGTTCCGCGCGATGAAGCATCGTTCGCTTGTCGTGTTTGGGTTGACGGCCTGCCTGTATAATTTCGGCTTCTTCACGCTGCTTGCCTATTCGCCTTTTGTTTTGGATCTGGATGAACACGGTTTGGGTTACGTCTTTCTCGGCTGGGGCATTTTGTTGGCCGTAACGTCCGTCTTCATGGCGCCGAAGCTGCAAGGGCGGTTCGGTACGGTCAAATCCATGTGCGCCATGTTGACGCTGTTCGCGGCCGTGCTGGCCGTTATGGGCATTTGGACGTCGACGCAATGGCTGGTCATCGCTGCGATCGTAATTGCCGGCGCCTTGCTGGGCAACAACAATACGTTGATTACGACGGCCGTGATGAATGCCGCCCCGGTTGAACGTTCGACCGCATCCGCCGCTTACAGCTTCTTACGCTTTATCGGAGGCGCTGCGGCCCCCTATCTGGCAGGCAAGTTGGCGGAGAGATACAATCCGCATGTGCCGTTCCTTGTAGGCGCGGCGTTTGTTATCGTTTCGGTCCTGTTCATCGGAATCAATCATGCGCATGTGAAGCATGTGGACCATGCAGCGGCCCATTGAGATTCGTTTGAACACGATCGCAGACCCCCAAATGCAAGCGAGACGCAGCTTTTCATAAAACTGCGTCTCTTTTTCATTTTTTATAGTACAAAAATAATGAAATCCTTTTATTCCCTGGTTCTAATAGATTGCTACAATGGGGTATCGCCATTGTCTTGAGAGCAGAGGCGTAAAACAGCTAGGGAGGTTTAGGCATGCTTGCAAAGGGGAATTTAGAGAAGTCTCGAATGGTTCCGTTGAACCATGTGCGGATTCGGGATTCGTTATGGTCTTCGTATATCGATTTGGTAGAGAAGGTCGTCATCCCTTACCAATGGGATGCTTTGAATGACCGGATTCAGCATGCGCCACCGAGCCATGCGATTCGCAATTTCAAGATCGCCGCGGGCGAAGAGCAAGGGGAGTTTTACGGCATGGTATTTCAAGACAGCGACGTGGCGAAGTGGCTCGAAGCTGTCGCCTATTTGCTGGCAACCCGTAATGCTCCCCACTTGGAGAAAATCGCAGACGAGACGATCGACTTGATTGCCAAAGCTCAACATGACGACGGGTATCTGAATACGTATTACACATTGAAAGAACCGGGAAAGCGTTGGACAAATCTATGCGAGTGCCATGAACTTTATTGTGCCGGTCATATGATCGAAGCGGGCGTTGCTTACTATTATTCGACGGGCAAACGAAAACTGCTAGACGTTGTTTGCAAACTGGCCGACCATATTGACAGCGTTTTCGGACCTGAGGAAGGAAAACTTAAGGGTTATGACGGACACCAAGAGATTGAGCTTGCATTGATGAAGCTCTATGAAGCCACGGGCAATGTCAGGTATTTAAATCTCAGCCGGTTTTTCTTGGAGGAGCGAGGGAAACAGCCTCATTTTTACGACATCGAGGCGGATAAACGGGGAAGAACCGTACATTGGGAAAACTCGTTTATGATCGATGAGAAAGAATACAGCCAGGCCCATAAGCCGGTCAAAGAACAAGACAGAGCGATCGGCCATGCGGTAAGGTTTGTCTATATGGGGACGGGAATGGCGCATGTTGCCGCGGAAGCCGGCGATGTCGAAATGTATGAGGCCTGCAAACGGTTATTTGCAAACATGGTATCCAGGAATCTCTATATTACCGGAGCGATCGGCTCGCAAAGCCGGGGTGAAGCATTTACCACAGACTATGATCTGCCGAATGATACGGCTTATGCGGAAACTTGCGCGTCCATCGGCTTAATTTTCTTTGCGTACCGCATGCTGATGCTGGAGCCCAAGAGTCAATACGCGGACGTGCTGGAAAGAGCGCTTTATAATACAGTAGTCGGCGGTATGTCGCGCGACGGGAAACGATTCTTTTACGTCAATCCGCTTGAGGTGAACCCGCATGTCTGTACGGCAAACCATATCTACCACCACGTAAAGCCGGAGCGGCAGCCCTGGTTCGGCTGCGCTTGTTGTCCGCCTAATGTAGCCCGTCTTTTGGCCTCTTTGGGACAGTATATCTATACCGTTCAAGGAAGAACCATATATACTCACTTATACATCGGGGGAATGGCGGAAATCGACATCGACGGTACTCGCTTTGTATTGGAACAAGAAACCGAATATCCCTGGAACGGGAAAATTCGCTTTACTGTCGGTACGGATTCGGAGACTACGGCGACATTGGCGCTTCGCATCCCGGAATGGTGCGATCATGCGGAGGTTTACGTGAATGGCGTTCTTGAGCCCGTTAAGGATCTCACAACCGATGGTTATATCAGGCTGAGTCGCAAATGGAAATCGGGCGATCAGGTGGACTTGACGTTGTCTATGCCGATAAACCGCGTGTATGGCCATCCGTTAATCCGTCATACGGCCGGGAAGGTTGCCATTCAACGGGGGCCGCTTGTATATTGCTTGGAAGAAGCGGACAATGGGGCGAATCTGCATCATCTGCTTCTTCCGAAAGATGCGGAGTTCTCGCTTGAGGAAACCAACCGTCCAATAGACGGAATGGTTGCCATAAAAGCGACCGCTTTGAGGCGAAATACGGATAATTGGGGAGATGCGTTATACAAACGGGAAGCAAAGTATACGCTGGAAAAGGTTAACGCGACGTTCATTCCGTACTTCGCTTGGGCCAATCGCGGTGTCGGGGAGATGAAAGTCTGGGTTGAAGAAGCCTAATCTGAATTTACAGCCTTCTTCGAATGTGAAGAAGGCTTTACTTTTTAAACAGAATGGAAGGGGGCAAAAAATAGTACAAGATTTAAAATATTCTTCAATCCCCGTATATCGAAAAGGTGCTACATTGGTTTTTGAAACCGCTTTATCAGACGGGTGTTTGGATTCAACGATGAAACCGGATTCCGTAAAAATCCTGTATAATCATAAATCAAGCGAGCAAGGCACGTTCTCCTCGCAAATCGGAAGCGATTACATTCTGTAAAGCATACTCATTTGGGAGAAGTGAAGCTCATGGTATCTCTGCTGATTATTGACGACGAACCTCGGCAAGTACATTCTCTCGCCGGCGTGATTAAGAGATTTCGGGAGAATTACGTGGTTTATGAAGCATTCGACGGGAAGTCCGCATGGAATGTCCTCGAGTCAGTGGACATCGATGCGGTGATTACAGATATTCGAATGCCGGGAATGGATGGGATCGAACTTGTAAAGCGAATCGCCGAGCGGATGCCGCACATTAAGATGGTTTTACTGACAGGTTACGGCGAATTTCAGTATGCACGAGATGCCTTGCGCCATGGCGTTCTTGATTATCTGGTAAAACCGATTGGCCTTCAAGAGATCAAGCATATTCTGGGTCTAATCGAGAATGCGCTGGCTAAAGAAGCAGACCTGCGTTTAAAATCTTCCGTCTATCGGGATCACCTGTTTCAGATGCTGCTTTCGGGACAATTAACCAACCAGATGGAAACCGATATCGGCCAAATCTTGCAGGAACAAGGCTTTGGCATTGTGCTCGCTTTCGGTTCTGATCGTACACCCGAATGTTCCGTGCAGGTCAATGATGTTTTGAGACGGGAATTGGATGAGCAGCTTAGAGGACTTGAAGCGAAAGTGATTTTTATAATCAAGACACCCTCCCGTGAATGGGTAGCCTTGGTTGGATTGCGTTCTCCTCTAACAGGAATTCATTTGACCCATATGAATAAAGGCCTTCAGCTTTTCCTAGAGAAAATCGAAGACAAATTTACGTTTCGGCTCGCGGTTGGAATTAGTGACCAGATGGCACTCTCTGTTTCAAATATTCAACAGGCGTATGGCCAAGCGAAGATCGCATTGCGGCATAGATTCTATTATTTTTCGAACTCCCTTATTCCTTTTCAAATGACAAGTCCTTTTGTCCAAAGCACTTCGTCTTTACTCATAGGAAAAGAAGAGATTCTCTTGCGAGCGATTCGCGCTTCTGACTGGAGACTGGTATCCGAAACGGTCATGTCGATGTTCAAACAGGTTTCCAAAGCGCCGTTTCCCGACCCGGATGTCTTAAAGACGGATTTGATCCACTTTGTCATGCGAATCGGCATGCAATTAAAAGGCATACTGTCCGAATCGGCCTTATCCGATGACGAGCAGAAGATGAAGACGAGAATCGCTTCTTGCGAAGACATTCAATCCGTCCAATATGCGGTAAAGGAGTTTCTCTTGAAGTGGTCCGATGCGGTTCTGGAATTGCAGAACAACAAAAATGCCGCTCTTGTCAGACATTGTATCGAGTATCTGGAACAGCACTACATGGACGATATTTCGCTGGATTCTATGGCACGGCAATTGCGTCTTAGCCCGTCCTATTGCAGTAATTTTTTTAAAACTCATATGGGCATCGGTTTTTCCGAATTCTTGATTCGTTTGCGAATCTCGAAAGCCAAGCGGCTGCTGCTCGAAACCGACGACAAAATTTCCGATATTGCGCTCAAGGTAGGATTTCATGACGCTGCATACTTTAACAAAGTATTCAAACGGGAAACGGGCATAACCCCGAATACGTTCAGGCAATCGTCGGGAAGCGTGAAGACAGGATGAATATGCTAGCTTCGCTCATAAATGCGATTCGGAATAGCCGTTTGCAAACCAAGCTGATCATAAGTTATATCATTTTAATCACGGTTCCTATCGTTCTATTCAGCGTGAGTTACTATAATCTCGGAAAAGATACGATCATGGACATGGCGAAAAAAGACGCATATACGATCGTCAGGAAAAATAATGAGATCATCGATTCGAAACTCTCCAGGGTCAGGGAGATGATCATCGCGTTTGCGGAGGATCCCGATTTCAAGACGATTTTCGCCGGCATCGATCCCGGGAACCGAGAGCAGATTTTGGATGCGGATTTAAGGATCACCAAGATTCTAAATAAATATTTCGCTCAGTCTCAAGACATCTATTCGGTTCAATTGGCCACTACCTATTTCACATTCGGGCAGGATTCTTCTTCCAACAGTGAACATGGAAAAAACTTCATCCCGAAAGGCGCTTTTCGGGAAAGCGCATTGTTCGATGCTGCTTACGCCGGGGACGGACGTATCGTATGGATCCCGACTTATAATTTCTCGGAGATGTTTAATGTCGATTACTTAAGGAACACTGAGATCGATTATAAATACTTGTTATCCGCCGTTTGCAAAATCAATATTCCTTTTCCCAGAAACGAATCGGCCTTCAATTCGTCAGTAGAAAATCCGGTCTTGATTGTCAATTTTAAAGAATCATTATTTACAAATGTCTTTACAGGAAGCTTGCCTACGGAAGGAAGCTTTTATTTCGTAATCGACGATTCCGGAAGGGTAATTTCGCACCGGGACCAACAATGGCTGACCGAGCGAGTGGGCTGGCCTGATCTGCGCAAAGTTGTGACGGAGAAAACAGGCGTTGACATGCTGGAGATTGAAGGAAAACAGAGGGTCGTTAGTTTCGACCAATCCTCCATTACCGGATGGTACACGATTGCCGTTATACCGCCGAACGAGCTGCTAGATCCGATCATCAGCACTTATATACGCAATATGCTGATATCGGCGGGGGTATTAACGCTGCTTTTTATTGGCTTATCTTCCTATTTGTCCGGCATTATCACGCATCCGATTCGGACGATGATTCGGGCGATTTTGATTACGGGGGAAGGGAAATTTCAAGTCAAATTCAAAGAGCACGGTAGCTTTGAATTCAGAGTGCTGATGCGTAAGTTCAACGACATGAACGATAAAATCCAGAAATTGATCGAAGAGAACTATGGCATCAAAATCCGCGAGAAAGAAGCGGAAATCAAATCGCTGAATTTGCAATTGGATCCTCACTTTATGCACAATACTTTGAATTTAATCAGTCTGATTTCCCTGGAAAAGGGAGAGGACGAGATTAGCGAGCTGATTACAGGTTTGTCGTACATGATGAAATATATCGTCAAGAAAGACAACCTTGTTACATTTGAAGAGGATTTTACTTACCTAAAGAGCTATATTTCGATCATGACCAAGCGGTTTGAAGGAAAATTCACGATTGAGTTCGATGTAGATCCCGTTCTTTTGCAAACGACGGTCCCGAAATTTTTCTTGCAGCCTATTATCGAGAATGCGCTTATTCACGGATTCGAACGCTTAGACAGGAAGGGGAAGCTAACCATAAAGTGTTATATCGAACATCATGTCCGTGTTTTTATTGTACAGGATAATGGGAAGGGGATGACCCGCGATCAGGTCGAACGGCTGATGAACCAGAACGGGGGCAGTGTGGGCCTAAACAATGTGTACCGGCGAATTCAAGCCATCTACGGCGAAAATTACGGCGTAACCGTTCAATCCGCACCCGGCGAGGGAACCACTGTCACCGTTCGAATGCCTCTGGAAATTGTTAAAAGGGAGGAAGCGGGATGAAGAACAGGTACGTACTGTTGTTAGCGGGTATCCTGGTCATTGGCCTCTTCGTAGGGGTTCTCTTTTTTTGGGGAAAACGGGATGAACATGCCAATCCGGCAATGACAGAACAGCGAAATCGCGTTTCGTTAAGATTTACATATTGGGGATCGCTCGAAGAGAAAAAAGCGATTGAGAGTACTTTAGATAAATTCATGCAAATGTATCCGTGGATCACGGTTGAAAGCGTTCAGCTTCCTAATTTGGATTACAACACCAAGCTGAAGGCGATGTCCGTGTTGAACGAGGAGCCGGATATCGCGTACATGACAACCGATTTGGGAGAGCAATTTGATAAGCAAGATAAGCTTCATAATATATATGAATTTTTAGAAAAAGACCCGACTGTCAAGAAGGAAGATTTCTTGGACTACATCTGGTACGGGCGAGACCCGAATTTTGCATGGGGAATGAGCACGGCGGGCGAATGTTTTGGTTTGTTTTACCGGAGGGACTTGTTGGATAAAGCCGGCGTTCCGGCCCCGCCATCCAGGAGCGAGGAAGCATGGACTTGGGAGCAGTTTGTGGCAGCGGCCAAGACGCTGACCCTGGATCGAAATGGACGCAACGCGCATCATCCGCAATTCGACAGGAACAACATCGTTCAATACGGCGTTATGTTCGAAACCTGGTCGGAGCCTTTAAATAATTTTATATTCAGCAACGGCGGCGACTGGGTCACGCCGGACGGGAACCGTTTCATACTGAATAGTCCGGAGTCGGCGGAAGCCATTCAGAAATTGGCCGATCTGATGAATGTGCACCATGTAGCCCCTTCTCCATTTGATTCGAAATCGATGCCTGCGTTGAGTGTTGCCTTGCAGTCCGGGTTGGCCGCTATGATCATTGACGGGCAGTGGATCAATCTTGATCTTGGAAGAGCAAGCGTTGATTTTGATATCGGTGTTCTGCCTAAACTGAAAAAGAGCATAACGGTTAGTTTAGCGGGAGCAACGGTCATTTTTAAATCCTCCAAACACCCGGACGAGGCTTGGCTTTTGTTCAAGTGGCTGACCGATCCGGAAAAGGCGCTTGAATTATACTCGGATGGTTTATGGATGCCGGTGCTAAAAAAATGGTATACCGATCCCGAACTGATCGCCAGATGGGTGGATTCCAATCCCCGCGCGCATCCTCCGGGCTTCAAAAATGCGATGATGAGGCAACTGATCGAAAATGGCGTGCCCGGCGTCGGTTATTACCTGAAAAATCAAGCCGAGGTGTACCCGACGGTCACCAAAGGTTTATATCCGGTTTGGCTTGGAGACAAAACGGCCAGTGAGGCTCTGGACGAAATCTCGGATCGATTGAAACCGGTATTCGAACAAAATAGGACTGACGGAACATAGGAAGCGGAGACGGGTTTACTCCGTTTTCTTTTTTTTAAAAAATCTACAAGGATCAAAATTTGTTACAATTTTTCGGCCGTTTCTTGAAGGTATATTAGATATCGAAGTTGAAAGCGCTTCGATTACTTGAGGGAGGTTTAAAACATGAAAAGAAAGACTTGGCAAGGCGCTGTTGCGGTATGGCTTGTCTTGATGCTGCTTGTTTCCGCCTGTTCGGGAAACAACAACGCAAGCCATTCGGGGACGTCAAGCTCTTCAAACAATCCCGCCTCAGACAGCAGTTCTGGCGAACAGGTGACGCTCAAATTCATGGGTTGGGAAGTTAGCCCTCTTGAAACAGAAAGCGTGAAGAAGGGCCTCGAATTGTTCATGCAGCAAAATCCAAACATCAAAGTCGAATACACGACCCTGCCAAACGGTACGAACTATGTAACGAAGATGCAGACGCTGCTTACGGCCAATGAAGCGCCGGACGTCTTCTTCCTGCAGAGCGATTACTATCGCGACTTCGTGAAACGCAATCAACTATTGGATATTACCTCCTATGTCGAATCGGATTTCAGTATGGATGATATGATTCCGTCCGCAGTGGAAATCAGCCAGGTGGATGGAAAGTTCTACGGCATCGAATCCTGCACGGTATCGCCTGTACTCTTTTATAACAAAGAATTGTTCGATAAAGCCAATCTTGCCTACCCGCCAAGCGATCCGAATCAAGCATGGACTTGGCAGGAATTTGTCGATGCGGCGAAAAAGCTGACGATAAAAGACGGAGATAAAGTCATTCAACATGGTGTGTATGGTGCCGAGAACTACTACATGACATTGGCTTTGGTCATGTCTAATGGTGGAAATTGGTTCAACGAAGACGGAACGAAATCCGCAATCAATACGCCGGAAGTAATTGAAGTGTTGGAAGCGATCAAAGATTTACGTGTGAAGGAAGGAGTCAGCCCGGAAGCGAAATTGCTGTCCAATGCCGGCATGAGTCCGGCTCAGATGCTCCAAACGGGAAAAATCGCGATGTTGATCGACGGTTCTTGGGCGTTGCAAGAACTGTCCAATTTGAAGTTCCCCGTCGGGGTCGCTGTCTTGCCGAAATTTAAAGAGGCCGTCACGCATGGTCAAGCGCATTTGCATGTAGCGTCGGCTCATACGAAGCATCCGGATGAAGCGTGGAAACTGATCAAATTCCTGTCTTCCGAGGACTATCAATTGCAGAACGTTAAAGCCGGGCTTTGGATGCCGAACCGAGTTTCACTCTACAGCGAAGAGGGCATTAATAAATGGCTGACCGAAGGTGTTCATCCGGAAGGCTTCAAAGATTTGGTACCTTACTTTATGAACGCAAAAGTGTACCCCTACGCTACGCTTGGTGCAGGGGCGCAAAAAATCAACGAGAACACGACTGCGGAACTCGATAAGTACTTCCTGATCAACCAGGATGTAAAGACGACCGTGCAAAATATCGAAAAGATGACAAATGAAGTGTTGGCGGAACAGAAATAACGTTGCAATGAAAAAAAAAACGGGCCCCTGGGTATCCCGGGGGCTGTATCTCCGAGGTGATGACATGAAGCGGTTATTACACAAAGATGGAACCTGGGCATTCCTTTTGCTGCTCCCCAACTTATTAGGTTTTTTTATTTTTATTATGTTCCCGGTTCTGGGTACTTTCTACATCAGTTTTACGGATTGGGATATGGCCGGCGATATGAAATGGGTAGGATTAGCTAATTATAAGACCTTGTTTCAGGATGATATTTTTCGTAAGGTTTTGTGGAATACCCTGTATTACAGTGTGGTAAGCGTTCCTCTCGGTATTATGATGTCCTTGTTATTGGCCGTTTTTTTAAACCAGAAGCTGAAATTCATGCGATTTTATCGGGCCGCGTTCTTCATGCCGGTCATCTCTTCTTTCGTAGCGGTTGCCGTGATTTGGCAGTGGATATATAATCCCGATTTTGGTTTGTTAAATTATTTTCTAAGCTGGTTTGGCATCGACGGACCGTCCTGGCTAACAAGTTCGGTTTGGGCGATGCCGGCGATCATCTTGACCAGTGTTTGGAAGAATCTCGGTTACAATATGTTGATTTTTTTAGCCGGTTTGCAAGGAATATCGGAAAGTTATTATGAAGCAGCCGATATTGACGGGGCTAAATGGTATACGAAATTTTGGCATATTACGGTCCCGTTGCTGTCACCGACGACATTCTTCGTTACGGTAACGTCCATTATCGGATCGTTCCAAGTATTCGATGCCGTTTATCTGATGACACAAGGCGGACCGGCAAGAGCAACTTCTGTACTCGTACACTACATCTATCAGACCGCATTCCAATATCTTGACATAGGATATGCTAGCGCTATGGCATATATTTTATTCTTCCTGGTATTAATCGTTACCTTGATTCAGTTCGCCCGTCAGAAAAAATGGAGTATGTATTAGGGAGGTCAATTCAGTGAAACAGCATGTCGGGTTCAGGGTCGCTTCCCATATGGTCTTAATCATTGGATCGGCAATCATGCTATTCCCGTTTATTTGGACGGTTTCCACTTCTTTAAAAGCCATTCATGAAGTCTTTACTTTCCCTCCTAAATTATTCGGTGAGAAAATCCTTTGGACGAACTATTTGAAAGTATCGGATCGCTATCCGTTCTTTCAATTTTTTCTTAATACGCTAAAAATTACGGCGATCACTGTGGTTTGTCAACTAGTGACCAGTTCGATGGCCGGATACGTGTTTGCGCGTCTTCGGTTTAGAGCCCGCGATTCCTTATTTGCGTTGTATTTAGCCACCATTATCATTCCTGCCCAAGTGACGATTATCCCGAACTTTTTCATGATGAGAACTTATGGGTTGATCGACACACATTGGTCGCTGATATTGCCCGGCATGGTTTCGGCATTTGGAACCTTCCTGATGAGACAATTCTTCTTAACGATCCCCGCTGCGCTTGAAGAAGCGGCAAAAATCGACGGATGCAATCCGTTCGGCATTTATTGGCGAATATTTGTTCCGCTTTCCAAACCCGCGATGGCGACGCTCGGCATCTTCATATGCATAGGGGTGTGGAACGATTTTTATAATCCGCTTATTTTTCTGAATACGACAGAAAAAATGACTTTGACCCTCGGTTTGGCAACCATGCAAGGTCTTTACTCAACGGATTGGCCGGTATTGATGGCCGGTACCACGATCAGTATCGCTCCAATCATCATTTTGTTCTTGCTGGCGCAAGACTTGTTTGTTCGGGGCGTAACCCTTTCCGGTTTGAAAGGTGAATAAGTCCGTTTGCCAAAGACCTTTTTATTTTCAGATTTCCAAAGTGACGCAGCCCGATGAAGGCTGCGTTTTTTACTTTATCTTCGATAAAGAAGTGAAAGAATATTTTTTAACACACCGGCCGAACTCATCGCCAAGAGCATGGCTCCCGTCATAACCGGGGTGCGAATCCCTGTAACCCGGCCGACATATTCCTGTTCGGTATGTTTCATGACCAATGCATGGTTTCCGATAAAAATGGCTGGCTGAAGAAGCGCAATGATAAATTGAACAGGCATCAACAGCCACAGGTTGGTGGAAAAGCCGGCGATCAGGATGCCGCAGCCATTGACGACCAATCCCGCCATGACATAACGAATGCCCTCTGCCATTTCGTGAAGCAATGAGGTTTGATCCTGCGTCTTGTCCGAAACTTGCTGCCGATCGGCCGGCAGAAAAAGCATGGCAAGAGCGGATAACAGAAAAGAGGCGCCGGTCCATAATATCGCGAGTTCAATTCCGAACTGCCGATAAACAAACGTTCCGAGCACCGGGCCTGCAAGCATAAAGATGGAAAAAAGGGTTTGCAAAACAGACATGCAGATCGGAGCATCTTCATCCGAAACATGGATCTTAAACAGCTTCATTCCGGAAGGCTGAGCAAACTGCGAAAAAATCGAGGAACTCAAGGTTGCGAAAAAAACGGCCGTCCACGAACCGGCATCAAGCAGGAGAAAAACGATAAAAACCGAAAATGTGCTTAAGCATTCACACCAAACGATCGTTCTTTTTGGACGCCATCGGTCCGCGAACACGCCGCCGATGAAAGAAAGAACAAAAATAGGAGCATACTCGGCAACGGAAATCATGGAAACGGCAAACGCGTCGGCATTTGACTTTTCCATCACGTACAAGAGAACGGCAAAATTGCGAATCCATATTCCCAATTGCGAAAACAAATTGGAAAGCAGGATCGTGTACACGAAGCGGTTTTTGAGCAGCAGAATGAAACGCGGCATCGATTTGGATTCCTCCCCAAATTTAGTTCGGACTCATCGTAGTCCCTCCTGTAAGGGGAGAGTCAAATCTTTGGAACGCATGTCTTGAGTCTCCCCTAAGGGGAGGGGTTACGCTTGCTGTCGAAGGGAGTGATGTTCCAATGCTTTATACGGTGAAAGAGGTCGCGTCAATGTCCAAGGTAACGATCAAAACGCTCCATCATTACCACAAAATCGGTCTCCTTGTGCCATACGCGATCAGCGAAGCCGGATATCGGTTGTATGGCGAAAAAGAGTTGGAACGTTTGCAGCAAATTCGGTTCTATCGGGAATTGGATTTTCCGTTGGAAAAGATTAAGGAACTGTTGAGCGGCGAACCGGATCGCTTGTCCATTTTATCGCAGCAAGCCGAGCTGTTGCTTGCGCGCAAGCAAAGATTGGAACAAATCATGGAGACATTGAAGAAATCCATGGATTGCATGGAGAAAGGAGAACCGATGAATCATAAGGAGATGTTCAAAGGTTTCGAAAGCGAGGAAGAGTGGAAAGAAGCGCTGCGGGAGCAGAATGAGTATTTGAAAGAAACGTATGATTACGACCTTCTGGAGGATGCCCGGATTCAGGTTCCGGAAATGAACGAACAGGCAGCGGAAGCCATAACGTTCATGACCCAAATGGCAAAGGCTTTGAAAACGGGTGTAAAGCATTGTGACGAGCAAGTCCGGGAACTCATTCGCAGCCACCTTGAATTTTTGAACGAGCACGGACATCGGATATCCGTCGCCGATTTTGCGGCGCAAACCCGTTTTTTCCTTCATGACGATTTCCATCTTCGCATGCTCGAAGAACGGCAAACGGGCTTGGCTTATTATTTGTGCGCGGCGGCCGAGTCCTATTTAGAGAAAAACGGATTCGCATCCTAAAATCGAGGAGAATCCCATGGGATAGATCATGGACTTGAGAAAGCTCGTCGGTTCGCGGCCCTTGATCCTGGTCGGCGCGTGCGTGCTTGTTTTTTAACGAACATGACCATCTGTTGCTGCAAAAGCGGACGGACAGTCTGGATTGGGGAACCATGGCCGTTTACGAAGCCGTCGATGTCGAAGGAACGCCAACCATCCATGACGATGAAGGACTTGAACTTCGATATTTTCCGCTCGACGAACCGATACCGGAAATCAATCCGTTTACAGAGCTAGTTTTAAGAAGGGTATAAAGGCGGTAGCCATTCGCAGCGCGAGCGGGCGCCGGAACGACTGGATGGTGCAGGATCTTCCTCCCGGCCGAGAGGGTCTTGCGCCATTTCATTTTGCCTAAAAAGGAGATCAAGATGAACCTAGCGCACAAAGCACCGGAAACAAAGGAATACTTGGATTTGAGAACCGCCGCGGGCCTTCCTTCCATCGACGGTTCGGCGGCGGAAACGGCTTTGGGGAATTCGATTTTTTCCGTATCCGTACAAGACGAAGCTTCAAAGCTTGTGGGAATGGGCAGAATCGTCGGCGATGGGGGCTGCTGCTTTCAAATCGTTGATCTCATGGTCGATCCGCAGCATCAGGATAATGGAATCGACGAGATAATTATGCGCGAGCTTTTGGGATATCTGGATCAAAACGCGCCCAAAGATGCCGATGTGATCGTGATGGCAGATGTAGCAAACGTTCATTTTTATCAAAAACATGGGTTTAAGCTTGTCTATCCTGATCGATACGGCATGTCCAGAAAGGGATAGAAAGCTGCAGAGGGGCGAACCGATCTTCGGGCAGGGCCATAGAATATTGCAAAAATTCCTGACGACGGAGATGAAGAGATGGCCCTTCCTGCAATCGATGTGATCATACCCGCGATCGAGAAGGATCTCGGTACGCTTCCGCATGTCATCGACAGCGTTCGGCGCATGGTCAAACATCCGATCCGCAAGATCATGATCGTCGCCCCGGACACGAAGCGGATGCGAGCGCTTTGTTCGCGCAAAAAATGCGTCTTCGTTAACGAGAACGCCGTCCTGCCCATCGCCAAAAAGCATATCCGCTACCGCTCGGCCCGTTGGGAACGTTCCGGCTGGCTGTTTCAGCAATTGCTCAAGCTGGGCGGAGACAAGTTGGCTTCCGGCCAATACTACCTCGTGATCGACGCGGATACCGTGCTGATCCGCCCGCATGTTTTCCGGACGCCGGACCGCAAGACGGTTTTCTACTGCAGAAGCTGGAGCCAGCCCGAATATTTCCGCACGTACCGCAAATTGATGGGGAGCAGGCCGGTCGCGCGCGTCTCGTTCGTGGCGCATTATATGCTGTTCGAAAAAGCGAAGGTCGCCCATTTGAAACGGACGATCGAACAAAAGCACGGCATCCGCTGGTATAAAGCCATTCTCCGCAGCATGAACAAAAAGCGGCAGTTCGCATTCTCCGAGTTCGAGACCTACGGCAATTTCATCGCCTCCCGCTATCCGGGCAGCTACACGCTGCGCAAAACGCTGAACAAAAGCCTGCACACAGCCGCCTCCGCGTTGACGGACGCAAGGCGCAAGCGGCTGGCGGCTTCGTACCGTTCGGTCTCGCTTCACAAGCGCAAAGCCTATTCGCGGCTCTAAAGCACAAAATTATTTGACAATTCTATATTATTGGAATAGTATTATAACAAGCTTAATTCCCGGTCTTGTCCGGGAAGCGGGGGAACCATCTTTTGGGGCGAATCGTGCCGTTTATGCGGCGCGAAGGGAACCATCTATCCCGAGTCCGTCAGCTAACCTCGTCAGCTTTGGATGGGTCAACGGATAAATCATCGGTTTCTCTTTGACCCGTTGCAGGGTCTTTTTTGTTGCAGGGGCCCTGCCGACACGCTTAAGGCGTGCGCCGGGTCTTTTTTGCGTTCAAATCGAAAGGAGGGGAGAGGTTCGCTTCCCGGCGGCGCAAACCGATCGTCATCATATCTTGAGGAGGTAAACGATGGCACAACCCAAGTATATTACCGATATCGGCAAAATTGCGGACATTCCGGCGGAGGAACGGGAAAAACTCAAACCGATTACCGACAAATTCGTTTTTCGCGTCAACGACTATTACCTTGGACTGATCGATTGGAACGACCCGAACGATCCGATCCGCAAGCTGGTGATTCCGAACGAAGGTGAGCTGCTCGAATACGGCCGGTGGGACGCTTCGGACGAAGACACGAATTACGTCGTGCCGGGCTGCCAGCACAAATACAAGACGACCGCTTTGCTGATCGTATCGGAAGTATGCGGCGCGTATTGCCGCTATTGCTTCCGCAAGCGCTTGTTCCGCAACGACGTGAAGGAAGCGGTCTCCAACGTCGAGCCCGGGCTCGCTTATATTGCGGAGCATCCGGAAATCAACAACGTCTTGCTGACGGGCGGAGACAGCCTGATTCTGGGCACGCCCAAGCTTCGCTCCATTTTGCTCAAATTGCGGGACATCGAGCATGTGCAGATCATTCGGCTCGGTTCCAAAATCCCCGTATTCAACCCCATGCGCATTTACGAAGACGAGGCGCTGCTTGAGACGATCCGGGAAGTGTCCGTTCCGGAAAAAAGAGTGTACGTCATGGCGCATATCAACCATCCGCGCGAGTTGACAAAGGAAGCGCTGCGCGCCCTGAAGGCGCTGCAAGACGCGGGAGCGATCGTCGTCAACCAGACGCCGATCTTAAGA
Source organism: Cohnella laeviribosi DSM 21336 (assembly GCF_000378425.1). Lineage (GTDB taxonomy): Bacteria > Bacillota > Bacilli > Paenibacillales > Paenibacillaceae > Cohnella > Cohnella laeviribosi. The sequence goes on along the minus strand of NZ_KB899809.1, from coordinate 49,950 downwards.
GGGATCAACGACGATCCCGCCGCGCTTGGCGAGCTGCTGGACCGCTTGTCCTGGGCTGGCGTTACGCCGTACTATTTCTTCGTGAACCGGCCCGTCGCCGGAAACCGGGAATTCGTGCTGCCGCTTGCTCAAGTGTATCGCATCGTCGAAGAGGCGAAAGCCCGCACGTCCGGTCTCGGCAAGCGCGTGCGGCTGGCGATGAGCCATACGTCCGGCAAAATCGAAATTTTAGCCGTCGAAAACGGCAAAGCCTACCTGAAATATCATCAATCGCGGGACGAAGAGCGGTACGGCCGGTTTATGATTCTCGATTGCCCGGACGACGCCGCCTGGTTCGACGATTTGCCGGGCAACGAGAAATACTGGAGCAAACCGGCCAAGAAAACGGACGCCGTCGTCTCCGTCAACGAAATTTCCGAAGTCCCGGTCACCAGCCGATAATCTTTACAACGGCAAGGTCTTTAAAAATCGTTCCATGCGGTTCAGCGCTTCGGTTAGCTGTTGAACGGATGCGGCGTAGGAGCACCGGATGTAGCCTTCTCCACCTTGACCGAACACATGGCCGGGAACGACCGCGACCTTCGCTTCATGAAGCAGTCTCTGGGCGAAGGCTTCCGAGGACAGGCCGGTGGACGCAACGGACGGAAAAGCGTAAAAAGCGCCGAGCGGTTCGTGACAGGCCAAGCCGAGTTCGCGCAGCCCCTGGACAAAGAAACGGCGGCGCTGCGCAAAGGAGTCGACCATGGCGTCTTTTTCCTGCATGCAGCTCCGGAGCGCCTGCACTGCGGCAAACTGGCTGAGGGTCGGGGCGCACAATACCGTGTACTGGTGAATTTTCAGCATCGCCGCAATCAGTTCGCGTCCCGCGCAAACGTACCCGACCCTCCAGCCGGTCATGGCGAACGCCTTGGAAAATCCGCTGATCAGCACCGTTCTGCCGATCATGCCCGGCAAGGAAGCGACGCTTTTGTGTTTTCCGTTGTAGGTCATTTCAGCATAAATCTCATCCGAGACCACAATCAGATTGTGCCGTTCAACCAACTCGGCGATCGGCCGCCAATCCTCCTCGGTCATGACTGCGCCGGTGGGGTTGTTGGGGAAGTTGACGACCAGCACCTTGGATCGCGGCGTGATTTTGCTCTTCAGCACATCCGCCCTAAGCTTGAAGCCGTCTTCGGCGAACGTTTCCACCTCCACCGCATGGCCGCCGTTAAGCCGGACGATCGGCGAATACGCGATATAGGTGGGAACCGTAACGAGCACCTCGTCTCCCGGCGTCAACAGCGCCCGCAGCACGAGATCGATCGCTTCGCTGCCGCCTACGGTTACCAAGATTTCATGTTCCGGCGAATAGTTCAGTTGAAAACTCGACTGCAAATACGCCGAGATGGCTTCCCGCAGCTCCAACAGTCCCGCATTCGAAGTGTACGTCGTCCGTCCTTGTTCCAAAGCGCGGATACATGCTGCGCGAATGGGCTCCGGCGTAACGAAGTCGGGTTCCCCGACGCCGAGGGAGATCACATCCTGTCCCGCGCTCGCCATATCGAAAAATTTGCGGATACCCGAAGGGGGAATGGCTTTTACTTCCGGATTCATCAGATCGTTTAAAGAAAAGCTCTTCCTCATGTTTCGATCCCTCCCAAAGTGCCGTGAAAATAAAAAACTCGCCCCAATAAGGGACGAGTTGATACCCGTGTTACCACCCTAGTTTCACCTGCAGAAGGTGACACTCGCTACGTATCCATCAATACGCGGTCCTGTTAACGCCGGACATGCGGCAGAGTCTACTCCCTAAGCGGTTTCGGTCTGCTTCTCGGAGACGGCTTTCGGTCAAGGCCCGAACGTTGGCTCTCAGCAACCCCAACTCTCTGTCGGAACGGGCGGTTTGACGTACTGGTTCTCTTCATCGAATTTATCATTTATGGCGGTTTTAAGGGTAATTGTATATCCATAAGGCATATTTTACAAGCCTAAATTTGTTCCGCCCGCGTTTGCATTGCCGACCCATGCTGTATCGGCGGCGGTAATTCGCAGAGCCGAGGCAAAGGTAAAACGATAACGGGAATCAAGAAAATCAGAATTAAGGTTATATTGTTAAAGATAGAGATCACCGTATCGGCAATAAGACTCTTTTAAAGCTGGGGAAGGAAAGTAAATCCGCAATCCGCCAATGTCATTCCCGCTGCGCCTTCTCGCCAAATCCTTCGTTCCCGTATAGAAAAAAGCCGGAATGGTTATATTATCCATAAAAACGTCTGAAGGGAAAGAGATCGCGCAATGGTCCTTCCACCATTTCCGGAATCGTATTGGCTTACGTCTGAGAGCCTTCCGAATTTTCCGAAGCTTACGCAAGACATCAAGGCGGATGTAGCGATCGTCGGAGCGGGAATATCCGGAATCACGACCGCTTATCTGCTTTCCAAGCAAGGACTCAAGGTCGCGATCGTCGAAGCCGGAAACATCCTGAACGGAACGACAGGCCATACAACGGCCAAGATTACCGCGCAGCACGACCTGATTTATGACGAATTTCTTTCGCACTTCGGCCGGGAACAAACAAGGCTCTATTACGAAGCCAACCGGGAGGCCATGCAATTCATTAAGCAAACGGTGCGGGAGCTTCGAATCGATTGCGATTTTGCCGAGGAAGACGCGTATATTTACACGAATTCCGACAAATATGCGGCCAAATTGACCGCCGAACTTGCAGCGTATGAGAAGCTGGGGATCCCCGGAGCGTACGTGGAACAGACGCCTTTGCCGTTTCGGACCCAAGCCGCCATTGTCATGCATGACCAGGCCCGGTTCAATCCGGTTCCCTATCTGAAGACGTTGATCCGACAGGTAACCGGACAAGGCGGTCAAATCTATGAACACACAACAGCCGTAAGCGTGGAAAAAGGGAACCCCCCGGCTGTCGTGACAAGCGAGGGGCATAAGATCGTCTGCAGCCATATCGTGTCCTGCTCCCATTTTCCCTTTCAGGACGGATGGGGCTTTTACTTTGCCAGAATGTACGCCGAACGGTCTTACGTGCTCGGGGTCAAAACCGAAAAAGCCTATCCCGGCGGCATGTATATAAGCGCCGAAGACCCGAAACGTTCGCTTCGGTCGGTGACGGCAAATGGAGAAACCCTCGTTTTGATCGGGGGCGAGAACCACAAGACGGGACAAGGGATTCCCACGATCAAGCATTATGAAGCGCTGCAAGCGTTCGGGGAGGAACATTTCGGCCTGAAGGAAATTCGTTACCGCTGGTCCGCTCAAGACTTGACTACGTTGGACAAGCTCCCGTTCATCGGGCCCATCGCCGCCGATGCGCCGCAGGTTCTGGTGGCTACCGGATATAAGAAATGGGGCATGACCACCGGAACGGCAGCGGCGCTGTTGATCGAAAAGCTGATCGCAGGGCAAGAAAGCCCCTACCAATCGCTCTTTACGCCGTCCCGATTCCATGCCGATCCGGGCCTGAAAACGCTCCTCGTGCAAAATGCGGATGTGGCGAAACATTTGATTGCCGGAAAGCTGGAAATGGTTCGCAAGAAACCCGAGGAATTGGGCAACGATGAAGGAGCGGTCGTCAGCGTCAATGGAAAAAGAGCGGGCGCGTACCGCGATCCGCAAGGCGGGCTGCATATCGTCGATACGACCTGCACGCACATGGGATGCGAAGTCGAATGGAACGATGGAGAACGAACGTGGGACTGCCCATGCCACGGATCAAGATTTTCATACAAAGGGGAAGTGCTTGAAGGACCGGCCAAAAAGCCTTTAAAAATCTTGTGACCCATAAGCAGCCTAAGCGGCTCAGGCCGCAGGGGCTGCTTTTTTGCTGTCATATTGCGCAGCTTGTACCCATAAACATGATTAAAGGCCGGATACATGTCCGATATGATGGATGTTTAAATAGGGTACGAGAGGAAGGATGCAGGGAATGGAACATGCGGCGCCAATCATCGCAATCCTGGGAATAGGGACGGCCGTTCCGCGTTTTCGGATCGATCAGGAGGATACCTCACGAAGATTGACGGAAGCCTTGCAGGGAAATCCCGACTCCGCGCGCTGGGCCAGGCGAATATTCAAGCAATGCGGAGTGGAGACGCGCTATACCTGTGAACCGAACCTGCTTGAATCCGCCTCCGAATGCCGCTATTTTCCGAGCCTGCCGAGGGAAGACGTTCCGACAACCGCCGAACGGATGGCGACGTATAAACGGGAGTCTGTTCCATTAGGGCTTCAAGCCGCGAGAAAAGCTTTACGGGATGGAGCAACGGATGCTGCCGACATTACGCACCTGATCACCGTTAGCTGTACGGGGCAATTTCTTCCGGGGATGGATGCGGCTTTGGTCCGACAATTGGGGCTGGCTGCCGATGTGAATCGGATTCCGCTGAACTTCCTGGGATGCGCTGCCGGGTTGAAGGCCATCTGCCTGTCGCGGCAGATCGTGTCGGCTAATCCGGACGCCAAAGTATTGGTGGTCTGCGTGGAGTTGTGCACGCTTCATATTCAACCTTCCGGCGGGCGCGAGGCCCTGTTTGCCGCTTCTTTCTTCGGCGACGGAGCCTCCGCCTGCGTTGTGGGTTCCGCCAGGCCGCACGATAAGGAAATCTTTCGGTTGGACCAGGACTATTCCGTTCTCCTGCCGGACTATGCCGAAGAGATGGTCTGGGAAGTCGGCAATCACGGCTTCGATCTCTATCTTTCCCCGGATATTCCGAAGCTGATCGGCAGATGGGTTCCCGAAGAAATCGAGCGGATCTTAAACGGCGGCGCGAAGCCGGATCTATGGGCGATTCATCCCGGAGGCCGGGGAATTGTCGATGCGCTGCAAGACGCGTTGGGGCTTACCGACGAGCAAACCCGTCCCAGCCGGGCCATCCTTCGTCATTACGGCAACGTATCCTCGGCTACGATCCTATTCGTGCTTAACGAGATGAAGCGGGAATTAAGCGCCTCCGGCTCCGGACCGGTGAACGGCATCTCCTTGGCGTTCGGCCCCGGCTTAACCGTTGAAATGGCCAAGATCGCCTATCTTCCATCCGTCGTTTTGCTGGAGGAGCCGGCAGGTGGCGTATGTGTTTAGAAGCCTGCGGCAGCGGGCCGAAGAGCCCGAAATGATGGATGACTTCTCGAAGGGGGGACCCGAGCTTCGCAAGGCTTTGCGGCATCTCCGCAGGCTGAACCGGATCTTCGGGGCCGCCGCGCCTACTCTTTACGGAGTGCGGCGATTGTGGACGGAAGCGGGCAAGCCGAAGCGCTTCTCCGTTCTGGATATCGGATCGGGGTCCGGGGACGTGAACCGGCGTCTTCTGCGGTGGGCGGATGCGAACCGGATCGAGCTTAGCCTTACCTTGGCGGACATTACGGAAGAAGCTTGCGAAGAGGCGAGACGGTTCTATCGCCGCGAACCGCGAGTACGGGTGATGAGAAGCGATTTGTTCGCGCTGCCGGAAGCTTGCGCGGATGTGATCACGGGGACGCAGTTTGTCCATCATTTTGCCGCGGACGAGCTGCCCGGCGCGGTCGAACGCATGCTCAACGCATCCCGGTTAGGCGTTGTGATCAACGACATTCACCGGCATTGGATGCCTTGGGCCGCGGTATGGCTTGCGACGCGAATCGTTTCAAACAACCGGTATATTCGAAACGACGGCCCTTTGTCGGTGGCGAAGGGTTTTCGCGCGGAGGATTGGAACGCTCTCGGGAAGTCGCTGGGCCTATCCGGAAAATTCTATAATTGGAGACCTTTGTTTCGGTATGTCGTCGTCATTCGGAAAAACGGGGCCGAATTCAAACAGCGGAGTTGAGGACGATGGGGCGCTTGCGGGATGTGGCGGTTCTAGGGGCGGGAGTCGCCGGCAGCAGTGTGGCCAAAGCGTTGGCGGATAAAGGATGGGAGACGGTGTTGATCGACCGCCAAACGTTCCCCCGCCATAAGGTTTGCGGAGAATTTCTTTCCCCGGAATCCCAACGGATGCTGCATGCGCTGGGCTTGCAAGAGACGGTGGCGTCGCTTCAGCCCAGCTTGATCGAACGGGCGCGCCTGTTCTTCGGCCAAGAACGGCCTCTGGAAATTCCTTTGCCCGGGATTGCTTTGGGGGTAAGCCGTTACGCGCTGGACTTGGCTCTCCACCGCGCGGCGCAAAAATCAGGCGTACACGTGCAGACCGCGGCGACGGCAACGTCCGTTTATCCCGATGGAGAGGGATATGTCATCGAGACGAGGCAGGGGAAGGAAAGTCAAATCTATCATGCGCGAGCCGTCATTGCCGCGTGGGGAGCCAACCGCCGCTCCGGGCTTCCGGGCCATCGCCGCAAGGGGGCCGCAAGGAACCGGTATGTGGGCGTGAAATCCCATTTTGCAGGGGTAGCGCCGGAGCCGGTCGTCGAGCTCTATTTTTTTCCCGGCGGATACTTGGGCGTTTCCCCCATTGAAGGCGGACTCGTCAACGTTGCGGCGCTGCTGGCGCGGAACGCTTTTTCCCATGCGGAAAAAACGATCTTGGACATGATCGAGGCCGCGGTCCGCCGCAATCCGAAGCTTGGGCAAAAGCTGGCGTTTGCCGTTCCGGTTCCCGGCACGCAGGCGGCAGTCGCCCCGATCGATTTCCACCGCAAGCCGGTCGTTTGGGATTCGATTCCCCATGCGGGAGATGCGGCGCTCCTGATTCCGCCGCTTTGCGGCGACGGCATGTCGATGGCGCTGCGTTCGGCCCAATTGTGCGGGTCCTTGGCCGACAGCTATTTGCGCGGGGAGATTTCGCTTTCCCGGTGGGAGCACGAATACGCCCGATCCATTCGGCGGGAATTCAAGGGTCCCTTGCGGTGGGGACGATTTCTGCAATGGCTGGTCGGCGTGCCGGTCATGCCCCGGCTTCTTCCGGCCATCGGGCGCCTCGCACCGGAATGGGCGTTCCGATTGGTTCAAGCGACCCGGTTAAAAGAATCCGATTTGTAATCAAACCGCCGTACAGAGGAGCATGGTCATGGGCTACCGCAAGCTTGCCGTCATCTCTTTGCGATACCCGAAAACCATCATCTTGTTTTGGGTCTTGTTCCTGCTCTTCTTCGGCTTTTACGCCCCGAAGCTGCCCGGCGTTCTTAAGGATCACGGTTTAACCCCGGACGGAGCCTATGCCAAAGTCCAACAAATGCTGTCTGCCGATTTTCACATCCCCGAGGACCCCGTCATTCTTGTTTTTGAAAAAAAGCAGCCCGTAACCGAGGCGCAATTTCGGCGCTTTATCGGCCAAACGCTGTTTCGGCTGCAAGGAATCGGCGGGCTGAGCGAAGTCGTCTCTCCGCTCGAACGGGAAGGGATGATGCGACAGAATTACGCCTATGCGCTTCTGGGGTTCGAGCAACGCCCTTATGAGATGGAGCCGGTGCTTGATGAAATGCAAAGACGGCTGCCGAAGAGCGGCGGCATTTCGGTGAACATCACCGGGAAATCCGCCGTCCAAGCGGACGTGAACCGAGCCAGCGGACATGATCTGAGAAAGGCGGAACGGCTGGGCATCCCGGTTGCTTTTCTTATTTTATGGCTGGCTTTCGGCGGATTCGTTTCCGCTCTGATTCCCATTGCCGTTGGCGTGATCGGGGTGATCGGAACGATGGGAATCATGGCTTGGCTGGGGACGAAGGTCGAGCTGTCGAACTTTGTGCTGAATGTCATTCCCATGGTGGGACTGGCTTTGAGCATCGATTTTGCCTTAATGCTGGTCAGCCGGTTTCGCGAAGAATCGGCGCATGCCGCCGTAGAACAAGCATTGGAGACAACCATGCAGACGGCCGGAAGAGCCGTTTTATTTTCCGCTGCTTGCGTTTTTCTCGGCTTGCTGGGGACGCTGTTCATTCCGCTGCCTATCTTTCGTACGGTCGCGATGGGAGCGATGGCGGTCTTGACGGTCTCGGCGCTTACGGCTTTAACGTTGGTTCCGGCTCTGTTGACGGTGTTGTGGCCGTCCATTCAAGCGGAAAGCAAGCCGGTGTCCGCAAACGGGAAAACGACGGTGTGGCACGCCTGGGCGCGCTATGTGATGAAGAGACCCGTCCGCATGGGGCTGTTGGCATCGTTCTTGTTAATCGGTTGTTTTCTGCCCTTAAGCAAAATGAAAGTAGCCATTCCGGATGCCGCTTCGTTGCCGCCCGGCTACGCTTCCCGAGTAGCTGCAGAGGCCTATCAGGCCCATTTCGTTTCCCCTTCGGCTTCGCTAGTGTACATCGTCATCCAGGGAAATTCGCATCGTTGGCATAAAGAGGACTGGTTGCAGGCGTATGCGTTCACGCAGCGATTGGAGCGCGACCCGAACGTGCTGCGGGTGGATTCCGTTTTTTCCGGCTTGCGAATGCCGCCCGAACAGGCAAGCCTTTTGCTTCCAAGTCCGGTATTAAGAGAGAAGGATGAACCGGCGATTAAACCATTTGTGAACGAAAATCGGATGCTCCTTCAGGTGACGATAAAAGGAAGCCCGTCATCGAAGGAAGCGACGGATTGGCTCAGGCGCTTGGAGCAGGAGGGGGAGTCCTCCCGGATCCGTTTCCTGTTGGGAGGAGAAGCGAAGTACCAGCAGGAAGTATTCGACGCCATTTTTCCAAACCTCAAGGATGTTCTTCTGTTCATCTTCGCCACCCAATTCATGGTGCTGATTGCCGCCTTCCGATCCGTTCTCCTCCCGGTCAAACTCATGGCGATGAATCTGCTGAGCCTGGGGGCGGCGTTCGGGATTCTGTCCTGGATCTTCGAAGAGGGACGCTTGGGAATGGAGCCGGGCAGCATCGCCATTATGATCCCTGTCTTTATTTTCGGGCTTGTTTGGGGCATCAGCATGGATTATGGCGTGTTCCTTGTCTCGCGGATTTATGAGGCCTACAGGCAGACACACGATAACGACCATGCGATTCGGGCCGGCCTGTCCTCGACCGGCAGAATCATCACCTCGGCAGCGGCGATCATGATTGCGGTCACCGGGCCGTTTGCCTTCGGCGAAGTAGCCGGGGTCAAGCAGTTGGGGATCGGCATTGCCGCGGCGATCTTCATCGATGCCACCGTCATCCGGATGGTGCTGGTTCCAGCCTTGATGAAATGGCTTGGCAAATGGAATTGGTGGGCGCCGCGATGGCTCCAATAAGCGGCCGGCGCCGTGCCGGCAGGGGATGCCGGAGCCGAAATAAAAAAAGCCCATCGCGCTCGATTGAGCTGATGGGAATAAAATAAAGATTTGGATGGCTTAGAAAATACCGATTCCCGCTCTCAGGATAATGACCAGCAGAATGAAAAGCACGAGAACGAATGCAGCGGCACGGAGGCCGCCGCCTCCGTAACCGCCAACAGGATAGCTCATGGAATCACCTCCTGTTTTCTTTTCGGTGTTGTGTGATTGTTCATCACATGATTAGAGTATGAATGGATCATCGTACGGTCTGTGCATGAGCATAGATCAAGGAAGATTCCGCAAATAACGGGGGAGGGGCGGACGCTTTTCGCCTTTTTCGCGCCTAGCCATGCAAGCTTCCCCCCAGCCGGGGGCGAGGACGATAGGGCCCGACCGGGATTTGGATCAGGCTGGTTTTCCCTTGCGGAGCCAGATTGTAGATCTCGTCGCACGAGTTCGTGTCAAATCCGAGGAGCGGATGTCCCCCCATCCCGATGGCGGACGCCGCCAACAGCAAACGTTGCACGAGCATGCCCGCTTCCATCTGCTGGATGCGATAGCCTCGGTACCCCAGTTCCGTGATCAGGTGATTTCGGTCCCCCGCCACATGCAGGCAAAGCGGTATTTGAAACAAATTGATATTGTGCAAAGACATGGCTTGTTGCAGCCGGAACCGGTGATCGCCGGGACGTATCCGCCGCAAGGCATTGGCGTCGCTGTCATAATGGTAGGCGCCGTCCGGAATACCTTCCACGCCGTGCAGACAGCCATACAGCGAGACGCGGCAGCCCGGCTGCTCATGCGCTCCATCCAAATCGTTCCGATACCAAAAGGAAGCCGTCGCCTCCTGCAACAGAGCGGCTAGCTGCGATTGGCTTACATGGCCCCGGACAAAATCCGCTTCCGGTGAAAACCGCTTGCGGCAGGCCGACGCCAGATCGTACGACAACCGCTTCACGCGGGGCAGAGCTACCGCCCGGCCTTCCTCGTCAACGTTTTTTTCCTCCCGGAGCTGCCGGAACGATCGCGTCGAGGCCAGCATGGACGCTTCGTTCATCCGGATCAGCATCGGATACGCTGCGACCTTGCGCGACCGGACGTAGTGCTCGTGCCGAACCGCTGACAGCTCCCGGCACAATTCGGCGTCGTCGATCTCCCTCGCATCGTCCGGCCTGTCGGCAAACCAAGCGGTCGAAGGCTCCGCCGACAGCGGAATCACCGCATACACGCTCTCCTCCCGTTCGGATAGCCCGAGCAGATGGTTGACGGCCCGGTCGAGAAATTGGAAGTAAACGCCCGACGCGAAACCAAACCGTTTCGCCGTTTCCAACAGCTGCCCGATCAGCACGCCGGCGTCCAGCCCTTGCAGCCGGTAGGCGAAGTTATGGTACTTAAAGAAATTTTTCCAAAACAGGGTTGACACAAACACCGCGCCGAACCAAGCCGACACGTCGCATCGGTTGCCGAGCGCGCGTGCCAGATAGGAATCGAAATGGCCTTCGCGCAACAGCACCAAGCGGTGGCGGGCCGCATCATAATGATACACGCCCGCAGGCAAATCCTCTATCTTCAGATACACGTACAATTCGTTCGGATACAACGCCCCGCCGGAGGGAACAAAGCGCCGGCACATCTGCATTGCAGCCGCTTCTTGTTCCGCGGCGTCCCCGGCGAACACCGACTGGTAGAATTGAGTGTACCCGAACACGTACCAGAGAAAATGACCGATTCCGCGCAGGCCGGGGGCGGCGGGCGCTTTCCGTTCTTCCAGCGACAGCGGCACCTCCAACGAAAGCGGGACCGCAGGCAAGCCGCGGTAAAGCTTATACGGGAGCGGCGCATCCGTCCAATCCACCTCCCAGTCCGGCGGTCTGGCCCTGTCGGCTTCAAAATGCAGATCGTGCAGAAATGCCTCCAGATTCATCTTTCTGCCTCCTCCTTGACGCGGCTTACGGAAACGGATGCGGATGCGGATTGAGCTGTTCCGGCGTCAGCTGCTCCTTCGCATACCCAAGCTGCGCCGGTACCCGCAATACCCTTTCCAGCCCTGTCAAGCGGGTAAGGTGATATCCGAACGTCATCGGCAGCATCCCCGGAATCAGCACTTTCACGCAATACAGACCGTTTCGCCGGGTTTCCGGCGTCGTCTGGTCCACGACGATGACTTCAAGGTTCAGCCGGCGGAACGCCCGGAGAAGGTCTCTCAGATCATCGGTCAGGTCGGCATGCCGCGCTTTCGATCCGAATTCCTCGGCAAACGTCCGCAACGGACGATTGTTTTCCAGCAAAAATTGCAGGCGTTCCTCCGCTTGCGGCAACCCGTACAGCATCGAATGGTCTTCCATTTGACGTACCCGGAACGGATCGTGGAGCATTTGCTCATACGTCTTGCGGTTTGACTCGAATTTCTCTTCGAACGTCAGCAGCATGGCGGCCAATTCGTGAAGCGAGCTTTTGACCGCCCGTACCGGGTCCGGATGGGATCCGGCCGCACAGATGAGATTGACCCCTTTCGTTTTTCGGTTTTTCGCGATGGTCCAAACGCTTGGAATTCCGTTCTCCATCGTCGCATTAAACAAATGGACTTCGTATCCCGTCACCGCCTGCAACCGTTCGGCCATCAGCCGCAGCTCGCGGTCGCCGGCGGAATCGAGGTCGAGGCGGGGGAGAGGCAGCCGCGCGTACCAGGTCATCAGGAACGCATCGCGCTCCACCACTTCCAATATGCCGTAAAAAATCGCTTCCTCCAGGCTTCCGCCCAACGCGCATCCGTTGGACGTTTCATAGACAAAGCCCTCCCCGCAGCTCAGGCTGTAATAGGCGAGCAACTCCGGAACGAGAATCGGGCGCTCCTGCAAAAACGAGTAGCCCCATACCCAATCGATCGGGCGGTCGGGGTCAAACGGCGCGAACGGAAATCCCGGCCGCGCATACTGTTCCTTGGCGTACAAGCCGACCTTGACGGGGTTGAGCGCTTGATCTTCCAGATTGCGGTAACTGTCGCGGACTACCGTCCGCTTGCCGCGGGGAGCCAAACCGCAGTACCGTTCCAAAGCTTCCAAAATGGCGGTCGACTCGCTTTCCGCATAGGAATGGGTCCGGCCTGCGGACGATTCGTCCCCCGCAAACAACGGCAAATTCACGCTCACATCGGCAAACGGCGACACAAGGTCGTGCATTTTCCCGTTCAATAAGCCCGTCCGGTAATCCAGATAAGACGCGGCCAGAACGTTCTTCAGATCATCCATGGGACGGCAGCGGTAACTGTCGGCGTTGATCTTCGGACTTGGCTGCAATGAAATTCGCGCGGCTGCCGGCGAATCTTCGGGCAATCGGCCGCAGACCGGACACAGCGGATCCGGCAAAAAGAAGTGAAGCGAGCTCTTCAGCGTATTCAGGTTGATCAAGAACACCCGTTCTTCCGTGCGGGCCCGGCCGCCTTGCAAGATCCGCTGCGCCTCCTCCACAAGCAAATGGGCCATCTGCCAAAGCGCCGTACGCGACGCCCAGGCGTCGCGCGGCGTTTCCCCGCGCGCCGCCAGCCGCTGTTGCAGCTCCCGCATCTCCCTGCGGTCGCGTCCCGCCATCAGGCGCCGCATATCCGCACAGCGCGAGCATCCCGGCGCGCCCGGGCGCACCAACGGCCCGACAACGCCTTCGCCCAATGAGACAAAGCCGCGCAGCCACGGGATTCCGCTTGGCTGAAAAACCTCCTCCGCCATGCGAGGAACGGAGGGCTGCCAGGAATCGTGCAGCACCAAAGCCAAATCCGCCGTTGCCGGTCCCTGTTCCTTAAAATCGGGTTGATGAATTACCCGATACAGGGCGGACAGCTCCGTGCACACGAAGTCCGCCAGCAGCCCTTCTCCGACAACCAGCACAACCGCGTTCATCGGGCTTCCTCCTCTCGCAGCAGCACGCCAAACACGCCCGCCAGTCCCTCTTTCAAGAACGGTTCCTGCGCCAGATCGAGGACCCGAAGTCGCTTGCCGCTCCGCTTCAGGATCTGCAGGGCGGTCAGCAGATCTTCCGTGCCGAACGCCTCTTCATGCGAGGGGATCGCAGGGCTTGGCAGAGCCTCTGGTTCTTCCGTCCGCACGGACGAAACCTCCAGCGTATGCGTTGCGGGTCCAGCCGCTTCGTTCTGCGCTTTCAGCAGCGCTTGCAGCAGCGCCTCCCTGAGCGCCAATGTCCGATTCAAGCCCACGCTGCCATGCCAGCTCCCGTTCGAACCGACCCACGCCACCGGAAAGCCGTTCACTTCCGTTCCCCAGCCGATCAAAGGCGGCGAGCCCCGCAGCGTGGTCAATGCCTGCAAATAAAACCGGCAGCGTTCGTCTTCCACCTCGTCCAGCCGCACCGGAAGGACGGAAGGCGGCCGATCCGCCAGCCGCTTGCGCAGCTCTTCGGCCAAGCATGCCAGCAGGGCGCGGCCAATGCCTTCCGCCACCGTCTCGCCCGCTCCGACGCCGACAAATTCCCGGATTTCGACCGGATTTCCCTTTTCGCCCGGGCGGGAGGGGAGAGGCGTCATGAGCAGACCGGCCATCCGCGACACGTACGCTTCAATTCCGGCCAACCCCGCTTCCCGCCGCGCCTCCTCGTGCGTCAAACCTGCGCGGATCTCCTCCGGCAGCAGCTCGGCAGGCCCTTCCGACAGCGGGTCGGTCGGCTGAACGCGGCATTGGGCCAACGGAAGCTGCTTCAATTCCCCCTCTTCCCAAAGGTGGAAGATCCCCGATTCGGCCGATGTCAGCCTACTGAAGAAGGGAAGCAATCCATGGGGCTCTCTTTGGCCCGAACTCCGCTCCAGCCGCTGCTCGACATCTTCGACCCATTCGGCCGCCGCACGTCCGCCCGCCAGCGGATGGGGGAAGAATGAATGCCAGGTTCCTTCCAGCGTCTCCAGATCAAGCAGAAAGAATTTGTTCTTTCGTTCGGATTCGTTCACTCCCGCGACCGTTTTCAACAATTCGAACACGATCACGTTCGCCAGCATCGCCCCGGCTGCGGGAGAGAAGGCGTGCAGCTGCGGGTCTTTGTTCAGCGCGGACGAGTGTATGCGGCGCAGCGCCGATTCCCAGCATCCCTCATCGTCCGGATGGACCAGCGGGCCCGCCAGCCCCGCCTGCCGCAGACAAAGGGCGGGGAGCAGCAGCTTTTTCTCCTCCCGGCAAACCGCGTTCAGCACCCGCAGTTCCTCAACGTCGTCCTTCTGCGACACATATAAAATCGCATCATACGGCTGCACCGTCTCCCGCCAAGATTCCGCTCCGTTCTTCCGCAGGACGATCTCTTCCACAGCCACCTCGGGGTCCGTTTGCCGGGCATGCATCGCCAGTTCCGCCAACCGCTGCCGGTTGGTCGGCACCGCATCCGTAATCAGCATGCGGAACTTCGGCAATCCGGATTCCAGCAGCGCCGCCGCCAACGAGACAAAAAACGGGCCGGAGCCGACCGCCAACACGTTCGCCTGACGATAGGATTGAAAGCGGTACGCGCCCGAATCCCCGAAGCTGTCCAGAAATTCAATTTGTGATGCGTATTTTTGGAGAACGTCATCTCGCAGCCGATGCGGACGATCCCGGCTCACGTCCCGGACAAAGCCGTTTCGGTACAAGGCTTGCGCGATTTCGTACACCCGGACCCGATATTCGTCCGGCAATCCGTCGGTCAGCTCTTCCAGCGTGTGCTCTCCATTGAACGCCGGTATCAAGGTTTCAATCCACTGGTCGATCGAATCGCCCTCCATGCGGAAAGAGACCCGATTGTTCCGAAAATAAACGCTGCCGTTGGGATCCGGGAGAAAAAACGTGTCGCTTTTCACCTTCAAACGCATGGAAGGATGCAAATTCGTCATGATACTCCTCCTTACGTGGGCCGTTCTCCAATCTGCGCATTGCTTTCCACTGTAATCCTATGTACGGCTATTTGTCCCTTTTGCCTGATCTTGTAGAGAAGGGCTCAGATAGCCCATAAAAAAGAAATAGCCCGGTTGCATGCCGAGCTATGACTTTTGCAATCGGTTTTTTCTCGTTTGCGGCATCACTACCGGCAGCGGGCACAATTTTGGCATTGAAAGCAATTTTGGCATTGGAAACAGTTTTGGCACCGGAAACAGTTTTGGCACCGGAAACAGTTCTGACATCGGAAGCAGTTGAAACATTGGACAAAGCAAGAACCGACGCAAAGGCCAACGCATAACCGGGCCGGATCGGATTCATGCGGGGCTTGATGATCCCAAGGCGTCGCCTCTCCCGCATGAAATTCAGAGACTTTCAGCTTTTTCAGTTCTTTTTTGAAATGATCCAATTGTTTATAACCTCCGCTTATTTAATGAAATTACGCTGGGGAAATCACCACTCATTTCGACAAACTACACATTCAATTTATGAAAACCCATCCGCTCTTGTTACTCCTCCAAATACCTACAACAGGATTTTCGTAAAGCGGATGAGGCGGCCGTTGCTGCGGGAACCCTTGCCGGCCCTCGTCCGGCGCCGGTTGCCGAACCATTTGGTAGAATAGGATGGAAGCATAGAAAGAGTTTGGCTAAAATAATCGCATGGAGGAACGAAGCGTGAAGGGGGAGCAAACCGATGGGGCGTATCGTTGGGAGGAAGAGGCCGAATGCAACGGTTCTAAAATATTATTTCATTATTTTGCTCTATACCTGTATTGATAAGCTATACGGCACCGTATACGTCGCTCATATGAGCGAAAAGGGGCTTACTTCCTTTCAGGTCGGACAAGTATTGGCGGCTGCATCGCTGGCATTAAGTTTATTCGACTATCCGACCGGCAACCTAGCCGATAAATTCGGGCGAAAGCGAGCGATGGTATTCGGCTTCGCGATCTGGGCAATCGGCTTGCTGGCCTTCGTTCAAGCCGATATTCAGGCTTGGTTTGTCGTCAGTATTGTGTTTTGGGCTGCCGGTATTTCCCTGATCAGCGGAACGCCGCAAGCGTGGCTGGTCGACGAGTTGTCCAAAGAGGGGAAGCCGGATCTAAAAGCCAAAGTTTTCCCGAGAGCCGATGCCGCTTCCCTGATGATCGGGGCGGCGGTCGCCTTATTATGCTCCAAGCTTGTGGCCGACCACCCTTCGTTTCCCTTGCTGCTCGCCGGATCTCTCGCCATGGCCGCAGGTGCCGTGCTGCTATTCTGGCTGCAAGAAAACTATGGCGACAAGCATATTTCGTTTGGCAGGGCCGTCGTTCGCAATACCGTTGATCTGATGAAGGAGCCTTTTCTCCGGATGCTGATGTTCCGCGCCGCTGCGGCACGAATTGCCTTTCAAACGTTCGTTATCATTTGGCAACTATACATGATCAAGGAGTTGCAATTGCCCGCGGCCTATCTTGGCGTCACGATGGCTGTTTTTATGCTTGTGTTAGCAGGAGGGAACTTTCTGGCGGGGATAATCCTGCAGCGTTTGGATGGCGTCAGCGTTTCCATTATCAGTCAAACCTTTATTGCATTGGGTTCGCTAACGATGGCATTCAGCACGACGGTAATCGCTTTTTATATCGGGGCTTGCCTGATCGAATTCGGTCTCGGCCTCGATAGCAGCGCAGCGTCCGTATGGGTGCACGACGTCATCCCAAGCGAGAGAAGAGCGACGTATATTTCCGCCATGTACGCCGTCGGCTCGCTGTTTGGTTTCTTGATCCCTCTAGCCGCAGGCTATATTGCCGACAGCTTCGGGTACCGCTACAACTGGTTGTTCGCATGCGCGGGAAGCCTGCTGACGATGGGGTTGTCCGTCAAAATCGGCTCGGCCCTGAAATCCAAAGGAGGCAGGCCTCACGTTCATTCCGGATGAGGAGGAACAGGCCGTTTATCTCCACGCGGCAGTCCTTTCCCGACGCTTTGCCGTGACAAGTTGGAATGGTTTTGCGACATTGGGTTATTGGTTAGGAATCACGGCTCTTTTGACCCTATCGGAACCGAAGGTGTTATTTTCTCAATACGCCAGAAATCATTTGGAAGGGGTTGCGGCAACATGTTGCGTACGCGTCTGACCGAACGGTTGAAGATCGCATATCCCATTATACAGGCCGGTATGGCCGGGGGCGTCACCACGCCTGAGCTGGTAGCCGCGGTATCGAACGCGGGCGGACTTGGCACACTCGGCGCGGGCTACATGAGCGCAGAGCAAATCCGGTTCGCGGTGGAAACCATTCGCCGCCATACCGATCGGCCGTTTGCCGTAAACTTGTTTATCCCCGAAAGCTATCAGGAGAACGTTGAAGATATTCAAGCGATGAATCGAACCCTCGACACGTTTCGCAATGAGCTCGGCATCCCGAACTCCCCCGAAATCGCGAAAGCGGCGGAGCCTTTTCATGAGCAACTCGACGCCGTCATCGAGCTGAAGGTGCCTGTATTCAGTTTTACGTTCGGCATTCCGGACTCGGCTGTCATGCGGCGGCTCAAGCAGGCAGGCATCTATACGATCGGAACGGCGACCACGGTGAAAGAGGCATTGGCTTTGGAGGATGCGGGCGTTGACGCTGTTGTGGCGCAGGGCAGCGAAGCCGGCGGGCATCGGGGGACGTTCGCGGACAAGGCGGAAACCGCGCTCATCGGCACCTTGGCCCTGGTTCCGCAGGTGGCGGATGCGATCTCTATTCCCGTCATCGCAGCCGGAGGCACCATGGACGGGAGAGGACTCGCCGCCTGCCTCATGCTCGGCGCGGACGGCGTGCAGATGGGCACCGCGTTTATCGCGAGCCCGGAGAGCGGCGCGCATCCCGCCTACAAAAAAGCGCTGGAGGCCGCAACAGAAGAACAGACGGCCATTACCGCCATGTATTCCGGCAAAGCCGCCCGCGGACTGATGACAACCTTCATGAAGAGAATGTCTTCTTACCCAGGGAACGTGCCGCCCTATCCGATTCAAAACGCGCTCACGCGCGACATTCGCCAGGCGGCCGCCAAAGCAAACCGTCCGGAGTACATGTCCCTCTGGGCCGGGCAGGGATTGCGCTTGGTGAAGCCTGTGCCGGCGGCTGTCGTGGTGGAGGAAACCGTGCGCAAGGCGGTTGAGGCGATTCGAAATCGTATCCCGAATGCGGATCCTTCCTGAATATGGTTTGCAAGATTAATCGGCGTTTATTCCGGTGTAGACTTTGCATTCGCCGGGCGGTATAATTTTGTTGGAAATAAAAATAAAATGTTATATTAAAACATATTGAGGCGTTTCAAGGAGGAGATTTCCTTTAAAAACGAAAAATTGTAATCGCTTTACAGGCTTGGGGATGGGATTTGACGATATTCCGGTTGGAGGAGATGCGCTTGAGAGCATTGGTCTATGAGCGGCCGGGCGAGGTTCGGGTAGCCGATCGACCCGTACCGGAGGCGAAGCCGGGAGAAGTTCTGATCAAGGTTGCCGCCGCCGGACTGTGCGGGACGGACCGTCACATTGCGGACGGAAGCTATCACGGCACGCCCGGCATTGTGTTGGGCCACGAACTGGCGGGTGTGGTCGAGGCAGTGGGGGAAGGCGTTGCTCATGTGGCAGTCGGCACAGCCGTTTGCGTCGATCCGAATCTGGCCTGCCACAGTTGCGCGCAGTGCCGCGCCGGAAGACCCAACCTGTGCGTTAACGCCCAGGCGGTCGGCGTCACGAGGGATGGCGGGCTGGCTCCTTATGTGGCGGTTCCCGCAGAGCTGGCGACGCCGCTGCCATCGGGATTGTCTCCGGTACACGCCATCCTGGGCGAGCCGTTGTCCTGCGTCGTGCATGCGCTTGATCGGGTCAATCTTCAGCTTGGCACGAGAGCGGCGGTATGGGGGCTGGGCACCGCAGGCATTATGATGATTCAGTGCCTGAAAGCAATGGGGCAGGAAACGATCGTCGGCATCAGCCACCATGCGGATCATCGCGAACTGGCGCTAAGGGCCGGAGCCACCCGCATTATGACGCAGGAAGAAGCGATGGACGGGTTGGAAGTGGATCTGGCCATCGAAGCTTCCGGGTCGAAGACGGCTTTCGAACCCGCGTTCAACGCGCTGGCGCCCGGCGGCAAGCTGCTGCTGTACGGCGTCATGAACCCCTGGGATACGGTAACGTTGAAGCCCGAAACGATGTTTCGAAAAGAATTGCAAATTGTGGCGAGCTACGTCGGTCCGAAAACGCTGGATCGCGCTCTGGCGCTGCTGAAATCGGGAGCGGTGGATGCGAGGCTGCTGTTGGGCGACCGGCTGACATTAGAGGAAGCCTGTCAGTGGGTGCTTAAGCAAGGGCCCAGAAGAAAAGCCAAAGCTCATGTTATCTTTGACGACAGCTTTTTGGACTAAGGAGGAGGAAAAATGAAAGCGCTTGTCATCGAATCGCCCAGAAACGCGGTCGTGAAGGACGTTCCCTATCCGAAGCCGGGACCACGCGAGGTCACGATTCAAGTGAAACGGTGCGGCATTTGCGGGACGGATTTGCATATTTACCAAGGGACATTTTTGCCGAAATATCCGTTAATTCCCGGTCATGAATTTTCCGGTGTCGTTCACGAAGTCGGAGAAGGCGTCACCCGGTTTAAAGCGGGCGACCGAGTTGCCGTGGATCCTTCGATTTTCTGCGGAAAATGCGACTATTGCCTGAGCGGCAGAGGCAACCACTGCGTGGACTGGAAAGCGACCGGCGATACGGAGAACGGGGCAATGGCCGAGTATGTCAAGGTTCCGGAGGAAACGGTGTTTTTGATGCCGGAAGGCATGCCGTTCTCCGAGGGGGCCTTTATCGAGCCGATCGCTTGCGTCGTGCACGGCATGAACCAGCTGGAACTAAAGGTGGGGCAAAGCGTGCTGCTGTTCGGGGCCGGAAGCATGGGCCAGCTTCTGATTCAAGCTCTCTCTCACGCTGGCGCGGGCGAGCTCGCCGTCGTCGACGTTGCCCAGAACAAGCTGGATTTAGCCAAGCAAAACGGGGCCACCCATACGTACCTGAGCGCGGAAATCGCGGAGCGGCTTGCAAGCCGTAAAGGGCATAACGGATTCGATGCCGTGATCGATGCGACGGGAATCCCTTCGGTTATCGAATCCCAGTTTCAATATTTGGCGCCCAAAGGAACCCATCTTCAATTCGGCGTCGCACCGCGAGGGGCCACCATCAACATCAGCCCGTTCGACATTTACCACATGGATTGGAAATTGGTAGGCTCGATGGCCATCAATCATACGTACAAGCCGGCTTTGAATTGGATGGCGGCGGGACGCTTCAACACGGCGCCGCTCATTTCCGAGGTGATTCGGTTGGAAGACGTCCCGGCGTTTTTCGCGCGCGGCAAAGCGGCCGATCTAATGAAAGTGCAAATCAGCTTCGAATAAATCCTTTCCGCCATCTGGACAAATTCCATATGTACGCAGGACCAACTCTAATCAAGCGATAACATTACTCTACAATTCACCTATTATCAAAAAGGTGAAATGAAGAAACTTGTCGGCAATATTCATTATATACAAACTTTAATAGGGGTAGCGTAAGGTCAGGAACATGCAGATTTACAACGCTTAGAAAATGCCAATAATTAAAAGCCCGATTTCTCAAATTCAATACTGAGAAATTGGGCTTTTTGTTACTCTACAATCGCGCTCTATAACGGAATAACTAAAACATGATCTCAATCCCTAAGAAGCCCTCACAGGCTTTCTAAGGGCTATCCTATTTTTTTATTTCCGCCAAAAAGTTGAACAGTTTGCTTTATCCTGAATATTAAATTCAATTATTTTCTCAAGCAATTCGTAATTTACCGGCTCATTCCACGGAATTCGAAACAAGCCTTTGGTAGCGCTGTAGCCAGCTTGTGCAATGTCATCGGCAAAGTGCGCAATGCCTACTTCTTCGGGTGAAACGCTCAAATGATGCTTCGCTGTGGAAAAGCCGATGATAAATGTGCCGTGATCGGAAAACATTGGCGTATTCCACTTGATTTGCGGTTCCAAATTCGGGAATTTATTTACAACCCACGCCAAAATTTCCTCTGTTCGGTCGCGGTGGTCGGGGTTATCGATACCTGCTAAATATTTCGCAAAAACTTCCATGTTGTTCCCTCCTAAAATAAAATTTATGTCGTTCAGAGAAGTTCTTCAAACCCATTCGGCGTTAAAACTCTCACAGAACCGCTCAGACACGTTCTTAAACAACACCTATCTCCAACTATATATTTTACAACTTGGATAGTCAAAATGGCTTAAAATGCAAATTAGAGGCTTTAAAAAGTATCTGACTTGTATCGCAAGCGATAGCCGGTCTGTCTAAAAGTATATAACTCCATGTCATCTATGCTACATAGCATAAATCCTATTTTGGCGAAGCCACCCGGCGACGTTGTCGCCTTAAGCCTCTCGAGCTCGTAAATACGGAAACGTTAGCAGAAATAACCGAGAAAAAAGTAGACTCAAGTGAGTCCGAAAAACGACTTGAAGGTAAAAGAGCAATGAAAGGATCCTTTTCATTAGGTAATTCGTTTGGTTGCTTGGGAGAATTCAAGAAGTCAGTTACTACTGCTAACACTGCATTATGCGAGCCATTTTTTATCCCTTCAGAAATGCTTGAAACCCTTGTCCCATAAGGCTTTTCGCGATTTCCCCACTTCGCTTTTGTCGCTTTGTCCTCGCATAACTTGGATTTTTTCAGCCAAGATATACGAACCAGGCACTTAAAGGTTATGCGCGGAAAAAGATATATGCACCTGATTTTTACGAGATATACGAGGCTGACAGGTCGATCATAACGTTCGTGAAATCAACAGTCAAGCGTCATGATGAACTTTATTTACTGAAGAAGACATGAGGAAACTTGAAGCAAACCCGAATGTGCAGCATGAATCGGAGAAGAACATCACCCATACGGCTCCGTTTAAGCTTACGGCGGTCCGTGCTGGAGGGTCGGACACTGACGGAAACTAATCAATGCAATAGACAAATATAAGGGTTTCTAGATGCCTTGTCCGCGTTGTGTTCTGATCAATTATTTGGGGCGGATTAACTCTCACACAGAGCTCCCTTTGTCATAATAGCTTTATTTTTCGGGGGGCCGGTGCAAGCAACAGCCACGCGGTCGGGTAAGTCAATTCGAGTTTCCTCGCAAGGTACAGAAACGTCGCGCTTGTCGTGCGCAACCAGAAAGAGCTCCCCAAAACAAGGTGGGCAAAGTCGTGTGGGTTTGATGTGTGATCGTACCAGCTGTTGCCGAAATTTGATACTGGCAACTAGTGTTAACTTATATAAAATATAGTTGCAAAATGCAAATAAAAATTGTATAACGATAATATGGAGGTGAATGCGATGGAAGATGTACGCCATGTACTCCAATTGATTACTCGACGTTTTGGTTTTTTGAACAAAAATTGTTGCTCGGTTGGCGGAGTGGACGTCTCCTTAATTCAGAGCCACATTCTTTATGAGATTGATCGACAGCATCATCCGTCTATGCAACAAATTGCGGAAACTTTAGGAATGGACATTACAACATTCAGCCGACAAGTTCAATCGTTGATCCGGAAAAAGCTCGTGAAGAAATCGCCTTCCGATCAAGATCGAAGGGTATATATATTGGAACTGACCACAGAAGGTAAATTTGTTGCGGCAGCGATTGAGCAGCAGGTTCAAGATTACTTGACTCAAATTTTTTTTCATATGAATGAGTTTGAGAAAGAAACCGTCATTCGTTCCTTAAAGTTACTGAATGCGAGTATGGAGAAAACAGGGGTTTGTTGCAGTTAACAACGGGAGAATCATTACCCTGTTGTTTTGTAATATATTTGCAGTTTGCAAATAAAATATCTTATACTTGCAATTTGCAAGTAAAGTCAAGGAGGAATTGGTATGGAGGATGTATGGGATACAATCGTCATCGGGGGAGGTCAGGCTGGTCTTGCCTCAGGGTATCACTTACAAAAGAAAGGGCTGCGGTTTTTAATTTTGGAAGCGAACGAGCAAGCCCTCGGATCATGGCCCAAATATTATGACAGTCTTAAATTGTTTTCTCCAGCGCGGTTTTCATCGTTGCCTGGCATGAAGATCCCAGGGGATGGCGATCGTTATCCGCTGAGAGATGAAGTCATTCGTTATTTGCAGGAGTACGTCAAACAATTTAGATTGCCGGTCATTACAAATCAGCGTGTAGAGTCTGTTGAGAAAACCGGCGAAGCATTCATGATTCGAACAATTTCCGGTGAAAAGTATCAAAGCAGAACAGTCATTAACGCTACGGGGTCCTTTCATCATCCATTTACGCCCGCGATAAAGGGACAAGAGGAGTTTCAGGGCAATATCCTCCATTCCTCCGAATACCGCAATCCGGAACGGTTTAGGAATCAAAGGGTGGTGGTTGTCGGGCGTGGAAATTCTGCCGTTCAAATTGCCATCGAATTGGCTGAGGTGAGTAAGACGTCTCTAGCAGTACTGCGGCCCGTTCAGTTAAAGAGACAAAGGGTATGGGGTCAAGATTTGCATTTTTGGATTAGAGTGATTGGTTTAGACACGTTTCCATTCTGGCGATTTGGCAAAAATGCGCCAAGTTCGAGTTCGGTCATTGATTTAGGTCAATACAAAGAGCGTCTAGCGGCAGGCAAGCCGGATCAAAAGCAAATGTTCACTTCTTTTTATACGGAAGGCGTGATTTGGCCGAATGGGACAAAAGAGCAGGTAGACACAGTCATTTTTGCTACTGGATACCGTCCTAATCTTGCCTTTTTAAGAAATATTGGTGCACTAGACTCTGAAGGGAGGCCTTTACAGTCGGCAGGGATAAGTACGACAGTTCCCGGACTTTATTACGTAGGTCTCGAAGGTCAACGGTCGATTGCTTCCGCAACCTTAAGGGGAGTCGGTCCTGACGCAAAATTTGTGGTGCGAAAATTGATCCGTCATTTGAGATAAACGATGTCTTTGCGTCCTTTTTTGAATGGCCACGTCCTTGTACTTAGGAAGAAACACACAATTGGAGGTTGCATTGTATGGAAATCGAGGCTTTATGGAGTACATTTCGCGAGCCGCTCAAAACATTTATATTCCGCCGAACCCATCGGGCGCATGAGGTCGAAGATATATTGCAGGATGTTTTTCTGAAAATATACACCAAGATGGATAGTCTTCGAGACGAACAAAAACTTCAACCGTGGATTTATCAAATCACCAGACATTCCATTATCGATTATTATCGTAAAGATAAACCGATCGTAGAGTTGCCTGAAGAACTACCTGAATCAAATGAGCCGGACAATATGAATTTAAACAAGGAGCTTGCCAATTGCTTGCGGCCGATGATTCGTCAATTGCCGGAAAAATACCGAGAGGCCATCGAATTAACCGAGCTTGAAGGTCTATCGCAAAAGGACCTGAGCGAGAAATTGGGCATTTCATTTTCAGGTGCCAAATCAAGGGTTCAACGGGGGAGACAAAAATTAAAAGAGCTCATTTCTGCTTGTTGTCACCTGGAGTTAGATCGTTACGGGAATATTCTGGACTACAGAGAAAAAAATCCAACCTGCACATGCAATTCCTGTGAAAGAAATTAGAATGTTTTGCGTCTCTTTGAACAATTCATCGTCTTCCTTTACGCAACGAACTTTAATATTACTCTGGAGGTATAAACGATGAGCGATCTTACAAAAGACCAAATCCGACAAAATGTCCGAAGCCGTTATAAGCAAATTGCTCTGCAGGAATCGAATTCGGGGACTTGCTGTTCGACGTCTTCTGCATGTTGTGACTCACCAACCGAGATTTCATCCAAACTGGGGTACTCAACCGAAGAGTTGTCCGTCGTTCCCGAGGGTTCGAATCTCGGCCTTGGTTGTGGAAATCCGCAGGCTATCGCGGAGTTAAAGCCTGGTGAAGTCGTATTGGACTTGGGAAGCGGCGGCGGTTTCGACTGTTTTTTGGCTTCTCGTCAGGTTGGAGAAACAGGCCGGGTCATTGGCGTGGATATGACTCCGGAAATGATTAGCAAAGCCCGTGCAAATGCGTCAAAGGGCGGTTTTTCCAATACAGAGTTTCGGTTAGGGGAAATCGAACACTTGCCGGTAGCCGATCAGTCAGTTGATGTCATCATTTCAAATTGTGTAATCAATTTGTCACCGGATAAGCCGCAGGTGTTTAGGGAAGCATTTCGTGTGCTGAAATCAGGGGGTCGGCTCGCCATATCCGATGTTGTGTTGAATGCAGAGCTGCCGGCTGAAATCAAAAATGATCTGGATGCATTGTACTCCGGTTGCATTTCGGGAGCCTCACCTATTGATGAGTTGAAGATGATCTTGGAACAAAGCGGTTTTACCCAGGTTACGATTGAAACGAAGGACGAGTCGAGAGCATTTATTAAAGATTGGTTGCCCGGAGCTAAAATTGAAGACTACATCGCATCTGCGATCATTAAAGGGGTAAAAGCCTAAAGTATATAGGAGCCGGCAGTAATGCGCCGGCTTCATTTTTGTTCAATCGTTCTAAAAAATCTGATCCCGCCGGATATCATTTTAAGTGAAGGCATTGACTTTTTTGCATATATAAATAACAATATGGTTATATAACTATTTCATTTTGAGGTGAACAGGCGGCCATGGAATTCGACAAATTGGCCGATACGCTGAAAGCTCTTGCTGATCCGACCCGGTTGAAAATCATCTCGTTATTGCGTACGCGCGATTGCTGCGTCTGTGAACTGGTTCCCATATTTAATATTTCCCAACCGGCCATATCCAGGCATTTGAGTCGTCTTAAAACGGCCGAACTGGTCCATGAGACGCGCAAAAGTCAATGGGTGTTTTATTCGTTGAATGAGAAGAAATTGGAGGAAACCGGTTTTGCTTTAAACCATTTGCCCGATTTGTCCGAGAAGTTAAAGGAATTGGAAAAGCAGGGGCTGTTGGTCAGATGCGAGTAAACAAAAGGGGTAAAAGAAATGAGTGAAAAGGCTGGAAAACAATTATCCTTTCTGGACCGGTATTTGACTTTGTGGATTTTTGCCGCGATGGCTGTCGGAATTGGAACAGGCTCTCTGTTTCCGAATTTCGTTTCGTTTCTTGATCAGTTTCAAGTGGGAACGACGTCCATTCCCATTGCGATCGGTCTGATTCTGATGATGTATCCTCCTCTAGCGAAGGTGCGTTACGAAGAGTTGGGGCGCGTGTTCCGGAACGGAAAAATATTAAGGCTTTCCCTTGTGCAAAACTGGGTCATCGGCCCGATTTTCATGTTCGTCCTTGCGATCGTCTTTTTGCGGGGATATCCCGAATATATGGTCGGGCTCATTATGATCGGGTTGGCTCGTTGTATTGCGATGGTCATTGTTTGGAACGATTTGTGTAAAGGAGATACCGAATACGCCGCGGGGTTGGTCGCTTTCAACTCGATTTTTCAAGTGTTGTTTTACTCCGTTTACACGTATATTTTTGTGACGATCTTACCGGGGTGGTTCGGCCTGCAAGGTATGGTTGTCGACATTACGATGTCCGAAGTGGCAAAAAGCGTGTTTATTTATTTAGGCATTCCGTTCCTGGCGGGCATGATCACCCGTTTCACATTAGTGAAAGCAAAGGGACGTTCCTGGTATGAAAAAGTCTTTATTCCGAAAATCAGCCCCATTACCCTGATTGCCTTATTATTTACCATTATCGTCATGTTCTCGTTAAAAGGCGATACCATTGTTCAATTGCCGCTCGATGTGGTCCGGATCGCGATCCCGCTGTTGATTTACTTTGTGGTGATGTTTTTGATTTCTTTCTATATGGGAAAAAAATCGGGAGCGAATTATCCGGTCACGTCGACACTCGCCTTCACGGCTGCAAGCAATAACTTCGAGCTGGCTATTGCCGTAGCAGTAGGGGTTTTCGGTATTCATTCGGACGCAGCTTTCGCAGCTGTCATTGGTCCCTTGGTGGAAGTGCCAGTCATGATTGCCTTGGTCAACGTAGCTTTGTGGTTTCAGCGGAAGTATTTCCAACCTAAAACAATATCCTGACGGAGAGTCAGGTGAGTTTTTATGGTGACCCAACGCATTGCTCTTATAGAAGATGAGCCGTCGCATGCGATCTTGCTCTGTTACAATCTGGAACAACGAGAGTATAGAATCGATTGCTTTGAGAACCACCAACTGTTTTTGAAGTACGTCCATGACGTTGAATATGATTTGCTGATTATAAGTGTCCAGTTATGGGGAGAAAACGGTCTTGGCTTATGTCAAACGATCGGGCAAAAGGTAATTCTCACTCCGATTTTATTTGTCACAACCAGCATGAAGGAAGAAGATTGCTCGTGCATCGAGAACATTCAGTTTCTTAGAAAACCCTTCTCTCTTCCGGAGTTATTCCAGAAAGTCGAGGATATGGTAAAAATAAACGGAAGTCCAATTTCAAACAAACAGGGGAGTGCTCATGTCATGGCAAAAAAAATTGTTTACTTTTTATGTACCGGTAATTCATGCCGCAGCCAGATGGCAGAAGGATTTGGAAAAAAATATCTCGGTGACAAGTACGAAGTGTACAGCGCGGGCATTGAAGCGCATGGTCTGAATCCCAACGCCGTCAAAGCAATGGCGGAAAAAGGGGTTGACATCTCCAAACAAACGTCGGATGTGATTAATCCGGAGATTTTGAACAAAGCGGATTACGTCATAACGCTTTGCGGGGACGCCAACGATAAATGCCCGATCACACCGCCGCACGTTACCCGGTTTCATTGGGGATTTGATGATCCGGCTAAGGCCATAGGCACAGATGAAGAAAAATGGAAAGTATTTCAGCGTGTGCGGGATCAGATCGAAGAAAGAATTAAGCAGTTTGCAGTCGAAGGTAAATAAGTTAAGGGGAGTGAAGCATATATAAATCGGTCATTATCGGAACGGGTCCGGCAGGTTTAAAGGCAGCCATTTATTTAGCCCGTTGTTAATCTAGAACCTCTTGTCATTGAAGGTCCGGAACCGTGAAGCCTGGCACAACGGAAACGAATGTAGAAGGCGTATTTGCCTGCGGAGATGTTCAAGATCCTAAGTATCGGCAAGCGATCACCGCGGCGGGATCGGGTTGCATGGCGGCGCTGGATTACGAGAAGTTTCTTGAAGGCAGTCGGGTGCATGACTGGAGTCTATCGTCTTAAAACAAGCAGGAGGGAACAAAAATGATTAAACGTATGCATGTTGCTGTCAACTGTACCGATTTACAGAAATCATTGGCTTTTTACCGTAGCTTTTTTGGGGCGGAACCGACGAAAGTTAAAGACAATTATGCGAAATTTGAGCTGGATTATCCGGCCCTGCATTTCTCTTTGAATGTCCGTCCTTTCGAGAAAAAGGGCGTGCTTAATCACCTCGGCTTTCAAGTCGACAATACCGAAGAAGTGCTGGCGATGGGGAAACGGCTGCGGCAGTCCGGTTTGTTGCTCATCGACGAAATGAACACTACGTGCTGCTACGCGGTGCAGGATAAAGTATGGGTCTATGATCCGGACGGGAACGCCTGGGAGATTTTTTACACGAAAGAGGATTCGGAATTCGAATCTGCCAGCGAGCCGCGCGATTTATCCCTTTGCTGCACTCCGCCTACTGAACCGACATTTATTGAGTTTGGTTCTTTTCAGAAAAATAAATGCTGACCAAAGGATGAAATCGTTCATGACACTAGAAAAAACCTACCAGTCTTTACATGAAAACAAAATATTTTTCGGTGGAGCTGCAGATGTCGAAGCCATGGTAAAGCAGGAAAATGTCGATTTTATCGTCGACTTGCGCGGAGAAGCGACAGAATGCATACCCGTCTGCAAATGCGGAGTGGATCCAAATTTCATTAGGCGATAATGATCCTCAGACCCAAGAAGTTTTGTTCAAACAGGCAATCGATAAAGTCGTACATGCATATAGACAAGGGAAAAAAGTGGCATTCCACTGCGGCGGAGGAAAAGGAAGAACGGGGACAGTGGCTGTTTGAACGTTGCTTGCTTTAGGGGTATGTGACTCTATTGAAGAAGCCGAGTCTAAAGCAAAGAGTATTCGCCCGGTCATCAATCTCCAGCCGGTGCAAAAAGAAGCATTGAAGAAATTGTTTGGAGAGGACTCCGAGTCTTAGTTTCTGAGCGACTCTTCTGCATGAATTTATACAATGAAAGCCGGGTTACTTACAGTCATCCAGAAGATACTACGAGTTCGGGGTAGTGTCTTTTTTTGTTTTTCTGAAACATGACGAAAGGAAGGGATCGTCCTCGGTCGATGTAATTCACAGATTGCGTCAGTATTCCGAATTCTAGTGTTTCGCTTCATTCTAAGAGACTAAACATGTCATTATATTGTCAAATTAAACTATGGCTCATAGTTTTTTATGAATATAGAATTAAAGCATAGGTATCCGAAGGGAATTTACTCAAAAGATGTACTGCACCAGAGGGAAAAAGGGGTCATCTCTTCAAGGAGGAGCGGACTTCATATGAGTGAGTTCGGAAATCGTATTTTGGTTGTTGATGACGAAGAGCGTATTCGCCGTCTTTTGCGATTGTATCTGGAGAAGGAGGGTTACTCCATTGAAGAAGCCGAAGACGGGGGGACTGCTCTTCAAAAAGCAATTCAATATGATTATGATTTAATCATACTTGACCTCTTGCTTTCAAGGATCGACGGGATCGAGG
The DNA here is from genome assembly GCF_000378425.1 of Cohnella laeviribosi DSM 21336. Classification (GTDB taxonomy): domain Bacteria; phylum Bacillota; class Bacilli; order Paenibacillales; family Paenibacillaceae; genus Cohnella; species Cohnella laeviribosi. The sequence continues at coordinate 20,184 of NZ_KB899809.1, read as the reverse complement.
TATGTGCGCGTCTGCGTCAACAAAAAGCGACACCGGTCCTTATACTTACAGCCAAAGGCGATGAAGTGAATCGCGTACAAGGCTTTGAGGCAGGGGCGGACGATTACGTCGTCAAGCCGTTTAGTCCGCGCGAAGTGGTTTCCCGGATAAAAGCGATTTTGAGGCGATCTTCTGCCACAGCGTTTGTATCTAAGGATTTCTTTTTCGGCAATAACAAAATCGTTTTCCCCCATCTGATTATCGAACATGACGCCCGTCGGGTTACAGCCAGGGGCCAAGAGGTCAATTTTACGCCTAAAGAATACGATCTGTTACATTTTTTGGCTAGCTCGCCGGATAAAGTGTTCTCACGCGAAGAACTCTTAAGAGACGTATGGAAATATGATTTTTTCGGCGATATTCGTACGGTTGATACTCATATTAAACGCGTCAGAGAGAAACTGAACCGGATATCGCCGGAAGCTGCCGCCATGATTACGACTGTGTGGGGGATCGGATATAAGCTCGAAGTGCAAAAGGATTTGTTTATTTGATCACGGACTTTTGCACTGTAAATATTACGTTTAAGCAAAGCGGGTGTTTATGTTGCAGCAAGAATTTGAAGTTATCATTATTGGAGGCGGACAAGCCGGGCTGGCTGCCGGGTATTACTTAAAGCAGGCAAAGGTTTCTTTTCTTATCCTTGAAAAAGGGAAAGCAGTGGGAGATAGCTGGAGAAAACGGTACGATTCGCTCGTTCTGTTTACACCAAGATGGTATAGTTCACTGCCTGGATTATTACTAAAAGGAGATCCTGACGGTTATGCTTCCAAGGACGAGATTGCTGATTATTTAGAACAATACTCGATCCATTTTAGTCTGCCAATCCAAGTGAATACAGAAATCTTAATGCTCAAGAAAAGTGCTTTTGGGTTCAAAGTTACTACGAATAAAGGCGACTATTTGGCTCAAAAGGTCATTATTGCGACAGGTCCGTTCCAAAAACCTTTTATTCCTTATTTTTCAACAAATATTTCGCAAGAAGTTCGACAACTCCATACATCGGAATATCGCAATCCACTGCAACTTCAAGAGGGGCAGGTACTGATTGTGGGAGCTGGCAACTCCGGGGCACAAATTGCAGTTGAATTATCGGATCAAACGGAAGTTGCATTATCACTTGGGCATCAGCTGAAGTTCATGCCATTGGAGTTGTTCGGGAAGAGCATTTTTTGGTGGTTTCAAAAAACAGGTATACTTAGGGCCAGAGTAAACTCTGCCATTGGCAAACGGCTCAAAAAGATGGGCGATCCGATCTTCGGTTATGAACTGCGGGATAGGTTTCGTCAAGGTAAAGTCCGTTTAAGAGCAAGAACAGAGAACATTGCCTCTGACATCGCCATCTTTCGGGATCATACCCGATTGCAAATAAAAAATGTCATTTGGGCAACTGGTTTTATTCGAGATTATAGTTGGATTCACATACCACATGTATTGGATCACAAAAGTATGCCAGTGCATGATCGCGGAGTAAGTCCTGTTCCCGGACTATTCTTTTTGGGACTGCCATGGCAATACCGAAGAGGCTCTGCACTAATTGGCGGAGTCGGGGAAGATGCAGCCTACATTGTTAAGCATATATTGAGATAGCAGCCATTTATGCCGGGAATGGAGTTGGCGTCGGTTTAGCGTAACCGGTTTGATAAAGTTGATCGATATAAGTCCGGATTTCTTTTGTTGATTTCTTCTCATTCACCATTTGCGAAGTAATCATGGCGGTTTCCATACAAACGCCGCAACGGGTTCCGTGATCATCCCAAATGACAGAACCATCTTCTTTGATTTCCTTAATAAAGCAATTTAAATTGCTTTTATGCCCGGCGCTTTCACCGCATCCGCAATAACATGGGATCCAAGGAAGTACATCTTTAACGTCGGCTGCTGTTTGATAAGCGGTCTGGATTTGTTTAGGCAAATCATCCAAGAAGCTGGGGAGATCTTTGAGGGAAGCGGTTGTTTCCTGCAAATCCCCATTTTCCGCCCGATGCTGAGCATGTTCCGATTTGTTATTACCGCAAGCAGATAAAACAAATAATGTGACTATGATGACGCCAAACAAAAGAGAACGGTTTTTCACCGCAACAGCCACTCCTTAAACATATTTTAGTCTTATTATATCACCACTTTCATATGATGGGATGAACATATGTGCATTGTTCACAAAGTCGTACCCATTAATAATTAAAGCTGCTGTTATAATTAATGTTGAATAATTGGCGAAAGGCGGATCGCTTTGAAAAGAAAAGAACTCATACCTGTTATATTGCTGTTGTCTATTGTTGGTTTTCCCAATAGCGTATTTGCGCATACTAAATTAACATCATCTTCACCGGCTGCAAATGAAGTCGTTCGAGACGAAGTGTCCGAAATTTTGATGGTCTTTAACACAGAAGTGGAACCGCTCAGTTCCTTTGAGGTCAAAGACCAAGATGGGAATTCATACGCTGTGTCGGACATTCAAATCGAGAAGGAACAAATGAAAGGGAAGCTCAAAAAGCCGCTATCTTCGGGCTCTTACACCGTGAACTGGAAAATCGTCGGGCGCGACGGACATCCCATTAACGGTTCTTATACTTTTAACGTGGAAATGCAATCTCCAACAGAAAAACCGGAACCTGTTCCATCCGTTTCGCCTTCACCGGCTACATCGGCCATTCCTCCTTCAGCGAGTCCATCCGAGGAAAAAAGCGCCTCAGTGACAGAATCACAACCAGAAAAACCGAAGGCAAACAACAATTCTTGGATTATTGCGAGCGCTATCGTGGCCGGACTGATCATAGTATCCATCGCGATAGCCCGGAGGAAAAAATCGTAATGTGGTACTGGCTGGCCGAACCGCCTCTGTACTTGTGCTTTGCAATCATCACCGGATGGTTGCTTCTTGTTCGATTCGTTCCATCCATCGCGATTCCTCGAAAAGTATTGTTGTTATCTGCAATCGGGATTAGTGTACTGGCTTTTTTTCCGGTTTTACGCATTGTCATGTTTTTTGCGGAAGACATCGGATTCGGATTGACGTTTCGGAATGTAATGATGCAATTTACAGAAGGAAAGGCTTACTTATGGACTCTTCTGTTCGGCGTTTTGCTGATCCTGATCATTTGTTTTGGAGAACCCGAAAAAAACGACAAAGCTTGGATCTCCAGCGTCATCCTGATCACGGCGTTGATGGCTGCTCAGGGTTGGTCCAGTCACGTAGCGTCCTTGTATGAATGGATTGGATTTGCATCGCACACGCTGCATTTTTATGCCGTTTCCGTATGGGCGGGAACACTTCTCGTTGCAGGCTGGTTTTTGCCATCATCACGATGGGCTTCCTTTTTATCTTGGTTTCATCCCATGGCCATACTTTCGATGTCTGTGATCTTTGCGTCCGGTTTTATACTGACCGTTTCGGTTGCGCCTGAATATGTTCAATCCTGGATGCTGCCGTATGGACAAGCGCTGCTCATCAAGCATCTGTTGATCATTCCGTTGCTCTGCTTCGCTTTCTTTAATGGTTGGTGGATGAAGAGGAAAATAGCAAATGATCGTACTTTCGAGCCAAGAGGTTGGGCGAAAAAAGAAGGTGCGCTGGTCCTTTTGATTTATTCAGTTACCGGATTTATGAATCAACAAGCCGCGCCTCATAATGTATCGGAAACTTTAAGGGAAAACCCCGTTTCTCCAGTCTTTCGTTTCTTGCATCCGGGTAATTTTGAACCTGATCATATGTTGCAGTTTACGATCCAGCCGATGTCTTGGTTATTTCTGGCGTTTGCGCTACTTTCCTTGCTGTTGATGGTCCAAAGTTTTAGAAGGCACACCGGGTTTGGAGCTTTTCTAAGCGGTATATTATTTGTCATTGCGGCGTTTGCAGCAGCCCTCATTTCGGTCTCTTAATCGTTATCTTTCCGAAAAAATGCATTCTTTGTTATAATGGGTGACAATAAGAGTACGGAAATGAATGAAGGGTGATGGCAAATGGAGAAAATAACCGCTGAGGAATGTGATGAATATTGTGTGGGATCGGAGGTTGATTTGACATCGATAAAAGAAAGGATGGTGGACAAACCAACCGCTTTGGAGCTTGCGGAGCTTTATAAGGCGCTAAGCGATCCAACACGGGTTCAACTGATCGGAGCTCTATTGCAAAAGGAATTATGTGTGCACGATTTGTCCGTTCTTCTGGAAATGGGGCAATCGGCCATCTCCCATCAGTTGCGCTACCTTCGAAATCTTAGAATCGTAAAAAGAAGAAAATCCGGAAAAACCGTGTATTATTCGTTGGACGATTCGCATATCGAGGAAATATTCGTTCAGACGTTGCAACATCTGAAACATCAATAAATCAAGAAGAAGGAGCCGTTTCAAGCGGCTCCTTTTCCTTCTTCACGGTTGGTTTTTCTTTTGGATCAGAATCGTTAAACTGACCAGGGTTACGAAAATCGTAGCCCCCATATCCGAAAGGATAGCTATCCATAACGTAAGCCAGCCGGGGATGGTCAAGAGCAGCGCCAAAAGTTTTAATCCCAAAGATACCGCAATGTTGAACCGGATAATGCGATTCACTCTGCGGCCGACAGTGACGGCTTCGGGAAGTTTACCCAAATGATCCTGCATCAGTACGATATCTGCTGTTTCAATAGCGCTATCCGTTCCCTTGCCCATGGCAATTCCGAGTTGCGCAGTCGCGAGGGCAGGAGCATCGTTGATTCCGTCGCCAATCATGCCCACAACGCCTTGATCCGCCAGTTCTTTCACCTTGGCAACTTTATCTTCCGGCAGCAAATCGCTGTAATATTCTGAGACGCCCACAGCATTTGCGACCTTCTCGGCCGTTTTATGGTGGTCGCCGGTCAGCATGACGGTACGTTTAATCCCGATGCGATGAAGCTGGGTGATGACGCTTCGGCTTTCTTCACGAATTTCATCCGCGATTCCAAACATTCCGAGCACTTGATTATCATCGGCGACAAGAACGAGGGTAAGGCCTTGCTCTTTCAACTGTTGAATGGAGGATTGAACCGTTTCGGGAATGTTTAGGTGCCCCATGCTTTTTTCATTGCCTAACCAATATTTTGCTCCTTCATAGGTGGCGACTATACCGCGCCCGGATACCGTTTCGATCTGATCCGCGCTCTTGGCTTCGATTCCCCTGCGGGACATCTCCTTCATGATTGCCTTGGCGAGCGGATGGGAAGAAGACTTCTCGATAGCCGCAGCGACTTCAAAAAACTTGGATTCATCGTACACGATCGTTTGTTCGACATACGGCTCGCCTTTTGTTAGTGTCCCCGTTTTGTCAAAAGCAAGCGTATCGAGTTTTCCCAACTGCTCCAAAAACACGCCGCCTTTGATCAAGATTCCGTTTCGCGCGTTTCGGGCAATACCCGATACGATTGCGATCGGGGAGGAGAGGATCAAAGCGCAAGGACATCCTACGATCAGAACCGCAAGTCCTTGATACAGCCATGAGCTCCAATCACCGTCAAACAGCAGGGGAGGAACCACCATGACCAAGGCAGCTACAATCATGATAAGCGGTGTATAATACTTGGCGAATTTATTGATAAAAAGCTCCGTCGGTGTCTTGGTCTCTTGCGCTTCCTCGACTAAATGAAGAATTTTGGCAAGGGAAGAGTCTTCGTACGCTTTTTCAATACGTATGTGCAGAACGCCTTCATTATTGATGCTGCCGCCGAATACAGGATCGCCTTCAGATTTGTCGACGGGAAGGGACTCGCCGGTAATGGCAGCCTCGTTTACGGAGCTTTTGCCGCTGATGACTTGACCGTCGGAAGGAATCTTTTCTCCCGGTTTCACGATTACAATATCGTTAACCGCCAATTTTGCGATGGGAACGGTGATTTCATTGCCGTTCTCCAGTTTGGTGGCTTCTTTCGGGGCTACCTTCAACAAGGACTCCATAGAACGGCGGGCCTTTTCCATGCCCAATCCTTCGAGCAATTCATTCAGACCGAACAAAATCGCGACAAGAGTTGCTTCCTTCCACTCGCCGATGGAAATGGCGCCAATCAAGGCAATAGTCATCAACGTATCGATGTTGAATTTCAATCGCAACAAGTTTTTCAAACCACGGATAAAGGTGGTGTAACCGCTGATCGCTGTTGCGGTCAGATATAATAATATCAAGGTTGACGCAGCGACTTGAACGTCCAATGTAAGAGCCAGCGCATACAATAACGCCGATGTGCCAAGCATAAGGTACATTTTTTTATTGCCATGACTGTGGTCATGTGCGTCATGATCATGCTCTGTGTGCTCATCATGATGATCGCTTTCATCTACGAGATATGCGCCGTCGGTCTTTAAAATTTCTTTAACTTCGGATAGGGGAACCCTTTCATCCACCAGAAGCTTGCCCGAGTTAAAACTTAGCTTGGCTGTTTCTCCGTTTTCCAACTGCTGAATCTGGTGTTCCAACATTTGAGCGCAATTTCCGCAAGAAAGCCCCTTTACCCGATATTCCTTCATCTTTCATTCCCCGCTTCGGAAATATATGAATGTTTGTTCATATAATAATCCTGACAGGTCGATTTTGTCAAATATCATTTATTGAATGAGCATTTATTCATATGTTAGGCGCAGAATGATTATGATGAGGAATTTGGCGCAATTGTTGCGCGAGACGGTACTGATGAAACGTTTTTCTTATTTCCGGATGCTGTTCGAAAAAACGGACGACAGTCGAAATGCAAAATGCTGTATTTCCGCTTATATGGTGTTCCAATCCTTCCACATCCGCGTAAATATATTCCTCGGCTACGCCGATCACTCGAAGAAACTCCTCTAACAATTGATGTTTGCGGATCATTTCCTTGGCGATGGCACTTCCTCTGGAAGTCAGGGTGATGCCGCGGTATTTTTCGTATTTGGCATACCCGCGCTCATCCAGTTTTTGAATCATGCGGGTTACATTAGATGGGCTGACTTTTAGTCGATCCGCGATATCAACGACTCTGGCATAGCCTTTCGTCTCCGTTAGCAGATGGATTTTTTCCAAAAGATCTTCCATGTTCGGTTTCCGCATTTTCAACCATCCTTCGGTATTAAAAAAGTGGTATTAAAAAAGTGGTTTACAAAAAAGAAAGGGTATCATATATTTATTATGAACAATGTTTTGCACAAGTGCAACATTTTGTCCTTTGACCACACCATATTTTTTTCTCGAAAAACTTGCGCAAGGCAAACTTTATTTCCTTAAGACAATAATGGAAGGTGAAGGTAATGGCACTTGGTCCGAAACGTCTTGTTTCCCGGAGGGAAGTATTAAAATGGGGAGCGGCTGGAGCTCTGGGAATATTGGGAAGCAGCCTGCTGAACCCCGGAACCTGGTTTGGGAGAACCGCAAGCGCCATGGAGAAACATGAGGTTCATTCTGCGCTGCAGCAACAAAAGCACCAGACGATGGCACACGGTTATAATCCGGGCACGGAGAAAACCCGGGGGCTGGAAGCGGCCATGAAGGCCCTCACACAATTCGATTATGGAAAAGTGAGTACACGGGCAGACGGGAAAACGGTCCGGGAGTATGAACTTGTCGCCATGGATACCGAAGTGGAAATTGCCAAAGGGATCAAGTTTGCGGGATGGGCCTATAACGGAACGATCCCGGGTCCTACAATTCGTTGTACGGAAGGAGATATCGTTCGGGTGAAATTTTGGAACGGGTCCGTTCATCCGCACTCCATCCATTTCCATGGGATTCACCCGACCAACATGGACGGGATTGAACCGGTTCCGTCCGGAACAGAATTTATTTACGAATTTGAAGCGAAGCCGGCAGGGATGCACGTTTATCATTGCCACATTCCGCCGCTTGCCAAACACATTCATAAGGGACTGTACGGCAACTTCATCATCGATCCGAAAACACCCAGAAAACCGGCGCGCGAGTTGAATATGGTCATGAATGGTTATGATTTGGACTTAGACGGCGAAAACGAAGTGTATACCGTCAATGGTTACGCATTTGCCTATCAGGCATGGCCGATTGAAGTCAAAGTCGGCGAACTCGTTAGGATCTATTTAAGCAATTTCACCGAATTCGACCTGATAAACTCCTTTCATCTTCACGCGAATATTTTCAAATATTATGAAGTTGGAGCGGATCCTGAAGCAAGACCCGTAATAACGGATACCATTATGCAATGTCAGGGCCAACGGGGCATTTTGGAAATGGTGTTCCCGGAGCCGGGCAAGTACATGTTCCACGCGCATCAAAGCGAATTTGCGGAACTCGGTTGGATGGGCTTTTTTGAAGCGAAACGATAAGAAAGGGGGATTGAGGAATGCGTACGGAAGTCATTTCATCGACGAAGAAACCGTTGAGAGCAGGTTGGGTATGGGGCATCGTCCCATTGGTGCTTCTTGCAGTTATTATTTATTTAATTTCGAACCTGGGAACCGGTATAAAAGATGAACCGGTTGCACCCATTGAAACGCTCGATGTTCAAAAAATCATTCTGACCGACGAAGGTTTTACAGTCAAAGTCCTTAACTCGGGGCCCGAGGAAGTCACCATAGCCCAAGTCCTTGTCAATGACTCTTTCTGGGATGCCGCCTTCCATCCGAGCCCGACCATAGGACGGTTGGGTCAAACGGAAATTACGATCCCCTATGGTTGGGTTGAAGGCGATCCTTATGAAATCAAGCTGATTACAACGAATGGATTAATCTTCTCAGGTGAAGTCCCCGTGGCAGCCAAGACGCCGGAACCGGACGCGGCCCGATTTGCTCAATATGCGCTGATTGGTTTTTATGTCGGTGTCGTCCCTGTAGGACTAGGGCTTCTTTGGTTCCCCTTTATGCGACGATTTTCAGATCGGGGCATTCAAGCGATTTTGGCTTTTACAGTCGGGCTGTTGTTCTTCCTGGTGGTCGATACTTTCGAAGAAGGATTCGAATTGGGGGCGGAAGCGCCGGGCGTATTTCAAGGCACTGGTTTGGTATGGTTTGGGGCGCTTTTAAGTTTCTTGTTCCTGCTGGCCGTCGACCAGGCCAATGAACGGAAGGGTGGCGGAACGGGGAAACAAGTCGCTTATAAAATTGCCGGAGGGATTGGCCTTCACAACTTAGGGGAAGGATTGGCGATCGGAGCCGCCTTTGCTGCAGGTGAAGCAGCGCTCGGAACCTTCTTGATCATCGGTTTCACGCTTCATAATATCACGGAAGGGATCGGGATTGCAGCGCCTTTGCTCAAAGATCGTCCTACCTGGAAGACATTTTTGAGTCTGGCCGTACTCGGAGGAGCTCCTGCCATTATCGGAACATGGACGGGCGGATTCGTATTTAACGATACGCTTGCGGCATTATTCTTCGGTATCGGAGCCGGGGCGATCGCTCAAGTAATCTATGTCATTTGTAAAATGATCGTAAGGGAAGCGATCAAATCACGTGCGCCGTCAGTGTCCTGGCTGAATTTCGCAAGCCTGAGCTTAGGAATTGTGCTGATGTATGTAACCGCGCTGCTGGTGAATTAATGAAACTTATGGATGGAGGTGTTCTCAATGCCTTTAAATATAGGCTGGACCGGAATCTTGCTGCTTGTGTTGATTGCGTTGTTGCTCTTTGGTCCGTCCAAGTTGCCGCAATTGGGAAAGGCGATCGGAACGACAATCCGTGAGTTCAGAACGGGCGCGAAAGAACTTGTGGAACCAGATGAATTGCCTGCAAAGAAAGAAACTGCTGAATGAAACAATAACTGTCGAATAAAACACCACGCCTCGGCGGTATATTGAATGTGGAGCCGCAAAGCGAAGATTTCCGATTGTCGGTGATCTTCGCTTTTTTATCTCGTATGAACAATTGATGAAATAATGTAACGATGATTGACGCTAAATCATGACGCATATTAAACTATTATCTGTAGTATATTTGCGATAGCAACAATTCGATTTCACCATGAAAAGGTGACTTTTATTGACCAGACTAGACATGATGGCAATTTGGCGGTTTATCATTCCGATTTTGATCGTTTTCTTTCTGATAGAACCCGTGTCGGCGAGTGAGGAAAAACCCAGGGTTCGAGGGGAAGCTGCCGTACTGATTGACGCAAAGACTGGAACTATACTTTATGAGAAAAATGCGGATACACGGTTATATCCAGCAAGCATCACCAAAATCGCCACGGGAATAGTGGCGATTGAGTCATCGAATATTAAAGATACTGTGAAAGTTTCGAAAGAAGCTCGATATGAAGAAGGAACAAGAGTGTTCTTGGCGGAAGGGGAAGAGGTGACGCTAGAGAATTTGCTCTACGGGCTTCTTGTCAATTCCGGCAATGATGCTGCCACTGCAATAGCGGAGTACATCGATGGTTCTAAAGAACAATTTGCAATTCGGATGAACGAGTTTGTTAGAGACAAGGTCGGTGTAACGCAAACCCATTTTACAAATCCTCATGGTTTGCCTGATCCTAACCATTATACGACGGCAAGGGACATGGCATTTATAGCAAAATATGCGATGAAAAACGATCTGTTCCGGCAAATCGTCTCGACCAAAACGAAACCATGGACCGGGAAGGAATGGAAATCGGAGCTCGTCAATCACAACAAGTTGCTTTGGAGTTATGAAGGGGCCAACGGAATCAAGAATGGATATACGAACGCGGCTGGTTTTACATTGGTTTCATCCGCTCGAAGAGGAGATACCGAGTTGATAGGCGTCATTCTGAAAGCATCGTCCAATAATGAACTTTACGCCGATATGACCGAGTTATTGGATTATGGGTTTGAAAATTTCGAATCTCGCCTCGTTATGGCCAAGGGTGAACAGAAGTCGTTCAATATTAACCAAAAAGAGAGGGTTTTTTATTCACAGGAGCCGATATGGCTTACCCTTCATAAGGGAATTGATCCCGTCTTAACCGTTGACGATGAAGGAAGTTTATATGTTCAAAACTCGCCGCTCATCTCTTCCAGTGAAGCAATCGCCACATTGTATCCGGTTAAGCAGGAACAGGAACAGGTTCCAGATTTGTCGGAACTTCCGATGAAAATTATGGAGACGTCTGCACCTGACAGGAAATCTCCCTGGACAATAGCAATAACAGGGGTATGGTTTTTGCAACTTGCATTCATGTTTATGCTGATTTTGGCCATCAGAAGGAAAAAGAAGTCCCTGAAACGAAACCGTTATTACGAATAATAATTTAATCTGTAATTCTTATTTCCTGTAGAAAACGTTGGGGGGTAGTGTCAAGAAGTTTGTGTAACGTAGTAGATATATCCAGGAGTGGTTGCGTGAACGCATAGTGTTTGAATGTTCTGACACCTTGGCGAACATAGCCCAAGCGTAGGCGGGGCGCTGGTTTTTTATTCCACCGATGTTGCAGTCGTGGGATAACGCTCCTCGAACATCTGTACCAGCTTTTCCTTGACACCCGGCTGACCGAAACCAGTAGTGACGCGGTTAGCATAACGCTCGTTGTAGTCCATGATGTCGAGGTAAATGATCTTCTCCACCGCGTCGATATTGGTTAAGCTGTTCATCGGCTTCAGTCGCTTACGAAATTCTTTGTTCATTCGCTCGATTGGATTTGATGTATAGATGGCATTTTTAATTTGCGGCGGGTACTTGTAAAACGTCAGCAGCGTATCCAATTGCTCCTCCCAGGATTGAATTTCTTTCGGATACTTCTTGCCCCACTTGTCCTTGAACGTGTCGAAGGCAGCTAGGGCAAGTTCATGATCGAGTGCATGGTAGACCGTTTTCAGATCATCCAGAAACTCCGTCTTATCCTGCACGCGAATCTTGGGGAACGTCGAGCGCACCTTGTGTACAATGCAGTGTTGGACGTCGGCTTTCGGGTACACCTCTCGAAACGCATCATCGAGTCCGGGCAGGCCGTCAAACACGCCGAGAAGGACTTCTTGGGCACCGCGCTTGTACAGGTCTTTGAGGACATCTCGCCAGCCGTTGGCGCTCTCCTGACCGCCCACGTAAAATCCGAGAATCTGTCGGTGGCCATCCTCATCAATGCCCATGGCAAAATAGACGACCTCACCGCTGACACGGCTGCGTCGCAGCTTCACATACAGGCCATCTAAGTAGAGGACAGCATAGCGCTTCTGCAGCGGCCTGGATTGCCATTGCTGGATATCCTCCAGCACGGTCACGGTAATGTTGCTGACGGTCGTGGGTGAATAGTGGCTGCCAAACATGCTCTCGATGAAGCGAGCGACGTCTCGCGTGCCCATGCCGGCTTTGTACATTTGGATCACCGCCTCTTCCAGCCAGCCATCTCGGCGTTGGTAAGGTTCGAATACATGCGTTTGAAACTCGCTGTTCCGATCCCGTGGTACACGGAGATCCTCGATCGTGCCGAACTTGGTCTGAAGAGAGCGCTGGTAGTATCCGTTCCGACTATTAGGCTTTTCTTGTTCATTCTCCATGAAGCTTTTGATTTCAGCTTTCATGATGGACTCCAGGTTCTCTTTAATAAACTGCGTGACAAGTTTTTCAAATAGATCTGCGAGCATATCTTGGTGTATAGTAGTCATGAGTAGGGTTCCTTTCTTGTGGTTTACGCACACTCCAAGATACCCTACTTTTTTTGCGCCTGCAGGTCACAAATTCTGGTTACACAAACTATTGTACATCATCCGTTGGGGTGAAAGACGTGAAAGATTTGTGCAAAAATGGGAACAACAGCGTAAAATAGGCAAGCAAAAATATGTTCTTCGGTATGGGGTCATCTATATCGGCATGTCTCTTACCGTTTTATTCTCATTGGCAGATTTTTTATTTAACGGTACAATTTCAATTCCCTATTTTATAGGGAGATTATTTATCTTTCCCACCATCGGATCGATATTGGCAAGTCAACGCTGGGAGAGGATGGAAAAGAAGTACATGATGCACCAAGTATTCAGCGAGAATGGGAAGAAGGAGGAGGAACTTTGCTGTATTTTTATCTCCTGTCATTGTTTGTTTATATCATTGATCAATTGATTAAATGGGCCGTCGTTCGCAACATGAGGGTTGGCGAGTCGATTTCAATGATAGATGGAATTATTTCTTTGACTTCCCATCGTAATCGAGGTGCTGCCTTTGGCATTCTACAAAACCAAACATGGTTTCTTGTTTTATTCACTGTTGTTGCGATTGTGTTCCTAATTTATTACCTTCAAAAAGTGCATCGGAGCAACAAAACGGCTGCGTACGGCTTATCGCTCGTCTTAGGAGGAGCATTCGGAAATTTTACTGATCGCCTCGCAAGAGGAGAAGTGGTGGATATGATCGAAGTCAATTTTATTGACTATCCCATATTCAATATGGCGGACTCCTTTATTTTCATCGGATGTATCATCCTGTTCGCAGGCTCATGGAGAAAGGTGAAAAAGGAAGTTACGTAGAGTATATCAACGTCAAGCGAAAAGTAGGGAACAAAGAAGGGAGGGGCTATGCTCCTCTTTCGATTATGGAGGAGGCTTGCTAAATTGCTGGGATTGGAATATTTCTCCTTCACCGAATTATGGAGTCCAGTGTTTTTGGTTCTGATGATGGCTATTGGCATTTTATATACATTTGTAGTTGGTCCGTGGAGATCGCGATTCAGGGGAAACACGCCGGTATCGATGAAGAGACAGATCTCATTTCTTCTCGCGGTTGTTCTATTATATTTGACAATGGGGGGGGCCGCTCAGTCTCCTTGGTCACCTCATGTTTACGTTCCATATGGTCAATATGGCAATATCTTATTTTATTGTTCCGACGATGTTGATTTACGGCATTCCCGATTGGCTGTGGAGATGGGCGTTTAGCAGGACGTTCTGGCGCCCTTTCCGCGTGTTGATGAACCCTCTGATCGGACTGTTTCTTTTTAATCTGCTTTTCTCGTTTTATCACATGCCAAGCATTCATGACTGGTTCATGATCAATTACAAAATGAATTCTGTCTTTTCATTCGTGCTCCTCGTTTCTGCAATGTTAAATTGGTGGCACATTCAATGTCCCGTGCAGGAATGGGACTTTCTGACACCGCTTCGTCGGTTGGGGTACATTTTTGCGAACGGTTTGCTGCTGACACCGGCGTGCGTATTGATCATTTTTGCAAATGAACCGCTTTTCGCGATTTACATCAATCCCATCGTATGGGCACAGGCCATGCAATTTTGCGTTTCCGGAGATACCGCAGCTATTTTGGCAGAATTTCAAGGGGGGCCGGCGTTCTTCAACTTAATGAGTGCACAGGCGGATCAGCAACTTGGCGCAATCGCGATGAAGCTGCTTCAGGAGTTCATCAACATTAGCGCACTTTTCATTGTTTTCATGCGCTGGTACCGGCACGAGCGCGCCCGGGAAGATGACCCCGGTTTCAACGATACCGCGGGGGCTGTCTGAATCGAATCAAAGATACCGAAAAAAATGCCCTTGGCATCTCTGATAGGGTCGCCAAGGGCATTTGGCATTTGCATTGATTTTATCGTTGGATGGATTGGAAGACTATACCTTCAGTTTCCCGTGATGCAAATCGGACTTCTCCACTTGGATGGTACAGTGAAGAATTTTGAAACGCTCCTCAATCAGGTGAACGGCTTGCCGCAATATTGCTTCGTGATCTTTTGATTCCTCGATCAACAAGTGGCAGCTGAGTGAGTCCAGGCCGGATGTAATGGACCAAATATGCATATCATGAACGTCAAGTACACCATCGATTTGTTGCATCGCTTTTTTAACCTCCGATGAATCTACGGCCATGGGGGATCCTTCCATCAGGATGTGAATGGCGTCCTTAATGACACGCCAAGCGCTTTTCAGAATCAGAAGAGCAACGATAACACTAATAATCGGGTCTGCTATGTACCATGAGAAGAGTAGCATCAGCAATCCGGCAATAATAGCGCCGACAGAACCAAGCGCATCGCCGATAATGTGTAAATATGCACTGCGAACGTTGATATTTCCTTTGGTATCGCTTTTCTTCAGCAATACCCATGCACTAATGAAGTTTGCCAGAAGACCAATCGAGGCAATCAACATCATGGAGCCGCTGGCGACGGTCGGCGGTTCGGAAAATCGTTGATATGCTTCCCAGATAATGAATCCCGAAATGACAAACAAGGTGATCCCATTGAAGAGGGCTGACAATATTTCAAACCGATAGAAACCATAAGTTTTGTTCGGAGATGCCGGTTTGGCGGCGATCCACATGGCGACCAAACTTAATGCAAGGGCTTAAAGTCCAGTCGGTTTCAAAAGAGGATTTCAACAAATGGGTTCAGGAAACTCAAAAAACATCGCCCAAACTAACCAAAGAACAATATGACCAGTTGATGCTGCAAGGACATGCCGCCGAGATGACCTTTTCATCGACTCACTTGGAATGGGTAAATCATGTCAATGATCCCGAATATGCAATTCGCGTAAGGGAACGGTTGGGGCAGCTACCAAAAGGAACAGTCGATTCCAATGGCAAATTGCCGGATGAAAACAGCATGGACAAAAGCATGAAAAATCATACGGGTTCACATTAAGGAGGGGAAGACATATGAAGTGGGATGAGTTTTTTGTCACCGGCGATCCGCTTATTTACGGAGCGGATGTGGCGATAGCCGTTACGGTGCTGGCGATCGTGTCCGTATTGACATACTTCAAAAGGTGGGGCTGGCTGTGGAGGGAATGGCTTACCACTGTCGATCATAAGAAAATCGGGATAATGTATTTGATCTCTGCCATCTTGATGCTTTTCCGTGGCGGCGTAGACGCACTTATAATGCGAACCCAGTTGGCAGTTCCGAACGCAGGATTTCTAAACTCTCAGCATTACAACGAAATCTTTACGACGCATGGAACGATCATGATTATTTTTATGGCGATGCCGTTTCTGATCGGACTAATGAACGTTGTTGTTCCGCTGCAAATTGGGGCACGAGATGTCGCTTATCCCTATTTAAATGCCGTCAGCTTCTGGACCTTCTTCATGGGAGCCATGTTGTTTAATATTTCCTTTGTCATCGGCGGCTCTCCATCTGCCGGATGGACTAGTTACATGCCTCTTGCCAGCAATGAGCTTAGTCCTGGACCGGGACAAAACTATTATCTTCTTGGTTTGCAAATTTCCGGTATCGGGACTTTGCTGACCGGCATTAATTTCATTGTTACCATCTTAAAAATGCGTGCACCGGGAATGACTTTGCTCCGGATGCCCATTTTTACTTGGTCTACGCTGGTAACCAGTATCATTATCGTGTTTGCCTTTCCTATCCTGACAGTTGCTCTTGCGCTAATGACGTTCGACCGTCTCTTCGGCAGCCATTTCTTCACTTTGTCCGGAGAAGGATTGGACATGCTTTGGGCGAACCTGTTCTGGTTGTGGGGCCATCCGGAAGTGTACATCGTTATTCTCCCGGCGTTCGGCATTTTCTCGGAAATCATTAGTACATTTTCACGGAAAACTCTGTTCGGATATAAAGCCATGGTATATTCAATGATCATAATCGCGGCATTGAGCTTTCTTGTGTGGGTGCATCATTTCTTTACGATGGGTACCGGCGCATTGGTTAACTCGGTGTTTTCAATTACGACGATGGCGATAGGAATACCGACCGGAGTCAAAATATTCAACTGGCTGTTTACGATGTATAAAGGGAGGATCCAGTTTACCACCCCGATGCTCTGGTCGCTCGGTTTTATCGTAAACTTTGTCATTGGCGGCGTGACCGGTGTCATGCTGGCCATGGCTGCGGCGGATTATCAGTACCATAATACTTACTTTTTGGTCGCGCACTTCCATTATGTTTTGATTGCGGGTACCGTATTCGCCTGCTTTGCCGGGTTTCATTACTGGTATCCGAAGATGTTCGGGCATAAGTTGAACGAAAAAATCGGCAAATGGTGCTTCTGGTTGTTCATGATTGGGTTTAACGTTTGCTTCATGCCGATGTACTTCCTTGGGCTTGCCGGTATGCCGAGAAGAATTTATACCTATGATCCGGAGAGCGGCTGGTTCAGCTTGAACTTTGTTGCAACGATTGGCGCATTTTTGATGGGGGCCGCTTTCATCTTGTTGGTCTACAACATTTATTACAGCATCCGTCGTCAAAAGCCAGAAGTGTCGGGGGATCCATGGGATGGTCGGACTTTGGAGTGGGCTACCGACGGTGCGATACCGCCTCATTACAATTTTGCTGTAATTCCGAAAGTAACGGGATTAGATGCTTTTTGGAGATTGAAAAAAGAGAAACAAAGAGAAAGGATAGATGATGCAATTTTGCCGATCCATATGCCAAGCCATTCGGGTAAACCGTTTATGATGTCCGTCTTTTTCTTTATCAGCGGATTTGGTCTTGTCTTCGAATGGTTCTGGATGGGCATCGTTGGAGCTGTTGGCGTTCTCGTTATCATGATTCTTCGTTCTTTGGAATGTGACAAAGGGTATTACGTCAGTGTGGAAGAGATCAAGAGGGATCTATCAAGCATAAAACAATGATTTCAAAGCAAGGGAGGTTTGTAAAAATGGGAAATGCGCATCAACAGACACATGAAGGGCTTCCTTTGGAGTACAGGTCTGAAACGGGTAAATTGAACATTCTCGGTTTCTGGATTTTTCTCGGTGCTGAGATCGCGTTATTCTCCACATTGTTTGCCACATATATGGTTCTGACAGGAAGAACGGCCGGCGGCCCGACTCCTCAAGAGTTATTTGAAATGAAGGGCGTGTTGACTCAGACTTTTTTGCTGCTGACCAGCAGCTTCACTTGCGGATTAGCCATTCATCAAATGCGCCTCGGAAATTTAAAGGGCATTTACGTTTGGCTTGGGTTAACGCTAGCGCTTGGAGCAGGGTTCCTTGGCTTTGAGATTTATGAATTCATGCAGTATGTGCATGAAGGGGCAACTATCGGAACGAGCGCGTTTTGGTCTGCTTTTTTTGTGCTGGCCGGAACGCATGGTGTTCATGTCGCTTTCGGCATTGGCTGGATCGGGCTTATTATGCTTCAATTGGCGAAGAGAGGGTTAACTCCCGAAACATCCGCCAAAGTGTTTATATCTAGCTTGTACTGGCATTTCCTTGATGTCGTTTGGATTTTTATTTTCACTAGCGTTTATTTGTCAGGGATGGTGATGAGTCATGGCTAAACCGCAAGCTGCTGTCCAAAATAAACGAACTTTTCCTTTCAAGCATTTTGTGGGTTATCTGTTCTCCATCGTGTTGACGCTGCTCGCTGTGTGGGTAGCATTTGAATCCGAACTGCCTGCAAAAGTGATCATGAACGTCATTTATATTTTTGCGTTCTTGCAAGCAGCCTTGCAGCTTCTCATGTTTATGCATATCACTGAGACCTCAAACGGAAGGATTCAGACCGGTACGATTCTCTTCGCTGTTTTCATTGCCATCACCGTGGCGGCGGGTTCGGTATGGGTTATGTCTGCGGGACATTCATGATAAAATGAATGAAGGCGGAGATAGGAGGTACAAGCATTGAAAGTAAAGACGATCCACTTGAATGAGGAAGGACTTCATCGTTTTTTCGGCTCGTTGGAAGCGAAAATTATGGAAGTGCTCTGGGAAAAAGGGAAACTTACGATCAAGCAAGTTCATGAAATATTGAATAGTGAAAACCCGATATCCTTGAATGCCGTCATGACTGTCATGATTCGGTTGGCAGACAAAGGACACTTGATTAAAGAATCAAGGGGCAAAGGCAGAACGAGGTTAACCTTGTTTTCTCCAACACAGAATAAGGAACAATTTATTTTGGAGCAAACGAAAGTCGTAACCGATGGATTGATTGAAGACTTTGGCCCTCTCGTGGTCAGCCATCTGATTGATAATTTGGATAAAGCGGACCCTGGATTAATTGAACGTCTTGAACAAAAATTGAATGAATTGAAGAGAAGATCATGAGTCGTATAGCATGGAGAGTTCCAGGACAACCCAAGGTCGCTTTATTATGGATTTTCATTCTCGGGTTTTCGGTCATTGTTCAATTGGGTTATAACGTTGTTCATCAAATTCAAGACGTTCCGCTGAAGCCCAATTTGTTTCGATTGATCATGGCAGTTATTGTCGATTCTTTTTCAAATCATCTTCTGTGGGAGCTTTTGCTTAACGGATTTGTTCTATTTTCATTGTTGGTGCTTGGTAAGCAACTTATACAGCAGGTGAGGTCGTACAAGAGGTGGAAGTGCTATGTTGACTCAAATAGCAACCCTGTAATGACCGAATATTTTAGCGAAAAGTACAAGAAAGAAAACCTTAGGATTGAGGTCGTTTCTGACTCGGCATGTATTGCGATGACCGCAGGATTCTTCCGGCCAAAGATTCTCCTTTCCACCGGAAGCGTTGAGATGTTTAACGAACAAGAATTGGAATCCGTTATTTTCCATGAAATGTACCATTATAAATACCGCCATCCTTTACAGATTTTAATATTGTCGATTATCGCCGAATGTCTTGCTTTTCTTCCGGTGATCAAAGGTCTGGTCCATCATTATAAAGTATGGATGGAACTGCTTGCGGATCGATATGCAATATTTCGCATGGGGAGCGAGATTCAGCTTGCCCATGTGCTGCTTAAGATGTTGAAGATTGATCCGGCTAAGCCTCAGGCTTATGCAGTTCATTTCGCAAACGAATCCGTCAATTACCGGCTAAAGCAGTTAATCGATCCGCAAACCATAATCAATGTTCCGTTCTTTGAAAGAAAAACATTGTTACCCTCCATAGTGGTTTTGGTTATCATGACAACTACCTTCATCTATGGTTGTGTGTAGCAGTTGAAGACGTGTCCTTCGGAACGGGACCGTCTTCGTTGACGTTGGATTGCATCATCATTTAAACTATAATCTGTAGTTTTTATAGAAGAAATGGAGGTTTTGTTGTGCTGCAAGCTTCCGTATTTTTCGGCTTTGTCATTATCGCGGTCATCGTGTTGTCGATTGGTATTTCAAAATCGGTTAAATCGCCAAAATCAAACGATCGAATCGAAATCATGCAAACGGATAGGGGGGAATAAAGCGCCGCGATTACAATAAGATGAGACCAGGAGGGTACGATGCGGAGGCAAATTCAATTACGATCCCGTCATTTTTTATTTAGTTTCCCCTGAAAAAGTCAGGGTGTTTTGAGCATAATTAAAAGGAATTCAGCACCTCAAAATGGAAATTGTTATTGACGAGATAACAAAGTTC
>NZ_KB899808.1 GCF_000378425.1 Cohnella laeviribosi DSM 21336 | reverse complement strand
ATTCTCCATTTCGAGCTCTTCCAAGCGTTTTTGCAACCGCTTGATTTCAAGATCCTTGTTGGTGATAGGCTTCCCGTTGCCTGAAAAAGCTTCATCACCGTGGGTCTGATATTCATACACCCACCGGCTTAGCATTGTTGGAAGGATGCCTAAAGTTTTAGCAACATGGGAAACTTTCTTTCCTTCATCGATGATCTGCATCACCGCAGCCATTTTAAAGGCTTTGTCATACTTTTTCCGCACCATACAAAACACAACCCCTTTACACAAAGTTACGTTGGTCTTAACTCCATGTAAAGAGGTTTGGGGAAAGTCCACTATCGTTTTTTTATTCAATTTGAATTACATTCGAAATTATAGTATAGTTGATTTCAAAGCGTAAACCAGAGGCTTAAAAAAGTTTAAAAAAATAAAACCACCTACAATTAAGTAGATGGTTATAGATGGAATTACACATAAAATCCCAATCTGTAAACTGAACACAAAATAAATATTGTTAAATTTCCAATTTGGTTTACAGTTCAAAATTTTTTCAATATAATATAAACGTAGTGAATATTATATTTCATCAATGTTAATGAAATTAACTTTGATTACTTGCTAATCAACGTTAATTGAATGTTACTTTGATAGTAATCTATGATTAATAGATTACCAACAAATGAATAATTGGGTCTCTTACTTAATGGTTCCATTATTTCGCCATACGTTCGTTTTAAATTTTTATGCAATAAAATATTATCCAGTCTATTTCCTTTTTTCCTTTTTGATAATTTTCCTGTTTTCCGATAGGGACCATTTTCGATACGATATTGGAACCATTGTTATGTTTATCGCAAAATTTCTCACTAGCGCTGTTTTTGATACCAAAAACGCGCTATTTTTATCATATCTTGCACACCTGCATTTTTCATACCGTATGGAGTAACAGTAAATAAAAAGACTTCCCTAGGAAGCCATTCAAAACGCTTATAAAGTTGGGGAAGACGGTATTAACAACGGCGTTAATTGAATTTCGTTTTTAAATTTAATTTGAAAATGAGAACCTTTTTCGTATTTATTTTGTCCACAACATTTCTTAAACTTTTTACCACTGTTACAAGGACAGGGGTCATTTCTTTTTGCTTTGTCGTATTTCTCGTTATAGTAATACTTATCTATTTCAGTTACTGAAAATAATCTTAGTGGATTTTTATTGTTTTGAACAAAAAAATCTAATAGCTGAAACTTCTCTTTATCTGTCCTGTTATCCCCACTAAGTTCAATTATACAACGCTTATCCATTGGGTGCTGAACTAACGCAACAGCCTGAAATACAATATCCTCACAAATAGTTACTGCTTTTTGCCCCCAGTACAAATTTCCCGGAATGTGTACACAGTCAAGGTCTAAAACAGATTTACCACAAATGCTACATTTTTTGGTCTTAATGACCATTTCGCTGCTCGCAAAAACTTTGTAAGGATATAGCTTTTCCAACTCATATAGGTGTTCGTTAAACTTGTCAATACCAAATTCGCAATGGTCGTTTGTAAATTTGGTGACATCAATTAATCTGTCAATAGCATCTTGTAAAATCAACCAAGAATCTTTATAATTCCCATTTAATAGTGTCTTCCAATACATTGAGTAATATTTTAGCATTTTGCAGTACGCCTTAACCACAAACATAGAGTTTGCGACTTCTTCATTATTCAAAGCAATTGCCTGTTCTTTTATTCTATCGCATACTTCAATGCTCAAATCACACATTTGGATGACATTATCATAATTTCGTCTTGATAATTCACTGTAAATTTTATTGATATTCCTTTTTAATGACGTGTGTTCCGGATAATCGTTAAGTTCTCTTTTTAAAACAGAGAGCATTGGTTAATCCTCCCACAATTTGTTAACGTTAATCTTTTCAAAGGCTTCCTTAAAGCCGTCAATCGACCCTTTGTAGAATAAATGCTTGCTTATCCCTTTTTCTTTGTTTTCAACCAACAAGTTAAAATGTACGGTAGGTTCATCATTCGGTCTGCCTTTCATTCTGTCATATACGTAATTACTTACAAGGTTCACTACAAACGGTAATAATATTTGGCTTCCGATATATACTATTGGAATCCAAATGTCAAACGAATGTAAAGCTAATATTTTCTCTTCGCCTTTGTTCTCGAATAACTCAATTTTAAGGTCTGTATCGTTATTAGCAACCGAAAATTTATAGAAGGCTACCGTATCAGGCTGAAAAGCCCTGTCAACTCCTTCTTTTATCCCAAAGTCAGGTAGCAATATAATATCAGCCTCTTTAACTCTATCTTTTGTTTCATCAGTAAAAACTTCCATCTGCATATAAGTACCCAAAGTTTTTGTAGATTCATGTATTTCTAGCATTATTTCCCCCACCTATTTCTAAATTTTAACATGTTTATTTTATCACAATATTTAGCTAATATGTACCAATAATTATTAGCGATGTATGTAAAAAATATGATATATTTCAGTATCCTCTAGTTACATTTCATCAGTGGCAGGTGGAGTAGCCGATCGATAAGAAGACGGGTTTGTTCTCAGCTTTCGCTTTGGCGAACGCTTCGTCCGACCAAGGGAACCAGTCTACGGGGTTGTAAGCATGTTGCAGAAGATAAGGGGACTTTTCCTTGGCTAATCGATTGGGTTGATTGTTCTTTGTCATGTGGGCATCACCTCCTTGTTTGCTGGTTTTATTTGGCTACATTGAGCTTATCGTGAATGAAATCTTTTACAGGCGCCTCTAGTACATCGGAATACATCCCATTACCCCTATGAGACACTATCGTATGCTAAAAGGAGGTATGAAGGATGTCTCTATTTTGTATGAACGAGAACGTCTCCCACTTGCGCATGGGCATCGATGCGTGTTCCATTCGATCCTATCGTTGCAATGATCTGGTTTGCCGATTGAACCGTATACTCCATATTTTTCAGATTGGTACCCACACTGCCCAGTTCGCTCTTCAGATTAACCACGACAGCCTTGGGGGAGCGATCCAGCACAATATCGATGTCTCCAGCTTCCGTCCTCGCCGAGATATCATTCGCCGGATCGATTCCCAGGGCGGTTATTTTCCCGGCTTCCGTCTTCAACAGCAAATTGCCCGACACCCGGTTCAATCGGATTTCCCCCGCGGACAGCATGATGTCCACGCTTCTCGCCTTCAAATCAGCTGCATCCACGAATCCGAATTGCGTCTCTATGACGACTTGGCCGTATATCTGATCGGGCAGCGAAATCCGCAGCTTTCGCTCGCCTCTTTGCCCTTTGATCGTGTAATATTTCGTTTCTTCGTCTATGCGAATTATCAATTCCCTGGATTGGATCGCTGCATCGAAGGTAAATTGGTTTTCGATCGCTTTGTCGGTCAGCAGTTCCACCTTGGCATCGTGACCCGAAGACCGGGTCACTTCAATTTCCATGGCCTCAGCGTTCACACGAATGCTGTCGAACTCTTTAGACGCGAACGACTTGATCTCCCTCGTCAGTTCGCCTGAACCAGACTTCGCGCCAATGACGGATTCTTCCACTTTTCCGGACCAGGTCACAGTCGAATTTGCGCATCCGGATGCAACGGACGTCAAGATGAAGATTGTCAGCAACAGCAGCATTTTTACATCGTTTCTCATTTTCCATCTCCCCATGATTTTTGTTTAGTGATGCGTCCATTCAGCGGCTTGAACGGGACGGATTTGCTTGAACCGGAGCAACGGCAGCATGGACAAAGCGCCGAGCGCAAACAATCCGGAAGCGATCAAATATAGAGCCGTTAACGGAAGCTGATCTTTCAAAACGCCGACCAAGCTCATGTTAATGACCACGGCCCCCATGAAGAGCGGATTCAGGATGCCGTTTACCCTGCCTACGAAAGCTTCTTCCGCATGATTCAGGATCAGCGTATTGCAAGCAATATGGATAAAGGGAACCATCAAGCCGAAAATCAGTTGGGCCATGAACGCGATCCAGATCACGTTGACCGAACCAAGCACCGCAACCGAGATTGAACTAGTGACGAATCCAACCATAAGCATCGATTGCGGCGTCATTTTCTTGGAGATCCCCATCGCGATACCCCCGCCGAGAATCATCGGACCAAGAATCATAAAGATCTACGAGGTCGTCTGGTACATGGACATGCCAAGCTGGATCTGGGACTCCGGAACGTGAAGCTTGAACAGCTTCATGCCGGAAGGCTGCGAGAACTGGGACAATACGGAAGAGACCAAAGTTGCGAAAAATATCGCTTCCCATCCGCCAAAGAATAGAGCCAGCAGAATGACGAAACAAAATCGCTTGCACGGTACGATTGGAAAATAACGAACGCATGCTTGGCAGCAACCTTTCGAATCGTGGATATTTGAAGCACATCGATTTTCTTTCGTGCTTACGGACTCATTGTAAACGGGAAGCGCGAAGCTCAACCCGCAAGATATGAGCTTGTTCCCGCAATTATTTGCGGAAGACACGCAAAAAAACAGCCCGATCAGGGCTGTTAAGCTAACCGTCGACTCATCCGACGAAGGGAACCAGTCTAGGAGATAAATCCGAAAAGCGACGGAGTCCGCCGGGGAGCATGAACCTCGACATTCGGCCGGCTTCCCGGCGGCTGCACTTAAAAAACGATGCAAATTTTTCCCTCTATATGGCGGATACGCCAAGTCATTCGCCAGCTTGGCCGAACGATTCAAAACGGACTTGGGATGCGTGAGCTCTTGAAAATTCCGGTCAGCCGTTTTCCGTTATCCCCTTATGTTCGAGAGGTCTATTTATCGATCTCTTGCCGGTCTCCTGTATGAAAACGAGGATAAGAATAAGGGAAATAAGCGGCAAGCTTACCGCTAAGGCAACGGCATTCCCTAAGCCGAGCGATAAGGCGAGCGTCGAAACGACCGTAGGGACTAAAATTTGCCCCAAGCGGCCCACGATGTTATTGGTCCAGGCCATAGCGCCGGCACGAATTTCAGTGGGAAAAAGCTCATTGGTCAGCGTCGATCCGACAATGAGGAAAGAGTTCACGAAGCCGGCTGCGATCATGCTGCAGATGAGCACGGCGTAAAAATGGTGAAGGGTGAACACGAAAACACTAAATATACATCCGACGGTAATAATAATCGCCGCGGCGCGCTTGCGTCCGATTCGGTCCATCAGCTTGCCGTTCAAAGCAATGATCAAGATTCCCGTCACGGTTTGAGTCAATAAACCTATGCTCACCATGTTGGGGGTCCAGTTCAATTCGTTTACGGCCCTTAAGGTAAAGAAATTTAAAGTGCCTTTGATTCCGAAATAGAGAAACACCCATACGATGGACATGACCACCGTGTATTTGATATAAGGACTTTTCCAAGGTCCGAAAAAGTCTCCTTTCGGGAGCTTGTTGCCGCGTTTTTTCTCCTCCTGCATGCGCAGGAAAGCCTCGGTTTCAGGCAGCCGCTTTCGAAGCAGGAATACGGGAATCATCGGAATGGCTCCAACTACGTAAAGGACCCGCCAACTTAAGCCAAGCTTCGTGATGACGGGAAGCAGGATTCCGATGAACAAAGCGCCAAAAACCGCCGTAAGCTGGAAGCGTCCGACCGCGCTTCCCCGATGTTCTGTGGAAAATTCCTCGCAGAGAATGACATACCCGACCGACCAGCAGCCGATCAAAAAAATGCGCGCGGCAAACTGCAGGAAAATAAAAACCTCGATATTGGGGGCGAATGCTGTAAGCAGACTGCAAACGGAATACAGATAAACGCTTGTCAAAAACACCTGGCGGCGCCCGATCATGTCTGCCATTCGAGATACGAAAAACGCAACCATGGTTCCGACGGCAATGATGGACAAGGCGTAACCGGACATCTGAGGGGAGATTCCATAATCTTGCACAATGTACGGCAAAGCTATATTTATTACGGTATCATCGAAGCCCTCAAAAAACGCCCCCAAAATGAGAATGGGCCACAACCTTTTTTGACGCGCGTTCAGCATAAACTTTGTGCTCAAATGAACTTCCTCCCGGTAAAAAGCCCTAATGAATTTCAAATATAAAAAAGCCTCATTCCCCTTACGGAGAATGAGACCTCCATTTGAACGGTCGGTCCGCATCAACGTTAATTTTTTTATTCGAAAGCGTTTTAAAGATTTATAAAAATAAAATACCATATTAAATTTTCATGATGCAATTCTTTTTTCATTCTTTCCCTATTTATTTAATGGGATTATTCAACGCGCGCCGACGGCTTGACAGAATATCCTTTTATGGAAAACGATAGGACTGATTGGGAAAGTTGAATTGCGCAATGCAAGTTTCGAAACGACAAGGAGGATCTTCATGTCCGCGCCCGATCTTTCGCAAGTCGATAACCGGGGACCGGCAATTCTGCCGATGCGGCCGCCACGCAGGCGGTTCAGACGAATGACCGGACTCGCCATGGCTGCGCTGTTTCCCCTTCTGCTCCTCTCATCGGCCATTCTGTCCGCGAAGGCTGTTGCGGAGAACGGCGAAACGAATCTCGTTCTAAACGGAAGTTTCGAGGAAATGAACGCCGACGGGCCAGCGAATTGGACAAGGGATGCGTATTGGGCGGGCGAAGACCACAGCCGATTGAGGATCATCGAGGGAGACGCGCATTCAGGCTCCCGGTTTGCGGCCATCGAAAGTTTTCAACCGAATGACGCCAGATGGACGCAGACGGTCTCCGTCAAGCCGGATACGCTGTACAAGTTCTCTTGTTGGGTCCGGGTTGTCCGGGTAGCGAATCCGGAAGCCACCGGGGCGAACCTTTCCGTTCTGGGCATCGGTTCCACTTCGCGGGATTTGAAAAGCGCCTCCGGACGTTGGGAGCTTCTTGAATTTGTAGGCCGAACAGGTGCGGACCAGCATCAGATCACGGTCGCGGTTCGGCTTGGCGGCTATGGGAATTTGAACGCGGGGAGGGCCGATTTCGACGACTTTCGCATGGAAGAGCTCGCTGCCGCCCCCTCCGGAACGATCGTTGTGCCACTCGATCCGGCCGGCGATCAGGGCGCGCCCGGCGATCAAGAGGGGGCCGGCGCGTCCCAAGCGAAATCCCGGCACCCCGGATATTCGGGCTGGATGATCTTCTACGGAACGGCGTATGCGGCTTTATGCTTCTATTTGATTTCCCGGTTTCGCCACCGGAAGCCGAAGACGGCGGAACGGACGCCGGGAATGGGGATTCCCCGGCTGCGGCTGGTTGTCTGTTGGTTCGGGGGCGCGTTTCTGCTCAGGATGATCAGCGCTCCGATCATCCAAGGCCACCCGATCGACGTGCCGGACTTTCTGAGCTGGGCGGACCACGCGTACCGCAACGGATTGCCGAATTTCTACAACGGGGAAATTTTCGCGGACTATCCTCCGGGGTACATTTATGTGCTGTACGTGATCGGCCTGATCCGGCCGCTGCTTGGCTGGGAGCCGGCATCGGCCGCTTCCGTCATCTTGATTAAACTGCCGGCCATGTTGGCCGATCTCGCGGCGGCCTGGCTCGTCTTCAAAATGGCGCTGCGCCTGAAGGACGAGAGCGCGGCTCTGCTGGCGGCGCTTCTGTACGCATTGAATCCCCTCGTCTTTTTGGACTCCGTCGTTTGGGGGCAGATGGATTCCGTATTTTGCTTGTTTATTGTGCTCATGGTCTTTTCCCTTCAGTACAAGCGGCTGCCGGCGGCTTCCGTCTTCTTCGCGATCGCCGTATTGATCAAGCCTCAATCGCTGGTCTTTGCCCCGCTGCTTCTCTTTTCGGTACGAAGCTGGAAAGAAACGGCCAAAGCGGGGATTTGCGCTCTCGCCGTATTTGTTGCCGTCACGCTTCCGTTCGCTCTCCGGCAAGGGCCCTGGTGGATCTTCAAGCACTATGCTGAGATGTTCAGCATGTATCCGTACGCGACGCTTAACGCGTTTAACGTCTACGCCCTGCTCGGGGCCAACGGCGCGAAGACGGACCAAACGTGGGGGGGAATTCCTTTTTCCGGCTGGGATGTCCTCTTTATCGCGGCGATCGTTCTGGTCGTAGGCTTCCTTCTGCTTCGAGGCCGCAGGGACGGGAAGTTGTTCTACGCCGCCTTCCTTCTTGCGCTGCTCGTGTTCACGTTTAAGACCGGAATGCACGAACGATACGGCTATGCCGCCATCCCGCTGGCGCTGATCAGTTGGCTGTGGATTCGGGACAGGCGCGTATTCGCGCTGTTTGCCGGCGTCACGCTGACGAACTTCGCCAACACGGCTTACGTGCTGAAGTTCGCGTTGGACCGGAAATACTTTATTCCGAACGGCAACGGCTTCATGAACCTCGTCTCGTTGTGCAACGTAGGTCTTGCCCTGTACGCCGTGTGGGTCGGTTATGCCGTGTTGGTCAAGAAGCCGGGCGGCCAACCGGTCCAGCCCCTTAAACCGGCGAACGGCTCCGCCGCAATCCCTTTTTCGATGTCCCGCCGGGATGTTCTCGCAATGGCCGCCATTACGGTCGTTTACGCGTCCGTTGCGTTGTTCCGTCTCGGCTCGACGGTTGCGCCGCAGAGCTTCTGGAAGCCGGCGGCGCAAGGCGAGCGCGCTGCGGTCGATTTCGGGCGCGCGCAGCAGGTCGATGCGATCGTATGGTACGGGGGCATCGGAAACGGAAGCTTTCAAGTCGAGTCCTCGGAAGACGGAAACGCATGGAATCCGGTGGCGACCGTCGGCTTGAACGACGGCACCGTTTTTCAGTGGCAAAAGGCGCAAACGGCATTTGCTGCCCGCTATGTGAGGGTCGTCGCGATGCAACCGGGCGCTTCGCTTGGCGAAATGGGCTTTCAGGGGGCGGATCGGAAGCTCATTCCCTTTGCCGTCGAGGGGGCGCCTTCGGCGGCATTCGACGAGCCGGGCTCGGTTCCGCAACGGGCTTCCTATCGAAACGGCATGTATTTCGACGAAATTTACCACGCCCGGACCGCCTATGAGATGCTGCACCGAATGGAGCCTTACGAGACGACGCATCCGCCCCTTGGGAAAGTGCTGATCTCGGCGGGGGTGGCCTTGCTGGGCATGAATCCGTTCGGCTGGCGAATCGCGGGCGTCCTATTCGGGATCGCGATCGTGCCTTTGCTGTATGTTTTCGCCAAACGGTTGTTCGGAAAGACCCGCTACGCCGCGCTGGCCTCGTTCCTGATCGCCTTTGACTTTATGCTCTTTACGCAAAGCCGGCTCGCCACCGTCGATACGTTCGCCGTATTTTTCATCCTGCTGGCTTACGAGCGCATGCAGCGCTATTGGGAAATGAGCTTCTGCCGAGACAAGCTGTCGAAGACGTTCCCGCCGCTTGCAGCTAGCGGGCTCGCTTTCGGCCTTGCATCGGCCGTCAAGTGGATCGGCTTGTACGCGGGCGCGGGGTTGGCGGTCCTCTTCCTGCTTTCGCTGTGGAACAGGTACCAGACCTATCGGGAAAAACGCGAGCGGCCCTTCGCGCCTTATGCGCTGCGGACGGTGCTGGCGGGCGGTTTGTTTTTCATCATCATTCCCCTGATGATCTACACGGCATCGTATATCCCGTTTATGCTCGTGCCGGGTCCCGGACACGGGTTGAAAGACGTCGTTTCCGCCCAGAAGTTCATGTTCAATTATCATAGCCGGCTTAACGCCACCCACCCATTTTCGTCGCTGTGGTGGGAGTGGCCTCTCATCCGCAAGCCGATCTGGTATTACGGAGCCGCGGAATTGGCGCCGGGAAAAATGGCGAGCATCGTGGGCATGGGCAATCCGGCGGTGTGGTGGTCGGGGACGATTGCGGTAATCGCGGCCCTTCGCTCGGCCTGGAAGAAGCGGGACCGGAGCATGACCGTCGTCTTCGTTGGAATCGCCTCGTCTTATCTTCCGTGGATTTTCGTATCCAGACTCACCTTTATTTATCACTTTTTCGCTTGCGTTCCGTTTCTTGTTCTTTGCATCGTTTATTGGATTCGAAAAATGGAAGAGCGTAAGCCGGGATATCGGATTGCGACGCTCCTTTACGCAGGCGCGGTTCTGGTGCTGTTCATTTTGTTTTACCCGATTTTGTCGGGGACCGAAATAGACGTTTCTTACGCGGACCGCGTTCTGAAGTGGTTCGGCGGGTGGATTTTTCACGGGTAAGCGAGCGTTGGAAGCAAGGAAGGGAAGGAAGACGAGCGTCTCCTTCCCGAAATCCATCCAATATCTTGAAATTGTATACATTTTTCGTAAGATTGCTTCTTATCTGTCTCCCTCCCCTGTTCTTATAATGGGGGTATCCCAACGAAAGGAGGGTTTGTAAGCGCTGTCAGCGCTGTTTTGCCGAAAGTTCTCGCATTTGCTGACCTACACTTTGAGGAGGAGGAATTTAATGCGCTGCAAATTTGTCGCATGGTCGCTTGTTACAGCCATGCTGATTACAAGTTTGTTGACGGCTGTAGGACCGTTCGGACCCGCTTCCGCCGCGGGAGGACCGAATCTGACGCCGGGCAAACCCATTACGGCGAGCGGCCAATCCCAAACCTACAGCCCTCAGAACGTAAAAGACGGCAATCAAAATACGTATTGGGAAAGCACGAACAACGCGTTCCCGCAATGGATTCAAGTGGATTTGGGCGCAAGCACGGGCATCGACCAAATTGTGCTGAAGCTGCCCGCAAGCTGGGAAGCGCGCACGCAAACGCTGGCCGTTCAAGGCAGCTTGAACGGTTCGACGTTCACGGACATTGTCGGCTCCGCCAATTATGTATTCAGTCCGTCTGTCGGGAACAACACGGTTACGATCAACTTTACCGCGACCAGCACGCGCTACGTGCGCTTGTATGTAACGGCCAACACGGGCTGGCCGGCGGCGCAGCTGTCCGAATTCGAAATTTACGGCTCCGGCGACCAGACGCCGGCGCCTGATACGTATCAAGCCGAATCCGCGGCTCTGTCCGGCGGCGCGAAAGTCAACACGGACCATGCCGGATATATCGGCACGGGCTTTGTTGACGGTTACTGGACGCAAGGCGCGACGACGACCTTTACGGTCAACGCGCCGACGGCGGGCAACTACGATGTAACGCTGAGGTACGGCAACGCAACCGGCAGCAACAAAACGGTAAGCCTCTACGTCAATGGAGCGAAGATTCGCCAGACCACGCTGCCCAGCCTGCCTAACTGGGATTCATGGAGCAGCAAGACGGAGACGCTTAACCTGAATGCAGGCAGCAACACCATTGCGTACAAATACGACCCGGGCGATTCCGGCAACGTCAATCTTGACCAAATCACGGTCGAAGCGTCGACTTCAACGCCTACTCCTACTCCATCCCCTACTCCTACACCTACGCCAACGCCGACGCCTACACCCACACCTACTCCGACCCCGACGCCTACACCTACACCTACACCTACGCCGACGCCTCCTCCGGGCGGCAACATCGCCATCGGCAAATCGATTTCCGCATCCTCCCACACGCAGACGTACGTTGCGGAGAACGCGAACGATAACGATGTCAACACGTACTGGGAAGGCGGCGGCAATCCAAGCACGCTGACGCTCGATCTCGGAGCGAACTACAATATTACGTCCATCGTGCTGAAGCTGAACCCGTCCTCGATATGGGCTGCGCGTACGCAAACGATTCAAGTGCTCGGACACGATCAGAACACGACGACCTTCAGCAATCTGGTCTCGGCGAAAACGTACTCGTTCGATCCGGCCTCCGGCAATACTGTGACCATTCCGGTTACGGCGACGGTGAAACGTTTGCAGTTGAACATTACGTCGAACTCCGGCGCCCCGGCCGGACAAGTCGCCGAGTTCCAGGTGTTCGGCACGCCTGCGCCGAATCCGGACCTGACGATTACCGGCATGTCCTGGTCGCCTTCTTCTCCGGTTGAAACCGACGCCATTACGCTAAACGCAACGGTGAAGAACAACGGGAATGCCAGCGCCGCGGCGACCACCGTCAATTTCTACCTGAACAACGAGCTGGCGGGCTCCGCGCCGGTAGCCGCGCTGGCGGCAGGCGCTTCGGCAACGGTGCCGCTGAATGTCGGCGCGAAAACCGCCGCGACATACGCGGTCGGCGCCAAAGTAGACGAGAGCAACGCGGTCATCGAGCTGAACGAGTCGAACAACAGCTACACGAATCCGGCTTCACTCGTTGTGGCCCCCGTTTCCAGCTCGGATCTGGTGGGCACGGTTTCGTGGACGCCGAGCACTCCGATTGCCAACAATGCCGTTTCTTTTAACGTAAATCTTAAAAATCAAGGGACGATTGCTTCCGCCGGCGGGTCTCACGGCGTGACGGTCGTGCTTAAAAATGCTTCCGGTTCGACCGTTCAAACGTTCAGCGGTTCCTATACCGGCAGCCTGGCTCCGGGAGCGTCCGTCAACATCGCCCTTCCGGGGACCTGGACGGCGGCAGCCGGCAGCTACACGGTAACGACCACCGTTGCGGCAGACGCCAACGAACTTCCGATCAAGCAAGCCAACAACGCGAACACCGCAAGCCTGACCGTATATTCCGCCCGCGGCGCGAGCATGCCGTACAGCCGGTATGACACCGAGGACGCCACCCTCGGCGGCGGCGCCACGCTGAAGTCCGCGCCGACATTCGATCAGGCGCTGACGGCATCGGAAGCCTCCGGCCAGCTCTATGCGGCGCTGCCCTCGAACGGCTCCTATCTTCAATGGACCGTCAGACAGGGTCAGGGCGGCGCAGGCGTGACGATGAGATTTACGATGCCCGACTCGGCGGACGGCATGGGATTAAACGGTTCGCTAGACGTTTACGTCAACGGCACCAAAGTCAAAACCGTATCGCTGACCTCCTACTACAGCTGGCAGTATTTCTCGGGCGATATGCCCGGAGACGCTCCCAGCGCGGGCCGTCCGCTCTTCCGCTTTGACGAAGTGCACTGGAAGCTGGCTACTCCGCTCAAACCAGGAGACACGATTCGCATCCAGAAGAACAACGGCGACAGCCTGGAATACGGTGTCGACTTTATTGAAATCGAACCGGTTCCGGCTGCGATCTCCCGTCCGGCCAACTCGGTTTCCGTAACGGATTACGGCGCTGTGCCGAACGACGGACAGGACGATCTCACCGCCTTTAAAGCCGCCGTAAACGCGGCGGTCGCATCCGACAAGATCTTGTACATTCCGGAAGGAACGTTCCACCTCGGCAACATGTGGGAGATCGGTTCCGTCAGCAACATGATCGATCACATAACGATAACGGGAGCCGGTATCTGGTATACGAACATCCAGTTTACCAACGCCAATCCGGCGTCCGGCGGCATCTCGCTCCGGATTACGGGCAAGCTTGATTTCAGCAACGTGTATCTCAACTCCAATTTGCGGTCGCGGTATGGTCAAAATGCGGTTTACAAAGGCTTTATGGACAACTTCGGGACCAATTCCGTCATCCGCGACGTCTGGGTCGAGCACTTCGAATGCGGCTTCTGGGTCGGGGATTACGGCCATACGCCGGCGATCCGGGCGAGCGGTCTGCTGATTGAAAACAGCCGAATCCGCAACAACCTGGCCGATGGCGTCAACTTCGCCCAAGGGACCAGCAATTCGACCGTACGCAACAGCAGCCTGCGCAACAACGGCGACGACGCCCTTGCCGTATGGACGAGTAATACGAACGGCGCGCCCGAAGGCGTAAACAATACCTTCTCGTACAACACGATCGAAAACAACTGGCGCGCGGGAGGCATCGCCTTCTTCGGAGGAAGCGGACACAAGGCCGACCACAACTACATCGTCGACTGCGTCGGCGGTTCCGGCATCCGGATGAACACCGTGTTCCCCGGATACCACTTCCAGAACAATACCGGCATTGTGTTCTCGGACACGACCATCGTCAACTGCGGCACGAGCAAAGACCTTTACAACGGCGAACGCGGCGCCATCGATCTGGAAGCTTCAAACGACGCCATCAAGAATGTAACGTTTACCAACATCGATATTATCAACTCTCAGCGCGATGCGATCCAGTTCGGTTACGGCGGCGGTTTCAGCAACATCGTGTTCAACAACATCAACATTAACGGGACCGGTCTTGACGGCGTAACCACCTCGCGGTTCTCGGGACCGCATCTGGGCGCGGCGATCTTCACCTATACCGGCAACGGCTCCGCCACGTTCAACAATCTGAGGACCAGCAATATCGCTTACCCCAATCTGTATTACATCCAGAGCGGGTTCAATCTGATCATCAATAATTAGATATCTTGGCCCGTCTGCGGGGGAGGAACTCTTCGGAGCTCCTCCCTTTTCCGTACACGCAAAAACGTGAGGCGTCTTTATGTGACATCGGTGTGGCTATAAAATACCTCAACCAATATTTAGATATGCTAAATTTACATGAGTAATAAAAAACATTTCCATATTTCTTTGTGTTAAAGTTGTTCAATAGCATAAGGAATGCCCAAAACAGAGTCAAAACTGCAATCTATAAACTTAGTATGTTCGTTTATCTCTACTTCCGTCATCTCGGCAGTATCAAAACTAGTTTTATGAACATGAGAATATTGAAATTTTGAATATGCCAAACACGCCCCATTAAAATTGCAATTATGAATTTTTGAATAATTGAAGTCTGTAGTTTCTAATTCTAATTGTTTAAAGCTCACATTAGTAAGCTTTGATTTACGGAATATGGAGTTTGTTAAGACACAATTACTTTTGAATTGTATATTTTCAATAGTTGCTCCATAAAATGATGCACCAATCAAAGATTTATTCGAAATCACCCCATCTTTAAGTACTGCGCAACTTAAATCAACCCCATCAAGAGAGCTTAATTTTAAAATATAGGGTAAGATATTTTCATGTGTTTTAGCCATTATCGAAATGACATTTTTTTGCGAGATTTCTGACAATGAATGCAATTCAATTCCTTTTAACAATTTTATAATATTATCGTTATCAAAATTCTTACTTTCGAACAAATCCCTTAAAAAGAATCCAACTTCAAGAGTAATTAAAGTTTGTCCTAGAAGCAGATTCACGTCTCTTGTTTTATTTTTAGACGTTATATTCTTTTGTAGAGTTGACAACAAATGATACGCAGTGAAATATTCCATGAATGATTTATGAATAAATTTGTATCCTTTTTCGTCATCATCATTGTTTAAAAAAGAACAACTTTTAATATCATGACTAAAATGATTGATATCATCTTGACTTGTAATCTTAAAATATTCTTGTACTTCTTTTGGGAGTTCTTTATAGTGTATTGACAACTTATTCTTATTAAACATTTTCCAAGCTAATTCCTCAGCGAAAAGTTGTTTTTGCTCAGCTTTAATTAATGTTTTCCCTTTAGAATCTTCTCTTTCTAACCAATATCCAGTATATTTTTCATATAGCATCGCTGCGTTAATTCTTCTACCTTTTTCTTCAAGAAGTTTTGGCATTGTTTCAATTATAACATTTAGCAATACTGGTCTTTTCGCTAAGTCAGATAAATCATGAACCTCTTTCATTATTTCAAGAAAATCTTTAACTTTATACCCTTTTTCGGCTAATTTATCTTTATAACTACTAATAAACTTCTCAATTTGTTCTTCCGTAAGCTCTGCAATCTCAATTTCTGAAAACTCAACAGTTCTCCTGTTAGGTTCAAAATGTAATGGAGAAGATTTAAATATTTTTTCAAATTCATCTTTTTGGTTAAAAAAGTTTGGACGACAAGTTACGATAATTTTAGATTTTAACGTTGCAAATCTACAAATTTCGGTAAATACTTTATATTTAACTGAATAATCTACTCTTCTTGCAACCTCATCAAACCCATCAAAAATGAGAATTAAATAGCCCAATTCAAGTAATTCTAAAAATGTATTAAAATTACCATTTACAATTTTACACTTATTAACTAACATACTAGTAATTAATTGCTCCATATCAAATGCCTTTTCATAATCCCTTAATTGTATAAAAATTGGGATAGGTGCTTCGGAGCCCGATAGAATTTTTGTTGCGAGATCCGCACAAAACTTTGTCATCAATGATGTTTTGCCAGCACCATAGTCCCCAAGTATAACTAAAGCTTCATTTTCATCATCGGCTAAGAACATACTTAGTTCTTTACTTATTCTCAATCCATTAGTGGAATTAATCTCTATGTAATGATTCGCTAAATCACTTTTAGAGAAGTTTCTTACAAGCTGCTGAAGATATGGCTCAAAATTCATTAGGTTCTTTATTAAATCATAGTGACTAAAAAGCTCAATATTTAAATTTTTGGACACTTCTATTGCTTGTGGTGCAAACTTAGCATTAGTTATTAAATATGCTTTATCTGCATGGCCATATAAACCTTGTTTATTATATAATTCCCATGAACCATGAAATTTACGCACGTCCTCACTATTAACAGTATCATTCTCATCAAATTTCCATTTACATTCAACTAAAACACCAAATTTTGAAAATCCATATTGCAATGAAGCAAAAAAATCATGTTGTGTTCCAGACAATGATAAATTTCGCTTCACTTCATAACCTTGAACCTCAAACAATCTAGAAATTTGATTTTCAAAACTATTCCCAGCACAATTTTTACAATAAGGGCTTTTTTTAGGGTTTAACGACTGATTTTTGCATTTACCTAATTTATCTCCAAACCCTTTACAAATAGTTGCTTTAAGTTTACGTGCCAAACTTGTTCCTCCCAAACTAAACAACAGAATATTAAAACTTTATTCATTCATTAAAAAAATCTCATGATGCACTTTTCTCGTTTTTACTTTAAATAAGAGATTTTAGACCTGTTAATTCGACAGATTTCCTTAATATTCCTTCCATAGAAATGAATTATTTAATCTAAACTCCCCGTAGCATCTAACTGTCACGTTCAATCATCATTTGTCCTTATTGTTCGACTTGTTATTGTAGAGAGTAGGAATCTACCTGATTACGGCCTATTTTTTCTACGCGCTAGGCCCTACAGAAATTCTCTAATCGGTTCTAGTAGGCTCATACCCACTACATTTTGATATTGGTGGGTTTCTTTTTACCTTCAATTGCGAAAATTCTCGTACAAATGTTTGGAAAACACGTTGTGGGAATTGGATTCCAGATCATCGGGTCCGTTTCCATTCGTTCATACATTTCCGGGAATGAACATACAATCTCCTGACCGGTTCTTATTAAACATTTGCCAAAGAAATACCAGTATGCGGAGGGTACAGCTATTCTCAGGTAAGAAAGGATCATGACCATGCATGATAGAGAAAACAGGATGGTGAGTCATGCACGGATCATACGGGAGGATATTCCTACGGGGCTCGGTTATGAGGCGCTTGTGGCAGCATTTGAGAGGGAGATGGGACGGTGGGATCCGCTCGTCGAAAACGCGCTCATTCAACAAAAAGCGCCTTGGGAGAAGGTAAAGCGTGTCTTTCATAGCATGGCGGGCCCGCATGGACTTATGATTTTTTTCCATGTGGATCAAGGCCGATTAACGTCGCTTCATCATGGGATCAAACGCTGTGCTCTGTACATCGTGGGCAACGGGATCATCGCTGAACAGATTCTTAGTATTGATGTCCGTGCCAGCCAGTATGTGCCGTTTAGTGTTTGTCTTTATGACAATGGCCACCCGGGCGGTGCAATCATCTCCTTTGACCGCCCTTCTTCCTTTCTGGCGGTATTTCAACAACCGGCTCTAATGGAAATCAGCCGCCTGCTGGATAGCAGAATCTATAGCGTCGTTCACGCCATCCGAAGCAAATACCGATGATAGCGGCACCGCCCAAAACAAAGAAACTGCCCGACGGCAGTTCCTTTGTGTTCCCGTTTCAATGGTCTGCTTCGTTCAAAAACCGCACGATTTCCGCCTTTGAAGGAATGGAAGATTGCGCGCCCCGCTTGGTCACGGACAAGGCCGCAGCTGCGGATGCAAATCGCAAGCATTCCCGAACCGGCATGCCGTTCATGCGAGCGGCGGCAAAGGCGCCGATAAACGTATCGCCTGCGGCCGTTGTATCGACGGCTTGGACTTGATAAGCGCTTATGGCCATTTCATGGCCGTCGCGGTTTGCATAGAAGCACCCCCGATCGCCTAACGTGAGCAGCACTTCCCGGACGCCGCGGCCGATGAGGAGCCGCGCCACTTTTTCCGGCGACTTAGCCGTATCTCCCGAAATGAATTCCGCTTCCGTTTCGTTCAGCACCAGCATGTCGATGATGGCAAGATCGTCATCGGCCATCGGCATCGCCGGCGCCGGATTCAAGATCACGGGAATGCGGTGCTTATTCGCTTCCAAGATAACGCGCTTGTTGACCGGCCAAGGGATTTCGTTTTGCAGCAACACCGCATGAACATCCGAAAACGTCGAGAAGTCGGGAATGTCGCTTGCCGTAAGCTTGCCGTTCGCGCCCTGCGCCAAAATAATTTCATTTTCGCCGTCTGCGTTCACGGTAATAAACGCCATCCCCGAAGCGCCTTCCTTCTTCACGACAGCATCCGTCGAGACTCCCGCCTGTTTAAGGGACGCGATCAGCTCTTCGCCCAAGGAATCTTGGCCGACCGCGCCGATCATTCGGACGCTCGCCCCGGATTTGGCCGCCGCTACCGCCTGGTTCGCGCCTTTGCCGCCGGGAACGAACTCCGTCAGCCTCCCCTGGATGGTCTGTCCGGGAAGTGCAAAACGGTCGACATGGTTCACGATGTCCATATTGATGCTGCCTACGACGATGATTTCGCTCATGGTTCTGTCCTTTCTTCCGCTCCAAGCTTAAAGCTCGACAAAACGAAAATCGGAGAAATAAGCCCTGGCCGCATCGATCGTGCTCACGCCGTACATGCCGTAACCGAACTTATCATCCTGATGCTGCAACACTTGTTCCCCGTTAATCGACAGCGTAAGGGTATGGCCCTGTACGGTCACTTGAAAATCATAGGTTT
The DNA here is from genome assembly GCF_000378425.1 of Cohnella laeviribosi DSM 21336. Taxonomy (GTDB): domain Bacteria; phylum Bacillota; class Bacilli; order Paenibacillales; family Paenibacillaceae; genus Cohnella; species Cohnella laeviribosi. Next base: position 253,274 of record NZ_KB899808.1, on the reverse strand, counting down.
GATTGAACCGCCATTCGTAGCTGCGGCTTGCCAGCTTTTTGAAACCGAAATCATTGATGTAAAGGGATACCTGATTCTCGCCGTCAAAACCCGCATGATACCCGCGCATCGCGCCTTGCGCGCGGACGGCCACGAGATGGGAATAACCGCTTTGCGGGTTCAGCTTAACCGAAACCGAATAATCTTGGGCAAAGTAGTTGCCCGTATAAGCTTCGCTCGGTTCCGCGGTCATCAGGTACATCGCCCCGTCTTCGATGCTCCAAGCTCCGTGATTGTGGGAGAACGGCGTCACGCAGCCGAAACTCATCGTTTGCTTCTTGAAGTCGATGCTGTAGTTGGCCTTGCCGTAAATGCGGAATTCGTCAATGAAGATGCGCCCCAGACTTTTCGGCTTGCGCGTCGAGTATGCCTCGAGCACGATGCCGACTTCATCGATCAGCTCGCCTTCGGAATCGGGAATGTCGAACTCCACATCGAGCCATTGCTGGTCGACCAGCTTGATATAGCCCTGCACCAGCTCCTTCTTGCTCTTGGCCAGACGGACGTAGGGCGCGATGCCCATCGTTTCGTTGCCGCCCCACTGATCGAGGTAGATCTTCATGGACACCTTCTGGCCCGAGTACGCCTTGGGCGCGAAGGTCGGCGAGTACCGCTCGTCGCTGAAATCGTCTCTCGTATAGAAAGGCTTGTAGTAAATTTTCGATTTCTCGCCGCGGGTCATCCGGTCGAACAGCACTTCCAGCGAGCCGGTGCCCCGAAACGCTTTCTCCGTGGAATGGCGGACCCGGCAGAAGAACGGATCGGAGACGCGAATATTGTGCGTGGAACCCGGAAGCTCGAAATCGAAGTAAATCTCGCCTTCCTTAAAGCTGTCGGTCAACCACTGCGGGCACGCTTCGCCCGCCAACCGGTAGCCCAGAATCGCGAGCTCCTTGGCATATGTCGGAATGTCCAGGATGTTCAAATAGCCGGATATGCCCGACATGACGATGGAATCGTTGATCGGCGTGCGGTATTTGTCCGCAATCCCTTCCAATCCGCATGCCACGCCGAGCACGGTGCCGACGTTCCCTGCGTTGCAATCGGTATCCCAGCCGCACATGGTCGCAATTTCCACCGTCCGGTTGAAGTCGCCCTGACCGTAGATCATCGCCAGGATGCAGACGCCCGCATTCGGAATAATGTGGCAGACGCCTTTATACTTGTCGTAGCCCCATTCTCTCTCGAGCATGTCGCGGCACGCCCGGAAGTCGTCCGGCTGCCGCGCGTGAAATTCCAACACCGCTCTCGCGACTTTCGCATAAAGGGAATCCGCAGGGATTTGACTAAGCCCCGTTTCAATAATCTCTCTCACGTCGCTCGTCTCAAAGGCCTTGGCGATCGCCGCGCAGAAGAATCTGGCGCCGAGCACGCCTTCGCCGTCATGGGATACGCGGGCCGCAGCCTCGCCGAAATCGGCGGCTTTTTTCGGGTTGCACGGATTCACCAGACCCCACGTATCGATAAAGATTTGCCCGCCGATCTGCTCGGCGATGATTTTCCCGTTCTGCTCGATGGAACCGGAGCGCGGAGCCGGAATGCCTTTCTTCAAATTGATATAAGCCGTATGCTCCGTGCTGACGCCGTAGCCGCCCCACCAGAACATGCCGATGCCTTCGCGGGTATAGTTCAGCCAGGCGCGGGCGACGTCGTTCGGCGTGATATCGCGGTCCTTGGCGTCGTCATAAAGCGCGCGGAGAAAATAGTACGGACCGTTCGCATCGTCGTCGGCCGCAAAATTTTTGTACTCCTTGACGTAGTTCGTAATTTCCCCGTACGTATTTTTAATTCGCTCATAGGTCCAAATCGTCGGCTCCACCGGAGCGCCCAGCCGGATGCCGATGTTCATGCCCAAATAGCCCGCGTATACTTTCTCCAAATAATTCGAAGGGATCAATCGGTACACCGCCTTTACATAATCGAACGTAGCTGCTGCACTCTTCTATTGTGCATATCCAGGTCTTGCTGAATGATGAACGCCGCCGTTTCGGCAAATTGCCGGCAATGCTGCTCGATGTTCTGCCGGTTGACTTGTTCCAGCACGGCGATTTCCTCAGCCGGGATCGCCGCGACGCCATGCATGGCTCCCAGGATCGCGCCGATCATGACGCCGATGGAATCCGTATCGCGGCCGGAGCTCACTCCGTCTTTGACGGCCTCCAGGAAATTTCCGTCATGCAGCACGATGTAAGCGAGAGCCAGCGGCAGCTCCTCGATGGAGAACAGCCGGCTTGGCGTATAGTGGTTCGACGGAAGGCCCACCTTGTCGATGCGCCGATTCACATCGTCGCCCATCGGCGAATACCGGCTTATTGCGGCATGGAAACGGCGAACGACCTCATCCCGGTCTTCTTTCCGATCCTTGAGCGCGGCGGCCGTTTCACATAGATCGTGAATGGCGCCCTTCGTTCCGTCCTTGGCATATTGCAGAGCCGTGTTTACAATATCGTCCACCGTTGCGCCCGGCTCGAACGCTTTGGCCACGCAGCAAGCCATCACACCGGCCGCCTCCAGGCCGTAGCTCACTTGATGACCGGATGCGAATAGAATCGCCTCGTCGTAAGCCCCCTTCGGATTGCAAGCGTTCACGATGCCGACGGGAGCCATGTACATCGCCGCGCCGCAATTGACCATATTGCCGTAACCGCCTTCCCGGGGTTCGCAATTGGCCAGAACGTGACGGTTGAAAATATGCTTCTCCGGATAAAACAAACGCTCCAGCAGCACCGTCTCTTTATCCAGCTCCGGAATATATTTCGGCCGGAAGGCAATTTCCTTCACAAACTCGTTGGCAAGGTCATAAGCGTCCAGATGGCGCCGTTCGGTTGCATAAACATTCATCAGCGCGAGCGTCATCAGCGTATCGTCGGTGACGATGCCCCAGCCTCTTCTTCTTCCCTGTCTCGCGGCTTCGGGCAGGTCCGCTTTCCACCATTTCGTCATGACGGTTTCGACTCTGCCGTATTGCTCCTTGATTTCGCCGTACGTCATCTTCTCGACGACAGCTCCCATGGCGTCGCCGTAAGCCGTACCGAATATGGCGCCTTTCACTCGATCGGCAAAAGAAATCATTTACCTAGCGCTCCCCTCTATGCTTTCCGCAGGAAAGCCGCTTTGTCCGCATTGGAGTGTGGGGCGCTCCCGCCCCACACTTAATATTTTGTTCGTTGCAGGTTATTTCAGCGTCTGATTCGCGTAATCCGTAATGTCTTTCCCGCCGGCCTCATTCCACGCTTGTACGAACGCGTCGAAATCGGCGCCGGTTTTTTTGCCGGTAACCATATCCGCCGCGAATTCTTTGTAGACCGCGGAAGCGGCATCCCACTTCGCCGCCAGATCGGCAGGCATGATGAAAGCGTTATCCTTGGTGGACATGGAAGCGAACATTTCCAGCGATTTGAGAGCCGGCTCCGACAGATAAGGCGTGGACGGATCGAATTCTTTGTCCGGCTTGAAGTTGACGGTGTTTTCCACAAAGTGCGGATACCAAGCCGCGAATTTGTCCGTGAGTTTGATTTTGCCGTTTACGATTTGATATTCTTTGCCTTCCACGCCCAGCTTGTCCAGCATTTGGCCTTTCGGGCTCGCCAGGAACTCCAATACGGCAAAGGCCATATCCTTGTTCTTCGAGGTTTTGGAAATCGCGAAGCCGCGGCTTTCCTTGCTGACGTCGACCGGCGTGTAGCCCTGCGCTTTGCCCTTGGCCGGCGGAAGCGGCAGGATTTTCGCGCCCGGTCCGTTTTGACCGATAGATTTCGTATTGTAGATGTCGATGACTTTGCCTTGCGTGCCGGCGATGACGCCCGCCTCGCCGTCGTAGAACGCTTTCTCTTTGGTGTCGAACTTCTTGGTCAGGTACTCCGGATCCAGCAGGCCTTCCTTATACAACTTTGCATAGAACTCGAGCTTTTCTTTCTCGGCCTGCGTCGTTTTGCCGAATACGTATTTGCCGTCGGGCCCCTTGATCCATGTCGAGGTCAGGCCGAACGCCTGCCCGAACACGACGTCAAGCTCGTCGATATCGCCGGCTGTCGTGTAGGCGAACTTCGCGCCGCTCTTCTCTTTCAATTCTTTGAAGAACGTATAGTAGTTGTCGATCGTCGGGTCGGCCAGCAGCGTCTTGCCGGACGAAGCTTTGTCGAACAAGTCTTGGCGAACGACCGGAATCTTGCTGCTGATCGGGGCCAGCCATACGAGATACGGATAGTTCTTCAATCGTTCTTTGTTGAATTCGGTCATCGAAGCTTTGACATACGTGGATTTTTCGATGTAAGGCGTCAGGTCCTCCAAAATTTGCTGCGTGATGGCGAAGTTGTAATCTCCGCCCTGGAAGTAAATGAGATCCGGAATATTGCCGCTTTGCAGCAGCAGGCCCAGCTTCTCGGAGTAGGTGCCGCTTTGCACGGGAACGACCTGCAGCTTGACGTTCTTGCCTTCCGCTTTCATGCCTTCTTCGATGCCTTTGATGAATTTCAGCGAGTTGGGATCGTCGACCGGCAAGTCCTTGGCTACGATGCTGATCGTCACCGGCTGCTGGCTCGTCTGAGCCGAAGATGACGGCGCCGTGTCCGCGGAAGGCTTCTTCCCGGCGGTGCCGCAAGCCGTCGTCGCGACCATGAAGGCCGCAACCAGTGTGATCCAAATTTTTTTCATCGATGTCTTCCTCCCTTTGCTGTGTTTGCTTTTACTCTTTAATGCCGCCATCCATGACACCGTTCGTGTAATACTTCAGAATAACGGGATAAAGCATCAGAATCGGTACCATGGCGACGACGATTGTTGCCGCTTTCAAAGCTCCGAAGTCGAGCTGCGCGATCGGATTGTTAACCAGCAGATTGGCGGCCCCGACCAACGTGGCGCTGTCCCCTTCGACGACGAACTGCCTAAGGAGCACCTGCAGCACGGTATTGTCCCGGCTGGACAAGAAGATGCTGGATTTGAAAAACTCGTTCCACCTCACGACGGCGTAGAACATCCCGATCGTCAGCAGCGGTATCCGGGAAAGCGGAAGAACGATCCGGGCAAAGATCGTCAGGTGCCCCGCCCCGTCCATCTTCGCCGCTTCCAGCAAGGCGTCGGGAATTTCCTCGATGAACCGCATCATGATGATCAAGTAATACACGTTGATGGTGCGATAGAGGACCATGGACCATAGGTTGTCGAGCAGATGCAGATCCTTGACGACCATATATTCCTGCACGATCCCGGGCTCGAAGATCATGATGACGATCAGCACGACCATGATCGGCGTTTTGCCGATTAAATGTTTCCTCGTGAGCACATATGCTGTGATCGTCGTGAAGAAGAGGCTTAAGGCTGTGCCTACGATGGTAATAAACAAAGAGTTGAACAGCGAGCGGCCGACAATCGGATTGCCGAGCACGACTTGAAAGTGGACGATGGAGAAGCCTTTGGGCCAGATGTCGTAACCGTGCAGCAAATGCACCTTGCTCGGGTCCGAAAACGCCTTGGCGAACAGATTGAGGATCGGCACGAGCATCGTAAGCGAGATGAACGCAAGCAGGAGTCCGATCACGAATTTGGACACGGTGAAATTCCGAACAGCCATGCAACTGAAGTCTCCTCTCCTTGGCGGATTACCAGGCGCCTTTAGAGGTTAATTTTTTGGATATGAAGTGAGTGGACAGCACCAGCGCGACGCCGATGGCGCTCTTGAACAAATTGGCCGTCGTAGCGAAAGAGTACTGGCCGTTGATCAAGCCGACGCGATAGACGTACGTATCGATGATATCGATCTTGCTGTTCACCGAGGCGTTGGTAAAGTTCAGCACCTGGTCGAGCCCGGCATTCATAATGAAGCCGACATTCAAGATCAGGACGGTCACCATCGGCACGTACAGATGCGGCAAAATGATTCGCGTAATCATATGCCACCGATTCGCTCCATCGACATAGGCGGCTTCGTACAGGCTTTTGTTGATGCCCAGAATCGCCGCAAGGAAGATGATCGAGTCCCAGCCGATATTGCGCCACGCTTCGCTCGCCACGAGCACCCATCTGATCGCGGTTTTGTCCGTCAGGAAGTCGTGAGCCGGGAAGCCGAACAGCCGGAGGACGTCGTTCACGATCCCGTTCGACTTCGACAAGAACTCGAACCAGATTCCCGCGATCACGACCCACGACAGGAAGTGCGGCAAGTAGGAGATAATCTGCACCGCCTTGCGGAATTTCCCGTTCACGAGCTCATTGAGCATCAGCGCGAACAGGATCGGAAGCGGAAAGATGAGGAACATCTTCATGGCGCTGATGATGAGCGTATTGGCCAGCACCTGCGAGAAGATCGGCGTGCCGAACAGCTCTTTGAAATATTTGAATCCGACATAGACGTGGTCGCCGAGGATGCGGTATTCGTAAAACGCCAGCCTCATCTCGAGAATCGGCCAGATATGAAAGACGGAGAAAAAGGCGGCGGCCGGCAGCAGCATGACATACAGCGTTTTATCGGCCCATATTTTTCGAAGCCTGGAATTCGTCTGCATGGTGTTCACCCCCTATCTGTCCGGTCCCAGGTCGATTTCCACATCCATCAGCGGAGCGTGCTGCTGGGCGCCGTATACGTCCCGGTCCAGGAACGTGCCGGAAGAAATCGCCCTTGCGAACGTGATTTTGAAGCCGAGCGCCTGGTCAAAGAAGACGATATGCGTTATGCTTTCCGGCGCGATGTTGTACAATCTGGAAACAAGCTCTGCGTTGATCACCCCGGAGCGTTTGATCTTGTCATAGATTTCGGGATCGTCGAAAAGCACGTCCACCGTAACCTCGAAAGGTCCGCTGTTCTTGCTTCTCAGCACCGCCGCTGCATCATAAAGCTTCATGGCCGCACCTCGATATATTCGATTGGGAACATCTCCAACCCGTCCGCGACTTCCATCAGGTGGTATACCGAAAATTCGTACACCGGTCCGAACGGCACATCGCTGGGGGCAAACGGAAAGGCCAGATTGCCGGCCGTCGATTTTCTTCCTTCATAACCGTAGTGCAGGAAAGTGGATCTTACCGAACTGCAGACCGCATTGGCGAGCTCCTGCGTCTTGGCGACGACCTCGAACACGATCCCGAGCTCATGCGCCGGCTCGCGGTGCGGTTCCAGCTCGCCCAGCACGCCGTTTAGCCCGTAGTTGATGAAATGGATGCGGTAATCTTCCGGCGGGACTTCGCTGTAATATTCGGCGACCTGCTGCTTGACGAGCTCTTCCACCTCTTCGATGCGGGCAATCAGCAGCGGATCCCGCACGCCCGCCACGACAAACGTGCGGTAAGCCACCTTCATCGCGCCCTCCAGCTTAATCTTGTACACGGGTGTCGCTTCGATCCGGCTGCCGCGCACTTCTACGCTGCCGTCTCCCCGCTCGGTGAATACGCAGTTTTCAAGGTTCAGCACCATGCCCGGCCCATGCAGGATGTACGGATGGTCTTTTTCGTAGAAGGTGTGCGCCGCAACGGAAACGGCCGTGCATCTGCGCTGCTCGTTAAGCGGCTTTACGATGAACGAATCTTTCCGGAGGATGCCCAGCATACTGTCTTTCGTCGTCCCCGGTTCGGCGCAAAGCGCGGAGCATTCCAATATTTTGCCAAGATGGTATGCGAGAGCCGCGTCAAAGCCGTGGTATATGGCAAAAGCCGCAAACGGCGACGGATCGTACGCCCGTCCGCAAAGGATAATGTCCGCCTCCGCTTCCAGCGCCTTCATAATCGGTTCATGGCCCATTTGGGCGACGATGCCGTTGGTGGCGCGGAGCCGGTCCTTTGTTAGCGGTTTCACCGCAAGCCCTAAAGGCTCGCATTTCCCCTCGGCAAGCTTGGCTTCCACCACCTCGAGAGGAATGTCCGCCCAGATGATGGCGATCTTGAGATTGCGGATCTGATGCTCCTGCAGAATTTCCATAATGATCGACCGGGTCCACTCCACATGAACCTTCGCGCCGCTTCCCCCGGCCGAACCGATGATGACCGGTATGCCCGCTACGACTCCCTCCGTGACGATCAGCTCCAAATCCTTCTTGCAGGCTTGCTTGCTGACAATCGCCGTGCCGGCGCCCAATTTATGAGGTCCGGCATCGGTGGAGCCGGCATCGACGACAATCGCGTCGGGGCGGTGTTCCATCCCTTTCATAAACGACGATTTCGGAAAACCGTAGCCCAGCATCCCGCAAGGCGCCAATATTTTCAGTTCTTCCTTTGCCTTTGCCATAAGATCCGCCACCTTCGGTTCCTTCGGATTTGAATATGTTTGGATAATTGGGTGGTCCAATTCGGTCAAATGGACGCGTTATCGCCCATTTGTAGTCGACAGAATGTTTTGCTTCACTTGCTTGAGATGATAAAGGATGGCCTCTCTAGCTTTGGACGGATCTTTCTCTTTAATGGCCTGAAGAATGTTGAAGTGTTCTTTGTACACCTCGTCTTTGCGGCCGGGAATATCGACAGTCTTGTTCAACGTTTTTTGCAGAAGATCCATATGAAGATCGATAAGGTTGACTAGAACCACATTGTGCGTCGCCTTTGCGATCGAGAGATGGAACGCTTGGTCGGGGCTGGTCGGGTCGTCCGAGTCGCTGTCGATCTTCCCCCACTTTTCCAGAGCGGTTTCGATCTCCAGGATATCTTGTTCGGTCGCCCGCTTTGCCGCCAATTCCACGATGCCGGTTTCGAAAATCTCCCGCGCCTCCAGCAGTTCGATAATGGTAGCCCTTTCAATATTCTCGATGATTCGGCTCTTGTCTTCCGCTTTGTTGAGGTTCTTGCTGAGAAAGCGGCCGCCCCCCGGCCGGGTTTCGATCAGGCCCTCCCGTTCCAAGATGCGAAACGCTTCCCGCAGCGTCCCCCGGCTGATTCCGAACGCTTGAGCCAATTCCCTTTCGGTAGGCAATACGTCTCCGGGAGCAAGATTGCCCTCAAGAATCAGATTCTCGATCTGCTCGATCACATCTTCATAGACCCGGTGATACTTGATTTTCTTAATGGTCATAGGTTATTACCTTTCCGTATACGAACTCCGATGGAATTGGATCACCCAATTACCCACACATCCATGCTAATCCGTTTTACCCGCTTTGTCAAGAGATTGTTTAAGCGGTTTCAGCTGCGGACTGTCTTCCATCCTTCTCGGGTGTTACAATGAGTTGGATTGCTGCTCAACGGTTTTGCGGAACGATTTCGAAATTGCGCGGAAGAGAAAAACGGCACGTTGATTCGTTTTGACATCATTCAGGGCCTTCGGAAGCTCTATGATCGGGATCAGGACGAGACCGTCAGGCAGAAGGCGCTGGAATTAATGGAAACGGAAGCGGACTTGAAATATCGTAAGAAGTACGCTTCCGTTTGGAGGAAATAGCCCCTGCCAATGGCTTGACGTGCCGTTACCAATCTCCCGTTCCGAGATTGAACTGCCATTGCACGCCGAACTTGTCCGTCAGGCTGCCGTAGCATTTGCTCCAGAACGTCTCTTGCAGTTCCATCTCGACCTTCCCGCCTTCTTTCAGCTTATGAAAGGCGGATTGCAATTCGTCCAGGTTGTCCGTGACGACCGCAAGGCTGATATTGTTGCCCACGACAAAGGGCATGCCGGGAAAAACGTCGGAAAACATCACATTGCTTCCGAAAATGTTCAGCCGCGTGTGCAGGATCAAATTCTTCGCTTCTTCCGGGAGCGGATATTCCGGGTTTGCCGGCGCTTCGCCATACGTCATCATTTTCGGTTTGTCCGTTCCGAACACCTGCGCGTAAAACTCGACGGCTTCGCGGCAATTGCCGTTAAAATTGAGATAGACATCAATCGCCATTTGCTCAGCTCCTTTGAAAGAAATAAATCGGGAATCAAAAAACGCTTGTTCCAGATTTTTCTAGACTATTCTACACCAATACTTGTCCAAATAAAACAGGAAGGCAAGCCGGACGGCATCGAGAAGGCGATTGGCGCCGGAATCATGCGCCCCTACCGCTCCCTTCGCTGCGTTTCGGTCCGGTGAGCAGGAGCAGAAAAAACGAAAATGCGATGACGGAGCCTGTCCAGGCCCAGACCATCGTCATATTCCCCGTATCGACGGCAACGTAAATCGCCGTCGGAATCGTTTGGGTTTTCCCCGGAATATTGCCCGCAATCATCAACGTCGCGCCGAATTCGCCAAGGCTGCGGGCAAATCCGAGAATATACGCGGTGACGGCCGACCGGTACGTTAACGGGAAGGTGATATGCCGGAACACTTGCCATTCGCTGGCCCCCATCGAGCGCCCCGCTTCTTCCAGTTCCCGGTCCACCGACATAAATCCGGTTTTCAGCGTCTGGTAGACCAGCGGAAAGGCGACCACGACCGAAGCGATGACGGCAGCCCACCAGGAAAATACGACGGGTGCGGCAAACAACCATTCGATAAAGCGGCCGATCCAGCTTTTTCGTCCCAGCAGAACGAGCAGCAGAAATCCGACGACGGTCGGCGGAAGAACTAGCGGCAGAAGGAAAACCGTTTCGAGCAGCGTTTTGCCTTTAAACGGCTTGCGCGACATCGCCCAGGCGATCCCCATGCCGAGCGCCAGAACCGCGATGCTGGATACCAAGGCGACCTGCAAGGACAGCCGGACCGGCGACCAAAATTCGTGCCAGTTCATGGGCGTCACGTCTTAGACGGAACGGAAAATCCGTATTGGACAAAGACGTCCAGTGCTTCTTTCGTTTGCAAATACATATAAAAATCCTCGGCTTCCCTGGGATGCTTGGTTTCTTTCACGACGCCGGCCGGATAGACGATGGGCGTGTAAAGATTCGGATCGACGGCGAAAGCGATCTTCGCCTTGCCCGAAGTCAGCGCATCCGTCTTATAGACGAATCCGGCGTCGGCGTTGCCGGTTTCCACGTATTGAAGAACCTGTCTTACATCCTTCGCCTGAACGGTTTTGGACTGCAGCGATTCCCACAGGTTGGCGTTCTCGAGCGCTTCTTTGGCGTAACTTCCGGCCGGCACGCTTTCCGGAATGCCGATAGCCACGTTTTGGACCGCGTCCTCCGCAAGGTCCCGAAGCTCTTGGACCCCTTCGACCGCCGGATTCCCATCGGCCGGAACGACAACGACCAATTCATTCGCCAACAGGTCTGTTTGCCGCTCCTTGTCGATCAAGTGTTTGTCGACGAGCGCCTTCATCGTTTGAACCGAAGCGGAAAGAAACAAATCGGCCGGCGCTCCCTGCTCGATTTGCTTCTGCAAGGCGCCGGATGCGCCAAAGTTCAAATTCAGTTTAATATCGGGATGTCGGGATTCGTACGCCTGCCGGATTTCCTTCAGCGCGTCGGTAAGGCTAGCCGCCGCCGAGACGGTCAGCTCCACCTTCGGCCCCGGCTCCCGGCTGGCCGCGCCCGATTCGGAAGCCGATGCGGCATGGCCGCCGACCGTATCTGGTTTCGACTCCGCTCCGCAGCCCGCCAGCGCAAGCATCAAGGCAAGAAGCACACACAGAATTGCATAACTTTTCATTGGTTTAACCATCGGTTTCCCTCCAACTTTTATCTGTATATCGAAAGAAAATGAACGCACGCGACATCGCGCCTCATTTTATTGTAAACTGGGTTCATAAACGGTTGACGTCCGTCGGGTATCGCAGAGCGGTGGCGGCGGGCGGACAACCTCAAAGGAGGCTCCCGATGTCCAGCGATATGTCCTATACGACGGAAGAAGTCGCCAAACTTCTGAAAATATCCAAACTTACGGTATACGATTTGATCAAAAAAGGCGAACTGCCCTCCTACCGGGTAGGCAAGCAAATGAGGGTGGACGCCGCCGACCTGGAAGCGTACAAACAGCGGAACAAGGAGTCGATGCAGGCCGGACGGCCGGCCCTATCCGACGTTCCCCCCTCCCCCGCCTCGTCGCCTGCGGCAAGCGGAACCCGGACGATCGTCATTACCGGTCAAGATATCAGCCTGGACATATTGGCCAAGCAGATGGAAAAATCCATCCCCGGCATCCGGCCGCTTCGCGCGTATGCGGGCAGTCTCGACAGCCTGGTATCGATGTACCGGGGAGAAGCGGACATTGTCAGCACCCATCTATGGGACGGCGATACCGGAACATACAATCTCCCCTACATTCGCAAGCTGCTCATCGGTTCGTCTTATCTCGTCGTGAACTTGCTCTCGCGTCGGGCCGGATTTTACGTTGCGCTGGGGAATCCGCACAAGCTGAGCGGATGGGCCGATTTGAAGCGGCCGGGATTGCGGCTGGTCAATCGCGAGAAAGGAGCCGGAGCCCGCGTCTTGCTGGACGAACAGCTGCGCCTGCACGGCATTCGGCCCGAGGAGTTGAACGGTTACGATTCGGAAGAAACGAATCACTTGGGCGTAGCCGGAAAAGTCGCCTCGGGTCAAGCGGATGTCGGCATCGGAAACGAAAAAGCGGCTTCCATCGTCGGCCAAGTTGATTTTATCCCGCTGATTCAGGAGCAGTACGATCTTGTCCTCATGAAAAAACCGGAAAATCGGGATTGGATCGAATCCGTCATCCGCATCCTGAACTCCGCAGCGTTTCAAGACGAGCTTCGAGCGATCTCCGGCTACGACTTGTCGCTGACCGGACGCATTTTGTACGAAACCTGACCGCGTCCATTCGCAAGCGCCGGACCACCACCTACTTATAACTATTTATATCTAATCATAATTAATTATTATCACTATATACCGGGATATGCGTTTTATCAATCTGTTTTGTTATGTTTTGTATAATCAAAAAGGAAGGGCACCCTCTGCGGGAGGGCGCCCCGATGAAACGATCAAGCAGCTTTGCGCAAACCGGACCATCACCTAACCTTTTTTCTTGCCGGGTTCTTCTGCCGGGTTCTTCGCATGCTCCCGATCAGGCTTCGACGCGGGCTTTGGCCGGATCGCATTGGGGAAAAGGCAGCGCACCCAACTGCGCCAGCTTGATCAGGTAGTAGCATTCCTCCCGCGCCATATGGTCCGGCATCAACGGGCTGATGATGTCGAGCGCCTCCGCTTTCAGCTCCAATTCCTCCAGCTCCTGCAGAAATTTGCGGAACAGCGCCATTTCCAGGTCGATCTGTCCGTGAAACCGGCGCAACGCCGGAAAGTCGTGCAGCTGCGTGCGCAAAAACCCCGCCATCTCGACCGCTTTCATATACAGCGCTTGAAAGTGCTTTTCGAATTCGACGCTTTTGCGCAACAGATCCGCCTCGATGCGGTCCAGACTCATCGCGATGGACCCCGCATGGCCGTAGGCGTCCTGAAGCCAGAGCAGATCGTGATGAAGCGGATGATAGACCGGAACCGGCTGCCCGGACAGCAAGGCGGTCAGAATGCGGACATATTCATCGAGCTCGTTGACCATATGATTGAGAAAGGTCGGAGGCAGCGAAATCGTCACTGCCCCCTTCAGCGACCTGGCCAGCAAATTCAGCTTGAATGCTCGCAGCGCCGACGTTTCCTCATGGGCGGCTTGGTTCAGTTGATCCAGGCTCGAGCCGGGCTCCGCAGACCGCGCCTGTTGCAGCAGCCGGTCGAACCCGGCGATAAACCGCCGCGCCCGCGCGATATCGTTCTCTTCCCGGGGCGACAAAGCGTCGAGAATGAACCGCGAGTGGTCGCCCAGGATCTGCAGCCAAAACCGGTGTTCGAACAAGGCGGCCGCATGGTCGTTCCCTTGCAAGCTCAACGAAATCCCCCTCTTCTTATTGGCGTTCACCATCTTAAAAAAGATTATGAGCCGAAGACCGGGGTGATTCTTCCATTCCGGCGCAATCGGGGGATCGATGCCGCTCGATACAGGCGGGCATTCGATACACAAAAAAAGCAGGGCTATAATACCCCGCTTTTCCGTATTTGCACTTTGGGATAATAACGCTGAAAACGCGGTATATTCACCCGGGCAATCGGGCAAAAGACGCCTTCCGCTTCCTCCCCGAAGTGAATTTGCTGCAAATCGCTGTAAATATACCGGACTTTGCTCGTATTCACCATGACGCCCCGATCGACTTCTTCAAAGCCGGTGCCATCCAGAAGTATTCTCCAATCCTGCAATGTCGCATGCAAAGTATATTTCCTTACGGCGAATTCCGTAAAAATGAATGCACTTTCCAATGACCCGCAAATACAACAAGTGATCGAGCGGAAGCAGCACGCGGACGCCCCGATCATGCTTGCTTTCTCTATAAATCACCGGGATCGAGAATAATTCCATGCCCCCACCTTACTCGACGTCTTCGACGCTGGGATTGCCGTAAAAAAATTTGGATACAAGGAGTGTAATCGAAGAAACGGACAAGAATAGCGAAAGTTTTTTCACAAATTTTTTCGTAACCATTTCATCATTCCTCCTTTCCATGTAATTAAGGTCAAACTTTGAAACAGCATGGATATAACAGCAACTTGATGCAAAGCGGCGAAAGAAATCGTCACAATGGTCACGGAAATCCATTTAAACACCCGCTTTTGCTTGTCCGTGGAGAACTTCTGGCCATGCCCGGTTGGAGCCAGACGCCATACCAGCAGCAAAGATATGCAGTTAAGAACGATCAGCCAATCGTCGGATAATCGCGGTACGAAGGGAATGGCGGTCGCTGCCGTTACCGTAAAGACGACGCACGCATCCATATTCCGGAAGTGCCACCCTCCGGAGAAGTAACGGAGCGCGCCCAAGACCGTCAACGCTAATATCGATTCCGGAAATTTGTCAAGCAAAAGGCCCGTCGCCGCTGTCAAAGCGAAGATGAAAACGGTGCTGATCCATAGCTGCAGCGAAAACCGCAAAATCCCTTCGGAGATGCTGGGATCCGCGCCGTTCTGTTTCATGTATCTCGCTCCGGATATGGAAAGCCGTTCAATGATTCCAGGATTGATCCGCATACTCGAGATCTTTCCTTTTCATGGTAGTCAACAAGAGAATAGAAACGACTGCCAACATGGCCAACAGCCCGATGAACCATTCGACATTTGACAATGAAAAACAAGCATAAGCAATACTCATGGAACTCATGGAAAGAAATGAAGCCAAGCTGATAAACACGAGTTGCCGGTTCATTTTGCTCCAATCAAAAGGTGCTTCTCGCGAAGTCGGAACAAATAAAAATCCGATTCGTTTTCTCTGCCAATACATGCCGAGAAAGAAGCAAACGACTGCACAAACAATCTGCACGGTATAGATTTCAATACTCATCTTATTTTCCAAGGATGCAGGAGTGGCAAATCCGATGCTGACCGCTATGACCATGACGATGCCCTGAAAAACGGCGTAAACTATACCAAATGAGCATAAGACAAAACTCCAGATCAAAGGCGTATCGAACAGCAACCAAAAACATAACGCGAGAAAAAACATCTGAATGATCGGTGCAAGCGTCAAATCGTACAAAATCATGACGATGTAGGAAAGAATGGAGCAGAAAAAGGAAGTAAACACGATTTGAGGCCAATAATGCGTCACCGGGTAACGGAACAAGGCTAGAATTGCCACGAGCACGCCGATATATTCGACAATGGAAATCAAGATAAATGCCAACGAAGACACGGCGTTCCTCCGAATGACAAAATCTTCATTTTTCTTTCTCGTATATACAGTATAACCTATGATTTGGTTAAAAGGGAGTATTTTTCGAAAATTTGGAAGACGACAGACTCATTCGCGAGATTCATATTTGGGTCAGTGTTCCTCTAAACGGCCTGGCAACGCAAATACGTTCCGGGCCTCCCTTTTATATGGTATCCCTTCCGTTCAGGAAATGGGCTGAGAGATGGGCTGTGAACTTGTCCTCTGCCGCAGCCGTTCCTTTGCCCTAGGGGAAAGGGCGTAGGATGCCCTCGACGTAAAAGGCTCCGATTCTGGATCATTCCTGAAGCGAAGGGATATCCCCGCAATGACCGACCTCTCCTGAACAGAAGGGATACCGCGGCTATGGCCAACCTCTCCTGAACAGAAGGGATATCCCGGAAATGCCGACCTTTCCTGAAGCGAAGGGATATTGCGGAAACGCCAACCTCTCCTGAAGAAAGGGGATATCGCATAAAAGACAGGAAAACGCGACATATAAGCGCCCATCCTGAGCGGAGGGGATAACGTGCCCCGTCATGCGCGGACGGGATAGCGTGCTCCGTCATGCGCAGACGGGATAGCGACGCTCTATTCTGAGGGAACGGCATAACGACGTTCCGAACTGAGTGAACGGGATAACGGGCCCCATAAACGTTCATAAAGCGATGACCAACCCTGCTCTTATGGGCGCAAAAACGCCCCTCCCCTTGCCGCGAAAAGCAAGACGAAGGGCGTTTCGTTCAAGGGAACGGTTGATCGCATTCGCCGTTTTGCCGCTTGCCGTCCCCGTCTTTCCAGCGTTGCAACGCCATTCGAACGGCTCCGATAGACGCGTCTTTCGGCGCCAAAACGATTCGCAAACCGGGATAGCTCTGCAGCAGCATCTCCAGCAGGGCGGTCCGCACGTACGCATTGTTCAGCAGAACGCCCCCCGCCAACGCCAGGCTTCCGTCCTGTAAGCCTAGTTCGGTGATAACGGGAACGGCCAGCTCGAACAAAGCGCGGGCGCTTGCGCTAGCAATGGCGAGCGCCGCCCGGTCTTCCAACGCGCACGCCTCCGACAAAATGGGCGCCAGAGCGGCGATATCCTTTTTGTTCGTCGACTTGTCGTAGACGAAGCCGATGATCTGCTGCACCGATTCCGCCTGCAGCCGCTTATGGACCATGTCGGTGATCGCCGTTTCCGGAATGCGGCCGTCGCTTGCCTTAAGCACGGCGGCGATCAGCTCCCGGCCGATGCTGTAGCCGCTGCCCTCGTCATCGACGAGATGCCCGCCGCCGCCCGTACGGTGCGTCTTGCCGGCTTCATTGCGGCCGAAGCAGATCGAGCCCGTTCCCGCAATGAGGACAATGCCGCAAGGGCTGTCCAATGCGCCGTACAGCGCCGTTTCGTGGTCGCCCGTCACGGTCAGTCCGCCTTCGTACCCGCACGCCCTGACTTCGGCGGTCAACCAGGAGTCGACCGCGGGATGGCTCACTCCCGCCGCGCCGATGCACAGATGCGCGCAATGCTCAAGTCCGCCGCAGGCGTCGGCGATTTGCGCCATCATCTCTTGTAAGCTATGCCGGATGCTCGCTTCATCCTGGCCGTTATAATTGATCGCCCCGGATGCGAACGACCGCACGAGGCGTCCTGTTTCATCCGCTACGGTCACCGCGGTCTTGGTGCCTCCGCCGTCCATGCCGGCCACATACTTCATGCCTGCATCACGTCTCCGTTCTCCAGGGCAACGCTGATTCTGCCGGAAGGCGAGGCTTCGCCGCCCAGAATCCGGATCAGCGACTTGATCGCCAGCGGCGTATACTCGAATGCGGCAATCGCGCATACGTCTTTATTCAGCCGTTCAAGATCGTAAGGCTTCCCCAGCGCAACCGCCGTCACCCGATGCCCTTCTTTGCGGAACCGCTCCACAAGCTCCAGTTGGCCCGGATGCTCCCGTCCGTTCACCAGCCCGATCACAACCCGTTTGTATCCTTTCGCCCGCTCCACCGCTTGCCGGATCTCGTCCCCGCCGGGATCGATGCCCGTCAGCACAAACGGCGCGGAAAAGGCTTCGGCCATCGCCTCCGGAAACGAAAAGGCCGGACTGACGCTGCTCGACGCCATATCGGTACGGTACGGACTACAGCCGACAAAGATTGTGTCCGCGGCATTCTTCTCAAGCGGCGTCAGCGTCCCGCCGACGTGGCAAATGCTTTCGAGGCTCATCGCCTCCGCCGACCGGCGGTGCGCCTCGCAGCCGACAACCGAAAGGTCCGGCGCCGCGTCCGCGCCATATTTCTTCTTATAGTAAAGCACTTTCTCCACGGCTTCGTCGACAACGGACAAAGGCAACTCCCCGGACTGCACGGCCTGCTCGATCCGTTCCACGGCTTCCATGACAAGCTGCGGGGTATGGCTGATAAAGAGCAGGTGAACCCCGGCCTTCAGCGCTCCGACCGCTCCTTCCGCCGTGCCGAAAACGTTCCGGATGGCGTCCATCTCCAGGCAATCGGAGATGATCAGCCCGTTGTAACCCAGCTTATGCTTCAACAGGCCGGTCACGATCGCTCTTGACATCGTGGCCGGAACCCGATCCGGCTCGAGCGAGGGAAACAAAATGTGGGCGGTGGTGATGCACTCCGCACCGCGCGCGATGGCGGCCGCGAACGGCTTCAGCTCCAGCTCCGCCAATTGTTCCGGGGATTTGTCGATCACCGGAAGTCCGAGGTGGGAATCGACCGACGTATCCCCATGACCGGGAAAATGCTTGACGGACGCCAGCACGCCTCCGTCCTTGAGTCCCTGCAGCATAAGCAAGCCGTATTGTTCCACCGTCTCGGCCGTATCCCCGTACGAGCGAACGTTGATCACCGGATTCAGCCTGTTGTTGTTGATGTCCAATACGGGCGCCAGATTAAAATTGATCCCGAGCGCGCGCAGTTCGCGCGCCGTGATGCGGCCGGCGGCATAGGCCAGTTCCGGCCGGCCGGTCGAGGCGATCGCCATCGCTCCGGGAACGTTGGTCGCTTCCTCGGGCAGACGGGTGACCCGTCCCCCCTCCTGATCGATGGAGATCAGGGGCGGAAGCCCGGTATGCGTGACAATGAGCCGCCGCAGGCTGCCGCAAAGCGCCTTCAACTGCGCAACGCTCTCCGCGTTGCGGGAAAACAAGATGATGTTTCCGACGCGGTATTCCTCGACCAGCCGCTTCAGATCGCCGGTGATGTCGGTCGCCGGAAATCCGGTGGCGATTAACTGGCCGATTTTGTCTCGCAGCGACAATTGATTCATCCCTGATCGCCCCATCCATGTCATTTGGTCTTTCACCAAAACGGCGGATTTTCCGCCCCTCTTTCTGCCTTCAATCATACAGATGATACTGCCGCTTGATCCGTGCGAATTGCCGGCTCTCTTCCCGGAATTGCTCCAGCAGCGCCTCCATCCCGACGGAATCGTCCCGGTACAGGCTGTCTCCGCACAGCAAGTCGATAAACGGCCTGGAACCCTCTTTGACAGGCGGCAAGAAGGCGAACGGCTCATAATGGCGCTTGATCGTATACAATAGCGTAATGCCCGTCTCGAGCGGGCGAACGGCGCGAGCATCCGTAACGTACAGCTGAACGCCTCCGCACAGCTCGCCCCGGAACTTGGATGCCGTCGGTTTGAAATAAACCGGGCGGAACCGGACGCCGGGCAGCTTCCGGCCGTTCATTTCGTCCGCAAGCCGCTGCGGCTCGATAAACGGCGCCCCGATCATCTCGAACGGAAACGTCGTGCCCCGGCCTTCCGACAGGTTAGTGCCTTCGAACAGACAGGTTCCGGCGTAAAGCAACGCGGTTTCGAAACGGGGAATCCCCATCGAAGGATGCACCCAGATCCGCCCCGTCTCCGGAAACAGCATCCGCCGCTCCCAGCCTTCGCACGGAACGACGTGCAGCTTGCCGTTCCAGTTCATCTGCTCGTTCGCCATCAACGCCACCTCGCCGGCCGTCAGTCCGTAGCGGACCGTGAGCGGATAGTTGCCGACAAACGACAGATACCCCGGCTTCAAAATATTCCCTTCCACCGTCAGCCCGTCCAGCGGATCGATGCGGTCCAGCACGACAAACGCCTTGCCGGCCTTCGCGCAATCTTCCAGCGCATAGAGCATCGTATAGATGAACGTATAATACCTGACGCCGACATCCTGAATGTCGTACACGACGACATCGACCGCATCCAGCATGTCCCGGGTCATGCGCTTGGAGTCTTTGCGATACAGGCTGTATACCGGTACGCCCGTTATCGGGTCGGTATACGTGCCGACTTCGCCGCCCGCCTCGATATCGCCGCGCACGCCATGCTCCGGCGAAAACAGCGCGGTCAGGTTAAAGTTCTCGTGCAAAATCTGAATGGTCGAGACAAAATCGGCGTTCAAGCCGGTCGGCGCCGTAATGAGGCCCACTCGTTTTCCTTTGAACAAATGGGCGTATTTCCCGATGCGATCGATCCCGTTTCGAACCATGCCGACAACCCCTTTTTTTCTACAGCTCGTCTTTCAGCACGCGTATCGTTTCCGGCGGAACCATAAACGTCTCGGCGTACATCTTCCGCGCTTCGATGCCGCGAACCCGCGCCAGGTGCTTGTAATATTCCAAATAAGGGAACGATTGGCTTCCGGTCACGAACCAGTGCTGGGATACGGCCTTCACCCACAAGTCGTACGCTTCCTGATCGAAACCCACGTAGATGTACGGCTTATAGTCGACCGCATCCTCCCAGTTCTCGGCATAGTAAAGCCTGGAGGCGAAAAAGGCCGGCAGCTCCCGCTTCAGCGGCGCAAGCGCCGCATAGTAGCGCGCGTCGCCCACAATGAGGTGCGTCGTGTTGTGATCCTTGTGCATGCTGCTCTTGTAATGGGTGATGATGACGTCCGGCCGTACCCGGCGAATGACGTCGCAGACGCGAAGCCGCATTTCTTCGGTATTTTGCAGTTCTCCGTCGGGCACGTCGAAGACGATCGCCTCGCCGCCCAGCATGTCCGTGAACGCCTTTGCCTCCCGCACTTTCTGCTTGCGGTATTCCCCGACTTCCCGGCCTTCCGGAACGCCGCGCTCACCCGCCGTCAGCGCCAGCGTGACGATGCGGCCGCCTTTCAGCGAATGGCTGGCCAGCACCCCGCCCGCCGTCAGCTCCATATCGCCGACGTGTCCGCCGATCGCCAAAATCGTGGTCTTTTGCTCGCTCATCGCGCAAGCTCCTTTCGCATCACCGCAAATTGTTTGACGGTTTTGAACCCGGCTTTCTCGTAAATCCGGATGGCCGGGTTCCCGCTTCCGGTATAAAGCGACATGTACTCCGTTCCGATGTCCCGGAACGCTTCGCATAACCGGAAAAACAAAATCGTCCCCAGTCCGTGCCCCTCGTGATCGGGATGCACCCCGATTCCGGCGAAGTAGCCCCTCCCGTTGTCCTGACGAACGACCGGGCCGGCGAATCCGACGACCGTTCCTCCGCGCGAGGCGACCACCACCGGTTTGCCCTCCGCCGTACACGACGCGACTTCCTTTTGCCACAGTGGATTGTTCAGCCCCACCAACATCTCCGCTACCCCGCTGTGCTTCGCCGGATCGAACAGTCCGACCGAGTATCCGCTCGCGGCGGCCTTGGCTTCCTTGGCCGCGATCTCGTCCGGAATCGCAAAGCCCGACAAATGCAGGTACATCGCGTTCTCCCGGGTCCGTTCCGCATAGCCGTTGCCGAGCAGGAACCGATGCAGCGCGCTGTCGACCGGAACGCCGGGCGCATTGTTATGCTCGTGTCCCGGCGTGCCCGGAATGTACCACGGAAGCCGCATCGGATTGAAAAACAACACCTCCGCCTGTTTTTTGCCGAGCTGCCGGAAACGCCGCTCCAACGCTTCCAGCATCCGACCGAAGTGCTCGTCGTTTTTGCAGTCGCCTGATAGGACGATGCAGGTGAGATAACCCGCCGTATCCCCAAGCGGCAGGTCGTCGCCCGTGCAGCCGCATGCGAACCCCTTCACCCTGCCGCCGGCATCCAGCAGCACGAAAGCGTTGCCGGAATCGAAATACGGATTGGACAAAAAAATGCGGTCAAAGCTTTCCTCCGTCAGCTCCTTGTACCCGTCCATGACGGCTTCCCGGTTCCACAACGCGATCGTCTCCCCGGCGTATCGCCGGTCCCAGGCTGCGATCATGACGCGGCGCCTCCTTTCTTCCGGAATCAATACGAGATTTTCCCCAGCACAACCGGCCGCCGCGCTCCCGTAACGGAAGGGAGATTGCCCGGACGCCCCGCCATGGCCAGGTCCGCCAGCAAAGCGAAGGCAACGGCTTCCTTGGCGTCGCTGTTGTGGCCGGCTTCTTCCTGCGTCCGCACGTTCACGCCCATCGGCTCCATCTCCCGCCGGAGAAAATCGAGCAGAACCGGATTGTAGCTTCCGCCTCCGCCGACGAGCATCTCGTCCGCCGGATGGCGGGACCGGACAAAGCGGCGGTACGCGTCGCCGATCGACCATGCCGTCAAATACGTGACGGTCGCAATCGCATCCTCCGCCGACAGGCCGCGCTCCCGCATGACGGCAAGCAGCTTGTCGACGTATGCCGAGCCGAACAGCTCCCTGCCGGTCGATTTGGGGGGCGGCAAGCGGTAGTAGTCCTCCTGTTGCAGCCATTGCAGAAGCTCTGGATCGACGCGTCCCCTTCGGGCAATTCCGCCGCCCGCATCCATGTTCTTGCCCGGATAAAGCCGCGATACGAGCCCGTCAATCAGCATGTTGCCCGGACCGGTATCGAAGGCAATCACCTGGTCCGGCGCGCAGCCGGCGGGCAGGACGGTCATATTGCCGATGCCGCCGATATTTTGCAGCAGCAGCGTCCGTTCTTCTTCCCGGTACAGCAAATACTCCGTAAACGGAACAAGCGGCGCGCCCTGTCCGCCGGCCGCCATATCGGCCGCGCGGAAATCGGTGACGCACGGGATGCCGCACCTTGCGGCGATGACCGCTCCTTCCCCGATCTGGACGGTGAACCGCAGCTCGTAGCCGCCCTCGCGCCGGACTTCCGGGGCGTGAAGGATCGTTTGCCCGTGGGAGCCGATGACCGATATGTCCCCGGGCTTGAGTCCGGCCGCCGCGATGACCGAAAGCGCCGCCTCGGCGTACAGCTCGCCCAGCCAGACGTTCAGGCGTCCGACCCGGTCGATCGTCGCCTCCCGCGGATCGAACAGCGCGAAAATCTCTTCTCTGGCTTCGGCCGGATACGGCCTATTTTCAAAAGCGACCAGCCTGACCCGGAGCCGATCGCCGGGAGTTTCCATGATTTCGACGACGGCCGCGTCGATCCCGTCGACCGACGTGCCGGACATCAGGCCCACGGCATAGCGGCGTTTGGTTTGCCTATATGTAGCGTTCATCCGCCTTCCACCCTCAGCCTTTCACCGCGCCGACGGTAACGCCTTCGAGAAAATATTTCTGCAAGCTGAAAAACAGAACGAACATCGGAAGCGCGGAGATGGTGGCGCCCGCCATCATCGGCGCGAAATACGTCGTATTGGCGAAACGGAAATTTTTCAATCCGACCTGAATCGTCTGCATTTCCATCGTATTGGTTACCAGAAACGGCCAGAAGAAGGTATTCCAGTTGTCCATGAAGGTGAGAATCGCCATGACGGCGAGCACCGTTTTGGACAGCGGCAAAATCACCATCGTAAAGATCTGCAGCTGGTTGCAGCCCTCCACCTTGGCGCTTTCGATAATCTCGGTCGGAATCGACCCCATGAACTGCTTGGCCAGGAAGATGTTGTACACCGTCACCAGGCCGGGCAAAATCAGGGCGCTGTACGTATTTTCGATTTGAAAAATGTTGACGACGAGAATATACAGCGGAACCTGCGTGACCTGATACGGAATCATCATGGCGCACAGAAGCACGGAGAACAGCACGTTCCGGCCCTTGAAGCGGATTTTCGAGAAGGCGTAGCCCGCAAGACTTGCGAACACGACGTTGGTCACCATGACGGACGCGGCCACGATAAGCGAGTTAAGCAGCCATTTGAACGAGTGAGGACTGTAATCGAAGAAAAACCGGTAAGAATCGAAGGAAATTTTTTTCGGCCAGAGCGAATAGCTGACGGCCCCGGCCTCGACGGGATCGCCGAACGATGACATGATCATGAAGTAGATGGGAAACAACGTCGCGACCGCAAATACGAGGAGGGCAGCCGCAATCGCGGTGTTCCGGACGTATTTGACGAGCTTGTTGCCGGAATGCTGTTTGTATAACGCCATATGCCGTTCGCCCCTCCTCTTAGTACTCTACGTCGTTACCCAGGAATTTGAATTGGAAATACGAGATGACGGCAATGATCAGCGCGAGAATCAGAGATTGCGCGGCCGCCTCGCCGAATTCGAAATATTTGAAGGCATTGTTGAAAATCAGCAGCCCCACCATCGTCGTCGCGTTGTCCGGTCCCCCGCCCGTCATCAGATAGGCGTTCTGGAACACCTGGAAGGAGCCGATCACGCCCGTGACAAGCAGAAACAAGGTCGTCGGCTTCAGAAACGGAATGACGATGTGCCAGAGCTTCTGCAGAAAGGACGCTCCGTCCAGCTCCGCCGCTTCGTAATAGCTGTTGTCGATGCCGAGCAGCGCAGCCAGATAGATGATGATGCTCGTTCCGTGACTGGACAGCCAGGACATGAGCACGAGGGAAAACATCGATGTCGCGCTGGAGCCCAGCCAGTTCTGGTTTTCGATGCCGAACAGGCCGATCATCCGGTTCAGAATCCCGGACGGCAGCGGATCGAAAATCCACAGCCAGACGACGGAAAGCGCGACGCCGGACGCGACGGCCGGCAAATAATACACCGCCTTGAAGGCGGTTTGCAGCCATTTTTTGAACGGCAAAATCAAAATCGCCACGGCAAAGGAAATGACAAGGGCGACCGGCACCGTAAGCGCCGTATAGACGATCGTATTTCGGATCGCTTTCCAGAACAGCGCGTCGCCGAACGTGTTGGCGTAATTTTCAAAGCCGACAAAGGTGGAGCCCAGAGGTTTGTATTCTTCGAAACTGATCAAAAACGCGCTGACGACCGGGTATGCGGTAAACATCGCGTACACCACCAGCGCCACCGCGATGAACGCATAGGCCCAAGCTCCGTCTTCATGGATCTTTCGCTTCTTTATGCCTTTTGACAGCCGAGCCATATTGCCTGACTCCTTTCCCCGTTCCCCGTAACGCGGAGGACGGCCGCCGGCGGAATACCCGCGGCTGTCCTCCGTGAACTTCCGTTAATCTTGCACGACGCCGTCCTGACCGAATTCCTTGATCGCAGCGTTCTTGACCGCCTCGTACATGTCCTCGGGGGTAATTTCATTGGCAAGCAGCGCCTGGAATTTCGGAATGATGACCTCGTCCTCGAGCTTGATCGCCTTGGCGCCCAGTTCGACCGGAATGTCGGGACGGGCCGGGGCCGCATGGGACAGAAGCACTTCGACAGCCGCCACGTTGTCCGGATTTCGGTTGACCGTCATGCTCTTCGCGGCTTCTCTGCCGCTCTTGGTAATATGCGCGACGAACAGCTCGTTGTTGGTCGTTGCCGCCACTTTGCCGCTGGCCAGGAAGTACGCCGCCTTGACAACGTTCGCCTTGTGCTCGGGCGTCGGCTCCTTTTTGCCGCGGAATGTAACGTAGCCGTCGACCGCCGGGGAGGACACCGGAGGCTGGCCCAGGAACGAAGGAACGGGCAGGACGATGTACTCGACCGGAATGCTGCCTTCGACGGCGCTGCCGTCATTGGCTTTGAGCTTTTCGTTGTTCTTGTTGGCAGAGTTTTCGAACGTCGCAAGGCCTTTGCCGGTGATCATCGTTTGCCCGGTCAGGAACATGTTCCAGCGCTTGCCCGCGTCGACCGAGCTGAGCTCTTTCGGCATCGAACCGTCGTCGATCAACTGCCGTACCGCTTTCAGCACTTCCAGATAGTTTTTGCTGGTATAGGCGTATTTCAAGTCCTGCGTAAACGCAGACGGCATGCCCGCGTTTTTGATGAGAATATTCAAATAGTCCTTGGACGTCACGCCGGCGTTGGCGAACACGAAGCCGTAGCGCTTCGTTTTGTCTCCTTCCTTGACGACGCCTTTTTTGATCGCCTCGCGGAATTCCTCGTACGTCCACCCGTTTTTCTGCACGTTTTTCCAATCGATGCCGGCTTCTTCGAGGAACTGCTTGTTGCCGCCCAGCGCGTGGATTTCCATATACGCCGGGAAGCCGTAGAGGCCGTCGCCTTTCTTCATGTATTCCAGCGGCGCCTTATCGAAATCGTTGATCATGTCGGGCGTCGCCACGTCGGTAATGTCCATCAGCATGCCCTGCTGCACGTACTTGGAAATGCCGTCTGAGCCGATGAAGGCGATGTCCGGCGGGCTTCCTGCGTTCACCTGCGTATCCAGCTTCTGCGTCATATCTTCCCAGCTGGCCGGTTCGATCTTGAGCGTCAGATTCGGATACAGGGCGTTAAAGTCCTTCGCCATCTGTTCGAAGTTGTTCTGATAGTTCGCGGAAACCGGCGGCAACAGCGCGGTAATGGTGTCTTTCGCTTCCGACGCGCCCGCGCTCGGACTTGCCGTGCCGGAAGGGCTCGAAGAAGCGTCGCCGCCTTTAGACGAACACGCCGCCAGCGCCGACAGCGATACGGATAAAGCCAATACCGATGCTAATACGCGAAACTTTCTTGCCATTCCAATCGTCCTCCCCTTTGGTTATCCATTCGATTTGGACTTGCGGGCGGAAGCGGCGGGCTTAAACGACTGTCGTGTATGTACGTATGGCCGCTTTCAGATTGCCGTCGCACTTGAGCAGAGCCTGTTCGGCTTCTTCCGCTCCCAACCCGGTTTTGATCATCAAGATTGCCAGCTTGCAATTCATCGAAGCCTTGTGCAAAAATTCGGTCGCCGTTTCGGCGTCTGCGCCGGTCGCGGCCTTAATAATGCGTATGGACCGGTCATACAGCTTCTTGTTGCTTGCCTTCAAATCGACCATCAGATTGTTGTACGTCTTGCCCAGCTTCACCATCGTGCAAGTCGTGAGCATGTTGAGCACAAGCTTGGTCGCGGTGCCGGCTTTCAAGCGGGTCGAGCCCATGATCACTTCCGGCCCGACGACGGGAGCGATACAAACGTCGCAAACTTCTGATAATTTCGAATTTTTATTGTTTACGACGCCGATCGTCGCCGCTCCCAGCTCGGCCGCCCTCTTCAGGCCGGCGATGACAAACGCGGCGCTGCCGCTCGCGGAAATGCCGATCACGGCGTCCTTGTCCGTCACCCCGCACCGCTCGATTAACGCGATCCCCTCCTCTGCATCGTCTTCGCAGCCTTCGACGGCTACTCGTAAAGCCATGTCCCCTCCGGCGATATGCCCCTGCACAAGCGACGGGTCCACGCCGAAGGTGGGCGGGCACTCGGATGCGTCCAGAACGCCTAGCCTCCCCGAAGTGCCAGCTCCTATATAGATCATTCTTCCTCCGTTCTTCAGAAGACGGTGAAGAATATCAACCGCTTTCACAATTTGCGGAATTTCGGCAGCCACGGCGGCGGGAACCTTGGCGTCCTCCCGGTTGAGGAGCCGAAGCATTTCCTCTGTCGAGCATTCGTCGATCATTTGCGTATCCGGATTGATTTCCTCCGTGATCAGTCCCGCAAGATATTCGTTCATGTCGGTTCCTTCTCTCCTGCCCTCGAAAGATGTGCCGGTCCGCTTGCCGGCTTTTGCTTATCTCCATCTCGTTAGTTAGGTTAATATTAAAGGGAGAAAATGGTTCCGTCAATACTTTCTGAAATAAAATTTTAGTTTAAAATTTATTTTTGTAATATTATTCATGAATTCCGGCGCCGGCAATCCGAAGAAAAACGCAAAAAAGCCGGCCCTCTTCCGGGCCGGCGTTAGCCGACTGGCCTGATTTTATTTGCGATGCTTGCTTGCCAGAATGTTGTGCGTCTTGGTCAAATAGCGTTTGACCTTCTGGTATTCCGCGCTGGCGACGCCCGCGAACAGCATGTCGATGACGGTGAGCATCGCGATGCGCGATCCCATCGCCCCGCTGCGGAACGTCAGCTCCGGCGTCGATATGCTCAACACGATCTGCGATTTTTCCGCCAGCTCGCTCTTGTTGTACTTGGTGATGGCGATCGTCTTGGCGCCGTTCTTCTTGACGATGTCCAGCGCGTCGAGAATATCCGCCGTGCTTCCGGAGTTGGAGACGAAGATCGCCACGTCGCCTTTCCCCATCAGCGTGGCGGCCGTCAGCTGGCTGTGCCCGTCGGTATAGGCGTGGCAGATTTTGTTGATGCGGGAAAACTTCTGTTCGGCATCCTTGCACACAAGACCGGAAGCGCCGATGCCGAACAGCACGATGCGGTTGCACGTACGCAGCGCTTCGACGGCGCGGGCGACTTCATTGCGGTCGATGACGCTCAAGGTGTCTTCGATCGATTTGCAGTTGTTGCGCGAAATATTGGAGATGATGACGGACAGATCGTCGCCCGGCTGAATATCGGTGTACTGGTCCTTCTGCTCGTCCTCCATCGACCCCAGCGAAGCCGATATGCTGACGATAAAACTGCGGTAGCCGCTGTACCCCATCGTTTTGCAAAAGCGGAGCACGGAGGCGTCGCTCGTCTTGCTGAGCTGGGCGAGGCTTTTGACGGAAAGATGCGGAATTTCCTCCACATTGGCGAGGATATAGTCCGCCACCCTTCTCTCCACCGGGGTCAGGCTGTCCTTCATGTCCCGTATTTTGATTAAAACGTTGTCGTTGATCGCCATGCGTTTCCCCTACTCGCCCATAAAGTATACTGGCTAAACATCCTAAATTTCCGCCGCAAAAATAAGCTACACCTAACAAAATTCAATTTAATATTAAGCGCATTTTTCTGAAAACACAAGACAAAAATAGATAAAAACTGGCAATTTCACGAAACTTACTAAAATTTAATTTTGAAATTTATTTGTCATTTTGGAATTTTGTTTTGATCGTGATCAGATGCCGCAGTCCGAGTCCGACCCCGGACTCGATCCCCGCGCGACAAATAAAAGCCCTGCCAATGCGCAGGGCTTCTGGGCGGCCTCGGCGGCGGAAGCCGTGTCCGGTTCTACTTGGCCGTCTCTTGCGGCTCCACCCGAAATCCGGCCGTCAGCGTCTTTCGGATCAATGTGCCTTTCCCTTCGACGTCCTTGGCGATGCGGTATTCGCCGGACGGCAAATCCGTTACCCGGATCTTCTGCTTCCAAGCGCCCCCCGCCTTGAGCTCAATGCCGATGGCCGGAACGGCCGCGTTCTCTTCCATCGGAACGGGGGTCCAAATGTCGCCATCCCGGTGCTCGAGGCGGTAGTCCAGACCGTAGAATAGCGTCGTCGGCCCATTGTTGCGCAGCGTGACGACGATATCGCCGCTGCCCGGGTATGCGGGCCGGTCAAGCGTAAGCTCGGCTTTGACTTCCTGAACCGGCACTTCGAGCGCGCCCAGCGCGGTATCCTCCACCTGCTCCCCGCTCAAAATTTCGGCGGTCAGGTAGTACCAGGCTCCCTCCTTCTCCGGGAGCTGTGCTGAAGCTGGAGTAGCTGTTCAGGTCGGTCAGCCGCTCGGTGCTTTCCGCGACCGTCCGGAGATAGGCGCCGTCCCGTTTCCGCTCCGTCAACTTGCAGCGAATCGTGCGGGTCAGAATATCCCGCGCTTTGGCCGGTTCGATGACGTGAATCGAAGCGTCAACCCGGTCCCCCGGTTTTTTCGCGCCGGCCGAAACCGAGACGCCGATGCCGTGTCCGGCAAAAGGTTGCATCACCCGACGACCAGCCGGTCCCGGTCGGCGCCGCCGCGGATCTGCTTGCTTCGCAGCTGGCCGCAGGCGGCATCGATGTCCGTTCCGTGTTCGATGCGGACGGTGCAGTTGATGCCGCGCTTTTTCAAAACGTCGAAAAACGCCCGGATCGACTCCGGCTCGCTCCGCTGATACTGGCTGTGCTCGTCGACGGGATTGTAAGGGATGAGGTTCACCGTCACCTGCCGGATGCGGTGCCCGATCAGGTCCGCCAGCTCGGCGGCATGCTCCTTGCGGTCGTTGACGTCCTTCAGCAAAATATACTCCAGCGTCACTCTCCGTTTCGAGCGCTCCAAATAGTAGTCGATAGCCTGCATCAATTTCTCGATCGGGATGGCGCGGTTGATTTTCATAATGCGCGTCCTAAGCTCGTTGTTGGGCGCATGCAGCGAAACCGCCAGATTGACCTGCAAGTCGCTGTCGGCGAATTCGACGATTTTGTCGGCAAGCCCGCTCGTCGAAACCGTAATATGCCTCGGCCCGATGGCAAGCCCCTTGTGGTCTTTGATGATGCGCACGAAATCGGCCATGTTTTGAAAATTGTCGAACGGCTCGCCGATCCCCATCACCACGACATGGGTGACCCGTTCCCCCTGTCCGGCACGGTCCAGGTACAGCTGCACGTTCATGATTTGCTCCACGATTTCGCCGGCGGTCAAATCGCGGCTTTTGGCAAGCAGGCCGCTGGCGCAAAAACTGCATCCGATGTTGCAGCCCACCTGGGTCGTCACGCAAACCGACAGGCCGAATTTATGGCGCATCAGCACGGTTTCGATCAAGTTGCCGTCGTTCAGCCGAAACAGAAACTTGACCGTCCCGTCCGCCGACTGCTGCCGCGTATGTTCGCTTGCGGTCAAGATGGCGAAATGCTCTTGCAGCAGCCGGATGCAGTCCGGATGGACATCGGTCATATCGGCAAAATCCGTCACCCGCTTCCGGTACAGCCAATCCCACACCTGGGAAGCCCGGTGCCGCTTGTGCCCGTTGTCCGACAGCCATGCCGCCAATTGTTCGTATGTCAATCCGTAAATGGAATCCTTCTTCATGTTCAAGCCTCTTTTCATCGCATTTGCACGCAGCGTTCCGGCTCTTATTGTCCCAGATTTTTTGCGGATTAACAAGAAGGACCCGCATTGACACGCGCCGGTAACGGTGATACGATCCACTCAATTCCTACATATCAAAGCTGCAAGCGGTTGTGGACGAAGCGCTGGAGCGGAATCTCGTCACCGGGTACAACCTGAAGGACAGCCGCTTCGACGCAAACTTTATCGACTCGCTCTCGCTGGTCTGATCGCAGCGCTCCTGGTGGCAGCCGCTCTACTACTCTATGACCGAATTGACGGATTACCGGCTTATTGCCAACAACAAAATCCAAAAAGGTTATTATTACGCCCAATCGTTCTCCTTGAAGGAAAAATCGGCCGACGTCGCAAACGGCTTCAAGCAGATCGACCCGACGGTGGATGTCATCCGTTACGATTTCTGGGCCGATGCCCCGTTTTACCGTTATTTGAACGGCGAATCGACCTGGCGAGGTCCGAACGCGCATAACCGAACGGCCCGCGGTTCCGCAGCGAACCGTCCGGGCCGTTTTTTCCGCGAACGACTGACCCGTTGACATTCCCTATTGGTTGTTTGTGATTGGAAGTCCGTATCCGGGATGGCTTCCGAACCGTCTTCGTCGGTATATCCAACATAGACCGGCTTCCGGCGCCTGAACGGCGAATTTGGTTGGATTTTTCCAATATAGGCGCGCAGCCGTTTTGCTGAAAAGTTGACTGAAAGGTTCGCTGAAAGCTTACCGGAAGGTGGAGTGGGAAAAATAACCGGGAAAGGCCGGCCGATTTGGGACCGTGACGGGAAGCTTTGCGCGACCTCCCTCAGCAAGGACGTCCATCCGGTTTGACACTGCAACCATTTGTCTCTACAATGAAGTACGACGAATGTTCGATAATCATCAAACTTATAACGAGGTGGCGATAACATGGCGTTAAAGCTCGGGGTGCTGGACCAGACGCATATCAGCCAGGGGCGGGACGCTTCGCAGACGCTGGCCGAAACCACCTTGCTCGCCCAGGAAGCAGAACGGCTCGGCTACAGCCGGTTTTGGGTGACGGAACACCATTCGATGAAGGCGCTGGCCTCGTCCAGTCCCGAAGTGCTGATCGCCCACGTGGCGGCAAAGACGGAAAAAATCAAGGTCGGCTCCGGCGGCGTCATGCTCACTCATTACAGCGCCTACAAAGTCGCCGAAAACTTCCGCCTGCTCGAAGCGCTTCACCCCGGACGCATCGACCTCGGCATCGGCCGCGCCCCCGGCGGCATGCCGCTTTCGACCCGCGCGCTCCAGGAAGGGAAGCGGATGGATATGGACAACTATCCGGAGCAGGTGGATGATCTGACCGCATACTTGCACGAGACCTTGCCGCGGGACCACCGGTTTGCCGGATTGCTCGCCGCCCCCACGGTGCCGACGGCGCCCGAGCTGTGGCTGCTCGGCTCCAGCTACGGCAGCGCGCAAATCGCGGCCGCCAAGGGAACCGCGTACGCGTACGCCCAGTTTTTCGGCGTGCCGGGAAGCGAAGTGTCCTTAAGGATGTACCGCGACTATTTCAAGCCTTCCATGCTCAACCAAAAGCCGAAGGCGCTTGCCGCGGTTCTGGTCATTTGCGCCGATACCGATGAAGAGGCCGACCGGCTCGCGACCGGCTCGGACCTGTTCTTTCTTTCGCTGGAGCAGGGAAAGCTGCTTTCCGCCTTCCCTTCCGTCGAGTTCTCGACGAAATATCCGTACACCGATTACGATCGCGAGCGCATTCGCGCCATTCGCGAAAACCGCATCATCGGTTCTCCGGAGACGGTGCGAAGCAAGCTGCTCGGCATGAGCGAGCGGCTCGGCGTCGACGAATTTCTGATCGTGACCATGACGCACAGCTTCGAAGCCCGCCTCCGTTCCTACCGCCTCGTCGCGGAAGCGTTCGGGTTAAGCGGCTAAAGGGCCGTTTCGCAAGCTCGTGAAGCGCGTTTGCCGGAAAACGGTCCAAGATTCGGAAACGAAAAAACCTTCGTCATCCGCACATTCGGCGGGTCGCGAAGGTTCTTTCGTTTATTTTTTGTATTTGCGTATCAAATCCATTTTCCCGCTCCAGGCCTTCGGGCTGAGGTCGACGGCGTATGGATGCGGATTGAGCTTGCGCAGCGTCTCCGGCCAGAACAGCTTGAGCTGCTCCCGATGATGCTCCCGGATCGTCTCCAGCGAAGGGAGCTCGTATACCTGCTCCCCGTTCGCAAATACGGGCTTGAGCAGCGGCATCGCGTCATACTCCTCGACAAACTGGTGCAGGTAGGGATGCACCGGATCGAACAGCTCCAGCCTTTTGCCTTCGCGGACGTCCGTCTCCTCGGCCAGCGCCACGTAATCGGCCAGCGCCTTCCCGGTGCTTCGGTCGATGATCCGGTACACGTCTTTGATTCCCGGCGTCGATACCTTCTCGGGGTTGCCGGAAATTTTGATGACCGGCTCCCACTGTCCGCCCCGCTCCCGCGCGACCAGCTTGTAGACGCCGCCAAGCGACGGCTGGTCGGCTGCGGTGATCAGCTGGGTTCCGATCCCCCAGCCGTCGATTCTGGCCCCCTGAGCCTTCAGCTCGACGATGATATTTTCGTCCAGGTCGTTTGACGCCACGATTTGGACATAAGGCAAGCCGGCGTCATCGAGCATTTTGCGGGCCATCTTCGAAAGATACGCCAAATCGCCGCTGTCCAGACGGATTGCGCGCATCCGCTTCCCTTCGGCCTCCATCCGCTTGGCCGTCCGGATGGCGTTCGGCACGCCGCTTTTCAACGTGTCGTACGTATCGACCAGCAGCGTCACCTGATCCGGCAGCGCCGCCGCGAATTTGTCGAACGCTTCCTGCTCCGAATCGTGCTGCTGCACCCAGGCATGCGCATGCGTACCCGATGTCGGAATGCCGAACATCATGCCCGCGAGCAGGTTGCTCGTGGCGTCGAAGCCGGCGATATAGGCGGCTCTCGCGCCCCAAATCGCGGCATCGGCCTCCTGGGCTCTGCGGGTGCCGAATTCCATCAGCGTTTCGTTCGGCGCGACCAGCCGGATGCGGGCCGCTTTCGTCGCGATAAGCGTCTGGTAGTTCAGGAAATTAAGCAAGGCCGTCTCAAGCAGATGCGCTTCGAATACGGTCGCTTCCACCCGGACCAGCGGCTCGTTCGCGAACACGACCGTTCCTTCCTCCGCCGACCATAGGCTGCCGGTAAAGCGAAACGTCCGCAGCAGCTCGAGAAATTCCGGATCGTACCGTTCTTCCTGCCGGGCCAAATATTCGATCATCTCATCGCTGAATCGAAGCTGGTTGATATATTCGACGATACGCCGAAGGCCTGCGAACACCGCAAATCCGTTGCCGAAGGGAAGCTTGCGGAAATAAGCCTCGAACACGGCGCGGTTCCGATGCGAGCCGTTGCGCCAATGCGCGTACATCATGTTGATTTGATACTTGTCCGTGTGCAGCGTCAGGTTGTCGGATTTCATAAGGTTAAGCCTCCCGTGTTCAAATATGCGCTTGGTGGATCGCAGCGCCGGGTCCTTTTTCGCGAATCTCCAGGCAAGCCGCTTTCGTCCCTATGACACGATACGATTTCAAACGATGAATCGAAGAAGGAATCCGATTCTCATCCATTATTGGCGGAAGCGGCCCCAAACATCCGGAAAGGCGCGGGAAACGAGGACGTGAAGCTCACAAGCCGCCATTTCCCCCGTCCGAAGTTCCCAGCGGAAGATAAATCCGGAATACGCTGCCCCCTTCCGGCCTGTTCTCGGCTGTAATCCGGCCGTCGTGCATTTCGACGATTTCGCGCGCGATGGATAATCCAAGGCCGCTGCCGGCTTCCGAGGACTTGCGGGATTTGTCGTTCCGGTAATACCGCTCGAAAATATGCGGCAAATCGTCCGGAGGAATGCCGCACCCCGTGTCCGCCACGCTCAGAACCGCTTGCTTGCGGTCCCCCGTCACCTGAAAGCCGAGCTCGATCTCGCCTCCCGGCGGCGTGTAGCGGACGGCGTTGTAAATCAGGTTGGAAAACACCCGGTCCATCCGGTGCTCGTCGATCCGCACCCACGCGTTTCCGTCGCCGCCCGTGTCGAGCCAGGTGTGGAACCTGAGCCCTCGGTTTTTCAGTTCCAGCTCGTATTCTTCGGTCAGCCGCTTATGCCAGTTGGCCAGCTTGACGGACATGAAGGACATCGGCGCCTTCCGCGCCTCCAGAATGGACAGCTCGAACAGGTCGTGAATCAAGTTGTTCAGCCCTTCGACCTTGTTCAGCATCGACCGGATGATTTTGTTCTTCTGCTCTTCATCGGCGATAATGCCGTCCCGCAGCGCTTCGAGATAGCCCTGCAGCAGCGTGATCGGGGTCTTGAGGTCGTGCGAGATGTTGCTGATCAGATGCCTGCGCGACTGTTCCATCCGTTCCAAATCCCGGTACGAGCGCCGGAGCTGCTCCGTTCGCTCGGCTATGCGCTCTTCGAGGCGGTTATTCCACTCCCGAAGCTCCACGGACATTTGCTCGGCCCGTTCGTAGGTTCGGGACAGGCGCAGCGAAATGCCGAACGAGTTCATCATTACGAGGAACAGCAGCCCGAACGCGACCAGATCGAACGACCGAAGCCAGCCGTTGTAAATCAGAATGTCGTTCAGGATCGTGGCGACCAAACCGGCTACGCCGATCAGGGACAGCCAAGCGCCCTCCCGCTTCCGGCTGGCGGCTGCGACGAGCGCGGCGATCGTGGCGAGACTGAGCAAAACGACATAGGCCTGATACAGCCAGACGACCGAACTCGCCTGCAGAACCGGCAGCAGCCACGTCAGCGCCGTCAGCCCAAGCCCAGCGGCGACCGCCAGCCGGCTCAAGCCGCGGGAAATTTCCTGCGGATACATGCGCTGATAATATAAGAAGCCGAACAAGCCGCTCAGAATAAAAGCGGTATACTCCAGCCTAGCGGCCAGCGTCCATGTCAGGCCGGCGTGCATCTCCATGAACAGGCCGGAACCGATCACGCCCATCCGGCACGCCACGAACAGGCACAGCAGCCCGAAAAACAGATTGGCCGTCTCCCGGCGCCGCAGCGCGAACAAGCCGAGATGGTACAAGCCGATCATGACCAGGCAGCCGAACACGATCCATTCCTGGGCGGTTTGCTTGAACTCCAGGCGGTGGATCTGCTCGGCCGTTCCCATGGCAAGCTCGCTGCGGATGCCCCCCGTGCGGTGATGGAAATTGGCCACTTCCAGCGTCAGCTCGGTCCGCTCATTTTCACAGCCGAAATACACCGTCGCAGGAAGCTGGTACGGCACGGTCGATGCCTTATCCGAGCCGGGCTGCCCCCGGGATAGCAGCGGCTTTCCGTCGACGAACAGACGCATCGAGGTCGAGATGTTCGGCAACCGGATCGCCAGCATGTCTTCAACCGGCCGGTGCAGAATCGTGAGCCGGTAAACGCCTTTGCCCTGATCGCGAAGCTTCAGGCCATTGGCCAGTTCGGCGCCTCCCCATGTCGCCGGAACCGTCATATACGAATGCGCCGCCGCTCCCCCTTCGGGCTGCCAGACGAATTCCCACTGCCCGTTGAGCGGCAGCACGCCATCCTGTTCGAAATCCCAGTCCGTCAAGTCCAGTATGCCATTTTCGGCCCGGGGCACGCCCGAGCTCCGGTCATGGTCCCACCCTGACGCAAAGAGCAAAGCCGTCAACGCGATTAGAAAAAAAACGACCGCACTTCCCGATCGCAAGACCTTTGCGCTTAAGCCGTTCATCGTTCTCTCTCCCGAAATATCTCCAGCTTCACTCATGGTAAACGCGCATTGATTCTCCGTCAACGCTTTCAGTATAATTAATTTCGTATTGTCGCCCTTAAGGCAGAGCGGATGGAGGAGAAACAAGTGAACAGGCCCAGCGCCGAAATCCTGGTCGTCGACGACGAGCCAGAGATTACCGAACTCATTTCGCTTTATTTGGAGAGGGAAGGTTACGTCGTTCATGCGGCGGATAACGGCAACGATGCGATACGGATTGCGGAAGCGATCCTTCCGGATTTGATCATATTGGACGTCTCGCTCGGAGCGTCCGACGGCATCGAGGTGTGCCGGACGCTAAGAGGCGGTCCGTGCGCGCATGTGCCGATCCTGTTCCTGAGCTGCAAAAGCGAGGACGCCGACATCGTGCGCGGCTTGTCCGAGGGCGGCGACGACTATGTGACGAAGCCGTTCAGCCCGAGCCAGCTGGTCGCGCGCGTGAAGGCCCACATTCGCCGCAGGAGAATGCGCGAGCAGCCGGCGGATCCGGCGCCCCGGACGATGGCCTTCGGGGATTTGAAGATCGATTTGAATCGGCTCGAAGTCCGGCGCGGAGAGGAGCTGATTCCCCTTTCGGTCAAGGAATTCGAGCTGCTGACGGTGCTTGCGCGCCAACCGGACCGCGTGTTCCCGCTGGACGAACTTTATCGGCTCGTCTGGCACACCGACAGCATCGGCGATACGCGGACGCTGATGGTCCACATCAGCAACCTGCGCAAAAAAATCGAAACCGACCCGTCCAACCCCGTTTTCATCCAGACGGTTCGGGGCTTCGGATACCGGTTTAACAGCGGAAACGCATAAGCGGCGGATCTCCCAATCGACGGAAACGCATAATTAAAACGGAAAAGCAGAATGAAAACGGAAACGCACAATCGACAAAGAAAAGGAAGTAAACAGAAAATGCGGATAGCAAGCAATTGGCAGGATTACGAGCTGCTCGATATGGGCGGCGGGGAAAAACTGGAACGTTGGGGCAGCTTCGTGCTGCGCCGTCCGGACCCCCAAATCATCTGGCCTTTGGCCAACGAAACGGAGCAGTGGCGCAACGCGGACGGACATTATTTCCGCAGTTCGTCCGGCGGCGGACGATGGCAATTCCGCAAGCAGTTGCCGGAAAGATGGACGATCGGTTACGGACCGCTCAAATTCTATATCCGTCCGACAAACTTCAAGCATACCGGGTTGTTCCCGGAGCAGGCCGTCAATTGGGACTGGATCATGAAGCGGATCTCGACGGCAGGCCGCCCGATCCGGGTGCTGAACCTGTTCGCCTACACCGGCGGCGCCACCGTCGCCGCGGCCGCCGCAGGCGCGGAAGTTTGCCACGTGGACGCGGCGAAGGGTATGGTCCAATGGGCGAAGGAAAACGCGCAGCTGTCCGGTTTGGGCCAAGCCCCGATCCGCTACATTACGGACGACGTGTTCAAATTCGTGCAGCGCGAGGAACGCCGCGGGCGGAAATACGAGGCGATCATTATGGACCCTCCTTCCTACGGGCGGGGACCGAACGGGGAAATGTGGAAGCTGGAGGACAGCCTGTATCCTTTCCTGTATTCATGCCGCGCGATTTTGTCGGACCGTCCCCTTTTCGTGCTGATCAACTCGTATACGACGGGATTGTCGCCAACGGTTCTGCATAATCTTTTGCATATGGCCATCGGCAGCAAATACGGCGGCAAGCTGGACTGCGGAGAAATCGGCCTCCCGGCGTCCAGCAGCGGGCTAACGCTGCCGTGCGGGATTTACGGCCGTTGGGAAAGCGAAGAATAAAAGGCACTGCCGCTGCGCGCCGGGCGCTTCCTGCAGCGCTTTGGGCGCGCGCCTGCCAAACGATCCGTCCAGGGGAGAGGGGCGCATTCGATGCGAAGAAGTTTGGCGCGGCTTTTGGCCGCGCTCGCCTTGGTGTTGGCATTGGCCGCCTGCACGGGGGAACCGCCCCTGCCCGCCCGGTCCGCCGCGCCCACAGCCGTCTCCGCTTCCCAGCCGCCTTCCGCGGAAGGCGCGGCGGCCGCCGGCGCACGGGAACGTCCGGCGAACGAAGCGCAGGCATCCGGGGATCTCGGGACCGGACAGCCGGCAACGGGCAATACAGCAACGGGCAATTCGGCAGCGGGTAACTCGGCAACAGGCCATACGACAGCGGGTAACACGGTAACGGAAAATACGGCAGCGGACAACGCGGCAACGGACGAATCCGCCTCCCGAGGCGAGACGGGCGAAGCGAACCCGGATGCCGCTCAGCGCGAAGAAGCTTCCGAAACGTCGGAAGCGACTTTGATGGCCGTCGGAGACATTATGGTGCACGCGCCCCAATTGCCCGGCTATTACAACGCTTCGACGAAAACGTACGATTTTACGCCCTGGTTCCGCGAAGTAAAGCCGCTCTTCTCCGCCGGAGACTGGGTCGTCGGCAACTTGGAGACGCCGCTGGCCGGCGGCGATTTGAAATATTCCGGCTATCCCCGGTTCAACGCTCCGGCAGAGCTTGCGACCGCCTTGGCCGACGCCGGCTTCGACATCGTGACGACCGCCAACAACCACACGCTGGACCGCGGCTTCGTCGGCCTGGCCAGGACGCTCGGGAACGTCCGCGATGCCGGGCTCATTCCGGTCGGAACGGCCGCATCCGCCTGGCAGGCCAAGCAGACCGTCATCGTCGAACGCCGCGGCATCCGGCTCGGCTTTCTCGCCTACACGTACGGAACGAACGGGATTGCCGTTCCCAAGGATAAGCCTTATGCGGTCAATTTGATTTCGCTGCCGGCCATTGCCGCAGACATCAAGCGCCTGCGCGAAGAGGGCGCGGATGCGGTGTCGGTGTCGCTCCACTTCGGCACGGAGTACGAGCGCCAGCCGAACGCGGAGCAGCGCTTCATCGCCCGTGCGGTCATCGAGAGCGGCGCCGACATCGTGCTGGGCTCGCATCCGCACGTCGTGCAGCCCTATGAAACGATCGAGGTTCCCGACCCGACGCGGGCCGGAGGAACAAGGCGCGGGCTGATCGTGTACTCGATGGGCAACTTTATTTCCAATCAAACCGGCGACTGGAAAGACGTCGGCGTCATCATGCAAATCCGGTTGCGCAAAAGCGCGGCGGGAGGAAAAACCGTCACGACGGTCGATAAAGTGTCGGCCACGCCGACATGGGTGCTGATCCGCAAGCAGAACCGCTTTAAAACCTATACGATCGTCCCCCTGCCGCAAACGCTTGCCGCGCGCGATTCGAAACGATGGACCGCCGCGGAATACGCGGAGATGGAAAAGCTGCTCAAAGGCATCGACCGGCACTTGACTTCGTTATCGCCGCCTTGACCCTCCGTTCGGACGGTCCCGTCTCCATACACCCGATCATCACTCGGTCTATTGCCCGGCCCATCAATCAGCTCATCAGTCAGCTCAACAACTCAACAATCGGCTTATCCGTTCGGCCCATCCACTCGGGCCATCATGCGGTCCATTCACCCGCCGCCTGCTTGCCGGCCTCTTTCGGCCGGCTCTTTGCTCTTTTCTTGTCCTCTTTCGCCTTTCGTTCCGGCTCTCCTGCCGCGGCTTCCCGCGATCCGGCTCCCAACCGCAGCCGGCTTCGCTATGTCCGCAACGCCTAAGCCGTCGCGCTTCTTCGCTCCGGAACGTCCGCTTCCGCGGCCCCTTCGCCGTCCGCAGCGTCTTTCTCCGCCCCTCCGCTGCGGTCCGCCGGCGACTCTCTTGTTCCCGCCACTTTCCCGATCAGGTAGACCAGCAGTTGGCGGTTATGCGCCGACAGCCGTTCCAGCGAACGGCCGACGATCTCGCTGCGGATTTTCAGCCCCCGCTCGACCTCCGCCCGTCCCGTATCCGTCATGCTGACCCAGACAATCCGCCGGTCCTGCGCGTCGCGGACGCGCTTCACAAGCCCGTTGCGCTCCATCCGGTCGAGCAGAGTGGTGACCGCCGCAGGTGTCGTCTCCAGGTGCGGAA
This sequence comes from Cohnella laeviribosi DSM 21336, assembly GCF_000378425.1. Classification (GTDB taxonomy): domain Bacteria; phylum Bacillota; class Bacilli; order Paenibacillales; family Paenibacillaceae; genus Cohnella; species Cohnella laeviribosi. Next base: position 212,991 of record NZ_KB899808.1, on the reverse strand, counting down.
TCAGCTCCGACGGCTTCATCGGCTCGAACGCCTGCAGCAGCTCCAGCACCTGCAGTTGTCCTGCCGTAAGCCCCGGCGCCAACTCCGCTTCCATCTGGGTGTGCCAGTCCTTCGAAAGCTTCAACCAGCTTTTTACAAATTCCACCTCGATTTCCATCCCCTCTCCCTCCTTTTCCCGAACCATGCCTTCTCTTTATATTATACGGGTTGCGAATGTCGAAAGATAGTTTAATGAAGTTAAATATTTACGACCTAAATCGAGAGGATGAGGTACGCTGCGACAACGCCCGACATACACTGGGGATAGAGTTTGCGGAACATTCGGACATTTTGAAGGCTGGAGAGAATAAGCCTATGAATTCGGCGGATGAAAAAAAACGGATGATCGGACGGATGGCGAAGGAAGCCGGATTGATCGACGACCCCAAATGGCTGGAGCGGCTGGACGAACCGGTGCCGCTTTGGATCGTTCTGGATATCCTGCTGCGTTGGATGGACCGGTCGGAAACGACGGACGGACCGTACGATTGACGGTCCGCCTGTCTTTTGTTACTCGCTTTGCAAAGGTTTGACAAACGCATCGACAAGCGCGTCCGCGCGTTCGACCGCATGCATCAGCTTACCGTGCGCCCTCCGCTCGTCTATCGGCGCTTGCTCCGACGAGAACGCCGCGGCGGCGCCGGAAGCCGTCACCGTCACGAGTTCAACCTCTTCCTTGACATGGAAGGCCGCGACGATGCGCGTTCCGTTCGGTTTGACCCGTTTGCCTTCCTTGAATTCGAACGTCTGAATGCCCTTGCCGCCGCGCCCCTGCTGCGGATAATCGAGCAGCAGCGTCCGCTTGGCGTAGCCGTAATCCGAAAGCACCAGAATTTCGCCTTCGTCGCCTCCGACCGGGAACCCGGCCACGACCGCGTCACCGTCCTTCAGCGCGATGCCGCGCACGCCTCCGGCCACCCGCCCCTGCACGCTGACGTCGCTTTCGGGGAAGCGGATGCTCATGCCGCCCTCCGTCACGAGCATGATCTCCTGCGGCCTGTCGCAGCGGTAGACGGTGACCACCTCGTCCCCTTCCGCGACCTTGCAGGCGGCGATGGCGATGCTTCGGGTGGTCGCGTAGTCGGCGAGCAGCGACCGCTTGACCTGTCCGCGCCTTGTGACGAACACGAGCGTGGGCGGCTCCGCGCCCTCGGGAGGCGCCCAATCGCTTTGGGCAACCGGGATCGCGGCGACAATCCGGTCCTCCTTCGTCAGCGGCAGCAAATTGACGATGGCGGTCCCGGTATCCTTCCATTTGAACTCGGTGATTTGGTGCACCGGCAGTTGGAAGTATTGTCCCTTCTGCGTAAAAAGCAGCAGCGAATCGAGCGTGTTCATTTGCAGGCTCCAGCGGATGACGTCGCCTTCCTTCACCCCGGAGCTGCCCAGATCGCCGCCCGACCGGGTGAACGACAGAAGGCTCGTCCGCTTCACGTAGCCTTGGCGGCTGAGCGTAACCAGGACGTCTTCCGCCGGCACCGTGACCTCCAGGTTCACTTTCAGTTCTTCCACTTCGCCCTGGATGACCGACCGGCGGTCGATCCCGTATTTGTCGCGGATTTCGCCGAGCTCTTCCTTGATGACGCCGCGCAGTTTTTTCGGATTGTCCAAAATCGAGCGCAGGCGGTGAATTCGCGCAAGCGTATCGTTCAGTTCTTTTTGCAGCGATGTGATTTCCAGATTGGTCAAACGGTACAGCTGCAAGGTAAGAATGGCGTCCGCCTGCCGCTCGCTGAAGCCGAACTTGGAAACCAGGTTGTTCTGGGCGTCCTGGCGGTTTTTCGACGCTTTGATCGTCTCGATGACGGCGTCCAGCAGGTTCAGCGCCTTGACCAGCCCTTCCAGCACGTGGGCGCGGTCCTCCGCCTTTTCCAGCTCGAATTGCGTCCGGTGCGTGACGACTTCGACCTGGTGCGCGATATAAGCCTCCAGCATCGCCTTGAGGCCGAGCTGCCGCGGCGCCTTGTTGACGATCGCGACCATGTTGAAATTGTAGGCGACCTGCAGATCGGTTTTCTTGAACAAAAAGGCGAGTATGCCTTCCGCGTCGGCGTCCTTCTTCAGCTCGATGACGATCCGAAGCCCGCCTCTGCCGCTCTCGTCCCGGACTTCCGCGATGCCCTCGACCTTTTTCTCCAGCCGCAGATTGTCGATCGCGTTCACCAGCTTCGATTTGACGACCTGATACGGAATTTCGGTAATGACGATCTGCTGCTTGCCGCCGCGGACATCCTCGATCGCGGTTTTCGAGCGGACGTAGATCCGGCCTTTGCCGGTTTCGTACGCCTCGCGGATGCCGTCCTCGCCCATAATGATGCCGCCCGTCGGGAAGTCCGGACCTTTGACGATCTGCATCAGCTCCGCCGTGCCGATGTCGGGGCGGTCGATGACCGCGACGCACGCGTCGATGATTTCGCGCAGATTGTGGGGCGGGATTTCCGTCGCAAAGCCCGAGGAAATGCCGCTGACCCCGTTCACGAGCAGATTCGGGTACCGGGACGGAAGCACGACCGGCTCTTTGGTCGTATTGTCGAAATTGTCCTTGAACGGCACCGTCCGCTTCTCGATGTCGCGAAGCAGCTCCAGCGCAATCTGCGACAGGCGGGCTTCGGTATAACGCATCGCCGCCGCGGGATCGTCGTCCATCGAGCCCCAGTTGCCGTGGCCGTCAATGAGCGGGTGAGCCATTTTCCACGGCTGGGCCATCCGCACCATGCCTTCGTAAATCGAAGCATCGCCGTGCGGATGGTAGTTCCCCATCACGTCGCCGACCGTTTTGGCGGATTTGCGGTACGGCTTATCCGGCGTGTTCCCCGCGTCGTACATCGCGTACAGGATGCGCCGCTGCACCGGCTTCAGCCCGTCGCGCACGTCGGGAATCGCCCGGTCCTGAATGATGTATTTGGAGTAGCGGCCGAACCGGTCCCCGACGACCTCTTCCAGAAACGCGGGCAAAAACTGTTCCAGCGAGTTCATCGTAAATGGATCACTCCTCGTATTCGGTGAAGTCGACGTTGTCGATGATCCAGCGCTTGCGCGGGTCCACCTTGTCGCCCATCAGCGTCGACACGCGGCGCTCGGCTTTTGCGGCATCCTCGATCCGCACCTGCAGCAGCGTCCGCGTTTCCGGATTCATCGTCGTCTCCCACAGCTGCTCGGGGTTCATTTCGCCGAGACCTTTGTACCGCTGCAGCTCCGCGCCTTTGCCGAATTCCTTCAAATAATTTTGCAGCTGCTCCTCCGTCCAGGCATAGCGCACCGTCTCCAGCTTGCCCGACTTGCGGGTGATCTTGTAAAGCGGCGGCTGCGCGATGAAAATCCGTCCTTCGTCGATCAGCGGCTTCATGTACCGGTAGAAAAACGTGAGCAGCAGCACCTGGATATGCGCTCCGTCCGTATCGGCGTCGGTCATGATGATGATCTTCGAATAGTTGGCTTCGTTCACGTCGAACTCGGAGCCGATCCCCGCGCCGATGGCGGAAATGACGGCTTTGTATTCGTCGTTTTTCAGAATGTCCGCCAGCTTCGCCTTTTCCGGGTTCATCGGCTTGCCCTTGAGCGGCAAAATCGCCTGGTGCTTCGAGTCGCGCCCCTGCTTGGCGGAGCCGCCGGCGGAATCGCCTTCGACGATGAACAGCTCGTTGCGCGTGTAATCCTTGGACTGCGCCGGCGCCAGCTTGCCGCCGAGACTCGGGCTGTCGCTGCGTTTTTTGCCGCTGCGGATCTCGTCCCGCGCCTTGCGCGCCGCCTCGCGCGCCTTCGCGGCCTGCACCGCCTTGCGGATCAGCATCTGGCCGATCTGCGGGTTTTCCTCCAGGAAGACGGCCATCTTCTCCGAGACGACGGCATCCACCGCGCTGCGGGCCGAAGCGCTGCCGAGCTGGTCCTTCGTCTGGCCGACGAATTCGACCTCGGCCATCTTGATGCTGATGACCGCCATCATGCCTTCGCGCAGGTCGGCCCCGTCGAGATTTTTGTCTTTTTCCTTGAGCTGTCCGATCTTGCGGGCGTATTCGTTCATGACGCGGGTGTAAGCGGTTTTGAAACCCGTTTCGTGGGTGCCGCCCCCGCGCGTCGGAATCGCGTTGACAAACGAGGCGATCGTCTCGGTGTAGCCGTCGTTGTATTGAAGCGCGACTTCCACCTCGATGTCGTCCTTCTCCGCGTAGAAATGAATGGCTTCGTGCAGGGCCGTTTTTCCCTCGTTCAGGAATTGGACGAACTGGCGCGCCCCGCCTTCGTAATGAAACGTCTCCTGCTGGCCGCTCCCGCGCTCGTCCTTCAGCACGACTTTAAGCCCCGAGTTCAGGAACGCGATTTCCTGCAGCCGCTCGGCGAGCGTATCGTAGTTCAGATGGATGTTTCCGTGAAACACCTTCGGGTCCGGCCTAAACGTAATTTTGGTGCCGGTTTTGTTCGTTGTGCCGACGACCTCCAGACCGGTGACAGGTTCGCCTACGTGCTCCTTGCCGTCCGGGTCCGTCCAGCTTTCGAACCGCATTCTATGTATTTTGCCCTCGCGGTAGATCTCCACTTCCAGCCATTCCGACAGCGCGTTCGTAACGGAAGCGCCGACGCCGTGCAGGCCGCCGGATTTTTTGTAGCCGCCGCCGCCGAACTTGCCGCCCGCGTGCAAAATCGTGAACACGACCTGCGGCGTCGGAATTCCGGTCTTGTGCATCCCCGTTGGGATGCCCCGGCCGTTGTCAAACACGGTGACGGAGTTGTCGGGATGGATCGTCACTTCGATTTGCGAACAGAACTTCGCCAAGTGCTCGTCCACCGCATTGTCCACGATCTCCCATACAAGATGATGGAGTCCTGCCGCTGACGTGCTGCCGATATACATGCCGGGCCGCTTGCGCACGGCCGTCAAGCCTTCAAGCACTTGAATATCGTCGGCGCCGTATTCTTCTCCGGCTTGGGCCGGGGAAGCGGTAAACAGGTCTAATTGTTCGGCCACAAAGGGTCCTCCTTGCTTGTCCTCTTCCCGCGTCCGTTTTGAAAGCAGCCATGGCGGCTTAAACCGCCATTTGTTATTTTCAAAACGGACGCGCCTTCCGCTTATTCTAATTCATTATAACTTGCTTCGTAAAGACGGCAAAACGCCGATGGGCCTCTCCGGCCGCAAAGCGGTCATCCCCACGATACCTCTTCTGCGCCGAAATCGCAAATGCCGTCCGCGTTCCGCATGCAAAAGGGCTGCGCCCGAGCCGAGATCTAATCCCGGCCTGCCGGGGCAGGCCGAACGCCGCTTGTGCCTTCGTCCACCTTCGGGGCTTCGACGATCGACCAGCTGACCCTTTTGCCGTCGCGCGTCAAGCCAAAGCCCTTGTTGTCGTCGCCGGCGATGGAAACCAGATTAAGCTTGTCGTACGTTGTCCCCAGCGCATTTGTCACCCACAGCGAGCCGTCCGCCATCAGCATCGCGTTGTCTCCCGCGACCGAAAGGATCCTGGACTCGGCGGCCGCCTTTGCCGGATGCGGAACCCAGAGGGAACACGACAACAATAAGGCCAATAACAAGGATGCGATTCTCGTTCTCTTCATGACTTCGGTTGCTCCTTTCCCATAATCAACAGGAAAATTGTAGCATTTTTATTCGGGACGTTTCTACTATTTTTTACAGAATCAAACAACCTCTGCGTATGCAGAGGTTGTTTGACCTGCCGTTTTATTTTGGGTTTTATATCGAAGATTCAAGCGGACAGAAACCGATATTGCGCCTCGATCAGGTTGCGGTAATGGCCGCCGTGGCGCATGAGCTGCTCATGATTGCCCTGCTCCACGATCACCCCGTGGTCCAGCACCACGATCAGGTCGGCGTTGCGGATGGTCGAGAGCCGGTGCGCGACGATAAACGACGTGCGTCCTTCAAGCAGCGTGCCGAGCGCCTCCTGAATGCGCAGCTCCGTCTCCGTATCGATGCTGGCGGTCGCTTCGTCCAGAATCAGAATGCGGGGGTCGGCAAGCAGCGCCCGCGCGAACGAGACAAGCTGCCGCTGCCCCATCGACAGCGCGCTGCCCCGCTCCTGCACTTCCGTATCGTAACCGTCCGGCAAATGGACGATGAAGTCGTGGGCCCTGACCGCCCGCGCCGCGGCCTCGACTTCGGCGTCCGTCGCGTCCGGACGGCCGTAGCGGATATTGTCCCGGATCGTTCCCGAGAAAATAAACGTGTCCTGCATGACGATGCTGATCTGCGAGCGGAGATCGGCCAGCTTGACGTCGCGGATGTCGATTCCGTCGATCAGCACCCTTCCCTTCACCGTATCGTAGAAGCGGCAAAGCAAATTCACGATCGTGCTCTTGCCCGAACCCGTATGCCCGACCAGCGCCACCGTCATCCCCGGCTTGATATCCAGATCGATGCCGCGCAGCGCGGGTCGATCCGCTTCGTAGCCGAATTCCACCTCTTCGAAGCGCACATGCCCTTCGACCTGCGGAAGCTCCCGGGCGTCCGGCTTTTCCGCCACGACCGGCTTTTCGTCCAGGTACTCGAAGATCCGTTCCGCGGACGACATGGCGATCAACAGCTGCGAGTACATTTGGCCAAGCCGCGTAATCGGCTCCCAGAAGCTGCTCACATAGGAGAAAAAAGCGACCAGCACGCCGACGGTGATCGCTTCCGTCCGCACCAGATGCGTGCCGTACAGCAGCAAAATCAGCGTGCCGACGGCCGACGTCACCTCGATGATCGGCCCGAACAGCTGGTTGAGAGCCGACGCCCGGTTCCAGGAAAGGATGCTGCTGCGGTTCATCCCTTCGAAAAACGCCGTGTTCTCCTTCTCCTGCGCGAACGCCTGCGTCACGCGAATGCCCTGAATGCATTCGTTCAAGTGCGAGTTGATCCGCGACTGCTTGATCCGCACCGTCTGCCAGGCAAAGCGGATCCGCTTGCGCAGCGAAGTGGAAACAATGAACATGAGCGGAACGGTGATCATGACCGCAAGGCCCAGCCTCGGTTCGAGAACGAGCAAAATGACCGTGATGCCGCAGAGCTGCACGATATCGATCACCGAGTTGACGACGCCGTTGCTGAGCAGGTCCTGCAGCGAGTTGACGTCGTTCGTCACCCGAACGAGCACGGAACCGGCCGGGCGTTTGTCGAAAAACCGGAACGACAAATTCTGAATGTGCTTGAACAGCGTGCTGCGCAAATCGAAGATGACGTTCTGCCCGATTTCGTTCGTTTTGCGGATCGTGTACCGCTGCGCCCACCACCGCAGCGCGTACAGCGCGAGCATGACCGCCGTCAGCGTATAAAGAAGCGGAATCCGCCCGCCCGACGCCTTGATCGCGTGGTCGATCGCATAGCTGATCACAAGCGGGATGGCAAGGCGGGTCAGCATGCCGAACAGCGTCATGACGAGCGCGACCCGCGCGACTTCCTTGCGGTAAGGCTTAACAAAGGTAAACAGCCGGCGCATCTGTTTCCAGTTAAACGGTTTTTCGATCAATACGTCGTCCTGGTACAAAAATTGTCGGCTCATCCCGTCACCCTCCTGACGCAGCCGGCGGCGGACTCGATCTCTTCGGGCCGGTCCGCGTATTGAATGCGGTACGTTTCCCGGTACAGCCCCGGAACGCGGACCAATTGCTCGTGGTTGCCTCGTTGGACAACCCGGCCCCGATCCAGAACGACGATTTCGTCGGCATGCCGCAAGGAAGAAATCCGGTGCGCGATAATAAACGTCGTCCGTCCGGCCATCACCTTGCGGAGCGCAAGCTGGATCTGATGCTCCGTCTCCATGTCAAGCGCGCTGGTCGAGTCGTCCAGAATCAGCACCCTCGGCTTGACGAGCAGCGCGCGGGCGATCGCGATCCGCTGCTTTTGCCCGCCGGACAGCCCCATTCCCCGTTCGCCGACGATCGTGTCGTAGCCGTTGGGCAGCTCCATGATGAAATCGTGCGCCTGCGCCAGCTTCGCTGCTTCGACAATTTCCTCCATCGTGGCGTCCGAACGGCCGTAGGACAGATTTTCCTTGATGGTCGTCGAGAAAAGGAACGTTTCCTGAAACACGATCGCCATCTGCCTGCGCAGGCTTTCCAATTCGATGTTGCGCAGATCGACGCCGTCCAGCGTAATCGAACCGTCGTTTACGTCGTATGCGCGCAGCAGCAGCTGCATAATCGTGGATTTGCCCGACCCGGTGCCGCCCAGAAATCCGATGACCGAGCCGGGAGGCGCGTCGAGATCGAACCCGACCAGGGCCGGAGGCTGGTGGTCGTGGTTCGGATACCGAAAGCTGACGCCTTCGAAGCGAACGTGTCCTTTGACGAGGTCGTCCTTCAAAACCAGCGGATGCTCGACATTCCGGATCGCAATCGGCTTGTTCAGCAGCTCCAAAAGCCGTTCCCCCGCCGCCTTCGACTGCGTGAAGTTGTTGATTTGAAAGCCCAGGTTCCAAAGAGGAGCCACGATCATGCCGAGCATAAAGTTCAGCGAAATCAGTTCGCCGAGCGTCATTGAGCCGAAGATGACCCTCAGGCCGCCGACCAAGATAAGAAGCGCTATGCACAGATTGGCCGTAAATTCGATTACGGGAAAAAATTTCGCCCAAACGCCGGCAAGCTGCAGATGGTTGCTGCGGTACTTTTCGTTGCCGACCGAAAACTTCTTCATCTCGTGGGCTTCGCTGTCGAACGATTTGACGGTGCGAACCCCCATGATATTCTCTTGAACGCTGACGGTAAGATTGCTGATCGCCGCCCGAATCGAGCGGAAAACCGGGTGGATCTGCTGCTCGAAGCGGATCGCGACCACGCCGATGACCGCGATAAGCGCAAGTATCATCAACGTAAGAGGCCAGTCGATGACCGCCATCATCACAAAACCGAAAACAAGCAAAAAGAACGTGTTGAGCAGCTGCGCAAAGCCGAAGCCGATAAAGTTCCGGATGCCTTCGATGTCCGCCGTCAGCCTCGACATCAGGTCGCCTGTGCGGGCGGAATCGTAGAACGAGAACGATAGCTGCTGCAGCTTTTCGTAGCAGGCATTGCGAAGCCGGTACGCGAGCCTGTTGCCGAGCCGGCCGCCGCTGAAGCCGTGGAGATACTGGCTGGACGCCTTCAGCACGACCAGCCCTACCGCCATCAAAGCAAGCCCGAGCAGGCCGTCGTACCGGCCTTGGCCGATCATGTCGTCAATGAGCACGCCCAATAAAAGCGGATACACAAGTCCGAATGCGGTTGCGAGCGCGAGCCCCAGCACCGACCCCAGAAGAAACCCCTTGTCCTGCCAGAAGTACGCCTTTAAACCTCGGAAAATGTCCAATTGTCGACTGACCTCCCTGTTGGTGGCTACCTCGGAAGTTTAACAGGATCACCACCCCCGCTCAAACGGCATATAAGAGGATTATGGCGCAACAATCGCGGCGAACGATGCTTAGCTCCCGGATCGAGTCAAATTCTCCCATATGATCGAAATTAATAACCAATATCCCTTTATTGGCATGAAAACGCGTGCAAAACCGCAAAAACAAAAGAAAAGGCCCTCTCTTGAGCGGTTTTCTCAAGAGAGAGCCGGATAATAAGGATTAATCCTGATGGGAAAGAAAGCAAGATTTGGATGATCGCAAATTCGTCCATTGCCCGTAAATTTCGGCCCAAATTCGCTCTTCGCCGGACTGGCCGAGCGACGCCTCCAGACCTGCGGCGAACGCTTCGAGTTCGGCAACCAGCCCTTCCGCGGCCGCATAGAGCGACAGCCGGTATACTTCCGTGATCCGCTCGCTCCATAGAGCCTTCGTCTCCGCCAGCCAGCGGTCGGCCGTTTGGAACAGTTCCGTCTCCAGATCGTCGCGCAGCGCCGTTTTCCCGTCTTTTTCGAAGAAATATTTCGGGCTGCGAAAAGCGTTCCACAACCGCCGTCCGTCTATCGGCGGCGGATCGGCGAACGGCTCGCTGATCGGCAGCTCAAGGTCCGGTTTCGGCGGCTGCTCCGGCGCAAAGCCGTCCAGGGCGGCGTTCGCCGCTTCTTCCGCCACCTTCTCCGCGATCCGTTTATGCAGCGCTCCTTCCAGCCGCAGGCCTGCGGCCCTGAGCTCCTGCAGCAGATCCTCGCCGACGCTCCGCACCAGGTCCGCCCAGCAGGCCTGGAGCATTTTTTTCAGGTCGCGCCCGTCATCCTGCAGCACCGACGGATGAAACGCCGCCGAAAAATGATCGTTGAACCGGTACTTCACCCGCTGGCGCAAGTGGTACAGCTGGTCGCTGGTTTCCTGCACCAGCGGCTGTACTCCCGCAAACGACAGGGAGGAAAGCAGACGCTCTTTGAGCCCTGCGGCTTCCCCCAGCATTCTCCGCTTGCGGGCGTCGCGGGCTTCGGCATCCTCGTTCGCGGACTGCAGCAAGCTCGCCATCAGCGCGTCGATCCGGTCGAGCTCTTTGTGCGCGGCCTGAACGGCCAATCCGCCGAGCTCCTCCCGCGAGAACCTCCAAAACGCCGCTTCGAACGCCTCAAGGCCGGACGAGCGCAGCCCTTCGGCGGAACGCTCCAGCTTCGCGGCCAGCCCGTTCAAGCTGGAAACGGGGAACAGCCGCGGATTGCGAATGCCGTGCTTCAGCAGTTGCCCCTCAACATGGCCCAATACGGCCGTCAATTCTTCGGAGGACGCCGCCAGGTCCGCGGCGTTCACGATAAAGAACATTTTATCGAGCTCGAACGCGTCCTTCACGCTGCCGAGCTGGTTCAAAAATCCCCGGTCCGCTTCGGTGAACGCATGATTGTAGTACGTCACGAACAGAACCGCGTCGGCATCTTTAATATATTGGAACGAGACGCCCGTATGCCTTGCGTTGATCGAATCCGCTCCGGGGGTATCCACAAGCACCGCTCCGCTTCGCGTCAGCGGGGCGTCGATGTGCAGGTCGACCGAAGCGACGAAGCAGGAGGCTTCTTCCTCCGCGACGTACCGGCGGTATTCGTCTTCCCCCACGTGCAGCTCTTGCCCGAGCAAGCCGCCGTACTGCGGCCATCCCTTCGCCGCGGCGAGCAAAAAGGCCAGATGCGGCCGGCCGCGCGGATGAAGCTCCTCCGGCGACATGCTGCCCGCAAGCGCCAGCAGCTGTTCGGCGTCGTCGCCGGCCGCGGCGATGTCCAGATCGGACGCGCCGAGCCGATGCAGCGAATGGCGAATATCCGCAAGCATATCTTCAGCCGATTTCATCCGGATCAGCGCCGTGCCGTGCGGATACGAATCGCTTGGCGCCACGATGCGGTTAATCGTCGCCGTCGTCGGGTTCGGCGACACGGGCAACACCGGAAGCCCCACCAGGCTATTGGCGAACGAAGACTTGCCGGCGCTGAACGCCCCGAATAGCGCGATCGTGAACTGTCTTTCCCGCAGGCGCTTCGCCTTCTCGCGCAAGCCGGCCGCCTGCTTGCGCAGCGGCGCCAGCGGCTCGAGCAGTTCCGCGGCTTTGGCCAACAGCGCCGCGGCCTCCTGCGTGCCGCTTGCCGCAGCGACGCTATCCGAATCGCCCGCCGCCACAGCGCCGCCCTCTCGCGCTCCGGTTGCCGCCGCGCCGCTCGCCGTGCCGCCTTTGGACGCGTCGCCGATTCCTTGCGCGCCGCCTTTCAGCGCAACCTCCTGCGCCCGGTTCGCTCCCGCCGCGGCCTTCGCCTGCGGCCGACCGATTGACAGCGCCGCATCGCCTCCCGCTTCCTTCGGCTCGGGCAGCGTTCCGGCCGCGACAAGCTTCGGTTCGGGCAGCATAGCGAGCAGCTCGGCTTCAGCCGCCCGCTCCTTCTCTTCGAGCGCGTCGAGCCGGCTAACCCACCGTTCCTGCTCCGCCAGCGTTTCCAGCTCCCGCTTCACTTCCGCTTCCGCGGCCTGGCGCTGCGGCTCGCGGGCCTCTTCGAGGCGCTCGTAAAATCTCAGCGCCTCCTTGCGCACCTGCGCCTTCCGGTCCGAGCTCAGCTCGGCGGCAAAATGCAGCGTCGCCTGTCCGTCCGCCCCGGCGCCCGGCTTCACCCGCGCCTTCAGCCATTCGGCATCCGCCTGCGGGAACGCATCGGCCAGCGCCGCCTCCAGGTCTTCGCCTTCAAGCCCGTCTTCCTTCGCTTCCTTGCGCAGCATCTCGCGAACATGGCCATGCACGTTCGCGTCCAACTGCGCATTAAAGCTGTCGGTCAGCTCCCGCCATCTCCGCTGCCGCTCGGCCTCCGTCTTCGCGGCGCTGCCGAACCAGCCGACCTTGAAGTTCGGCTGCATGCTTTCCAGCGCGGCGCGCGCTTTTTCCCGCGTTTCCGCCGGCGTTAAATTCGCGTTGCCCAGCAGCTTATCCAGTTCTTCGCGGAACCTGTCTCTCCGCTTGTCCGCCTCCGTCCGAACCTGCGTCAGCCTGGCCTCAAGCTCCGCCCGTCCGTCGCGGACCCGCTTCGCTCCTTCCTCTCCGCCAAGCCGTTCCAGCAGCGCTTCCCGTTCGATCAAATGCTGCTGCCTGATGCTGTCGCGGTGCCGCTCCGCCAAATGCCGCGCCGAACGGTCCGCGCTATACAGCAGCAGCTGCTCCCGAAGCGGCTTCAGACGCTCGATGATGCCGGTCAATTCGTCCCACTGCGAGAGCGGATGCGCAGGTTCGCGCAGCGACAAATACAAAACGCCGGCCGGCTCAATCCGCCAATGGGCAAGCGCTTGACGCACGCCCTCTTGGAACGAGCGGAAAGCCACCTCTTGCTCGCGGTGCTTGTCGACCTGATTTACGATCAAATAGGTCGGCTTGCCCCAACGGTGCAGCGTCCGCAAAAAACGGAAATTCACTTCGGACAGCACATGGTTGTAGTCCGTCACGTAAAACACGACGTCCGCCAGGTGCAGCGCCGATTCGGTCGCCGCCCGGTGCGCCCCGTCGGTCGAGTCGACCCCCGGCGTGTCGACGAACGCAAGATGAGACCCGAGCAGCGGAACCGGATACGTAACCTCGATCGAAGCGACGCCTTCTCCGTCGATCGCCCAATCGTTCAAACGCTCGACGGGCATTTCCGGCTGCACCGCAACCGTGCCGTCTGCCGCCCGAAACACGACGCGCGCGGCCGGCTCCCCGTTTGCGATCGTCACGACATTCGCGCTTGTCGGGATGGGCGAAGACGGAAGAAGCTTCGCTCCGCAAAGCGCATTCACCAAAGTCGACTTTCCCGCCGAGAAATGCCCGCAGAACGCGAGCGTTAATTTTCCCTGCTCCACCTTTTGGGCCAGTTCCTCGAACTTCTCGCCGTGGACGGCGTCTCCTTCGGCCGCCGCTTTTGCGGCCATGCGCCGCAAAATATCCGCATAAGCCCCTAAAGCCGCTTCGCTTCGGGTCGCGGTCAATTCCGTCGTTTCGCTCACAGGGCATCGCCTCCCTGCGCCTTCTTGGCCGCAGCCGCTTTGCGCTGTCCGTTAGCGGTCTTTGGCCTGCCGGTTTTTTGGGGACGCTGAGCCGCCTTCATTCTTTTTTTCCCTTCCGGACAAACGTCCAGCAGCGCGCATACGTCGCATTTCGGGTTCTGCGCCTTGCAATGGTATCGCCCGAAAAAGATAAGGCGGTGATGCGTAATCGTCCATTCGTCCCGCGGCACTAGCTTCATCAGCTTCTTTTCGACCTCGAGCACCGAGTCGTCCGCCTTGGCGATCCCGAGCCTTTTGGACACCCGCTCGACATGCGTATCGACTGCGATGGCCGGCACGCCAAACGCATTGGACACCACCACGTTCGCCGTTTTCCGGCCCACGCCGGGCAGTTCCGTGAGCGACTCGTGGTCGCGCGGCACCTCTCCTCCGAACCGGTCGGTCAGCATTCGGCACAGCTTTTGAATGTTGGCGGCCTTGTTCCGGAACAAACCGATGCGCCGGATATCCTGTTCGAGCTCTTCGAGCGGAACGTTCAAATAATCTTGCGGCGTCCGGTATTTTTCAAACAGCGTTGCCGTTACTTTATTGACCGTTTCGTCGGTGCATTGGGCGGACAGCAGCACGGCGATCGTCAATTCGAACGGATTGCGGTGATTTAGCTCGCAATGCGCATCCGGGAACATGTCGGCGATGACGTCCAGAATATGTCTCATTTTTGCGGCATTCATCCGGTGACTCCTTCTCCTAGTGAAAAAAAGGACTTTCTTCGCATAATGAAAGTGTACCGAATCTTCGGCGCTCCGACAAGCTTTCGGCTGGCGTCTTCCCGATCGTGTGTCCTCTTTTTCCCTCTTTTATTGGGTATCCCCTTCACTCAGGAGGGGGTGGAAATTCGCAAAAAACGGCCCCCGCTTTGATATCCCGTTCGCTCAGAAAAACGCGCATCTCCAAAAATTGAATTTTTTGCTTGAAAAACGAACAAATGTTTGGTATTATTTAACCAGAACAAATGTTCCTATCTCGGACGGTGAGGATGCATGTTCATTTGGGACGAAACCCTTACGTTTGAGCAGTTTCGCCGCCGCTTTCAAACGGAGGACGACTGCGTCGCCGCCTTGTACCGCTTCAGATGGCCGGACGGATTCCGTTGTCCGCGCTGCGGCCACTCTCAAGCTTATACCATTGCGACGCGCCGGCTGCCGCTTTTTGAATGCCGTCATTGCCGGAAACAGACGTCCCTGATAGCGGGAACCATTATGGAAGGAAGCCGTACGCCGCTTCGCCTGTGGTTCCAAGCCATATTTCTGCACTGCCGTCCCGAAGAAATCAATGCGACTCAATTGGCAAGCATTCTTGGCGTGACCTATAAAACCGCCTGGCTGATGTGCCACAAGCTTCGCCATGCCATGAGCCAGAGAGACGCCGCTCTTCTGCTGGGCGGAAAGGTTCACATCGTGAACGCCATTCACCGCCGACAATTTACGTTGGAATGGCATCAGCAAGAGCATCCTGTTTTGATTGGAGCTTCCGTAGACGAAGACGGACAGTTTTCCTATTTAAAAATCAAAATCCAGCCCAAATTCATTCATCATCATAAATTGAAACAACCCGAAATCGAGCCCTTTCTTCTGCAACATGTCGACAAAAAGGCCCAATTCACGGTGTTCCCGGTTTCAAAAGGAAGCGATGCCAAACACAAGCTCAGAAAAATGGGTTGGTTGGCGGAAAGCTGGCTGGCCAGACTTTTCAGAGGAATTGGCCGAAAACATCTTCAAGTCTACCTCGACCATTATTGTTACATGCGGAACCTCCCGGCTTTTACCCGATTTAGCCGTCTTTTGAACGATTGCGCCGTATTTCCGACGATTACCTATCCAAAGTTGACCGGATCGACGGCTGCCGCCCGGTCTCGCCGCCTTCATCGGAACGCAACGGTCTCATCCCCATTTGCAAGCTGATCGGCAACGTCTTTTTCATCATCATAAAATGGTATTCCCGAACGAAGCTATCCGGTATGGATACATGAAGCGCTTTTGTAGGACCCACGATGGCCCATTCCTTCATGAGGCGAATTTTTTCACCCTGATGAATTCTTCGCGATTCGCTTTCATTATAACTGCTTTGACTTTGCTTAAACGCAACCTTACTCGCTTACTCTCGTCTTGATTCATTCACTTCCTGTCCTGCCGTCATCCTGAGTTAAAGGGATATCAAAGAAAAGCGCTGCAAGACAGATAGGAGAATCGGCAGCGCGCCGAAACCCTTTCCCTGAGCGAAGGGGATATCAAGCAAAAGGCAAACAAACAAGACACACGCAGGTCCCCCGGAACGGCAAAAAGCAGCTGCGCCGGGAAATCCCGGGACGCAACTGCTTTTCGTAAAGATCGTATGGTGGGAATTACGACTTCGCAACTTCGATCGCTTGACCGCGCAGGATATAGATGGTAATCGCATCCCCGTTTACGAGGTTGCTCGCCGTCAGCGTCGTCGTGGCATTATGGATGTAGACCTGAGGATGCAGCTTGACGAAGTTGTTGGTTTCGCTCAGCGAGCTCACTTTCCAGTAGAGAAGCGAGCCGTCAATGCGGAAGAACGTTTTCGCCATTCCGGGAACAATCGTAATGACCGTGCGATCCTGCTCGTCCTTTCGAACCTCGACGCGATCTTCGGCGCGAACCGACGAAAGGGACGGTTGCAGGACGCCATCCTTGTAAACGAGAGGCGAAGCGCCTACGTTTTGCTGGACGGTAGCTCCGGTGTTCGTTTGAAGCTGAATCGTTCCCGCGGCCGCATCGACGGATACGACTCGGCCGTAAGCGGTCGGCACGTATTTAAGCACCGTTGGCGTGTTGCCCAGCATCGTTGCGGTGACGAAGGAACCTGCCGGAAATTGCCCCAGGCCAGCGGCATTTCCGTTCTCGTCAAGATAAACCGTTTCCGCCCCGAGCGTCCACTCGTTAATGGTGCCCGAAGCGGATTTAAGCGTAATTTTGCTGTTGGCCGGATCGACGGATACGACCTCAAATTGCGCTTTTCGTTGGACATACACCGTCGAAATAAAATCCTGAGTCGAGTTCAGCAGCGCCGTCACCGTATCGCCGACCGCAATGTTCGTATAGGTCGGCGAGCTTTGGCCATAGATTTCGACCTTCGGCGTCGTATACGGAATCGTAACGGAAACGCCGTTCGCCTGCAAAAGGGTCAGCGTTTTCGTTGTCGTGTTGTTGGCGGTTACGGTGCCCGTGTATTTGGCGATGAAGGTGATTTTGACGGCGCGATCGTCGATATACCCGATATCCACTTTTTTGTTTTTGTAGAGCATAAGCGACGCGTTCGCCGCCGAAATGAGTTGTCCGTCGAGATAATAACGGGTCGAATCGCCGGTCGAAAACGCCTTGGCCTTTCCTGCGGCATCCTTGACGACCAGCACTTTGGCATCCGCATCGTAGGAAGATACGATCGCGCCGTACATCGTGGAAACCGTGCTGTCGTTCACTTCCACCGTCGCCACTTTGCCGTTTGCGTCCAACGTCATCGTAACCCGGTCTCCGCTCATCAGATCGTTGACGGTTGCGTCCGTCAGATCGCCGATTTTGACCTTGACGTTGTCGGCGTAAAATTTGAGGACGATGTTGCCGCTCCCCCCCGATTCGGTATATTGAATCGTTTTGGCGCTCGTGTCGACTTTAAATATCGTACCGGTGATCGTATTGGCGGCAACCGATTTCGTAATGACGACGGACGTGATTTCTCCGTTTCTGATCTCGTACGCAATCGTATCGCCGACCTTCAGCACTTGCTGGCCGACATAGTTGCCGTCTTTTTGATACGTAGCGCTGGCCGAGACGGAACGCGTCTCCGCGATTCCCGTCGTTTCATCTTTGACGGTAAGCAAACGGCTTGACGAATTCCACGACACCACCGTTCCCTGCCCGCTCTTGCTGACCGTCGATTGTTTGAGCGTTACGGCCACGACCTTGCCGTTGGCCCGAACCGTATCGACAACCAGCTTGACTGCCGCGCTGGAAGGAAGATCGCCCAGCGTCAGCGGGTTATTCTCGGCGTCGGCAACAACCGGAGGAACCTCCGGATCGTATTCGTACGTCTGCACATCTTCGCCGTTCAGAATGGAGATTTGATGCTTTGTCGCGCTCACGACGACCAGCGTTCCTTCCACCGTCTTTACTTGCGGCGTGTCGTCGATCTGTTCGGCGTAGGCGGCGCCGCCCGCGCCGTCGCTGATGACGAGTGCTTTACCGTATAGCGTAAGGCCGTCAAGCGTGGTCAGCTTCTCCGAATCGGCGCGCGAGAAGAGCGTGCTGTCCGTTACGGCATACGTCGTGATCGAACCGTCCGCCTGAAGCAGGGTCAGCTTGTCCGGCGCGATTCCGATCCAGATGCCCGAAGCTTGGTTGGGAAATGCGGTGTTCACGAACGTTTCGGCCCGGCTGATCAAAGTCGCCGCGGTTGCGCGGGAGACCTTGCCTTTCGGATCGAATTTGTTCCCGTCCGTTCCCTTGACCAATCCGAGGCTGACCGCCGCGTTGACGTATCCGAGCAAAGCCGGGTCGATGGCGGCGTTGTCGGCAAACGACGTGGCCCGGCCTTTGGCTGCCGTCGCTTCGTCCTCTTTCCCTACCGCGCGAACGAGCAGCCGCGCGATCCACTCGCGGGTCGCCGGCGCCGTGCCCCAGGAACCGCCTTTTTCCTTCTCCGCCAGCGCATACTCTTCGTTCCGGTTGAGCAGCCCTTTGGCGAACGCGTAATCGACATACGCGCTCGCGTAATTGCTCACGTTAAACGTGCTCGGAAAAGCGATGGCGCCGCCGGTGTCCGCTTTGCTTTCCAAGCCGAGCAAACGCAGCGCCATAATGACGGCATCCTGCCTCGTAACCGAACCGTTCAAGTCGAACTTGCCTTCGTTTCCTTTAACGATGCCCTGCAAAGCCAGCTTGGCAATGTGTTTCTCGGCCCAGTGGCCTGCCGCCACATCGCTGAACGGCGTCGCAGCCGCCGATGCGGACGGAACTCCCGTTACCGTCCCCGTCCAGACGAGCGCCAGCAATGCGATTAAACTCACCCATGTTTTCCCGCGCGTCACGAGCGCCATCCTATCTTCTCCCCTACGTCAAATTAAGATAAACCTTGATTGCCGTAGCCAAGCCTTGCGCCAGTTTGTTTTGGAATGCCTCGGTATACAGCTTCGATTCGTCGGAAGCATTGGACAAATACCCCGCTTCGTAAAGAACCGCAGGCATCGTCGTTTCTCGGGTCACGTACAAGCTGCTTTTGCGGACGCCGTTATCCTTCAGCCCCGTCGCGGAAACCGCATATTTGTGAACCGTCTCCGCGAAAGCCTTGCTGGCATCGCGCGTATAATACGTCTCGCTTCCGTTGGCCGAGCTCGACGTACTGCTGTTGGCGTGAACGGACAAAAACAGGTCCGCTTTCAGCGAGTTCGCCAGGTTCGCCCGGTCCGCCAGCGTCGGATACGAATCGTCGGACCGGGTCAGCACGACTTTCAACCGGGGATCCGCCGCAAGCAAATCCCGCAGCTTCAGAATGACCGCAAGGTTAAAATCCTTTTCCTTTTTCTTCGTGATGCTGATCGCGCCCGGGTCCGAACCGCCGTGGCCGGCATCGAGCACAATTGTATATACGTTCTTCCCGGGGCCGGACGGCGAACCGGCGGAAAGCGGCGCCAGCGCGATTCGAAGCTGATGGGCGTCCAGATCGTTCGTCAATTTGTAGCCCCAGGCTTGCTTGAGATCAAGCACGAAGCGAAGCGTCGAAGGATTGTTCGAAAACAAGGAATACCGGATTTTCTGCAGCGCCTCGTGGCCCGTGACGGCCAGTTCGCCCGTTTGCGTCTTGGAATCCGCCGAAAAACCGGGAACAAAATCGCTGGCGAACCCGGCGTTCGGCATGTCGATCACGATCCGGTCCGGTCCGGTCAACGTTGAAGTAAGAGGCTGAATGATGCCGTCGTATGTAAAAATAACCGTATCGTTTTCAAACTTCACTTCGCTTACGGTGCCTAACAGCCTGGGATTGGCGGCTCCGCCGCTGCCGCTTCCGTCCGTCGCGCCTCCGCCCGTCTCCCCGTTTCCGCCGGTTCCGGTCCCGTCGCCGGGTTCGACTACCCCGACCGTTCCTCCGCCCTTGGGCGGCGTGTCGCCGGAATTCTCGTCCGTCGATCCGCCGGATGATTTGTTGCTGTAGAGAAAAGCGGCCTTGGCGGTGTTGTCCCAGTATACCTGGAGACCGAACGCTTCGCCCGTAAAGCGCAGCGGAATGAGCGTCGTCTCCGATTTGGCCGTCGGAGCCGCAAGCATCGTCCGTTCCACGCCGTCGACCGTCGCCGTCTTCTTGTCAAGCGTCATGACGACTACGGATGTCCCGTTTTTTACGGTGATTTGTTTCGTACTTTTGTTGTAGTCTACCGTGTACCCCAAATTCTCGGTCACGATCCGAACCGGAACCATCGTAAAGTTGCCGATGATTTGCGGCGGTTCAGGCGGATTCAGCACTTTGCCGTCCAGAATGAGCTTTGGCGTAACCGACTGCGCGGATACGACTCCAGCCGACAGGAACAGCATGACGATTGCAGCAAACAATAGAGACGTCCAATTCTTCATGCTCCACCTCGGTGTCAAAAATCTCTTTGCCGAAAGAGTGCGTCCGCTTCCGGCTTGTCCATGAAAAATTAGACGTGAATAATAGATAAAAGTTGCGAGAACAATAGGAAAAAAGGGCCCTTTGTCCCGATTTTTGCCGAACCGGAAACAAAGGGCCTTGGCGCTTGTTCAGTACGAGTTGGCAAGACGAGCCTTATGCTTCTCTTCGTACGCCGCGATTTTGTCTTCGTGCTGCAGCGTCAGGCCGATGTCGTCCAGTCCTTGAAGCAGGAACTGGCGGCGATGCTCGTCGAGGTCGAACGCGATGGTCAACCCGTCGGCGTCGGAGATGATTTTGCTCTCCAGATCGACGGTAAGGGCGTAGCCCTCTTTGGCGTTCGTGCGCTGGAACAATTCTTCGACTTGCTCCTCGCTGAGCTTGATCGGAAGAATGCCGTTTTTGAAGCAGTTATTGTAGAAAATGTCGGCGAACGACGGCGCGATCACGACGCGGAAGCCGTAGTCGAGAATCGCCCAAGGCGCATGCTCGCGGGAAGAGCCGCAGCCGAAGTTGGCGCGGGAAATCAAAATGGACGCCCCTTGATAACGCGGCTGGTTCAGGCTGAAGTCGGGAATCGGTTCGCCTTTTTCGTCAAAACGCCATTCGTAGAACAAAAATTGGCCGAAGCCGCTCCGTTCGATCCGCTTCAAAAATTGTTTGGGAATAATGGCATCGGTGTCGACGTTCACGCGGTCAACCGGCGCGACAATGCCTGTCAATTTCGTAAATGGTTGCATCGTATCGTTGCTCCTTTCTTAAACCGTCACTTCGGAATGAAACTTCCATTTGCGGACGTCGGTGAATTTGCCCACGATCGCCGCTGCCGCCGCCATCTCCGGAGATACGAGATGGGTCCGTCCGCCGCGTCCTTGACGGCCTTCGAAGTTGCGGTTGGAAGTGGAAGCGCAGCGTTGGCCCGGCTGCAGCACGTCGGGATTCATCGCCAGACACATCGAGCAGCCCGCATCGCGCCATTCGAAACCGGCTTCGATGAAGATCTTGTCAAGCCCTTCCTTCTCCGCCTGCATCTTGACGCGCCCGGAACCCGGAACGACGATCGCCGTCACGTTCGGATTCACTTTGTAGCCTTTCGCCACTCTGGCGGCGGCGCGAAGGTCTTCGATCCGGCCGTTCGTGCAGGACCCGATAAAGACGTAGTCGATCGGAATTTCGGTCATCGGCGTGCCCGGCTTCAGATCCATGTAGGCCAGGGCTTTCTCCGCGGCCTTCCGTTCGTTCTCGGTCGGCAGTTGATCCGGATACGGAACGGACGACGTGATGCCCGTGCCCATGCCCGGGCTCGTTCCCCAGGTGACTTGCGGCTCAAGCTTGCTGATGTCCAGTTCGACGACCGCGTCGTAGGTCGCGCCTTCGTCGCTGACCAGCTGCTTCCATTGCTCAACCGCACGGTCGAAAGCTTCGCCTTTCGGCGCGTATTCGCGGCCGCGCAAATAGTTGAAGGTCGTTTCGTCCGGCGCGATCAGACCGGCGCGGGCGCCGCCTTCGATCGACATGTTGCAGATGGTCATCCGCTCTTCCATCGACAGGGCGCGGATCGCCTCTCCGGTGTACTCGATGACGTAGCCGGTCGCAAAGTCGGTGCCGTATTTGGCGATCAGACCGAGAATCATGTCCTTCGCCGTTACGCCGACCGGGCGCTCGCCGATAAAGTGGACCTTCATCGTCTTCGGCTTCGCTTGCTGCAGACACTGCGTAGCCAGCACGTGCTCCACTTCGCTCGTTCCGATGCCGAACGCCAGCGCGCCGAAAGCGCCATGCGTCGACGTGTGGCTGTCGCCGCACACGATCGTCTTGCCCGGGTGAGTCAAGCCAAGCTCCGGCCCCATGACGTGAACGACGCCCTGGTCGATCGTGTTCAGGTCGTAAAGCTTGACGCCGAACTCCTGGCAGTTCCGGGTCAGCGTGTCGACCTGCTGCTTGGAGATCGGATCCTTGATGTTGAAACGGTCTTTGGTCGGCACGTTATGGTCCATCGTCGCAAACGTCAAGTCCGGACGGCGAACCTTGCGTCCGCTCATGCGCAAGCCTTCGAACGCTTGCGGACTCGTCACTTCATGCACCAAGTGCAGATCGATGTACAAAATGCTAGGTTTGCCCTCTTCCGAATGGATGACGTGATTGTCCCAGATTTTCTCGAACATGGTCTTTTTTTGGCTCATGCTTTTCACCCCGTCGTGGTCTTTTCGTGAACGTTCTGTGAACATTTCGGATGAATATGACTCTATCATACCATTTCGGCATTCATTGTTCCAACATATAATATCTATAAGCTTAATAGTTCCATGCTATAATGAAAGTGCAGAAAGCGATGAAACGAATGCGACAGGAGGCTTTCGCGTGGAATTCCGACTGCTTCAATACGTGATCCAGATTGCCGCCGAGCGCAACTTCTCCCGCGCCGCCGAAAAGCTGCATATTGCCCAGCCTTCGCTCAGCCAGCAATTGTCCAAGCTGGAGAAAGAGCTCGGCGTCCTGCTGTTCAAGCGCAGCACGAACTCGGTCGAACTGACCTACGCGGGGTCCGTATTCGTCGAAAAAGCGCAGCGGATCCTCGATATGACGGAACAGCTCCGCCGCGAGATGGAAGATATCGCCGATTTGCGCAAGGGACGGATCGTGATCGGCAGCCTGCCGATGACCGGGACGCATGTCCTTCCGCTGGTCATCCCGGCTTTTCGGGCCGCCTATCCGGACATCGAGATCGCGCTCGTCGAGGAAACGTCGACCGAGCTTGAGCAGCTCACCGCCAGCGGCGGCACCGACGTCAGCCTGCTGTCCCTTCCGCTGACCGAGCACGCGCTCACGTACGAACCCATAATAGAAGAAGGCATCTTGCTCGCCGTTCCGCCCGACCACCGGCTGGCCGGCCGCAAAAGCGACCGGCCGGTGGTTGTGGAGGAGCTTGCCGAGGAACCGTTCGTGCTTCTGAAAAAAGGCCAGGGCTTCCGCGACATCTCGCTGCGCATGTGCGAAAGCGCGGGCTTCAGCCCGCGCATCGCCTTCGAAAGCGGCAATATCGAGACGGTGCAGTCGCTCGTCGCCGCCGGGCTCGGCATCGCGTTCGTGCCGGAGATGGTTGCCCGCAATTCGGGCCGGGAGCACGTCCCGGTCTATGTCCCGCTTCAGGGAGAGCCGACGCGAACGCTGGTCATCGCTTACCGCAAGGGCCGCTATTTGTCGAATGCGGCGGAGGCCTTTATCGCGACCTTTCGCAGCGTGATCAGCCGTTCGCTGGACAAGAAACGGGCAAATCCCTGAACAGGCGCATCGGAACAAGAACGTCGGAACGGGCGCTTCGGAACAGACGCAACCGGAACGGGCGCGATTACCCTTCGTAAAGGGCGGGACGGCGATCGGCGAACACCGGAATCCGTCCTCTGACTTCGTCGACCAGCGCAAGGTCGATGTCGGCCGTCAGAATCGTTTCCTCTTCGCCGGCTTCGGCCACGATCTCGCCCCACGGGTCGACGACCATGGAGTGGCCGAAAAACGCGGTCGTCCCGCTCGTGCCGACGCGATTGCACGCGACGACGTACATTTGGTTTTCGATCGCCCGCGCCTGAAGCAGCGTCCGCCAGTGGTGAAGCCGCGGATGCGGCCATTCGGCGGGAACGAACAGCACCTTCGCGCCGTCCAGCGCAAGCTTCCGGGCAAGCTCGGGAAACCGGATGTCGTAGCAGATCATGGCGCCCGCATCCGTTCCTTCCAATGAGAAGCGTCCGATCCGGTCGCCCGCTTGCAGATGCAGATGTTCGTCCATCAGTTGAAACAGATGGATTTTCGAGTATTCCGCCGTCAACCGGCCGCCGCGGTCAAAAACGTACAGCGTGTTGGTGACGCGATCCGGCTTCTCCTGCCCGCCGGCGCGGAGATTGGCGATCGATCCGGCGATCACATGGATGCCGTGACGGCGGCAAAAGCCGGACACGAACGCTTGGGTGCGCGCCCCTTCGGGATCGGCAAGCTCGCCGATCCGGTCGAGCGCGTAGCCGGTATTCCACATTTCCGGCACAAGGATGACATCCGGCTTCGGCGCAGCCGCCGCCGCTTCCTCAAGCAGGCGCTCCAGCCGTTCGAAGTTGGCGTCGGGAACCCCCGCTTCAATATGCATTTGAATAAGCGCAAGGCGCAGTCGGTTGCTCATGGCTTCAAATCTCCTTCAACTACCGTCGTTAGCAATCCCGTCCCCATCGTAACGCATTTCCGAGCGCGGCGGCAAGCCGGGTTATCCCCTCTTTTCCGATTGCCCTAACTCCTTCCCATGTGCTACAGTTGCCATATCCATGTTTGATTCAGGTTGGAGTGTGAACGAAATCCCATGGCAAAAACGATCCATCCGGCGCAGCGCCTTCAGGAGCTGCCGAAGCAATTTTTCGCCGCGCTTGTCGCCAAGGCGAACGCGCGCGCCGCTACGGGCCGCGACGTGCTCAATTTCGGCCAGGGCAATCCCGACTTGCCGACGCCCCCCCATATCGTCGAGTCGCTCAAGCAGGCGGCCGACAATCCGCTGTATCATAAGTACCCGCCGTTTCGCGGCTTCGCCTTTCTGAAGGAAGCCGTCGCCCGCCGGTACAAGGAGGATTACGGCGTCGAGCTCGATCCCGAAACGGAGGTGGCGGTGCTGTTCGGGGGCAAAACCGGGCTGATCGAGATCAGCCAGTGCCTGCTCAACCCCGGCGACGTCGCGCTCGTCCCCGATCCCGGTTATCCCGATTACTGGTCCGGCATCGTTCTCGCGGGCGGCGTCATGGCGTTCATGCCGCTGCTGGAACAAAACGGCTTCCTGCCCGATTACGAAGCGATACCGGAGGAAGCGCTGAGGAAAGCCAAGCTGATGTTTCTGAACTACCCGAACAATCCGACGTCCGCCACGGCGACGCGGGCCTTCTACGAGGAGACGGTTCGTTTTGCGGAGAAGCACGGCATCGTGATCGCCAGCGACTTCGCCTACGGCGCGATCGGATTCGACGGTAAGCGGCCGGTAAGCTTTCTTGAGACGCCGGGAGCCAAAGAGGTCGGCATCGAATTTTACACGCTGTCCAAAACGTACAACATGGCCGGCTGGAGAGTCGGCTTCGCTCTCGGCAACCGCAACGTGATCGAAATGATCAACCTCATTCAGGACCACTATTACTGCAGCCTGTTCGGCGGCATTCAGGAAGCCGCGGCGGCGGCGCTGAACGGACCGCAGGACTGCGTCGCCTCGCTTGTGCGCACCTACGAGAGCAGGCGCAACGCGCTGTACGGCGCGCTTGCCGACATCGGCTGGCACGCGCCCAAGCCGGCCGGTTCCTTTTTCTGCTGGCTGCCGGTTCCCGAAGGCTATACGTCCGTCTCCTTCGCCGACCTGCTCCTGGAAGAGGCCGATGTCGTCGTCGCGCCCGGCGTCGGCTTCGGTTCGCATGGCGAAGGGTACGTCCGGCTGGGGCTGCTGGCTCCCGAGGAGCGGCTGATCGAAGCGGCCGAGCGGATCGGAAGGCTGGGTCTGTTCCGCTGACCGTTCCTTTACAACCGAAGCCGCGCATGCTATGCTTAAACTATATATGAGCCGCTTAAGAAAGCGGCGCGGATCGGAAAACGCGATGAAGGGAAACGAAGCGGACAAAGGCATGTCCAGAGAGCGAATTCGGAAGCTGCGAGAATTTGCCTTGCCTCCGCCTCCCCCACCCCGGAGCGGCCGGCGACGAGCCGGACAGTCCCCCCTGTTACGGGGAATCCAAGCGGATGCCGCAAACGCGATAAGCTTCAGCGCTTTCGGCATCAATAAAGGTGGTACCGCGGAAGGCAACTTTCGTCCTTTGTTTCAGGGCGAAAGTTTTTTTGTTTTCTTCATGCGCGGCACCGATCCACCGCGTTCGCGTCATTATCGCGATATTTGTGCTACTACATGCAACGAAAGGACTGTGTATCCCATGGCGCAACGGATCGTCGTCAAGATCGGCAGCAGCTCGCTGGCGTCGAGCGAAGGCGGGCTGAACGGCGACCGCGTCCGCTTCTATGCCGACGAACTGGCTTCGCTTCACAAGGCGGGCGCGGAAGTGCTGCTCGTCACCTCGGGAGCGGTTGCCGCCGGCTTCAAGCCGATCGGCTACGCCTCCCGTCCGAAGCTCATGCACGAAAAGCAAGCGGCGGCGGCTGTCGGACAGGCGCTGCTCATGAGGGCGTACCAGGAGGCGTTCGAGGCGCACCGCATCACCGCAGCGCAAATATTGCTCACCCGTCCCGACTTCGCCAGCCGCTCCCGCTCCCAGCATGCGCATCGCACCATCGAGGAGCTGCTCCGGCAGCGGGTCATACCGATCATCAACGAAAACGACACGGTGGCGGTCGACGAGCTGAAATTCGGGGAAAACGATTCCCTTTCCGCGCTGGTCGCCAACCTGGTCAAAGCCAACGGCCTTTATATATTGACGGACATCGAGGGGCTCTACACCGCGGACCCGCGCAAGGACCCGAACGCGCAGCGCATCGACCGAGTCGAGGTCATCTCCGAGGAACTGTACAAAATCGCCGGAGGCGCCGGCTCTGCCGTCGGCACCGGGGGAATGCGCTCCAAAATCGAAGCGGCGCGCATCGCGATGGGGGGCGGCGTGTCGACCTTCATCGGACGGGTTGCCGAGCCTGGCGATCTGGCCGCGGCGGTCGCAGGCCAAGGACGCGGCACTTACTTCGCCGGCTCCCTGCATTCGCTGCCCGCGAAAAAACAGTGGATCGGGTTTCTGTCCGTTCCGCAAGGGCGCGTGATCGTGGACGAAGGCGCCGAAGCGGCCCTGCTGACCAAGGGGCGCAGCCTGCTCCCCGCCGGCGTCATCCGCGCCGAAGGCGACTTTCACCCCGGGGACGTCGTCGAGGTCGCGAACGCGAACGGACGGACGCTCGGACGCGGCGTGTCCAACTACGCCTCGTGGCAGCTCACCGCCGTCGCCGGACTGTCCAGCAAGGAAGCGCAGCGGCGCGTCGACGTGCCGCGCATCGAAGTGATCCACCGGGACGAATGGGTTGAAACTTACGTGCAGCAATCGCAATAAGGAATTCATGGCTAGGAGGCGATACGACATGAGTGAAGTCAAAACCAAAGCGAAGCTGGCCCGGGAAGCCGCGGCCGTGCTCAACAAGCTGACCACCAAGCAGAAAAACGACGCGCTGCTGCGCATGGCCGATGCGCTCATTGCGCGAGAGGCGGACATTATCGCCGCGAACGGCGAAGATTTGGAGCGCGGCCGCGCTAACGGCACCACCAGCGCCATGCTCGATCGGCTGAAGCTGACCAAGGAGCGGATTGCGGATATCGCGCAAGGGCTGCGCGAAGTCGCGGCCCTGCCCGACCCGGTCGGCGACGTGCTGGAGACGATCGAGCGGCCCAACGGGCTGCATATCGAGAAAATCCGCGTGCCGATCGGCGTGATCGGCATGATTTACGAGTCACGGCCCAACGTGACGGTCGACGCCGCCGGCCTGTGCCTGAAGACGGGCAACGCCGTCGTGCTGCGCGGAGGCTCGGCCGCCATTTCCTCCAACCGGATCATCGTGGAGACGCTGAAACAGGCGCTGGCCGGCACGGACGTCCCTCCCGACGCGTTGCAGTTGATCGAGGATACGGACCGCTCCTCCGTCGACGAGATGCTGAAGCTCAACGGCTTGCTGGACGTCGTCATCCCCCGCGGCGGCGCGTCGCTCATCCAAAACGTCGTGCAAAACGCGACCGTGCCGGTCATCGAGACGGGCGCGGGCATTTGCCATACTTACATCGACGCGAGCGCTAACGCCGAGATGGCCGAAGCGATTGCGCTCAACGCCAAAGTCCAGCGCCCATCGGTGTGCAATTCGATGGAAACGCTGCTCGTGCACGCCGAATTCGCCGAGCGCGGCTTGCCGGCTCTGGCCGAACGCTTCCGCGACAGCGGCGTCGAGCTTCGGGGCTGCGAGCGCGTCCGCAAGCTGGTCCCGTGGGCGAACGCCGCCACCGAGCAAGATTTCGCCACGGAATACAACGATTACATTCTCAACGTCAAAATCGTCGACACTTTGGACGAAGCGCTGGACCATATCCGCCGGTTCGGCACGAAGCACTCGGAGTGCATCGTGACGGAAACGAAAGAGCATGCCGAACGGTTCCTGCAGGAGGTGGACGCCGCCGCCGTTTACCATAATGCTTCCACCCGTTTCACCGACGGATTCGAATTCGGCTTCGGCGCCGAAATCGGCATCAGCACGCAAAAGCTGCACGCCCGCGGCCCGATGGGCCTGCCTGCGCTCACCTCCACGAAATACAAAGTGACCGGCAGCGGCCAGGTGCGCCAATAACCGGCGTTGGATAGGAGTGTAAAAAACATGACAAACCAAACGAATTCGTCCCCTCTCGGGAACGTTGGCATCTGTTTTTACGGCGCCGGTTCGATGGCTGAAGCCATTATCCGCGGATTGACGGCGACAGGCGCCGCATCCCCGGACCGCATCGTCGTCCTGAACCGCCAGAACGCCGCAAGGCTGGAGGAGCTTCGCCGGCTGTACCGGGTCGTGCCGGCCGCCGGCGAAGACGCAAAGGCGAAAGCTTTGGCGGAAAGCGACGTCATCGTACTCTGCATGAAGCCGAAAGACGCCGCCGAAGCGTTGCTTAAGCTGAAGTCCCATCTTCGCGGCGATCAGCTCCTCATCTCGGTCGTCGCCGGCCTGTCGATCCGCACGATGGAGCAGCTGCTCGGCAGACCCCACCCTATCGTCCGCACGATGCCGAATACGTCGAGTACGATCGGCCTCGGCGCGACCGGGCTCAGCTTTTCCGCTGCCGTTACCGACGCCGGCCGCGAGCTGGCGCTGGCGATGTTCGAGGCCGTCGGCATGACGGCGGTCGTCCGCGAGGAGCTGATGGAGGCGGTCACCGCCGTCTCCGGCAGCGGCCCTGCCTACATCTATTACATGATGGAGGCGATGATTGCGGCGGGCGTCGCGCAGGGTCTTACGCCGGAAACGGCGCGCGCGCTCACCGTGCAGACGGTTCGCGGCGCCGCCGAAATGGTGCACCGCACGGGAGAAGCGCCCTCCGAGCTGCGCCGCAAGGTGACGTCGCCGAACGGCACGACGCACGCTGCGATCGAAACGATGGACCGGCTCGGCTTCGGCGAGACCGTCCGCCGGGCGATGGACCGCTGCGCGGCGAGAGCCGCGGAGCTGGGCGAAGCGATTGCAAGCGAAGCGCTCAAGCGCATGTGACGTACCCAAGATTTCCAGAAAGCGGGGAGTTGTGATGAGCAACAACGCATACACGACGGCTACCTATCGTCTGTTTGACGACAAAGCCGATTTCGCCAAAAAAGCCGAAGGCATCGCCGTTGGCCTTACCGTCGGCAGCTGGACCGACTTGCCGGAGGTAACCAAACGGAACATGGAAAAGCACCTCGGCAAAGTCGTGTCGATCAAGGCGCACGAGCCGGAAGGCGCCGCGCCCGGCGAGCGTTACGCCGACATTACGATCGCCTATCCGGATATCAATTTCAGCCGCGACCTTCCGGCGCTGCTGGTGACCGTGTTCGGCAAGCTGTCGATGGACGGCCGCATCAAGCTGCTCGATATCGCGCCGTCGGACAAGTTCCTCGAGGCGTTCCCCGGACCGAAGTTCGGCATCGAAGGCGTGCGCGCCGCCCTCGGCGTTCATGACCGGCCGCTTCTGATGAGCATCTTCAAATCCGTCATCGGCTATGATCTGGCGAATTTGCGCGAGCAGTTTCTGCAGCAGGCGCTGGGCGGAGTCGATCTGATCAAGGACGACGAAATTCTGTTCGAAAACCCGCTGACCCCGCTCGAGCGCCGGGTCGAAACGTGCATCGAAGCAGCCAGGGAAGCCGAACAAACTACCGGCCAAAAGCTGATCTATTTCACCAACCTGACGGGACCGACATCGCAGCTTCGCGCCAACGCCCTAAAGGCGATCAACGCCGGCGCGAACGGTCTGCTCTTCAACGTGCTCGCTTACGGCTTCGACGCGCTCGCCGAGCTCGCAGCCGACCCCGCGATCAACGTGCCGATCGCCGCGCATCCCGCGATGGCCGGCGCCTTCTATCCTTCGCCGCATCACGGCATTGCCGCCCCGCTGCTGCTCGGCAAGCTGACGCGGATCGCAGGCGCCGATCTGTCGCTCTTTCCGTCCCCGTACGGCTCCGTCGTCATGCCGAAGGAGGAAAATCTGGCGGTGCAGGCCGCGCTTGTCGACCCGGCTCTGCCGATGAAGTCCGCCTTCCCGGTGCCGTCGGCCGGCATCCATCCGGGACTGGTGCCGCTGATCGTCCGGGATTTCGGGCAGGACGTCGTCGTCAACGCGGGCGGCGGCGTTCACGGCCATCCGCAAGGCGCCGCAGCCGGCGGCAGAGCGTTCCGTCAAGCCATCGACGCGGTATCCGCCGGCGTCGACCTGGAAACGTACGCGGCGGAGCATGAAGAACTGAAGATCGCGATCGAGCGTTGGGGGGTCCGCAAGGCATGAGCGAATGGGGCCATCGTCCTCCCGTCCTCTTTTGCGATTTTGACGGCACCATCACCATGAGCGACAACATCGTCGCCATTATGAAGCATTTCGACCCGCCGGGATGGGAGCCGATCGTCCGGGATATCGTCGACGAACGGAAAACCGTGCGCCAAGGAGTCGGCGAGCTGTTCGCCCTGCTGCCCTCCTCGATGCGGGAAGAAATTACGCGATTCGTGCTCGAGCAAGCGGCCATCCGCCCCGGCTTTCCCGAGCTGCTCGACTGGTGCAAGCGCAACGGCGTCGAATTTTTCGTCACCAGCGGCGGCATCGACTTCTTCGTCTATCCGCTGCTCGCGCCGTTCGACATTCCGCGCGACCACATCTTCTGCAACGGCAGCGACTTCAGCGGCGAGCGGATCCGCATTACCTGGCCCTACCCGTGCGACCATGAATGCGACAATTACGGCGGCTGCGGCATGTGCAAGACGACGATCATCCGCCGTTATCCCAAAGAGCGGTACCGCCGCATCCTGATCGGCGACAGCGTGACGGATTTTCCCGGCGCGCGGCTTGCCGACCTGGTCTTCTCACGCTCGCACTTGACGGAAAAATGCCGCGAGCTGGGCCTGGCGCACATCCCGTTTGAGACGTTTCACGATATTGTAGCCAAATTGGAACAAGGAGAATGGAAACCATGAGCGAAGCATCCAAGCAGCCGATTTACTTGGAGGACAAGCAGCGCGTCTTCCGCGAGCTGGCCGCCGTGAAGGCCGATTTCGCGGCCCGCGGCTGGTTCCCGGGCACAAGCGGCAACCTGTCCATGCGCATCGGGGACTACGCGCCCGATCAATTTACGTTCGCCGTCACGTCCAGCGGCAAAGACAAGGCCGCTTCGACGCCGGAGGACTTCCTGATCGTCGACCAGACGGGCAAGCCCTGCGAGCCGACCCGGCTCAAGCCGTCCGCGGAAACGCTGATCCACTGCGAAATTTACCGGTTGACCGGCGCGGGCGCCATTTTCCATATCCATTCCGTCTACAACAACCTGGT
Organism: Cohnella laeviribosi DSM 21336; assembly: GCF_000378425.1. Taxonomy (GTDB): domain Bacteria; phylum Bacillota; class Bacilli; order Paenibacillales; family Paenibacillaceae; genus Cohnella; species Cohnella laeviribosi. The sequence continues at coordinate 181,407 of NZ_KB899808.1, read as the reverse complement.
CTCCGAGCTGTTCTGGGAGCGCCGCGCCGTGCCGGTCGAAGGCGTCGAACTGATCAAGGCGTTCAATATTTGGGACGAGGAAGCGGTCATCGACGTCCCGATCGTCTCCAACTTCGCCGACATCCCGCGCATCGTGCCGGAAGTTACCGAGCGGCTTAATCCGCGGATTCCGGGCATTTTGCTGCGCAAGCACGGCATTTACGCCTGGGGCCGCGACGCCTTCGAGGCGAAGAAGCATCTCGAGGCGTTCGAGTTTCTGTTCGAGTACGTGTATCGGCTGCAGCTCGTGCGCGGTCGTTAATCCTGCGGCAAAAAAATAAAGGGCAGGGCCCAAAGACGCGCAAACGCTTTGGGTCCTGCCCATTTTTTCATGCGGATTCGCTGACGGGATCAGGTGCCGGTATGGCCGAATCCGCCTTCCCCGCGGACCGTTTCGGACAGTTCGGCCACCTCTTCGATCCTAACCTGCGGAACGACTTGAAACACCATCTGCGCGATCCGCTCGCCGCGGCGGATCGTAAACGGCTCCCGGCCGTGATTGATCAGCAGCACCTTTACCTCGCCGCGGTAATCGGCGTCGATCGTGCCGGGCGAATTGAGGCACGTGATGCCGTGCTTATAGGCAAGGCCGCTGCGGGGGCGGATTTGCGCCTCCAGCTCGCGCGGCATCGCCATGGCGAAGCCGGTCGGAATCAGCGCCCGCTCTCCGGGCGCCAGCGTGACCGGCTCCGCTACGGCCGCGTGAAGATCGAATCCCGCCGCCCATTCGGACATTTTTTGCGGCAAGGGGATATCTTCATTCCCCGGCAACCGTTTCAACTGTATTGGATACAACAAACTCCCTCCCGATTCCTGCGAGCGCCTTCTCCTGCCCACCGACCAATGCGATCGAACAAGGTTGGGCCATGATTTTCCGCAGCATGCCGTTGACGTCTTCCATCGTCACCGCATCGATTTTTTCCAGCATTTCATCGAGCGTGAAATATTTCCCCAGCATCAGCTCGTTTTTGCCGATCCGGTTCATCAGGCTGCTGGTGCTTTCCAGACTCAAAATCAAATTGCCTTTAAGCTGCTCTTTCCCCCGGGCCACCTCGGCTTCGGTCAGTCCCTTGTCCTTCAATTCCTGCAGGATCTCCATCGTCAAGTCGTAGACGTCCTTCGTCTGCTTGGGCGCGGTCCCCGCATAGACGGTCAGCAAGCCGCTGTCCGAATAAGAGGTATGATAGGAATAGACCGAGTAGGCGAGTCCGCGTTTCTCCCGGATTTCCTGGAACAGCCTGGAGCTCATCCCGCCGCCGATCGTATTGTTGAGCAAAATCATGGCGTAAAGCTTCGGATCGTCGATGGCGCAGCCGGGAAACGACAGGCACAGGTGATTTTGCTCCGTCTTCTTCTTGTGGAACAGCGCGTCGGAACGGAAAACCGGCGCCTGCAGCACCGGGTCTTCGCCCCTCACGGCAAAATGTCCGAAATGCTTCTCCAGAAGCTCCAGCACTTCTTCCCCGACGTTGCCGGCCAGGCTGATCACCGTGTTCTCGACCCGGTAGCGCTCGGCCATATAGCGGCGAAGGTCGGCCGCCCCCATCGCGTTCAGCCGTTCGGCCGTTCCCAAAATTGAGTAGGCAAGCGGATGATCGCCGAAGGACGCGCGCGACGCCAGGTCGTGCACCGTATCGTCCGGCGTATCCTCGTACATCGAGATTTCCTCGAGAATGACGTTTTTCTCCTTGGCAAGCTCGTCGTCCGCGAACTTCGATTCGAAAAACATATCCGCCAGCACGTCGACCGCGATCGGCAAATGCTGGTCGAGCACCTTGGCGTAATAGCACGTATACTCCTTCGAAGTAAAGGCGTTGACATTGCCTCCGATCCCGTCGAACAGATCCGCGATCTCCCGGGCGGAATGCCGGTCCGTGCCTTTGAACAGCATATGTTCGATAAAATGGGAGATCCCGTTGTTGTCCGGCGTCTCGTTGCGGGAACCGGTTCTGACCCATATTCCGAAAGCGACGGAACGGCTGGTCGGAATCGATTCGATCATGACGCGCAGACCGTTTTTCAGCTGATATTTGTTCACCCATTCTCCCCCTATAGATCAGTAGTAACACTATATCAAATATCGACACGCGTCTCAACCGCCGGCCAGCCGGCAAGCGCCTATCCTCTTTAAGGCTTCCGGCGCTCCGCTCTGGCGGAAGACAGCGTATCCGAGACGGTCCCGGGTTCCAGCCCTTTGGCCCGAACGGCGCGGATGATGCCCTTAAGCGCCTGCTCCGTCGTCGCGGTCGGGTGCATCAGGATAAGCGTGCCGGGCTCCGCCCTGGCGGCCACCTTGGCGACGACGCTGTCCGGCGGAGGGCTTTTCCAGTCGATCGTATCCAACGTCCACAGCACCGTTCTCAGCCCAAGCTCGGAAGCGACCCGGACGGTCAGCCCGTTGTAATCGCCGGACGGCGGCGCAAACCATTTGTTTTTCACGCCGAGCCTGTCCTTGAGCAGCGCCTCGGTCCTGGCGATTTCGCTGCGCTGGCGCGCTTCGCCAAGCGCGCTCATTTTCGGGTGGGTATACGCGTGATTGGAAGCCTCGTGGCCCTCTTTGACGATGCCCTTCGCCGTTTCGAGATGCTTGCTGAGCCAGGACCCGTCGAAAAAAAAGGTCGCTTTCGTTTTTTCGTCCCGCAGCGTGTTCAAAATCGACGGCAAATATTCGTCGCCCCAAGCAACGTTGATCATTAGCCCGACCATCGGTTTGTTCGGATTGCCGCGGTATACCGGCGCCGGCTCAAGCTCGTCGAGCTGAACGGCGGGCGCCACTTCGCGGAATACCCAGGGAAAGTCCTGCGGATTGCCGCCGGGCTTTAACCCCATCGCCTTCGCCTGGGCAATCGTGGCGCCGATATCGACTTCGCGCCCGTTGTAACCGGGGATCGCTTTCCACACCCGGTCGATGACCGCATCCACCGGCGGCTCGCGGAGCTTTGAAGCTTCGGTCCGAATCCATTCCTCCAGCTGCCGCTGATCGGACGCCCCGAACTCATCAAAGGCGATGGAGGCGGAACGCTCGTTTTTCACGGCTTGTACATAATCGCCGATCGGGCTGTAGCGCCCGGCGGCGAGAACGGCGGCCAGACATGCCAGCATCGCCGCCAGGCGAAACGGCGACGTCGTTCGCATCGGTCATCCCTCCTCGTGTGCACGCCAGCGGCGTTCGTTCCGGACAACCCGTGCGCGGCAGCGAGTCGCCTCGCCTCCATCCTATGCCCTTTTCGTCCCGTTTATGTACAAGGCTCTTCAAAGCGGCTTCCGCTTCCCGGACATGAAAAAAGAGACTGACAGGATCGGTCTCTTTTCAGCAATATGGAGTTGGATCATTTGGCCGGCACTTTTTGCGCGTTCAGCAGCACTTTGCGCGACAGGTTGATGCGTCCCATCGAATCGATTTCCGTCACCTTCACGTCGATGCGGTCGCCGATCGACACGACGTCCTCCACCTTCGCGACCCGCTCGTTCGCAAGCTGGGAAATGTGAACCAGTCCGTCCTTGCCCGGCAAAATTTCAACGAAGGCGCCGAATTTTTCGATGCGCTTGACCGTACCGGTGTAGACTTCCCCGACGACGACCTCCCGCACGATGCCTTCGATGATTTGGCGCGCTTTCTCGTTCGCGGCGGTATCGGCGGAAGCGATGTACACGGTGCCGTCCTGCTCGATGTCGATCTTGACGCCGGTATCTTCGATGATCTTGTTGATGATCTTGCCGCCGGAACCGATGACGTCGCGGATTTTGTCCGGATGAATCTTCATCGTGACGATCTTCGGCGCGTAAGGGCTCAGCTCTTTGCGCGGCTTGTCGATGATTTCCAGCATCTTGCCGAGAATGAACAAGCGGCCTTCCTTCGCCTGCTCGAGCGCCTGCGTCAGGATGGGGCGGTCGATGCCGTCGATCTTGATGTCCATTTGAATCGCCGTGACGCCTTTGGCGGTTCCCGCCACTTTGAAGTCCATGTCGCCCAGATGGTCTTCCATTCCCTGGATATCGGTCAAAATCGAGAATTGGTCGCCGTCCTTGATCAGCCCCATGGCGACGCCCGCGACCGGAGCCTTGATCGGCACGCCCGCATCCATCATCGCCAGCGTGCTGGCGCAAATGCTGGCCTGCGACGTGGAGCCGTTCGATTCCAGCACCTCGGAGACGAGGCGGATCGTATACGGAAACTCGGATTCGTCCGGGATCACCTTCAGCAGCGCGCGTTCGCCCAGCGCGCCGTGGCCGATTTCGCGTCTGCCCGGCGCCCGCAGCGGACGGGCTTCCCCGACCGAGAACGGCGGGAAGTTGTAATGGTGCATAAACCGCTTCGACTCTTCCAGGTCGATGCCGTCGAGAATTTGCACGTCGCCGAGCGGTCCGAGCGTGCAGACGCTGAGCGCTTGCGTTTGGCCGCGCGTAAACAGCCCGGAGCCGTGCGTGCGCGGCAAGATGCCCACTTCGCCGGAAATCGGGCGGATTTCGTTCAGCTTGCGGCCGTCCGGACGGATCTTTTCATGCGTAATGAGCCGGCGGACTTCTTTTTTCACGATATTGTAGAGCACTTCTTTGACATCGGAAAGCTTCTCGGGGGTTTCCGCATAGACGGTTTCGAAATGCTCGACCGTCTCGGCGTTGATTGCGTCGATCGCTTCCTGCCGCGCATGCTTCTCCGGAATGCGCACCGCCTCGACGAGACGTTCCTTCGCGTAAGCGTTGACTTCGGCTTCTACGGCCGGATCGACCGTGTGCAGAACCACTTCCATCTTCGGCTGGCCGGCTACCGCTTGCAACTGCTCGATCGTATCGACGATCCGCTTGATTTCCTCGTGACCGAACATGATCGCTTCGAGCATATCCGCTTCCGGCACTTCGTCGGCTTCCGCCTCGACCATCATGATCGCATCCCGCGTGCCCGCGACGACAACGTACATATCGCTTTTTTCTTCCTGGGCGACCGTCGGATTGATGACGAATTCTCCGTCCACCCTGCCGACGATCACGCCGCCGATCGGTCCGTTGAACGGAACGTTCGAAATGGACAGCGCCGCCGATGTGCCGATCATCGCGGCGATTTCCGGCGAGCAGTCCTGGTCGACGCTCATGACGAGATTGACGATTTGCACGTCGTTGCGGAAGCCTTCCGGAAACAGCGGCCGAATCGGGCGGTCCGTCAGACGGCTCGCCAAAATCGCCTTTTCGCTCGGGCGCCCTTCCCGCTTGATAAAGCCTCCCGGAATTTTGCCGACGGCGTAAAGCCGTTCTTCATAGTTGACCGTCAACGGGAAAAAATCGAGATCTTTCGGTTCGGACGATGCCGTAACCGTAGACAGGACGACCGTTTCGCCGTAACGGACGAAAACGGCGCCGTTCGCTTGCTTGGCCAGGCGCCCGGTTTCCAAAACGAGCGGACGGCCGGCCAGCAGCATTTCAACACGATGTTCCAAGCATATCCCTCCTCTAATCGGACGTATGTATTTTCGACACACTTTCCAGTATCTCCTGCCGAAACCATCTTAGAACCGCACAAAAAAGTCCGGTCCCGCCCATCGCGCGGATGCGCTTTGCCGCCGGGGAGCCTAAAAGCGGGCCCTCTATCGTCAACGAAAAAGCAACCCGGTGCCCGTCGGGATCGTTCCCGTGCGACACGACAGGTTGCTTCTTGCGTTATCGCAAAATTAGCGGCGCAGGCCGAGCTTTGCGATCAGTTCGCTGTAGCGGTTAACATCCTTCTTCTTCAGGTAGGCCAGCAGCTTGCGGCGTTGGCCGACCATCTTGAGCAGACCGCGGCGGGAGTGATGATCCTTCTTGTGCTCCCGGAAGTGCTCCGTCAAGTTATTGATGTTCTCCGTCAGGATAGCAATTTGGACCTCCGGGCTGCCGGTGTCCGTCGGGTGCGTCTTGAATTGCTCGATCAGTTCTTGTTTGCGTTCTTGCGTCAGTGCCATCCTCGTTCACCTCCTTGTTCGAATCGCCGTTGGCCTAGCGGTCGCCGGTGAGAGCGAACGGCCAAGCCAAGGTTCCCAATGTGCGGCAGCTTGTGCCGCAGCCGCGCAAACGGTGTGCGCAACACGTATTAGTATACCATACGAAGATTGCGGGATACAATGCCGGCATTCAAATTTGATCGGCCGAACCGCTTACGGCAGCCGGGCCAAAATCGCGCGCGCATCCGCCGCGTCCTGCTTGATCTGGGCGGCAAGCTCGTCGAGGGACGCGAATTTTCGCTCCGGGCGGATGTATTTGTGGAACCGCACCGTCAGCCGGCTTCCATACAGATCCCCGTCGAAATCGAACAGATGCGCCTCCAGCTTCGTTTCTCCGCCCGGCTCGTCGACGGTCGGCCGGACGCCGACATTGATGACGCCGCCGTACGTTTCGGCTCCGCGGACGGCCGTAATCGCGTAAACGCCGTGACGGGGAATGACGTACCGCTCCTCCGCCGACAGGTTGGCCGTCGGAAAGCCGATCAGCCGGCCGCGGGCCTGGCCGTGAATGACCGTTCCGGCCACTTCGTACGGGCGTCCGAGCAACAGCGCCGCCTGCTCGCAATCTCCTTGGGCCAGCAGATCGCGAATGCGGGTGCTGCTCACCTTCATCCCGTCCAAATAGACGGGCTCGATCACCCTGACGTCGATCGCTCCGCCGGCATATTCGCGCAGCGAGGAAGGGTCGCCCTGCCCGCGGTGGCCGAACCGGAAGTCGAACCCGACAACGACGGACCGGACGCGAAGCGGCGCCAGCAGCCGCTTGACGAACTGCTCCGCCGAAACCTGCGAGAAGCCGATGTCGAACGACACGACGTAGGCCACTTCGATGCCCAGCTCGGCAAACCGCTCCAGCTTTCGTTCCAGCGGCGTCAGCGTCGTGTGGTACGCATCCTTTCCCAAAACGACGCGGGGATGCGGATCGAAGGTCAGCACCGCCGCGCGCTGCCCTTGCTGCCCGGCCAGCCGGACAGCCGTCTTGATCACTTCGGAATGGCCGAGATGAACGCCGTCGAAAAAGCCGATCGCCAGCGCCGCGCCTTCCGGCTTGGCCGCATGTTCCGGAATATTGAAAGATTGCGCCAAAGACGAAAAAGAAATGTCGAAACGTTCCACTTGCTGTCCTCCTGCCTTTTCCGACTACCGGTCCGTCCGCCCGTCTCCGTCCGAAGGATGAAACACCTTGACGGGACGAAGCTCGCCTCGGCCGATATCGGCCTCGAACAACCCGAGAAAAACGCCGTCCTCGCGGTACAGCCGCCATAAGCCCGGCTGCTTCGGCTCCGGGTTCAGCGCTTTTTTCGGAATGGCCCGTCCCTGCAACGCGCGCGCCGATTCGGCGGCCGGCGCCGCCGCGTGCGGAATGAACCCGAGCAGCCGGTCCGCCGGAACCAGCTTGTCCGCCAGTTTGCCTTGCTGCTTGAGCTCGCCGATTTGTTCGAGCGTCAGGCAATCGGCCTCCGTAAGGCCGGCGCTCTCCACCCGCTTCAGGTCGGCCATCACGGCCGGCACCCCGAGCTTCCGGCCGATGTCCACGCACAGCGTGCGGATGTACGTTCCCTTGGAGCAGCGGACGGAAAAGCGGACTTCCGGATGCGGGCCCGCCGCGTTCATCTGCAGCACGTCGATGCTGTGGATCGTGACGGTTCTGGGCTTGCGTTCGACCGTCACGCCTTGGCGGGCAAGCTCGTAAAGCCGTTTGCCCCCCACCTTCACGGCGGATACCATCGGCGGGATCTGCTCGATATCGCCGACAAACGAGCCGATAGCGCGCGCGATCTCCTCTTCCGTCAGATGATGGACTTCCATCCGTTCGACGACTTGCCCGCCCGCATCCTCCGTATCGGTCGCGATGCCGAAGCGGAGGGTCGCTTCGTAGGCTTTCGGCGTCTCCTGCAAATATTCCACCAGACGCGTCGCCCGGCCGATGCAGATCGGAAGCACGCCCGTCACGGCCGGATCCAGCGTCCCCGTGTGGCCGATGCGGCGGACGCCGATCAGGCGCCTGGCCTTGGCGACCACATCGTGGGACGTCCAGCCGGCCGGCTTCCAAACGCCGAGCACGCCTTCCAAGGCTGAGTTTCCGTTCATGTCGGTCCCGCCTCCAAAGCCGCTCTTACGGCGCCGACCACCCGTTCGATCGCCTCCGGCAGCGCCGACGCGATCCGGCAGCCGGAAGCGCGGACATGGCCTCCCCCGCCGAATTGCTGCGCGACCGAAGCGACGTTGACATTGCCGGCCGAGCGCAGGCTGACCTTCACCGCATCGCTTCCCATCTGCTTGAAGAGCAGCCCCACCTCGACGCCTTCGATGTTGCGCGGATAATTGACCAGCCCCTCCAAATCCTCGTTCGTGGCGCCGGTTTCGCGCAGATCCTCGGAGGTGACCCACAGCCAGCCGATTCGTCCGTCGTCGCTGAAGGACAGCCTGGACAGCGCCCGCTTGGTCATCTGGATCTGGCCCATCGTCATCCGCTCGAGCAGCCGTTCCGCCAGTCCCGGACCGTCCGCCCCGGCGGCAAGCAGCTCGGAGGCGATCGCCATCACCCGCGGCGTCGTATTGGCGTAGCGGAAGCCTCCCGTATCGGTCATCAGCCCGGTGTAGACGGCGTTCGCGATGTCGGCGTCAAGCTCCGCTCCCAACGTCTTCAGCAGCCCAAACAAGATTTCCGCCGTCGCGGCGGCTTCAAAATCGAGCAGTTGAACCGTTCCGAAGCCGTCGTTGGTCGGATGGTGATCGATGTTGAGCAGCTCCGCGTCCTCCGCAAACCATTGCCGCGCGGCGCCGACACGGTCGAAATCCGCGCAGTCGACGGCGATCACGTGCTTGAACGGCCGCATGGGCCCGCCGCTTGCGGCGGTGACGATGTCGGAGAAGCCCCAAAGATAAGACAGCCGCGAAGGAAGCGGACCCTCGTTATACAGCGTGAACGACTTGCCCAGGCGGTTCAGCAGCCAGCCGACGGCGACCGTCGAGCTGATCGCGTCCCCGTCCGGCTGGACGTGCGAGACGACGAGAAAATCGTCCCGCTCGCGCAGAAACCGCGCGGCCGCTTCCCATTGTTCCGGCCGCCTCATTCGTCCCCGCTCTCCCGGTTAATCTTCTGCAGCAGCGCTTCGATGCGGCTGCCGTATTCGATCGAATGGTCGAAGCGGAACTCGATTTCGGGCGTGTGCCGAAGGCGGATCCTCCGCCCGAGCTCGCTGCGGAGGAAGCCCTTCGCTTTGCCGAGCGCGTTCAGCGACGCTTCCTTCTGCTCCTCGTTGCCGAGAATGCTTAAATAAATCCGGGCCAAGGACAAATCGTTCGTCACATCCACCCCGGTCACGGTAATGAATCCGATGCGCGGATCCTTCAGTTCCATTTGAATCAAGGTACTGATTTCTTTTTTGATTTCTTCGCCGACGCGTCCGACTCGGAATTTGGCCATGCATATTCACCCCATTCTGTCTAGCAAATCTTAAGGCTCGACAGATTCCATGACGAACGCTTCGATGATGTCGCCGATTTGAATGTCGTTGAATTTCTCCAGCGTCATCCCGCATTCGTAGCCTTCCGTAACCTCTCTGACGTCGTCCTTATACCGCTTGAGCGTTTCGATCTTGCCTTCGTAGACCACGATGCCGTCGCGCACGAGTCTGGCCTCGGCCGAGCGGGTCACCTTGCCGTCGGTCACCATGCAGCCCGCGATCGTGCCCACTTTGCTGACCTTGAACGTCTCGCGGACTTCGGCATGCCCGATGACCTTCTCTTTGAAGACCGGATCCAGCATGCCCTTCATCGCCTGCTCGATCTCTTCGATCACTTTGTAAATGACGCGGTGCAGGCGGATGTCGACCTTCTCCTGCTCGGCCATCGCGGCCGCCCGCGGCTCGGGACGCACGTTGAAGCCGACGACGATGGCCGAAGAAGCGACGGCGAGCGTAATATCCGACTCGGTGATGGCGCCGACGCCGGCGTGGATCGTCTTGACGCGCACGCCCTCGACATCGATTTTTTCCAGCGAGCCTTTGAGCGCTTCAAGCGAGCCTTGCACGTCCGCTTTCAGGATGACGTTGAGGTCTTTGATTTCGCCTTCCTTGATCTTGTTGAACAAATCGTCCAGCGTCACCTTGGAGTTCGACTTCAGCGCTTCCTGGCGCGTCTTGATCGCGCGTTTTTCCGCGATCTCGCGGGCCTTGCGCTCGTCTTCGAACACCATGAACGGATCGCCCGCCTGCGGCACCTCCGTCAGCCCCGTGATCTCGACCGGGGTGGACGGTCCGGCTTCCTTGACCCGGCGTCCGCGGTCGTTGGTCATGGCGCGGATGCGGCCGAAGCAATCGCCGGCGACGAAGGCGTCGCCCACCTTGAGCGTCCCGTTCTGCACGAGGATGCGGGCCACGGGGCCTTTGCCTTTGTCCAGCTCGGCCTCGAGCACGGTGCCGCGTGCGCGTTTGTTCGGATTGGCCTTGTATTCGTTCACTTCGGCGACAAGCAGGATCATCTCCAGCAGGCTGTCGAGATTCAGGCGCTGCTTCGCGGACACTTCCACGAAAATCGTATCCCCGCCCCACTCTTCCTGAACGAGGCCGTATTCCATCAATTCCTGTTTGACCCGGTCCGGATTGGCTTCCGGCTTGTCGATCTTGTTGACGGCGACGATGATCGGCACGTTGGCCGCCTTCGCATGGTTGATCGCCTCGACCGTCTGCGGCATGACGCCGTCGTCGGCCGCGACGACGAGAACCGTAATGTCGGTCACCTGCGCTCCGCGGGCGCGCATTGTCGTGAACGCTTCGTGGCCCGGAGTGTCGAGGAAGGTGATCTTCTTCCCGCCCACATCAACCTGGTAGGCGCCGATGTGCTGGGTAATGCCTCCGGCCTCGCCGGATGCGACCTTCGTTTCGCGGATCGCATCCAGCAGCGTCGTCTTCCCGTGGTCGACGTGGCCCATGATCGTGACGACCGGCGGGCGTTCGACCAGATCGCTCGGATCGTCGTTTTCTTCGATCGTCTCGAAATTCGTTTCCTCGACAACGATTTTCACTTCGGTCTCGACGTTGAATTCGCTCGCGACCAGAAGAATCGTGTCCAGATCGAGCTCCTGGTTGATCGTCGCCATCACGCCGAGGAAGAGCAGCTTCTTGATCACTTCGGAAGCGTCTTTGTGCAGCAGCTTCGCGAGCTCGCCTACGGTCATCTCGCCGCGGACGATGATTTTCTTCGGCGTGTTGTCGATCTTCTCGCGCGGGGGTTGAGCGCCCCGGTTTTTGCCGTTTTTGCCGCCCTTGCCCTTCGGCTTGAAGTTCATTTTGCCCTCTTCGAACCGTTTGCCGAACTCGTTGTCCTTGCGTTTGCCCCCGCTCCGGCCGAAGTCGCTGTCGCGGCTCTTGCCTTCGCCGCGCGTTCCCGGACGCGCTCCGCGGCTAGCGGCCGGCGCTGCGGCCACAACCGGCGGTGCCGGGATGCGCGGACCGCCGAAGCCGCCCTGGCCTTGCGGACGTCCGCCGCCTTGGCCTTGCGGACGGCCGCCTTGCGGGCGGTTGCCGCCGCCTTGGCCCTGCGGACGATTGCCGCCCTGGCCTTGCGGCCGGTCGCCTTGCGGGCGGTTGCCGCCGCCCCCCTGACCTTGCGGGCGATTACCGCCGCCCTGACCCTGCGGACGGCCGCCCCCTTGCTGGCGGTCGCCCTGCGGGCGGTTGCCGCCGCCCCCCTGACCTTGCGGGCGATTGCCGCCGGTCTCCTGCTGGCGCTCGCCTTGCGACCGGCTGCCGCCGCCTTGACCCTGGCCTTGCGCCGCGGCAGCGGGCTGCGGTTGCGCCGGCTTTGCCGCCGCTTTGGCCGCGGAGCCGTCCTCCGCCTTGCGGCCGGCTTCCCCTGCTCCCGCGCCTTGCTTGTTGCCGCCGCCCGCAGCTTGCCCTTCCGGACGGGACTGCGCGCCGGCAGGCTTCGTTTGCGCCATCTTGGCCGCCGCATTCGCCTTCACGTCATGGAAAAACTTCTCCACCGCGCTGATCATGTTGTCCTCCATGACGCTCATATGATTGTTGACGGGCAGGTTGACGCGCTTCAGAATCGTTAAGATTTCCTTACTGCTCATATTGAGTTTCTTGGCGTATTCGTAAACGCGAATCTTGTCCTTGTTATCTTGCGTATCTTGTTTATTAGTCAATATTTTCCACCTCCGATTGTTGAACCCAGCCGCTTCGGATCAGATCGGCAAAACCGCGATCCGTCACGGCGAACAATACGCGCTCGGGCTTGCCGACGGCTCCTCCGAGTTCGTACCGCGTATATCCGATCAACAGCGGAACGTTGTAGCTTCCGCATTTGTCTTCGACTTTTTTGCGCGTCAGTTCCGAAGCGTCCCCCGCCAGCAGAACCAGCTTGGCGTCGCCGGAACGGATGGCTTTCAGCACGAATTCTTCTCCGGTAACGAGCTTGCCCGCGCGCATCGCAAGCCCAAGACGAGACAGCGCCTTATTCGTCGTCATCGTCGTCCGCCCGCTCCTTCGCCGCGTTAAACTCGTCCTCCACCTTGACGAAATCCGCCGCCAGCCGGTCGTATATTTCCGGCGGCACCGCCGTCTTGAGCGCCCTGTCAAGCGCCTTCGTCTTCTTGGCCAGCTTGAAGCAGGAGGAATTGCCGCACAAATAAGCGCCCCGTCCGGGCTTTTTGCCCGTCATGTCGATCAGGATCTCCCCCTGCGGGGTGCGGACGACGCGGATCAGTTCCTTTTTCGGCATCATTTCCTGGTGGACGACGCATTTGCGAAGCGGAATTTTACGTTGCCTCATGGTTTCCCTCCCCCTGTTCCTGCAGCTTCCGAAGCTTTTCCGCCGATGTCAGGAGGCCTTTGCGCCATCCCGGCGGCCCATGCCTTCGGGCAGCGCCCGCGGTCCTTCCGCGGTCAATCGATCGTCACGCTGTCCTGATGCATGACTTCCCCGGACAGCGTCCGCGGCCGCCCGTACTCCTGCTCGGCTTGCGTCTCGCTTTTGATATCGATTTTCCAGCCGGTCAGCTTCGCCGCAAGGCGCGCGTTCTGGCCCTTGATGCCGATGGCGAGCGAAAGCTGGTAATCCGGGACGATGACCCGCGCCATCTTCTCCGCTTCGAACACGATGACCTCGAGCACCTTGGAAGGGCTGAGCGCGTTGGCCACGTATTCCTCCACCGAGTCGGACCAGCGCACGATGTCGATCTTTTCACCCTTCAGCTCGTTGACGATCGTCTGCACGCGGACCCCTTTCGGCCCGACGCACGAGCCGATCGGATCGACTTCGGGATTGCGGGAGTACACCGCGATTTTGGAGCGGAAACCGGCTTCCCGGGCAACGGAGCGGATTTCGACCGTGCCGTCGAAAATTTCCGGAACCTCCAGCTCGAACAATCGTTTCAAGAGGCCCGGATGCGTGCGCGACAAAATGATCTGCGGGCCTTTGCTCGTGTTCTCGACCTTGGTGATGTAGGCCTTGACGCGTTCAAGCTGCTTGAATTTGTCGGTCGGCATCAGCTCGGTGAGCGGAAGCGCCGCCTCGACCTTTCCCAAATCGACGTACAGATTGCGCGAATCCATCCGCTGAATGATGCCGGTGACGATGTCCTGCTCTTTGTCGACAAACGCGTTGTAAATCAGCCCCCGCTCCGCTTCGCGAATCCGCTGGGTTACGACCTGCTTGGCCGTCTGGGCGGCGATGCGGCCGAAATCGCGCGGCGTCACCTCGATTTCCGCGATGTCGTCGAGCTGGTAGTGCGGGTTGATGGCCCGCGCCGCCTCCAGCGAAATTTCCAGCCGCGGATCGAGCACTTCTTCGACGACCGTCTTGCGCGCGTAAACCTTGATCGATCCGGTCGTCCGGTTTATATCCACCCGCACGTTCTGGGCGGTGTTGAAATTCCGCTTGTAGCTGGAAATAAGAGCCGCTTCGATCGCTTCGATGAGAACATCCTTGCTGATGCCCTTCTCGCGCTCGATTTCGGAGAGCGCTTCGATAAACTCCATGCTCATGTGAAGATGATTCCTCCTTCCGTGATTAAAACACAATGGCCAGGCGAGCCGAGGCCACTTTATCGTAAGGGATGGCCTGCTTGCGGTTTCCGATCGTCATCCGGATGACCGACCCGTCGAAGCCGTCCAGCCTTCCTTCGAATTCCTTGGCGCCGTCCACCGGCTCGTACGTCGTAATGAACACGTGGCGGCCGACCGCTTTGGCCACGTCTTCGGGCTTCTTCAGCGGCCGCTCCGCGCCGGGTGAACTGACCTCGAGGAAATACGCGTCCGGAATCGGATCCGCCTCGTCCAGCTTCGCGCTCAAATATTCGGAAATACGGCCGCAATCGTCGATGTCGATGCCGCCCTCCTTGTCCACGAATACGCGCAGGAACCAGCTGCTGCCTTCCTTGACGTATTCGATGTCCACCAGTTGGAACCCGTTCTCGTCCAAATACGGCGTTACCAGCGCCTCTACGGTGGATTTGATTTTCGGTGCGCTCAAATGTGTGACCTCCCGATACCTTCAAATGGATCTGCGCAGCGATCCGTTCCGCCAACCCAAAAAGGCCCATGGCAAAACGGAAAGAGTGGGTTTCCCCACTCTTCTGCAGACAGTGATATCCACATGATTACCAAAAATAATATACCATAACCGCCACGGGCTGGCAACCTGAATTTCCCTACGGAGGCGGCCACCCTGTCAAAACAGGCTGAGCTGGTTGGATTCGGGCAGGCCGCGGAAGCAGCCCATGCCGGCGAGCACCTCGACGATCGTCTTGCTCGCCTTCGAGCGTTGCTGGAAGTCCTCGACCGACAGAAATTCCCCTTCCTCCCGGGCGGCGACGATGTTGCGCGCCGCGTTCTCGCCGATGCCGGCAATCGCCGAAAACGGCGGGATCAGCGCGTCCCCGTCGATAATAAAGCGCGTCGCGTCGGAGCGGTACAGATCGATGGGCTTGAAGCGGAAGCCCCGCGCCGTCATCTCCAGCCCCATCTCGAGAATGGAGATCATGTTCTTCTCCTTCGGCGTCGCCTGAAACCCTTTCGCTTCGATCTCGGTCAGCGTCTTCAAAATGGCGTCGTAACCCTGGCAAAACAGGTCGACGTCAAAGTCGGCCGCCCGGACCGAGTAATAGGTAGCGTAAAATTCGATCGGATAATAGAGTTTGAAATAGGCCGTACGCACGGCGGAGATGACGTAGGCGGCGGCATGCGCCTTCGGAAACATGTATTCGATTTTCAGGCAGGAATCGATATACCACTGCGGAACGCCGCAGCGCTTCATCTCCTCGATCCACTCGGGCGTAAGCCCTTTGCCTTTACGGACGCTTTCGGTGATCTTGAACGCCAGCGACGCGTCCATGCCCGCCTTGTAAATCAGGTAAAGCATAATATCGTCCCGGCAGCCGATCACCGTCTTGATCGTGCACGTGCCGTTTTTGATCAGTTCCTGGGCGTTGCCGAGCCATACGCCGGTTCCGTGGGACAGCCCCGATATCTGCAGCAGGTCCGCGAACGACGAAGGCTTCGTTTCCTCGAGCATCTGCCGGACGAAGCGCGTTCCCATCTCCGGCACGCCGTAGGTCGCAACCGGCGTGCGGATTTGCTCCGGCGTCACCCCGAGCGCTTCGACGGAGTTGAACAGGCTCATCACCTTCGGATCGTTCATCGGAATCGTCGTCGGATCGACGCCGGTCAAATCCTGCAGCATCCGCATCATCGTCGGATCATCGTGTCCCAGAATATCGAGCTTGAGCAGGTTCGCGTCGAAAGCGTGGTAATCGAAGTGCGTCGTCTTCCATTCCGACTCGACGTCGTCCGCGGGATACTGCACCGGCGTAATGTCCTCGACCTCGATGTAGTCCGGAACGACGACGATGCCGCCGGGATGCTGGCCGGTGCTGCGCTTGACGCCGGTACAGCCGGCCGCCAGACGGTTCAGCTCCGCGCTCCGCCACGACTTGCCGTGATCCTCCTGATACTTCTTGGCGAAGCCGTACGCCGTTTTCTCCGCCACCGTGCTGATCGTTCCGGCGCGAAACACGTTTTTCTCCCCGAACAGGACTTTCGTGTAATTGTGCGCGTGCGGCTGGTATTCGCCCGAGAAGTTGAGGTCGATATCGGGCACCTTGTCGCCCTTGAAGCCGAGAAACGTCTCGAAGGGAATGTCCTGGCCTTCGCCGCGCATGATCTCGCCGCAGCGCGGACACGGCTTGTCCGGCAGGTCGAAGCCGCTCGGCACGCTGCCGTCGGTAATCCACTCGCTGTACTTGCACTCCGGGTTGCGGCACAAATAATGGGCCGGCAAAGGATTGACCTCGGAAATGCCGAGAAACGTCGCGACGACGGAGGAGCCGACCGATCCCCGCGAGCCGACGAGATAGCCGTCCTGGTTCGACTTTTTGACGAGCCGCTCGGAAATGAGATAGTTCGCCGAAAAGCCGTACTTGATAATCGGAACGAGCTCTTTTTCCAGCCGCTGCACGACGATGTCCGGCAACGGGTCGCCGTACATCGACTTGGCCGTGTCGTAGCATTTGTTGCGGATTTCCTCGTCGGCCCCTTCGATGATCGGCGTAAACAGCTTGTCCGGAAACATCACGATGTCCTCGAACCGGTCGGCAAGCTCCGCGGGATTGCGAACGACCACCTCGTACGCCTTGTCCCGGCCGAGAAACGCGAACTCCTCGAGCATTTCGCCCGTCGTCCGCAAGTGCGCGTCCGGCTTGCGCTGCTCCTTGAGCGGGCTGAAGCCGGTAATCCCGTGGATCGTGATGTCGCGGAACAGCTTGTCGCGGGGATGAAGGTAGTGCACGTTGCCGGTGGCGATGACCGGCTTGCCGAGCTTGTCCCCGATCCGGCAAATGCGGCGCAGCGCTTCCTCCAGCTCCGCCCTGCTGCCGACGAGCCCCTTGTCGAGCAGATGCAGGTAAAACTCCAGCGGCTGGATTTCCAGCACGTCGTAAAACTTGGCGACCTCTTCCGCTTCCTCTTCGGACTTGTTCAGCACCGTTTCGAACAGCTCGCCCTTTTCACACCCCGAAATCAGCAGCAGCCCTTCCCTCAGTTCCACCAGCTTGCTGCGCGGAATGCAGGGCACGCGGTTAAAGTAGTCGGTATGCGACAGCGACACGAGCTTGAACAGATTTTTTTTGCCCTTCGCGTTCAGCGCGTAGATGCCGCAGTGAAACGGCCGGGTCGTCCGCCAACTGTCCTTGTTCGCCGTATTCAGCTCCGTAAGCTGCGTCACACCCTTGGCCGCCGCGTCCTTGAGCAGACCGTTCAAAATGCCGCCGAGCGCCACCGTATCGTCGATCGCCCGGTGGTGGTTCTCCAGGCTCACCTTGTACAGGGCGGCCAGCGTGTTGAGCCGGTGGTTTTTCAGCGTCGGGTGCAAATATCTCGCCAGCTCCAGCGTGTCCAGCACCGGGTTCGTCAGCGGCGGCAAGCCGATTCGCCTTAAGTTCGCCTGGATAAACCCGATATCGAAGTTCGCGTTGTGCGCGACGAGCACGGCGTCGCCGACAAACCGGACGAAATCGTTCAGCACGGGCTCCAGGTCGGGCGCATCCCGCACCATATCGTCCGTAATGTTCGTCAGCTGCTGGATGTTGTACGGAATCGGCTCGTGGGGATTGACAAACGTCGAGAACCGCTCCAGTTCTTTGCCGCCGCGCATTTTGACGCCCGCGATTTCGATGATTTTGTTCGCCGTAATGGAAAGCCCGGTCGTTTCGATGTCGAACACGACGTACGTCGCGTCCTCCAGCCGTTCCTCGCGCGGCGACAGCACCATCGGCACCGCGTCGTTGACGACGTTCGCTTCAAGCCCGTAGATGACCTTGATGCCGTGCTTTTTGGCCGCTTTGGCGGCTTCGGGATAACATTGCACGTTGCTGTGGTCGGTGACCGCAATCGCCTTGTGTCCCCATTTGGCCGCCGTCTTAATATAAGCGTCGACCGGCGTCACCGCGTCCATGGCGCTCATCGTCGTATGCAGATGGAACTCGACGCGTTTCTCTTCGGCCTCGTCCATGCGCTCGGCAGGCGGGGTCACCTCCCTGACGTCGTTGGGCAGCATGATCAGCTCCGGCGGATTCATGAACCGGTCGTACTCGACCCGGCCGCGGAGCTTCAGCCATTTGCCGTTTCCGATCAGGGATAGGATCTTGTTGTCTTCCTTCGTCTTGCCGAACACCTTGACCGCAATCGAGTCGGTGTAGTCGGTCACGCAGAACTGGTACAGCGTGCTGCCGTTGCGCAGCTCCTTCGTTTCATGGCCGAACACGAGGCCCTGGATCGTGACCCTTTTCTCTTCTTCGGTAATGTTCTGGATCGGAACCGGCTCGTCCTTGATCTCATAGCCGTACTGAAGCGCCTGCGGAGCTTCGGTTTCGGCGGCGGCCGCCTCTTCCCGCACGCTCGCCATCAACTGCTGGATATGCTGCGTCTCCTCCATTTGGATCTTCTGCGCGAATTCCTCGTACACTTCCTGGCGAGACTGGCCGACGGTCAGCTTCACCCGGCAGGGGCACCCGAACCGCTGCTCGAAGAACGCCGCCGCGTGCGATTCGACGTTTTTGCGTTTGGCCATCTCAAGTCCGGTCTGATCGATCAGCGCGAGCGTCAGCACCCCGTCTTGCGCTTCGATTTTGCCTTTCGCCAGCCAGCCGTTCACCGACGCGAATTCGGATTGCATCCACTCGACAAAAACGCTCCAATATTCGGTCAGCACCGCATCGGTCGGCACTTCGTCCGTATAGCGCAGCGTGATCGCGATCGTCGCCAGATGGCCGAGCTTGCTTTTGACCTTCTCGCAAAAATCCGCATAAACGTTCGCAGGCAACAGCGTGCTTTTGACCAGATGAAAATGCCATTCCTTCTTCGAGCGGCTGACTTCGACCCGGTCTATGTATCCGTCGCGAAAATAAGAGTCGGTCCATTCCGCCGAAACGCCGGCCTGCTGCAGCAGCAGTTCGAAGCGTTGCCTCTGGTCCGCAGTCGGTTGCATGATTGTTCCTCCCCGAATTCCCTTCAAAAACAAAAGCCTCCGCGAAAAAGGGGGCCGTCGCGCCCGCATCGGCGCTCGGACCGTCTTTCAAGCCGGAAGCTGAACAAATCGCTGTCTATTATTCTACCTTATCCAAGAATCTAGCGGCAAGCGGTAATGGACAGTGATTGACTATAAAAACGCTGCCCGCGTCGCCTCGACCGCTCGCCTGCCCCGTCCGCCGGCCCGTTTTTCCCGTTTGGCAGCCTTGTCCCCGAGCGCGGTTGCGATAAATGGCCGGAGTTGCCGTATGGTCGCGGTTGTGATGAAAAAAGAGCCGCCCCCTCGGGCGGCTCCCGCTCCGCTTCCGGCGCGCGCCGCGGTTGCGCTCAACGCCGTTCGCAGAAGGCTTCGGCCTCCAAGCATTTCGGCCCTCAAGCTTCCCAACCTCCCGCAGCGGCCGCCGGGAAGCTTGGTCCGAAGCCTCTTGCTCTTGTGAGGCTTGCGCCAACCGCTTTAATAAGCTCTCGCGAACACAACCGTATGCTTCGACGGTTGGCCGCAGACCAGGCATTGGCTCTTATGCTCCGCCGGCTCGAACGGAATGTTGCGGCTGGTGGCGCCCGTCTCGTCTTTGACCCGCTTTTCGCAGTCGTCCGAGCCGCACCAGCCCGCCAGCGCGAAGCCGCGCTTTTCCTCGAGCGCGCTTTTGAGCTCGTCCAGCGTCTCGATCGAGAAGAAATGCTCGTCGCGGAAAGCCAAAGCGCGCTTGAACATGTCGGCGTGCACTTCGTCCAGCATCGCCTTCACTTCGTCGACCAGGTTGTCCAGCGGCACTTGCTTTTTCTCGCCGCTGACGCGGGAGACGAGCACGCAGACGCCGTTTTCCAGATCGCGCGGACCGAGCTCAAGCCGAACCGGAATGCCGCGCATTTCGTATTCGTTGAACTTCCAGCCCGGAGACACGTCCGTGCGGTCGTCAACGCGCACGCGGATGCCGGCGGCTTTGAGCTGCGCGTAAAGCTCGTCCGTCTTGGCGATCACGGCCTCCCGCGTCTTTGGCGGGCCGATCGGAATCATGATCACCTGCGTCGGGGCGACCTTCGGCGGCAGCACGAGGCCGCGGTCGTCGCCGTGCACCATGATGAGCGCGCCGATCAGCCGGGTGCTCACGCCCCAGGACGTCGTATGGCAGTATTCCTGGGTATTTTCGCGGCTCAAATATTTGATGTCGAAGGCGACGGCGAAGTTGGTGCCCAAATAGTGCGACGTGCCGGCCTGCACCGCGCGTCCGTCCTTCATCATCGCCTCGATGGAATACGTGTCCACCGCTCCGGCGAACTTCTCCGACGGGGTCTTCTGCCCTTTGATGACCGGAATGGCGAGCACGTTTTCGACGAAGTCGGTATAGACGTCCAGCATCGTCATCGTTTCCTTGCGGGCGTCCTCTTCGTTCTCGTGCGCGGTATGGCCCTCCTGCCACAGAAACTCGCTCGTGCGCAGAAACGGCAGCGTCCGCTTCTCCCACCGGACGACGTTGGCCCATTGGTTGATGAGCAGCGGCAGGTCGCGGTACGAGTTGATCCATTTCGCATACATGTGCCCGATCATCGTTTCCGAAGTCGGGCGAATCGCAAGGCGCTCCTCCAGCTTCTCGCCGCCCGCCTCGGTTACCCACGGCAGCTCGGGATTGAAGCCTTCGACGTGCTCCTTTTCCTTCTGGAAGAAGCTTTCCGGAATGAACAGCGGAAAATACGCGTTGCGGTGGCCGGTATCCTTGAACCTTCTATCCAGCTCCCGCTGCATGTTTTCCCACAACTCGTAGCCGTCCGGGCGGAAGACGATACAGCCCCGCACCGGCGAATAGTCCATCAGCTCGGCTTTCTTGATGACGTCGATGTACCAGCGGCTAAAATCTTCGCTCTGCGGCGTAATTTCGGTGACAAACGATTTGTCCTTCGACATGCGGTTCCCCTACCCCCGGCAGCAACATTAATTTTTGACCAAACGCAAAATATCGTTATACGTAACGACGATCATCAGCAGCATGATCATCGCGAACCCGATGAAATGAATCAAGCCTTCGCGATTCGGATCGACGGGTTTGCCCCGAATGGCTTCCAGGCCGATAAACATCAGGCGGCTTCCGTCCAGCGCCGGAATCGGCAGCAGGTTAAAAATGCCCAGATACAGGCTCAACACGGCCGCCCACGAAGTGAGCTGCGGTATGCCCTGCTTCGCGATCTGTCCCGTCATTTCCGCGGTCCGGACCGGTCCGCCCAGATCGTCCAGCTTGAACTCCCCGAAGATGAGCTTGCGGAAGCCTTCGAAGATCCGGCCGGTCATGTCGACCATCGTCGTGCCGGCGAATCGGATCGTTTCGCCTATCCCGGCGCGGCGCATTTCCGGACTCAGATAGATGCCGACTTTGCCGGTTTCCGCGTCCGGCGTGACCGTGAGGCTGACCTCTTTGCCGTCCCGCTCGATCACCCAGTTCATCGGCTTGCCGGCGGACGCCTGAATCTGTTCGACCAGCCGGGTGCTGTCGCCTTCGACGGGAACGCCGTTCACTTTCTTGATCCAATCGCCCTTCTGAAGCCCCGACTTCTCCGCAGCCATTCCCGCTTCCAGCCCGCTGACGAACACTTTGGTCGAATTCTCGACCGGAACGCCGGAAAGCTGCAGGTAGACGCCAAACAGAACAAACGCAAGCACGAAATTCATCATCGGTCCGGCGAAAATCGTCATCGCCCGCTTGCCCGTCGAAACGCCGCCAAACTGCCGCTCGAGCGGAGCGACTTGCGTCTCCTGCCCCCGCGACACGATCATCGCTTGCGGGTGCAGGCCGTAACGCTGTTCGTCGCCGTCCACGTCGAGCGAAACGAACATCTCTTTCTCCAAATCAAGCGACTTCACTTCGCCGCGAATGATGTTCGAACGTTCGTCCAACCGGTCCAAATACAGCTTCGTAATCTTGCCGTCCTTAAGACGGACGCCGACCGTCTGTCCCGGCTGCACCTCGACAACCTCCGGCTCCTCACCGGCCATCCGGACGAATCCGCCAACGGGCAGAAGACGCAGCGTAAAACGGGTTTCCCCCCGCTTGATCGAAAAGAGCTTCGGCCCGAACCCGATGGCAAACTCGCGGACGAGAATCCCCGCGCGTCTGGCAAAGTAGAAATGGCCGAATTCGTGAATCGAGACGAGCAAAAAAAAGACGAGCACTGTCAGGAAAACAATCTGAATCGTTTGCATACGCTCTCCAACCCCCGATGCCGGTGACGGCTGTCCTTAGATTATCATTATTCTCCAGGCCGTTACAAGAGAATACGGATCGGTCGGCATTCAGTCGCAATTATTTCAGCGCGGCGGCTTCCGCCCGCGTTTGCGCGTCGACGGCCAAAATCGCGTCCAGATCCGGATCGGCCGTCGCGGCGTGCTTTGCCAGCAGCCGCTCGATGATCGTCTCGATCGCCAGAAACGGGATTTCTCCTTTCAGGAAACGGGCGACGGCCACTTCGTTGGCCGCATTGAACACCGTCGGCGCCGTGCCGCCCGCGCGCCCCGCTTCATAGGCCATGCGCAGGCAGGGATACCGGGCGAAGTCCATCTCCCGAAAGTGCAGCGCGCCCGCCTTGACCAGATCGAGCGGCGAAGCCGGCGACGGCTGCCTTTGCGGATAGGTGAGCGCATACTGGATCGGCACCCGCATATCGGGATTGCCGAGCTGGGCGATGACGCTCGTATCGGCAAATTCGACCATCGAGTGGACGATGCTCTCGGGATGCAGCACGACCTCGATCTTGTCGTACGGCAGATCGAACAGCCAGTGCGCTTCGATCACTTCCAGCCCTTTGTTGACCATTGTGGCGGAATCGATCGTAATTTTCGCGCCCATCGACCAGTTCGGATGCTTGAGCGCGTCCTCCACGGTCACGGAGGCAAGCTCGTCCCGCGTGCGGTCGCGGAAGCTGCCGCCGGAAGCGGTAAGGATGAGCCGCTTCACGGCGCGGCGGTCTTCCCCGTTCAGGCATTGGAAAATCGCCGAATGCTCGCTGTCGATCGGGTAGATCGCCACGCCTTTGTCGGCCGCCCGCTTCATGACGATATGGCCGGCCGTGACCAGCGTCTCTTTGTTGGCGAGCCCGATCGACACCCCCGCATCGATCGCGGCGAGCGTCGATTTCAGCCCGACGCTACCGATCAGCGCGCACATCGCAAAGTCGGCGCCGGATTCGGCCGCCACTTCGATCAGCCCTTGCTCGCCGTAAGCCACTCTCGTTCCCGGCGGCAGATCGATGCGGATTTGCTCGGCCAGTTCCTTGGTCGCAACGGATACGACCTTCGGCTTCCAGCGTTTCGCCTGCTCCAGCAGCAGGCCGACGTTCGTGCCCGCCGCAAGCCCCGTAATCTCGTATCGCCCGGGGTCGCGGGAGACGACGTCGAGCGTCTGCGAACCGATCGAACCCGTGCTGCCAAGTACAGCCAGTTTCATGATGGTCATGGCGTTTCCTCCGTGTCCATTATGTAGCACCGTAAAAACGAACGTTATGTGACGTTAGTGACGTCAGGCGGCCCCAATCCGCCGTCCGAGACGTTTGCGGCGCCTTCCGGCGGTCAACTCCGTTCGCGTTCAGACCGGCAGCAGCGACAACAGATGAAGAACCGGGAAGACGATGATCCAGCTGTCGGTACGGTCCAACACGCCCCCGTGTCCGGGCAACAGCGTTCCCGAATCCTTCACGCCGCGCAGCCGCTTGTAGGCGGACTGGATCAAGTCCCCGAGCGTGCCGAATACGGCGGCCGCGATCCCGATCGTCGCCGCGCGTCCGGCTCCCAGCAGCTCCGGCCGGATCCAGGCGAATACGAGAGCAACCGCGACCGCGACGGCCAGCCCGCCGATCGCGCCTTCGACCGTCTTGTTCGGACTGATCGCCGGCCACAATTTGCGCCTGCCGACCGCCTTCCCGACAAAATACGCTCCCGCGTCGGAGCCCCATATGCACAGAAACGCCAGCAGCGACCAGAACAAACCATGCTCAAGCTCCCGGGTCGCGGACATATAGCGGAACCCAAGCCCGATATAAAAAGCGCCCAGAAACAGAAGACTTGCATGCTCCAACTGAATGCTGTTTTTGCTGAAGACGGTGCCCGCCAGCAGCGCCAGCATCAGCAGCCAGGCCACCGTCTCGACGGACGGCGCTCCCCAGCCCGGCGGCAGCGTCGGGAGCGACATCAGCAGCACGGCCGCATAGCCTGCGATCACGTCCAGACGCGCGGCAGGCTGCTTGTTGAGCCGGACATACTCGTGAAAGCCGATCAAGGCGAGCAGCGCGAGCAGCGCGGAGTAAAAGCCCCCTCCGACGAGCAGCAGCGCCAAAAAGCCCGCTCCCGCGACAACGCCGGTCACAATGCGTTGACCCATGCGCTTAGAGCCCCCCATAGCGGCGCGCCCGCCGTTGATATTCGCGAATCGCTTCGTAGAAATGCTCGTCCGAAAATTCCGGCCAATAAACGTCCGTAAAGCAAAATTCGCTGTAAGCGAGCTGCCAGAGCATAAAATTCGACAGGCGAATCTCCCCGCTGGTCCGAATAAGCAGGTCGGGATCCGGCATGTCGCTCGTGAGCAGGCAAGCGTTGAACGTCTCTTCGGTGATCGCTTCGGGGTCCAGTTGGCCGGCCGCGGCTTTGCGCGCCAGCTCTCTGGCCGCAAGAACCAGTTCCATCCGCCCGCCGTAATTCAGGGCAAAATTGAGTACGAGTCCCGTATTGTGCTTCGTCTTCTCGATCGCTTCTTCGACCGCTTTCAGCGTATAATCCGGAAGCAGGTCCCGAACGCCCATCATGCGCACCTGGACGTTATTTTCCATCAACTCGCCCAATTCCAACGCCAGAAACTCCTGGGGAAGCTTCATGAGAAACTCCACTTCCGATTTCGGGCGCTTCCAGTTCTCCGTCGAAAAGGCGTACAAGGTCAGGTAGCGGACGCCGATTCGGTCCGCCGCCTTCGTGATCCGCTTGACCGCCTTCATTCCGTTGTGATGGCCGGCGATGCGCGGCAGTCCGCGCTCCTTCGCCCAACGCCCGTTGCCGTCCATTATAATGGCGACATGCTGCGGCACGTTGTCCGGATCCGGCAACCCGCCCTGACGCTCGGGCTGACCTTTGCCGTCCGTGCCGTCCTGCCGCTTGCGGAACAAGCCGCCGCGGAAACCGTTGATCATGGTCGTTCCTCCTGATTCGGTTCGCCTTTGATTCGCCGAAAGACGCGCGAAGTCCGATTCTCGGCAATGAAGAATAAACCCCACCTGATGGAGGGGTCGAAACGGGCTTAAACTTCCATTATTTCTTTTTCCTTGGCGGCCAGGATTTTGTCCACTTCCGCCGTGAAGCGGTCGGTCAGCTTCTGGATGTCTTCCTGATGGCGGCGGGATTCGTCCTCGGAAATTTCGCCTTTTTCCTTTTTCTTGATCTCGTCGTTCGCGTCGCGGCGGATGTTGCGGATCGCCACTTTCGCGTCCTCGCCGAATTTTTTCGTCGCTTTGACGAGCTCGGCGCGGCGTTCCTCCGTCAGCGGAGGAATGGTGATCCGGATGATCGAGCCGTCGTTGGCCGGCGTCAGCCCGAGGTCGGATTTGAGAATGGCTTTCTCGATCGCCGCCAGCGCCGACTTGTCCCAAGGCTGGATCATCAGCGTGCGGGAATCCGGCGTCGTGATCGTGCCAAGCTGATTGATCGGCGTCATCGTTCCATAGTACTCGGCTTGCACCCGGTCCAGCATCGACGCCGAAGCGCGGCCCGCGCGCAGCGTGGACAGATCCCGCTTCAGGGCGCCGATCGCTTTTTCCATCCGTTCTTCCGCGTTTTTCTTGATCGCTTGAGGCACTTAGTTCACGCTCCCCTTGACAATCGTTCCTATTTTTTCGCCCAGCACGGCGCGTTTTATGTTTCCTTTTTCGGTGATGGCAAATACCAGCAGAGGAATATTGTTGTCCATGCAAAGCGAAGATGCCGTGGAATCCATGACGCCGAGGTTTTTGTTCAGCACGTCCATATAGGTCAACTGCTCGTATTTCTGCGCCGTCGCATCCTTGAACGGATCGGCGCTGTATACGCCGTCCACCTTGTTTTTCGCCATCAGGATGACTTCGGCTTCGATTTCGGCGGCGCGAAGAGCGGCCGTCGTATCCGTCGAGAAGAACGGATTGCCTGTGCCGGCGGCGAAGATGACGACGCGGCCTTTTTCGAGATGCCGTATCGCTCTGCGGCGGATGTAAGGCTCGGCGATTTGCTGCATGGCGATGGACGTCTGCACCCTTGTCGGCACATCGATCTGCTCCAGCGCATCCTGCAGCGCAAGCGAGTTCATGACGGTCGCCAGCATGCCCATATAGTCCGCGGTGGCGCGATCGATGCCTTTCTGGCTGCCGGAAATGCCCCGCCAGATATTGCCGCCTCCGCATACGATGGCGACTTCCACGCCCAGCTCGACGACTTCCTTGACCTGCTCCGCAATCGACAAAATGGTCGCCGCGTCAATGCCGAAGCCATTCGGTCCGGCAAGCGATTCTCCGCTCACCTTCAATACGACTCGTTTGTAAACGGGACGATTCAACGTTGGTACCTCCACTGTGTCTATTTCACTCGCCAGCCTTGGCCGCCCGAAAGATTTCTGTCCCTCGAAAAAAGGGAACACGGCGTGTTCCCTTCGACGGATTGCTGCTTATACTTTCACTTGAGCCATAACTTCTTCGACGAAATTGTCCTGCTTCTTCTCCAGGCCTTCGCCCAGTTCGAAGCGGACGAAACGGCGGATCGAAATTTGCTCGCCGATCGTCGCGATCTTTTCGTTGAGCAGCGTTTGGATCGTCTTGTCCGGATCCTTGATGAACGCTTGCTCCAGCAGAACGTTCTCTTCGAAGAATTTGTTCAGGCGGCCTTCGACCATCTTGTCGACGATCTTCTCCGGCTTGCCTTCGTTGAGCGCCTGGTTGCGCAGGATTTCGCGTTCCTTATCCAGTACGTCCTGCGGCACTTCCTCGCGGCGGACATACTTCGGATTCGCCGCTGCGATATGCATCGCCAGGTCGCGGACGAATTCCTTGAATTGATCGGTCATGGCGACGAAGTCGGTTTCGCAGTTGACTTCGACGAGCACGCCGATGCGGCCTGCGCCGTGGATGTAAGATTCCACGCGGCCTTCGGTGGCGATGCGGTCGCCTTTCTTTGCGGCTGCGGCAAGACCTTTTTCACGGAGAATTTCCGCCGCTTTGGTCAGATCGCCGCCCGCTTCTTCCAACGCTTTTTTGCAATCCAACATACCGGCTCCGGTTCTTTCGCGGAGCGTCTTTACGTCTGCAGCACTGACTGCCATGGAACAACCTCCTGATCCTTAACGTCTCGGCGCCGCGCGCCGGGCGTATACGAATGGTCTAATAAGCAAAAACGGCTGCGCCGCCTTTGTAGCCGGGCGCATGCGTTTGGGCGCCAACTTCCGGAGGAGGACGGATGCATCCTCAACCTTGTCGAGCCGCCAAAAAAAGGGCGGCAAGAAGTTCGTCTTCTGACCGCCCTGTGGTTGCTACGCTTAAGCCGTCGTTTCTTCGCCTTGATGCGCTTCGACGATAGCGTCGGCCATTTTGGACGTCAACAGCTTCACAGCGCGGATCGCGTCGTCGTTCCCCGGAATGATGTAGTCGATCTCGTCCGGATCGCAGTTCGTGTCGACGATGCCGACGATCGGAATGCCGAGCTTGCGCGCCTCGGCAACGGCAATGCGTTCTTTGCGCGGATCGATGATGAACAGCGCGTCAGGCAGCTTGCGCATGTTCTTGATGCCGCCGAGGAATTTCTCGAGACGCTCTTTCTCCTTGCGAAGGAGGATGACTTCCTTCTTGGGAAGACGCTCGAACGTGCCGTCCTCTTCCCATTTGTCCAATTGATGCAGGCGTTCGATCCGCTTTTGGATCGTGGAGAAGTTCGTCAGCGTGCCGCCCAGCCAGCGTTGGTTGATATAGAACTGGCCGCTGCGCTCCGCTTCTTCCTTAACGGAATCCTGCGCTTGCTTCTTCGTGCCGACAAACAGCACCGTGCCGCCTTGCTCCGCGAGCTGGCGAATGAAGTTGTAAGCTTCGTCGACTTTCTTGACCGTCTTTTGCAGGTCGATAATGTAAATTCCGTTCCGCTCGGTAAAGATGTACTTGGCCATTTTCGGGTTCCAGCGGCGCGTTTGGTGACCGAAGTGAACCCCTGCTTCAAGCAGCTGTTTCATGGAAATGACTGCCATCTTTCCTGCACCTCCGTAAAATGGTTTTGTTAGGTGAATCTCCTCCGCCGGTTCGCATCTTTTGCCAGAACTTCCCGTGCAGGACAGCCGGAAGCACCGCTGGCAAAATTGAACGGCGTGCGTTTTTTCACACTGTGTGATAATATACCATATCATGGCGAAAGACGCAATAGCTGCACGCACGCTCCGAAGCCCGGCGCGGCGGAAAAACGGCTGATGGCGTCTTTTTTGAAGGTTCGTGCATTCGTCAATATTTGGCGCGGGTGATTTCCGCGATAATCCGGTCGAAAGTCGGCTTGCCTTCGAACACGCTCGGACCGACCCGCAGCTTGCCGCTGTAAGGCTTCGCCTTTCGGATGAACGCTTCTTCGTCCTCGATCAGCCCGAGCTCCTTCAGTCCGGTGGCGACTTCCGCCAGCGTGGCGTTCGCCCGAATATAGAAGGCGTACTTCTCCGCGGCCGGCTTCTGCGAAGAGGCGGACGCCTTGGCCGGCGAAGCGGAATCCGCGGGAGCCGGCGCGCCCGTTCCGCCGCCCTTCTGCGCGGCGCCGCCGCCTCCGCTCGCCGCCGCCTTCCGGACGGCTTCCGCGACCGCCCGGTCCAGCTCCTGCTGCGTATAGGTTTTCTCTTCCGCCGGAACAAGGGCGAAGCCTTGGGCCGCCGCTTCCTTTTTCAGCGCTTCGCCCGTCAACGGCGCGCCGGGCAACCGCGATGCATCCGCGGCCAGCATAAGCTGCAGCATCGCGGCGCCCAGCATAAGCCCGAGTCCCAGACCGATGATGAAGCCCCGGCGCTTACGCAAGTCTCTCCGCCTCCCGTTTGGCCAGTTGCAAAATCAATTGCACTTCCCCTTTGTTCATGTTCATCGCCTTGGCGATTTGCTCGATCGAGCGGCCCTTCTTGTCCAAGCTGAGCAATTCGGCGTAGCGTTCCCGAATCGTAGCCGGCGCCGCGTCGGCCTCTTCCGCCAGCTCTTCCCGTTGCTCCGGCGGCGCGGACGGCGCCGAAAGAGCGGACGGAACTTGCGGGTTCGGCCCGGCAGCTTCCGTACGGATCCCCGCTGCCGCTTCGGAACGGGCCGCCGCGGCAGGCCTTTCCAAAAGCTCCGCCATCTGCCGCTCCATCTCGCGTATGCGGCGGTTAAGCCGCTCGACGGTCAGGTCCTGCTCGCGCTTGAATTTCTCTACGGCTTCGACGAGCTCGCGGTTTTCGGCCTCAAGATCGGTTAGCAGCCGGTCGTAGGCTTCTTCGGTTTGAAAGCCAGGGGAATCTTCCTTGCGGTCGGCTTTGGGAATCAGCCATCCGAAACCGGCTATGGCCGCGCCCGTCAGCACGATGCTTACCCAAGGCTCCATCATGAAACGCCACCTTTCTGTTCCGCCTACAACGTAAAATCGATATGTTTGCCTTTGTACGGATGCAACGGCGCTTCCCGTTGCTCTTCCGGCCGGTCCGGCTGTTTCGGCTTCGGCCGGGGTCGGGGCCGCTGGCCCGGTTGCCGGGGTTCCCGCTCCGAGACGGTTCGCTGCGAAGAGGCTTCCGTTTTGACGTTGCTGCGCGCTTGCTTCTGCCTCAGCTTTTCCGCCTCCCGGCCGAGCATTTCCTGCTCCATCGCCGGACGCTGCTGCTGGATTTGCTGGATGGGGGAAATTTCCGCGGATCGCGGCATCGACGTTTGCAGATCGATGGGTTTGAAGCTCACGGTGAACACCCGCCTTTTACAGAAATTCGGTCCCTGGCGACCGTTTCCGCCACAGAAGCAAAACCGCTGCGCCGCCCTGTCCGGGGCGCCTCTCCGTTAACGGAGCCCATCCGGAAGCCGCCGGCAGCCGCCTTATGCGTTCCGCATGGAAAGCGAATCCCGCCAAGCGGGCCAGCCGCCCGGTTCGGTCATACGTACGGCACGGGGACGATTTCCCCGTCGATAAAACGGAACGACACCCGCTGGACCGTATCCTTGATAAAACGAGTATACCGGCCGATGACGATTTTGGTGCCTCCGTATATGGAATGAACGACGTCCACCCTTGCGCTCTCCGCATTTTCCAGCGTTTTTTCGATTTCCAGCACGGCTTCCTTCGCGCTCTGCAAATCCTGCTCCGTCTGGCGGCTGGTCGCGGCCAGCTTGATCCGCATGGCCAGGCGTTCCTGCGTCAAATTGCCGGCCGCGGCCATCTGGTTCAGCATCGCAAGCGCCTTCTCCGTCTTGTCCAGGCTTTCCGTCAGCTGGCGGATCGTCGCGCGCAGCTCGTTCAACTGCTGCCTGAGCTCCGGCTGAACGCCGACTTCGATCGCCGTCGCCGTCGACATCGCATTGCCGATCATCCGCGCGGTCACCTTTTCTCCCGCCTGCGTCAAGCCGCCGACGATGAGCCCTTTGGAACCGAGGCAGATGACGTTTTTGCCCGCCCGGACGTTCGAATGCATGATGCTTTGCGTCACGAGCACGTCCTCGCCCGCCGTGACGTTGCCCTCTTGAATGAACGAGCAGCGCACGTTGCGGCCGGCTTTCACGTAACCCTTATGGCTGCCGATAATGCCCCCGTTCACCTCGATCGAGCCTTCGGATTCCACTTCCGCGCCTTCGATTCCGCCCGTGACCCGAATGTCTCCGGCCGCGCGAATCCGAAAGCCCGTCAGCACGTTCCCCCGGATGACGACCGTTCCGACGAAGTCGATGTTCCCGACGGTGTAGTCCACGTCCCCGTTTACCTCGTACACGGGAAACACGTTCAGCTTATCCTTTTCGGTACGCGTGACCAGCCCGTCGATCGCGGCGTAAATGCCCGTTTTTTCCGGGTTGACGACCACGTTTTTCCCCAGCTTGAGGACGGCCTCCTTGCCTTCCTTCGCGGGAATTTCCTCGCCGGTGACCGCTATTCCGGGCGTGCCGGGTCCGGGCGGATACCGCTCGGCGATCAGTTGGCCGGCCTTCACGTTCGCCAGACGGGTGACCTCCCGGTAGTCCACGCTGCCGTCTTCCCGCTCCAACGGCTTACGCGTCTGGCTGTCTTCATCAATGAGAACTTTTATGTACCCGTCGGTTCCTTTTTGCGGAGGCAGACCGATCGCAACAATGTTAGGGCCGTGGAGAAAATTTTGAGGCTTGGCGGCAATCTGCGCAAGCACGTCGCTCTGGATTCCGTACGTAACCCCTTCCGCGGCCAAAACAAGTTCCAGATCCGGTACCGTCAGCTTGATTTCGCCGTCGACCCGTTTGAATGTCAAAAATGCCTGCATTTTGTCTTCGGACACGGTCACCTGCAGCATTTCCGCCAAATCGGAATCTTGGATCATCGTTAGCGCCTCCTTAAACCGTGGTTATTTTTGAAGCAGCTGATCCTTTTGTTTTCCGAGCGCGGCCCGCAAGCGAAGTATGGCCTTTGAATGAAGCTGGGATATGCGGGACGGCGACAAGGACATGACTTCGGCGATTTCGCTTAAGGACAAGTCCTCGTAATAAAACAAAGAGACGACGGTCCGTTCTTTGGGCGTCAACCGTTCGATGCCGGCCATAAGCGCTTCTTTCAAATACGTCTCATGCACCGTCGATTCGGGATTGAGCGCCTTCTCGTCCACGAGAAGGGACATCCGGGTTTCCGATTCTTCTTCGCGGATCGGATCTTCGAGCGAACAGACCGCGGCGACAGCCACTTCCTGCAGCATTTGCTGAAATTCCTTGTGCGTGATGTTCAAATAAGCGCATATTTCCTCGTCGGTAGCGGACCGAAGGTGGCGCTGCTCGAGCACGGCATAGGCGTCTTCCACTTTTTTCGCTTTGTCGCGGACGGAGCGGGGAACCCAGTCGCCTTGCCTCAGACCGTCGATGATGGCGCCCCTGATGCGCCAGGACGCATAGGTTTCGAACTGAAGCCCCCGCTCGTAATCGAACTTTTCGATCGCATCGATCAGCCCCATGACGCCGCTTGAGGCCAAATCTTCCTTGGTGACATTTTTGGGCAGTCCGACAGCCATGCGGCTGGATACGTAATCAACCAACGGCAAATAATGCTCGATCAGCTGCTTTCTCGCATCGGAGTCCCCGTTCTCCTTCCACCGCCGCCACAACTCGCGCAGGGACAACCGGGTATGTTGATGATCGATCATCGATTTTCACCGTCCTTATTCGTCCGTCATTCGGCGTACCGCCTGGACGACTTCCTCGGGTTTGGGATTGTCGACGGATACGAGCCTTTGCGGCTTCAGCGGCTTGAATTCGCTGGCGCCGCCCGAATCCGCGCCGGCCGGCTTGCCGCTTTCCGCCCACTGCTCTTTGAGCATATCGGCCAAAACGCCGTCGTCCTCGGGCGTAGACAGATCCACGACCGCCCCTCTTTCGTCGGACGGCCCGGCGTCCGCCGGCGCCATCCGGCCCGCGGGCCGAAGCAGTTGGGAAAGCGCCACGTGGACGACCGACCCGATCAATCCGAATGCGAGAAACGCGTACAGGGTGCGCAGCGCCGTCGTCGCAAGCGGATTGTTCGACAAAGAGATGAAAAAGGTTAGCGCGGCGCCGAACCCGGCAAAACCGACTACCCACCGCCATGTACGTCGCATTTCAAATCTCCTTTACCCCATGCTGCACGCTTCGGATGCTTACAATGCCGCTTCGGCAGTCCAATTCGATCGTTCTTCCGTAATTTCCCCCCGTATCTTCCGCAATGACCGGAATGGAGCGCAGAGCCAGCGCATGCTTGGTGGACTCCACGTTGCGGGGGCCGATGCGCATGCTGTCGCTTCCTCCCGCGAACGCGAACATCTGGGCGCCCCCGGCGAGCTTGGCCACCAGCCTGCGCGGGTCGGCCCCGATCCGCGCAAGCCGGTCGATCAGCTCCGGAACGGCCGTATCCGCGTATTTCGCCAGATTCAGCTTTCCTTCGCGGGCGATCTCGGACGAAGGAAGCATGATATGCGCCATGCCCGCGATCTGGCGTTCCGCGTCGTGCAGCGTCAAGCCGACGCAGGAGCCGAGTCCGGTCGTTCTGAGCAGCGTCCCGCCGATGCCGACGTTCATGTCCGCCATGCCGATTTTGATCAGGTTCGCTTCCGTCATCAGATCGGCACTCCCAGCGCCCGGAACAGCTTCTCGAACGAATCGGGGTCGGGAATCAGGAAGAAGTGGCCCTCGGATTCTTGCGAGCCGTGAAGAAACGTCGTATCGATGAGAAGCGCGTCATCGCCCATCGTTCCGAATTGCAGCAGCCCGTAACTTAAAATCGCCCCCGCCATGTCAACGGCGATCGAAGGCACGGTCGGCGACATGTACAGTCCCGTCAAGTCGGCGAGCGCGGACAGGTAGGAGCCGGCCAGAATGTTCCCGATCTCGCACAGCGCCGACAGCTCGAGCTCGCTGTAATCGCCGTCGGCCGCAGCGTCGATGCCCAGCAGGCCTTGCAGCAGATGCCTGGTCTGCTCCCGGCTGATCAAAAAGAACATATTGCCCGGCGCATCCCCCTCCATCCGGAGAAAAATGGCCACGATCACCGCCTCGGAACCGCCGACCTGTTCGGCAATGCGCTCGAACGGAAGCAGGTTCACTTTGGGAACGGCCATGTCGACGGGCTTGTCGAGCAGGCGAGAAAGAGCCGTCGCGGCATTGCCGGCCCCGATGTTGCCTACCTCCCGCAACACGTCCATTTTGAAATCGGCGTCCTGACTGAACATGTTCACCGGCTTACTCCCCGAATTCTTCCAGTTGGATGATTTCCGAGCGGTTGAGCACTTCGGACAGATTAAGCAGGATCAGCAGACGGTTGTCGCCGATTTTGGCCACGCCGCTCAAATATTTCGCCTTGACGCCGCCGACGACTTCCGGAGGCACTTCGATCGAGTCGCTCATGATGTCGATCACGTCGTTGGCCGAGTCGACGATAAATCCGACTTCCAGGTCCCCTACGGCGACGATAATGATCCGCGAGTTGTCCGTCGGTTCCGTCTCCGGCAGACCGAACCGGCCTCTTAAATCGATGACCGGAACGACGACCCCGCGAAGATTGATGACCCCTTTGACGAACGGAGGCGTCTTCGGCACGCGCGTAATCGGAGCCATGCGCTCGATCGTGCGGACCTTGTCCACCTCGATGCCGTATTCTTCATGCGCCAAAGTGAAGACGATGACTTTCAGTTCCTCTGCCACAGGTGCTTCCTCCTCGTAAAAACCGAAATTTTATTTGATAAGCGAATTCGGATCGATGATGAGCGCAACCTGGCCGTCGCCCAAAATCGTGGCTCCCGAGACGAATTGGAGATTGGTCAAATATTTGCCCATCGTTTTCAGGACGATTTCGTTTTGCGCGATAAAATCGTCCACCAGCACGGCGGCCAATTTTTCGCCTTTGCGGATGACCAGCATCTCCGTTTCTTCTTCCTGGTCGTCCCTGTAGTCGGGAGATTCCAGCAGCTCGGCGAGAGAAAGCACCGGAATGATCGAACTGCGGTACTCGATGACGCGGCTGCCGTGCACTTCCCGGATTTGGTCCCGCCGGACCGTGGCCGTTTCCACGATGGAAGACAGCGGGAATGCGTATTTTTCCGAGCCCAGCTTGATCAGCATCGCCGAAATGATGGAGAGCGTCAGCGGAAGCTGGATGGAAAATTTCGAGCCTTTGCCGAAGGCGGAGGTAACGGTCACCTGGCCTCCCAGCGATTCGATCTTCGATTTGACGACATCCAGCCCGACGCCGCGGCCGGAAATGTCGGAAATTTTGTCCGCGGTGCTAAAGCCGGGTGCGAACAGCAGCATGTTTACCTCGTCGTCGGTAAGCTTCTTCGCCTCTTCCGGCGTCACGACCCCCCGTTTCAGCGCGGTGTCCAGCACCTTCTGCCGGTTGATGCCCCTGCCGTCGTCCTCGATCTCGATGAACACGTGGTTGCCGCTGTGATAAGCGCGCAGATGAACGGTGCCGGTCTCCGGCTTGCCCGCCGCGGTCCGGTCCGCGACCGGTTCGATCCCGTGGTCGATCGAGTTGCGGATCAAGTGGACGAGCGGGTCGCCGATCTCGTCGATGACCGTCCGGTCCAGCTCCGTTTCCGCGCCCGTGATCACGAGGTCGACTTTCTTGTCCAGCGACTTGGCGAGATCCCGCACCATCCGGGGGAATCGGTTAAAGACGCTCTCGACCGGAACCATGCGAAGCTTGAGCACGATGTTCTGCAAATCGCTGCTTACGCGGGCCATATGCTCGACCGTTTCCGTCAGGTCGTTGCGGCGGACTTCGGACGCCAATTGCTCCAGGCGGGCGCGGTCGATCAGCAGCTCGCTGAACAGGTTCATCAGCTTGTCCAAACGGTCGATGTCGACGCGGATCGTCCGCCCCGCCGCGGCTCCGCCCGCCGGCTTGGCCTGCGCGGCCGGGGCTTTTTTGCCCGTGTCCGCAGCCGGAGCGGAAGCGTTCGGAGCGGAAGCGGCCGGAGCCGAGGCGGCGGGAGCGGCGGCCGACGTCTCGCGCATGGCTTTGACGGCTTGAAGCGCCGCCTGGCTTTCCTGCTCCTTGGACTGGTCGAGCTCGGCCAGCGACGAGCGGTCCACCTGCATGATCGTGACGTCCTCGATCTCGGAAA
Organism: Cohnella laeviribosi DSM 21336; assembly: GCF_000378425.1. Lineage (GTDB taxonomy): Bacteria > Bacillota > Bacilli > Paenibacillales > Paenibacillaceae > Cohnella > Cohnella laeviribosi. Next base: position 145,581 of record NZ_KB899808.1, on the reverse strand, counting down.
CGTTCAGGATGGCGGCCTTCAGCTGCTCTTCGTCGATTTGCGAAACATAGTAGACCGAGAAGCTGCGGTCGAATTTGTCCTGTTCGATGTCCTGGACGGAAGGATGGGACTTGATGATGTCCCCGTTCCGCTCCAGCAGCTCGAAGACCATGTACGCCCGAACCGCTTTGAGGACGCAATCCTCGCGGATGAACACCTCGATATGGAAAACTTTCAGCCCGCTCTCGATCGATTGCTGCAAAACCGAAAGCTGATACTGATCGAGCAGAAGCTGCGTCGCGACAAGCGGGCCGTCGGCAACGCCGCCGGGCGCGGAAGCCGCCGAAGCCGGCTTGCCCGCATCCCCTCTGACGATCGCCTTCAGCTGTTCGACCAGCTCGGAGACGTCCGCCTTGCCGTCGCCCCCGCCCACGACATCCTGAACCATCCCTTCCAGCGCATCCAGACATTTGAACAGGGCGTCGAAGATCGTTTCGTTCATCTTCAATTGGTTGTTGCGGACCAGATCGAGAACGTTCTCCATTTCGTGGGTCAGCGACGCCAGATCCTCGAAGCCCATCGTCGCGGACATCCCCTTCAGCGTGTGGGCGGAACGGAAAATGACCTGCACGATGCTGATGTCTTCGGGCTCCTGTTCCAGCCGGAGCATATTTTCGTTCAGGGCCTGCAAGTGATCGTTCGCTTCATCGAGAAAAATGGATAAATACTGATTCATTTCCACTGTCCGGGCACCTCCTGGTCGGCTGAATCAGCCGCTCAAGTTTCATCAATTACGTTCGCGCACCTCTTGCACGAGAACCGGGGCGATTTGCTGCAGGCGAAGCACATGCGTCGCCGCGCCGAGCTCCACCGCCGACCGGGGCATTCCGTATACGACGCAGGTCTGTTCCGCTTCCGCGATCGTCATTACCGCTCCGTCGTCCCGGAGCGCCTTCATTCCCTTCGCCCCGTCGCTGCCCATCCCCGTCATCAGGACGGCATGCCGCCTAAGTTCCTTCATTCCGAGCACCGATTCGAACAGCCAGTCGACCGACGGCTTGTGACCGCTGTAAGGCGGCTCGTCGGACAGCGCGATCCGGTACCGGCCGGCGCTTTCTCTCTTTAGCGCCATGTGCCTGCCTCCCGGCGCGATGTAGGCCGTGCCGGCAACGACCGGTTCGCCGTCCTGCGCTTCGCGGACCGAAAGGGCCGAGTACGTGTCGAGCCGCTGCGCGAGCGAGCGGGTGAACTTCGGCGGCATATGCTGCACGATCAGAATCGGCGCAGGGAACGATTCCGGCAGCGCCGACAGCACCTCGTGCAGCGCTCTCGGGCCGCCGGTGGACGTTCCGATGACGACGATATCCGTAAAATCGGTCCGTCCGGGCCGCGCCGGCCGCGCTTCCCGGCCGGCGCCTTCCTGCGCGGCCTGCGGTTTGGCCGCGGCAGCGGGCTTGGCCGTCGCCGGGGCGGCGCCATCCTTGTCCGGCAGCCCGAGCGCCCCGCGTGCGTCCGGGAGCCCGTCGGCGGGAGCCGGCGGCCGCGCGCGTCTTGCCGGCGGCAGCTTGGCGAGCGGACCGGGCGGCGGCAGGCCGCGGGATCTCGCCGGCGCTTGCGCTCCGGCTTCTGCCGGCTGGGCGTCCGCCGAAGGCGGGGCTGGCTTCGTCAGCTCCGGCGAAGGCGCCGCCGGCTGTTGCGGTTCCGGCTGAAGAGGCTTCGGCGCAGGCGACGGCAATCGCGATGGCGCAGAAGCGGATGCCGATGCGGCCGGCGCCCGCGGCGCCTTGCCGGCCTCGTCCGCCGGACTCGGCGTTCGGCCGAAGGCCGGTCCCCGCTCCTCCTCCTCGCCGTCGCCGATGGCGTAAAGAAGATGGAAGTTGCCGCTTTTGACCATCTCGACGGCGATGTGAAGCTTCTCCAGAAGCTGCTCGCCGACTTTGCGGATATCGAGCTTGACCGCGCCGTCCGGCTTGCGGATGAAATCGAGCGCGCCGTACTGCAGCGCCTTGATCGTGTCGCGGGTTCCGTTGTCCGTCACCGCCGAGATCATGATCACGGGCGTCGGCCTAAGGGCCATGATTTTCCGCAATGCCTGCAGCCCGTTCATGTGCGGCATTTCCAGATCCATCGTAATGACATCAGGCTCAAGCTGCAGCGTCCGCTCAACCGCTTCCACGCCGTCGGACGCGGTGCCGATGACCTCGAACGCCGGATCCGCGGCGATAAAGTCGCTAAAAACTTTGCGCATAAAAGGGGAGTCGTCCACAACCAGCACTCTGAAGTTCGACATGAGGCCCCCCCCTTACAAGTCTCTAAGATGCAAGCTGGTTGTCAGCCCCATAAACGGCGAATCTTTTGCAAAAAACGGGTCGTCGTGCTTGCTTTCCGTTCCTGCGATTCTCCGGACAAATAGCGGGAGGCGATGCTGTCGATGCCCCGGTAAGCCGGGCTGTCCGGAAAAGCGAGGGAAAGCGCCGTTTGGCGTTTGACGGCTTTGGGCACGCACGCGTCGTCGGGCACGCAGCCAAGCAGCGGAACGTCGATGCCGAGAAAACGGCTCGCGACTTGCCGGATGTTCTCCGCGGTCTGTCGTCCCTCGCGCTCGTTGGCCACCCGATTGACGATGAGCCGGAACTGCACGTCGTATCCCATCGACCTCACCATCTTCATCAAGGCGTAGGCGTCGGTAATCGAGGTCGGCTCCGGCGTCGTGACGACGATGGTTTCGTCCGCTGCCGTAATAAAACGAACGATTTCCTTCGACAGCCCGGCTCCCGTATCGAACAGAAGAAAATCGACATGGCCGTGAAGCTTTCCGATCTCGTTCACGAAGTATTCCAGCTCCTGCTCCGACAGCCGGATCAAATCCTGAAACCCGGAGCCTCCGGCAATAAACTGCAAGCCGCCCGGACCGGTCTGGATAATCTCCCAGATCGTTTTTTCGCGCTTCAAGAGATGGATCAGACTGTAGGTGGCCGGCGTCCCCAGCAAAACATCGATGTTCGCCATGCCGATGTCCGCATCGAACAGCAGCACCCGGTACCCTTTGCTTTGGAGCGCCATCGCGAAGTTCAGGCTGAAATTCGACTTCCCGACCCCTCCTTTGCCGCTGGTGACCGTAAGAATCCGCGTCGCATGCGTCGGCGGCATGTCCCTGGAGTAAACCATATGCCTGAGCGCCTGCGCCTGGTCAGCCATGAGCGGGTTCCCCCAGCAAGCGGGCAATCATGTCTTCGGGATCGAAAGCGCGAATATCGTCCGGTACGGTCTGCCCGCATGTGACGTACGAAATTTCAAAATCGAACCCTCGCACCAGATTGAGCACGGAACCGAAGGAATCCGTCTCGTCCATTTTCGTCAGCAACAGCCGGCGGACGCCGTATTTGGCGAATTGGGCAGCTACCTCCTTCATGTCGGAATACTTGTGCGTCAGGCTCAGCACCAGCACGTTTTCGGCTTGCTGCCCGGGAGCGAGCAGGCTGTTCACTTCGGATACGAACAGCTCGTTGCGGTAATTGCGGCCGGCCGTATCCATCAGCAGCAGGTCCCGGTCTTCCAGCTTCTTGTAAGCGCGGCTGAGCTCCGAAGGCGAGAACACCACTTCCAGCGGAACGTTCAAAATGTCGGCGTACGTCCTGAGCTGGTCGACCGCCGCGATGCGGTACGTATCCGCCGTAATGAAGCCGACCTGCCGCCGGTGGACGAACGCTTGATCCGCCGCCAGCTTCGCGATCGTCGTCGTCTTGCCGACGCCGGTCGGCCCGACGAAATTGACGATCCGGGTTGCGGGCGAAATGCCGCGTCCTACGGACGGCAGCATCCATTCCCGCAGCAATTCCCGCGCCAAGTCGTACGCTGCCGCGCCGTCCGGCGAGGCGGCTCCTTCCAGCCGCCGGTTCACCGTTTGGGCGAACTGCTCGACGTATTCGGGCTCGACGCCCTGCCTCGCCAGCCGCTGGGACAGCAGCAGCACCTCGTCGTTCAAACTGCGGGCGCTGTATTGGCGGTTGATCCGGATCATCATTTCCTTCATCGACCGCAGCTCCCGCAGCAGGGCCGTGGTCTCATCCTCCTCTTCGTCGGACAAAGCGGCGGCTCTTCCATTGCGCAGAGGCGAAACGGACTCGGCCTTCGCCGCGGCCGCCGCAGGCTCGAGAGCGGCTTCTCCCCCCTGCCGGGACAACGCCGATTGCACCGCATCGGCGAAGGAAATCGCCGTCGCTTCGCGCTTCCGCCCTTCCGGTCCCGCCGCAGGAACGCTTTCGTCCCTTGCGGGCTGGACGGCCGTGCCCCGGATATAGCGCTCTCGAACCGCCTTCGGCGGCAGCACCGGCTTGGCCGGCTCGTCCGCCGCTGCCGCTTCGGCGAGAACGGCGGAGGCGGACGGAGCAGCGGACGGCTGCGGCGCCGCCGCTGCGGTCCGGGCCGCCGAAGGCGCTGCCGCCGCGGGTTGAAGCGAAGCGGCTTTTCTTACGGTCTCGTCGACCGCGGCGATCACCTCGACGCGTTTCTTACGAAACATGCCAAGAAATCCGCCGACGCGGATTTCCTTCGTGTTGAGGATGACAGCATCGTTGCCGAGTTCGCTTCGGATTTTTTGCACCGCTTCAGGCAGATCGCCCGCCAGGTAACGTTTTACTTTCATGCGCTCACCACCCCGATGCTTTGCACTTCAATGTTCGGCTCCAGCTCGCTGTACGAGAGAACGGGAACGTCCTGAAGGGTGCGCTCGATCATCTGGCGCAGATACATCCGAACGTTCGGCGAAGTCAGGACGATCGGCTGCTGGCCGGTCTGGACGGCCTTGTTCACCTGTTCGGCCAATCGGTGATAGATCGCCTGGGACGAAGCGGGATCCATCGCCAAATAACTGCCCTGATCGGATTGTTGGACCGATTCGGCGATTTTCTTCTCGACGGCCGGACTGATCGTAATGACTTTAAGCGGCTCGTTCGGGCTCGCATACTGCTGGGTAATTTGCCGGGAAAGCGCCTGGCGCACGTACTCGGTCAGCACGTCCGGGTCCTTGGTGAACTTGCCGTAATCGGCGAGCGTCTCGAAGATGGTGACCAAATCGCGAATCGAAATTTTTTCTTTCAACAGCTTGGCCAGTACCTTTTGCACGTCGCCGATCGACAGCGTCGACGGGATAAGCTCCTCGATAAGCGTGGCGTGGTTTTCCTTGACACTGTCGATGAGCGTCTTCGTTTCCTGGCGCCCAAGCAGCTCGTGCGCGTGTTTTTTGATGACTTCGGTCAAATGGGTCGCGACGACGGACGGCGGATCGACGACCGTATAACCGGACATCTCCGCGCGCTCTTTCATCGATTCGTCAATCCAAAGCGCCGGCAGCCCGAAAGCGGGTTCCTTCGTCTCGATTCCCGTAATCGTTTCGTCCTCGAACCCCGGACTCATCGCCAAATAATGGTTGAGCAGCAATTCGCCGCGAGCGACCAAATTGCCTTTGATTTTGATGACGTATTCGTTCGGCTTAAGCTGAATATTGTCGCGAATCCGAATAACCGGGACGATCAGCCCCATGTCCAAGGCGCACTGCCGCCTGATCATGATGATCCGGTCGAGCAGATCTCCTCCCTGCTGCGTATCCGCCAGCGGAATGAGGCCGTATCCGAATTCGAACTCGATCGGATCCACCTGAAGCAGGCTGACGACGCTTTCGGGACTGCGGACTTCCTCGATTTCCTTTTCCTCCACAAGCTGCTCTTCCGCCTTTTGCTTCTGGTTCATATTGCGCTGCAGCCTGTAGGCCGCAAAGGCCAGGAGAGCGGCGAGCGGAACCGTCGCGATCGGCCCGATCGGCGTAGCGATGCCGAGCAAAGCGACCGTGCCCGCGACAATGTAGAGCAGACGGGGGTAGCGAAGCAATTGCACCGACAGGTCGGAGGCCATATTGCCGTCCGATGCCGCGCGCGTGACGATAATGCCCGTCGCGGTGCTGATGAGCAGCGCCGGCACCTGGCTGACCAGCCCGTCGCCGATGCTGAGAATCGAATAGGTATCGAGGGCTTCTTCGAAGCTCATCCCGTGGATGGCCATGCCGATAATGAACCCGCCGATCAGGTTGATCGCCACAATGATGATGCTGGCAATCGCGTCGCCTTTGACGAACTTGCTCGCGCCGTCCATGGAACCGTAGAAATCCGCTTCCTTCTCGATCTTTTCGCGCCGCTCTTTGGCTTGCTGCTCATTGATCAGGCCGGCGTTCAGATCGGCGTCGATGCTCATCTGCTTGCCGGGCATCGCGTCGAGCGTAAACCTCGCGCCGACTTCGGATACCCGTTCGGCGCCTTTCGTAATGACGATAAACTGCACGACGATCAGAATGAGGAAGACGATGAAGCCGATGGCCAGCTCCCCGCCCGCCACAAAGCTGCCGAACGTCTCGACGACCTTGCCTGCTTCGCCTTCGGACAAGATCAGGCGCGTCGTGGAAATGTTCAGCGCCAGGCGATATACGGTGGTCACCAGCAGCAGGGTCGGAAAAATGGAGAACTGCAGCGGGTCGGTCGTATTCATGGACAGCAGCAAAATCATGAGCGCCAACGAAATGTTGATAATGAGCAGCACGTCTAGCAGCTGATGAGGAATAGGGACGACCATCATCAGGACGATGCCTATAATGCCGACAAGAATGGTAATGTCCCGGGTTTTCATGATGCTCCCTCCCTCCTACGAAATGCTTCAATCCTGGCGACAAGCTTCGCCGGCGGCGTCACGCTTTGCGGCGGCCCTTGAGACGGTATACGTAAGCGAGCACTTCCGCGACGGCCTGGAACAAATCGCTCGGAATCGTGTCTCCGATTTCCGTCCGTTCGTACAGCGCGCGGGCGAGCGGTTTATTTTCCATGGTGACGATGTCGTGCGCCTTGGCGACTTCCCGAATCCGCAGCGCCAGATAGTCCTGCCCTTTGGCGATCACTTTGGGCGCATCCATCTTCTTCCCGTCGTACTGCAGAGCGACGGCATAGTGGGTCGGGTTGGTGATGATCACGTCCGCCTTCGGCACATCCTGCATCATGCGCGTGATCGCCATTCGGCGCTGACGTTCGCGAATTCGCGCTTTGACCCTCGGATCGCCCTCCAAGTTTTTGTACTCGTCTTTGATGTCCTGTTTGCTCATGCGGATGCTTTTTTCGAACTGGTATTTCTGGAAGTAATAGTCTCCGATCGCCAAAAGAAACAGCAGCGCCGCGACGATGATCCCCAGGCGGACGGTCAGATCCGCGGCAAAGGAAAAAATATCCTGCACCGGAACGTGCGACAAGGCCAGAACGCTGTCGCGTTCCGCCCAAATCACCATATAAACGACGATGGCGACCACTATGAGCTTCAGCGTGCTTTTCACCAGCTCGAACAGGGAGCGGGCGCTGAACATCCGCTTGAAGCCCTCAACCGGATTGAGGCCGCTGAGCTTGAATTTCAGCGGCTCCGTCGTGAACAGCCAGCCGAACTGCACGTAGCTGGCCGCAAACACGACCGCAATCGCCCCGATAAAAACGGGGGCCAAAACCAACAGCATCTGATACGCATACCGGGTAAACAATTGGCCGACGTTCAATTCGTTGACATCCATCGTCAGCCGGTGAACGAGCACATCGCCGAACATGCCGACGATGTGCTTCCAGAAAAAAGAGCCCAGCACCATAAAGAGGGCGACCGTCACCAGCAATTCGAGCGAAGAGACGACTTCCTGGCTGTGGGCGACCTGGCCCTTTTTCCTCGCTTCTTCCCGCTTCTTGGGCGTTGCCTTTTCCGTTTTCTCCCCGGCGAACAGCTGCAAATCCATCGACAGATGAAACCTGGACATCGGAAAGGCCCCCTCCTTCGAAGCGTCTGTTACGACTCGCCGGCTTGCAGAATGACGAACAGCTTTTCGAGCGCGTCGTACATATGATCGAACAGCGTTTGAAACACGACGCCGATTCCCGGCATCACCAGAATGAGAACCGCAAGGCCGATCATGATTTTGACCGGAATGCCGATCACAAACACGTGAAACTGCGGCGCCGCTCGGGTCAGCAGGGCGAGGCCGACATCGGTCAGAAACATCGCGACGACCAGCGGAGCCGACACCTGCAGGGCAAGCATGAACGTATCGGCGAACGTACGGCTCAGAAACGCCGTCAGACTGCCGCCGTACACCGTCTGAAAAAAATGGTTGTCGAGCGGCAGCCAACGGTAGCTGTCCATGATCGCGGAAATCAAGTAATGGTGCCCGTTGATGTTGAGAAACACCAAAATCATCAGCATGAATTTCAGGTTGCCGAGCAGCGGGGCCGACATGCCCGTCAAAGGATCGACGATGTTGGCCACGCCCAGCCCCATTTGCATATCCATAAACGAACCGGCGGTCTGCACGACCGTGAAGAACAGATAAGCGACAAACCCGATGAGCAGTCCCGCCAGAACTTCCTTCATGACCGCAAGTATGTAGTTGGCATCGGCCGTAACCCGATCGTCGAAGCCGACGTTCAGAAAAACGATGACCGCGATAAAAAAAGCCAGCCCGATTTTAAACGTCCCCGGAATCGTTCGGGTCGAGAACACCGGGGCGACAACGATAAACGAACTGATGCGGCACAGCACGAGCAGAAATGCCGGAAACAACTGCATAATCTGTTCCATGCGGCGTCATCCGATATAACTCGCGAGGTTGCCGAGCAGCTGCTTCGTAAAATCGACCAGCGTATTTAAAATCCACGGCCCGAACACCAGCACGGCAACGAATACGGCGATAATCTTGGGAATAAAAGCGAGCGTCTGCTCATGAATCTGCGTCGTCGCCTGAAAGATGCTGACGATCAGACCGACGATCAGACCCAATCCGAGCATAGGCGCGCTAACCTTCAAAATGACGTACAGCGCTTGCCCTGCCAAGCCGATGACGAAATTGGAACTCATTGCTCTTCCTCCAATGCCTGCTGCCAAGCGGCGTTACGTCTGAAAGCTGGTTAACAGCGACTGAATGACCAAATACCATCCATCGACGAGAACGAAAAGCAAGATCTTGAACGGCAGCGATATCATAACCGGCGGCAGCATCATCATCCCCATGGCCATCAACGTGCTGGAGACGACCATATCGATGATCAGGAACGGAATGAAAATCATGAATCCCATCTGGAACGCCGTTTTGAGCTCGCTCATCGCGTAAGCCGGGACGAGTACCGTCAGCGGAATGTCCTGATACGTTTTCGGTTTCTCCGTTTTCGTATAGTTCATGAACAGCAGCAGGTCTTTCTCCCGCGTGTGCTTGTACATGAACTCCTTCATCGGGACCGCCGCTTTCTGGAGCGCCTCCGTTTGCGAAATGTTCCCGGCCAAATAGGGCTGCAGCGCCTGCTCGTTCACTTTCGAAAGCGTCGGCGACATGATAAACAAGGTCAGAAACAGCGCAAGGCCGATCAGCACCTGGTTCGGCGGCATTTGCTGGGTGCCGAGAGACGTCCGGACGAACCCGAGCACAATGACGATCCGCGTAAAGCTGGTCATCAGCACCAGGATGGCGGGCGCGAGGCTGAGCACCGTAATCAGCAGCAGCAGAGACAGCGCAGAAACGCTTGCGTTCTCGCCTCCGCCTCCGATCGAAATGTCGACGATCGGCTCCGAAGCGTGAGCGGGAACGCCGGCGAATAACCAAACCGCTTGAAGCCAAAGAAAGCTGAATATCCGTTTTTTGGTCATGTTTGATCCGTCCGATTTCCGGAGCCGCTGTCCTCTAGCAGCTGCTCCACCTTCTGACGCCGCTGCGAAATCTCCCGCAGTCGGTGTTCCAACGTTTCTTCGAAGCTGGGCGCGGGCAGGTCCGCATCGCCGGACGCATCGGAAGCGCCGGCCTGACGGCGTTTCCCCCATTGCCGAAGCCAAGCGGGGAGCGCGGCTTCCGGGGCCGCGTTGTCGGCCTCGTGCCTGGCCAAGAGGTCCGCGACCAGCTCCGGATCCGTTATGGCTTCCAGCAGCGTTACGTTCTCCCCTACGCCAAGCACATAAATCCGGCCGTTCCATTCGACGATCTGAAGCGATTTGTTCGAACCGACGGACAAGCCGCCCAGAGAGCGGAGCGACCGGTTCATCCACCAGCCCCGATTGCGCTTGCCGATAAACCGAAGCACGACGATGATCAGGCCGATGATCAGCGCCAGCACCAAAATAATGCGCAGCAGGTCCCAGGCCGAGGTTCCCGGAATCTCGCCGGCCATCCATGCGTTAGACATGCGGTATGGCTCCCGGATCAGCCTAACGTTTTCTTGATGGCTTCGATGACGCGGTCGGCCTGGAACGGCTTGACGATAAAGTCTTTCGCGCCGGCCTGGATCGCGTCGATAACCATCGCCTGCTGTCCCATGGCGGAGCACATGATGACTTTCGCGTTCGGGTCCAGCTTGCGGATTTCCTTAAGCGCGGCGATTCCGTCCATTTCCGGCATCGTGATGTCCATCGTGATCAAATCGGGCTGCAGTTCCTTGAACTTTTCGATCGCTTGCGCGCCGTCCTGAGCTTCCCCGACGACTTCATATCCGTTTTTCGTCAAAATGTCGCGAATCATCATTCGCATGAATGCAGCGTCATCCACAATCAAAATCCGGTTTGCCATTTATGGTTCCTCCCGTATAGACTCATTGTATTTTATGGACCCGATCCCACTGGCTGACGATGTCCGTTACGCGGACGCCGAAGTTTTCGTCGATGACGACGACTTCGCCTTTGGCGATCAGTTTGTTGTTGACCAAGATATCCACCGGCTCGCCCGCCAGCTTGTCCAGCTCGATGATGGAGCCTTGGGACAACTCCAGAATTTCCTTGATTTCTTTTTTGGTCCTGCCGAGTTCGACCGTCACCTTAAGCGGGATGTCCAGCAGCAGGTTCAGATTCGATTCGTCGCCGTGAACGCCCGGATTTTGGAAATGGGCAAACTGCACGGGCTGAACGTTTACGTTGCGGTTCATCGAAGAACCTCCCGCAGGCGGCGGGTAATACGAAGGAGCCGGCTCCTCGTAAACCGGTCTCTGAGCCGCCGGCGAAGGCGCCGGAGACGGAGCGGGCGGCGGCGTCTGAGGTGCCGATGCCGCAGCGGGCGGCGTCTGTGGCGCTTGCGCAGCGGGCTGCGTTGCAGGCTGCGAGGCGGGTGCCGAGGTCTGCGGCTTCGGAGCCTCCGGCTCCGCCGGGCCCGACGAAGATCCCATGAGCGATTTCACCAGTTCCTTCGAGAAGGACACGGTAAGCAGCTGCATGATCGTCGAGTCGATCAAATCGCCGATTTTGAGCCGGAACGACACCTTGACGAACACTTCGTCGGGCGGCATGTTGCCCAGCCCGGCACCGCTTTTCACATCCATGATGTCGACCGTCGGCGGCGAAATGTTGACGAACCGGTTGAAAATCGTCGACATGGACGTCGCCGACGAGCCCATCATCTGATTCATCGCTTCCTGAACCGCGCTGATATGAATCTCGTTCAGTTCTTCCGACGTTACTTTCCCCTCCCCGCCCAGCATCAGGTCCGCGATCACCTGCGCGTCATGGGCGCGGATCACCAAGGAGTTGATGCCTTCGAATCCGTCCACGTAATGCACGTGAACGGCCACGTGAGGCTTGGGGAATTCGTCTACAAATTGGGAGCGGAGGATCATCGACACCTTGGGAGTCGTAATATCCACCTTTTTGCCAAGCAGCGTGGACAGCGCGGTCGCGGCGCTGCCAAACGTGATATTGCCGATCTCGCCGAGCGCATCCTGTTCCAGTGGCGACAAATAGTCGTTTACATTCAGCTCCTGTTCGGCGGCGAGCGCCGCGGCGCTTTCTTCTTCGCCCGAAGATTGGCGCAGCAGCGCGTCTATCTCTTCCTGCGACAAGTAATCCTTACTCGTCATCGATCTCTTCCACTCCTTCGCTGACGATTTCGTCGATTTGGACCGCCATTCTGTCGCGAACGGTTCCCGGACTTCCAATGAACTTCAGCTTGCCGCCAACCTTGATTTCCAGGCCGGAATCGGTCTTTTTCTGCAGCGTAATCACATCGCCCACCGCCAGATTCAGAAACTCCTGAACGGATATTTGCGAAGTGCCCAGCTCGGCGACGATGGGAAGCTTGGCCTTGTGCACCCGCTGCTCGAGCAGATGAACTTCATCCGGCGACCTGGTCTTTTTCTGCGAGACAAACCAGTGATGGACCGACAGCTTCGACATAATCGGCTCAATGACGACATGAGGGATACACAGGTTGATCATCCCGGTCGTATCGCCGATTTTGGTGCTGAGCGAGATGAGCGCAATCGTCTCGTTGGGCGAAACGATCTGCATGAACTGCGGATTCGTTTCCAGCGCCTCAAGCCGCGGCTCGATGTCCAACACGGTTTTCCAGGCTTCCTGCAGCGTTTCCAGCGCCCGGCTGAAGATTTTCTCCATAATAATGTTCTCGATTTCCGTCAAGGTGCCGATTTTGCTCGGAGCCGAACCCGTCCCGCCCAGGAGACGATCCAGCATCGCGAACGCGACATTGGGGTGAACCTCGAGGACCATGCGCCCTTCCAGCGGTTCCGCTTCGAAGATGTTCAGAATCGTCATTTTCGGAATGGACCGGATGAATTCGTCGTACGGAAGCTGCTCCACCTGAACGACATTGATCTGAACGAACGTCCTCAACTGAGCCGAAAAATAAGTCGTCAGATAACGCGCGAAGTTCTCGTGAATGCGCGTCAGGCTGCGAATGTGGTCTTTGGAGAAGCGAACGGCTCTCTTGAAGTCATAGACCCGAACCCGCTTTTGGGACTCCTCTTTTTTCAGTTCTTCGGCATCCATTTCACCGGAGGACAGCGCCGCAAGCAGCGCGTCGATCTCGTTTTGCGAAAGGACGTCTACCAATCTTCTCACCCCTTTCCGGAGAGTTCAGCGCCGGGCGATCGTCAGATTTGCGTCATGATGAAATTCGTAATCTCCACTTTGGTCAGCTTGCCCTTGGTCAGAACGGGATTGATATCGTTAAGAAGCTTGGCGGTCAGACGGTCCTTGCCTTCCGTACCGCTCAGTTCCTCCGGCTTCAATTGCCATAAAGCCCGGTTGACGATCGCCTTGATCTTCGTCTCTTTCACTTTGTCGAATTCTTCTTTCGAAGATTCCGAATCCAGCTGGAAAGAGAAGCTGAAGGACACCACATAGCTGGTATCCGCAATGTTCGTTTTAATATCGTTCAATTCGGATGTGACCTTGACGATCTCATCGGCGGACATCGGCTCGGCTTGTACGTTCGCTACGCTCTCTTGCGCCTGCGCCTTGGGATCGCTGGAATCCGTTCCTCCGAACAAGGTGTTCCAAGAATACAGCACGACAATGGCGATGAGCGTAATCGCAAGCAATAGCGAAACGAGCCAGGGCAACATTTTTCTCATGACGTAGCTCCCTCCGTTTGCGTGCCTGCCGCATGCCCGGCGACCGCGGCAAACACGCCGATACTGCGCAAATATTGCCGGATGGACCGGATCACATCCGAAGAATTTTCCATCACGATGTATTTCTTTCCTGTCGTAAGCGTAATGAGCGTATCCGGCGTCTGTTCGATCGATTCGATCAGCAAGGCGTTCACGTAAAATTGCGTGCCGTTTAAACGTGTCACTGCGATCATGGGGATCCTCCCGAATCGCCGGGGGAGGAGAACGTCCTCCCCGGCGACGCCTTATTACCGTTTCAGGTTCACGACTTCCTCCAGAATCGAGTCGGAAGTGGTGATGATACGAGAGTTCGCCTGGAAGCCCCGCTGCGCAACGATCATTTCCGTAAACTCGTTGGTCAAGTCGACGTTGGACATCTCAAGCTGGCCGGCGATGATATCTCCTCTTCCTGCATCCCCGGCAAAAGTGGTTATCGTAGCGATATCTTCCGGATCCGCATATGTCGTTAGCTTGTACAGACTGCCGCCGGCTTTCTCCAATCCGCTCGGATTTCTCACCTTGGCGACCCCGATCTGATCGATCGGGGCGGTTACGCCGTCCACATCCGTCCCCATTACGGTACCGTCCTTTTCGATAGAGAACGATACGTAAGTGGCCGGATCAATAAAAATGGGCCCGCCGGCTCCGGCGTTCATGACGAACAAGCCGTCCGAATTTACCAGATAGCCTTCAGCATCGACCGTGAAGTTGCCGGCACGCGTCAGATATGCCGTGGCGTCGGTGCCGTCCGCGCTGACGACAAAAAATCCGTCGCCGTCAATCCGAAGATCGGTGGGAACGTTCGTCGTCTGGGCGCTGCCTGGCGTATGAACGGTATCGATGGCGGCAACCGTGACGCCAAGGCCGATTTGACGCGGATTCACTCCGCCCACTACGCCCGGATCGGGCGTAGTGCCTCCGGCAACGGTTTGGCTCAAAATGTCCTGGAACATGACCCGGCCGGCTTTGAAGCCCGTCGTGTTCACGTTTGCGATATTGTTGCCGATGACATCCAGCTTCGTTTGAAAGCCTCTCATCCCGGAAACTCCGGAGTACATGGAGCGAATCATAACTATTCTACCTCCCGTTTGGTAACTGACCGCTTCCGTCGTTCGGCGGTCAAGGGCCTCCTGTCGAAGGTCCAGCCCTGCTAGCGAGCACTAAGCGACAACGACCGCGCTGTCGATTTGCGTAAAGACGTGGTCCTTCACGGACGAGCCGTCCAAAGCGGTGACGACCGTTCGGTTGGGTACGTTGACGATCATCGCGATGTCCCGGAAGATCACGAGCGAATCCTTCGCCCCCTTGGTCGCGGCCCTGTCGACGGCGTTTGCGATCCGGTCCAGCTGATCCGGCTGCAGGACGATTCCCCGCTGCCTAAGCCTCTGTTCCGCGTGCTGGCTGAAGCGCAGCCTTTCCTTTGCCAGCAAATCCTTAAAGCTGGCCGCTTGCGTATGGGCAACCAGCGAATCCCGGTCTGCCGCCGTCGCGACGGTCCGTAAGCCCTTGGGCACTCCGGCTGGGCCCGCCGTCAAATGGGCTGCCAGCAACCGGTCGCTCACGCCCCCGTCACCTCCGGCTCATCCGCGCCGTTCCCGCCGTCGGACTTGCCCGGATAGGCGATCGACGTCAGTTCCTCCACCTTGACTTCATCGGAACCGATCTTGGCATACGGCACCCCGTCTCTCATGACGATCGAATCTACGATTCCGGATTTGAGAGAGGTCGAGCCGTCGCTGTTCGTCGCATACCATTCCACCTGCATGCCGATCACCCCGGAAGACAAACTCGGGGAATAACGGAGCGCCTCCATCTGCTTGGATACGTTCATCATCTGCTCAAGCGAGGAGAACTGAGCCATTTGCGAAATGAACTGCGTGTTGTCCATCGGCTGCAGCGGGTCCTGATTGGACAATTGCGTAATCAGGATTTTCAGAAAATCATCCTTGCCCAATTCGGACGATGGAGATCTGGCGGCCGCCTTTTGCACATTTTGCGAGGAGTAGTACGGCCAGACGTTCGTCGTGCTGACGCTGCTGGATGCCACTTGCTTCACCTCCTTAGATTGTGCTTAGGCTTTCACATTCAAGGAGCTGCCGTAGCCGATCTCCTTCAAGCCGTTCGAGCGGGCAAGCTCGTCTTCGAAATCCCCGATTTCCTCAATGGAAGAATCGCGGCCGGTTCGGGAAGAATACTGCTCTTCGCGTCCCGAGCCGGAGTGGCGCCGCTCCTGTTCGCTAAACGATGCGGTATCCTGCAGTTCGGAGTGCTGGACGACTTCGATCCGCTCCACCTGAATGCCCTGGTTCTGAAGCGCCGCCCGAAGGGTGTTCAACTGATTCTCGATCAATTCCTTCGCCGTGCCGTTCTGGGCGACGAATTGGGCCGTCATCTGGCCTTCCTGCATGACGATGCGCACATCCACGTGGCCCAAATGCTCGGGATGGAGCGAAATCCGCGCCTCCGTCAGTCCGTTGCCGTTATGCAGAACGAACTGCTTGACAAGGAAACCGCCGATTTCCCGGGAGAACTGTTGCACGGGCACCTGAGCCGGAACGCCGGTTCTGGCCGCCGTTTCCAAAGATGGAACCGCAGAAGCGTTCATCGCCGGCACGGCAAGCGGTGCGTGACCGCCCTCCGGCTGCGGACGTTCGCTTATGCCGTCCGCCTGCGGACCGGTTGCGTCCGGCCTCGCGTCGTTCGCTTCGGCTGCCCAATTCCACATGAGGATCGGTTCGCGGAAAGCGGCGACTTTGCGTCCCGTTTCCTGACCTGCGGGCTGCTGCCGAATGTCGGCAAGCCCCTCCGCTGCCGTCTGAACGCCTGCTTTCGGCCCTTCCGAAGCTGCCGCCCTCGCTTCGCCGTTATCGGCAAGCGCAGCGGAAGCCATCTTCAGCCCTTCCGCCAAAGCGGAGGCGTCACCGGACGGAACGCTCCCCTGCGACAGCGCTTCGGAAAGCTGCTTCGTCTGCCTGAACAGATTCGCGAGCATGTCGGCGGGCAGACTGGACAACGCCGTTTCGCCCGTTTGCGCAAGCGCCGTGCCGTCCGCAGCGCCCGGTTCGGCGGCAGCGCTCCGGCTTGCCTGCAATTGCAGGAACAGCGCCTGAATGACCGCAAGCAGATCGGCAAGTTCTCCCTGCTGCCCGGACGTGCCGTCGGTTTTGTCTTCCTGGACAAGCGGCCGCAATTGACCAAGCAGTTCGTTCAGCGCCGCAAGCAACCGGTCGCCCATTTGCCCGTCCTGTTCCGCCTCCCCGGCCGGCTCCGTCAGCAACCCGGGCAATAGCGCAGCCGCTGAAGGCGCCGTCAAAGCGCCGGAACCCGTTCCGGCCGCCGCCTCTCCGCCAATCGCCGCCACGAGGACCCCGGCGAATCCGCCGGAAGACGCCGCCGCTTTGCCGGAGGACACGCCGCCTCCCTGGAGCAAGCCGCCTCCCTGGAGCAAGCCGCCGCTTGCCGACGCGCCCGGTGTGCCAACCGCAGGCGCGGATACACTAACGTTCATAGCCATTATTTCACCTCCTTTCATCGAAGAAGAGTGAAGGGGTCGTGGCCTAACTTGAAGCGCCCGGTTAAGGATTGGCCGGCATCAGCTTGGCGACCAGGCGCGCCGTCGTCTTGCTGTCCTCTTTGGACATCGCCGCCAGGACGCCGGACCGCGTCGAATCGTCCAGGGAGCCGAGAATGCGAAGCGCCTTGCTCTGCTCGGAAGCCGCCAATTGCAGCAGCAGCTTCGCCGCGCTGGAGGCGTCCATCGACGTAAAGGTCTGCTTCAATTGGGCCGTGTCCAGCGTCGACGTATCGGACCTTAGCTGCTGCTCCAATTCGCGAATTCTGGACTGCAAGGCCGCGATCTGCTGATCGGATACGGACTCGGCGTCTTTCAGACGGGCGGTCACCTCGGCCGCGACCTGCGGCGACATTTTTTCGAGAATGCGGCCCCGCGCCGAATCGTTCATGGACCCGAGCACCAGCGCCGCTTCCTCGACCGTCATGTTCTGCAGGATCGGAGCGGCTTTGCCCGGCGTCATCTTGCCGTACATCTCCGCCAGCGATCGGATTCGCTCGGTATACTGCTCGGCCGATATGGTTTTTTCTTTATTTTGTTCGGTCAGCGAGGCGATCTGGCTCTTGAGCTGGTCAATCGTCTTCTGCCGGGCGGCGGACTCGGCGTTCGCCTTTTGCAATGCCGCCTCCTGCTCAGCGAGCTGCGCCCTTAGTTCATCAACTTTCTCCTTTGCGTTCTTTACTGTCAATTCGTCGGTATCGATCCCTTCCGTCCCGCCGCCGGCTGCCGACGGATCGGGCAGAACCGCGTTCAAAAGCGGTATTTTGTTACCGATTTCCAGCGCGTGCTGCCGCCAGTTCTGGTTGAACAGCAGAAGCAAAACGCCCAGCAATACCGCCGTAAACATGATGGGGGTCAGAAAAAAGAGGAACCGTTCGAAGCCGGAGTATCCGCTTTTTTCCACATCTGCATTCGACACGAAAGCCCCTTCCTTTCAAGCTTCGACTTGCCTCAGCCCTGCCGCTTCAGCCGCGGGCGGCTGCGGCGGACCGCATGATCGCCATTTCGTCCAGTTCGTTCTGCTCGCGTCTCAAAGCCTCATGCCGGAAGCGCTGCAGCGCCTTGTCCCTCGCATTGACCCATACTTTCTCGTCCACCATTTTGTCCGTAAGCTTCTGGCGGCGCTGGATCATCTTTCGTTCGGCCTCCCGGACGCTTTCGCTTTGCTTGCGGATTCCCGCGTCCAGCCATTCGATCACCTGCTGCAAGCGCTGCAGCTCGGACAACGCCGTCGGCCGCTGGGTCTGCTCGAACAATCTCTGCTCCGCTTCCTCCTTCTCCTTGCGGAGCGCAGCCAGCCGTTCCTCTTCCTTGCGGAGGAATCCGATCGCCGCCGCGTATTCCCACTCCGCCATCGATTTCTCGCTTTCCTTCAAGTCGACGATCTTTTGCAACGGATACCGAAATTTCACGCCGCCTTCCCTCATCTCTTATAGAAATCGATAATCAGCCGCTCCTGGACTTCCTCCAACGTAACCTTCTCGGTCGTCTTCTGCCGGGTAAATTGATGAATCGCGTCGATAAATTGGATCGATTTATCGATTTCCGGATTGGATCCCCGTTGGTACGCCCCGATATTGATTAGGTCTTCCGAATCCTTATATATAGAAAGCATACGTTTGAGCCGCTCGGCGGCGTCCTGGTGCTCGGCGGACACGATATCCTTCATCACGCGGCTGACGCTGGCCAGGACGTCGATCGCGGGAAAATGTCCCTTGTTCGCAAGCTGGCGGCTCAGCACGATATGGCCGTCCAGGATGCCGCGGACCGCGTCGGCGATCGGTTCGTTCATATCGTCGCCGTCGACGAGAACGGTGTAGAATGCCGTGATGGAGCCGTTCTGGCCGGTGCCCGCCCTCTCCAGCAGCTTGGGCAGCGAAGCGAAAACGGAGGGCGTATAGCCCCTCGTCGCGGGCGGCTCCCCGATGGCGAGCCCGACTTCCCGCATCGCCATCGCGTAGCGGGTGACGGAATCCATCATGAGCATGACGTTCAAGCCGCGATCCCGAAAATATTCCGCGATGGTGGTGGCAATGAGCGCTCCCTTGATCCGGATGAGCGCCGGCTGGTCGGATGTCGCCACGACGACAACCGAACGGGCGAGCCCTTCCGGCCCGAGATCGCGCTCGATGAATTCGAGCACCTCGCGGCCGCGCTCGCCGATGAGCGCGATGACGTTGACGTCCGCCGACGTGTTGCGGGCGATCATGCCCAGCAGCGTGCTTTTCCCTACGCCGGAGCCGGCGAAAATCCCGACCCGCTGTCCCCGGCCGACCGTCAACAGGCCGTCGATGCAGCGGACGCCGGTGCCGAGGGGCTCGGTAACCCGCGGCCGCAGCAGCGGATTGCCGGGGCTGTTGTTGGTCGAATAGTGCGCCAGCCTGCTCGGAAGACGGCTGCCGTCGAGCGGCCGCCCGAGACCGTCCAGAACCTTGCCCAGCAGCTCGGAGCCGACCTGAACCGTCAGCGGCCTGCCCGTCGTCACGACTTCGCAGCCGGGGCCGATGGAATGCAGCTCGCCGAGCGGCATGAGCAGCACGCGGTTGTCGCGAAACCCGACCACTTCCGCCAGGATCGGCTCTCCGCCTTTTAGCGGATGAATCATGCACACATCGCCGATCCCGGCATCGGGACCTTCCGACTCGACCGTAAGACCGATGATCTGGGCCACCCTTCCGTTCACCCGCACGGGATCCAGATGCTGCAGCGCCTCCGCGTACTTGGAAACGTCAAGCGTCCTGCTCATCGGCGTCCCTCTCTTCTGCGGCGTGAGCGGCTACCCTGAGCAGCTCTTGCCGAATGGCCGCCATCTGCGTGTCGATCCGGGCGTCAATGCTGCCGAACGGCGAACGGATGACGCAGCCGCCTTCGCCGACCGACGCGTCCGGGACGATCTGCAGCTCGGCCTGGGAATCGACCAGCATCGCGAGCTCGTCTTTCGAGGCTTGGACAAACGCGAACTGCGCGGGCGCCACGCACAGCGTAATCACGCCCTGCTCCTTGCGCCGGGCCAGCGCTCTGCGGATCAGTTCAATCGTCAGCTCCGGCGTCTGTTCGAACTGTTTGGCCAATACCTTTTCGGCAATTTTGCAGCTCAGTTCGACCAGAAACCGTTCAGCGCCTTCGATAATGCTCTCTTTGGCCGCGTACGCCTGGCGGACGATGCTGCCGGCTTCCTGAAGCCGGCTCTCCCATTGCTCGCGCATGGCGCGCTCGGCATCTTCCAAGCCCTGGCGGTAGCCGGCCTCGTAACCCGACTCGCGGGCCCGCGCGACCTCCTGCTCGTCGTCCTGACGGCGCTGCCGCCACCAGGCTTCCGCTTGTTCGCGCGCTTCCGCCTGCAGCCGTTCGGCCGTCTCGCGGGCTTCGCGAATGATTTCGTTGGCGGTTTGCTCCGCATCCCGCAAGATTCGTTCCTTCAACGACTGTGTTTCGACATCAATCGCCGAATTTCCTTCGTTGCCGTTGTCGGAATGGGAGACATTTTGGGGTTTTGTCACCTTGCGGAGCAGCTCGATCCGCTTCAAATCTTCCAACGGAATGACATGGGTCGACTTGATCAGATTAGACAATGATATCGTCGCCTCCGCCGCGGGCGATGATGATTTCGCCCGCTTCTTCGAGTCTGCGAATCGTCGCTACGATGCGCGTCTGTGCCTCTTCGACGTCCCGCAGCCGGACCGGGCCCATATATTCCATTTCTTCCTTGAACGTTTCCGCCATCCGCTTGGACATGTTGCGGAAAATCGCTTCGCGCACTTCTTCGCTGGCCACCTTGAGCGCAAGCTGCAGGTCGGCGTTCTCGATGTCGCGAATGATGCGCTGGATCGAGCGGTTGTCCAGATTGACGATGTCTTCGAATACGAACATGCGCTTCTTGATCTCTTCGGCAAGCTCGGGGTCCTGAATTTCCAGCGCATCCAAAATGGTGCGCTCCGTTCCCCGGTCGACGCCGTTCAAAATCTGCACGATCGCTTCGATTCCGCCGGCGTTCGTATAATCCTGCGTAACGGTCGCGGACAGCTTCTGCTCGAGCACGCGTTCGACTTGCGCGATCACTTCTGGCGAGGTGCTGTCCATAAGCGCGATCCGCCTTGCGACGTCCGCCTGCTTGTCCTGCGGCAGCGACGAGAGCACGGCCGATGACTGGTCGGGTTGCAAGTACGAAAGCACGAGCGCGATCGTTTGCGGATTTTCGTTCTGGATGAAGTTCAAAATTTGCGTGGGCTCGGCTTTGCGCGCGAAGTCAAACGGCCGCACCTGCAGCGTGGCCGTCAGGCGATTGAGAATATCCGTCGCTTTCTGCGAGCCCAGAGCCTTTTCCAAGATTTCTTTCGCGTATGCGATACCGCCTTGGGAGATGTATTCCTGGGCGAGGCAGATCTGATGGAATTCCGCCAAAATCTGCTCTTTCTCCGCGGCGTCGACTTTTCGGACGTTGGCAATCTCGAGCGTCAGCTGTTCGATTTCGTCGTCCCGCAAATGCTTGAATACTTGAGCAGACACTTCCGGCCCGAGCGTAATGAGCAGAATGGCCGCTTTCTGTCGTCCGCTTAACTGATATTGACCCGGTTTAGCCATAACTGCCACCTCTATTCATCCACAAGCCAAGTCCGGAGCAGATTGACGAATTCGTCCGGTTTGCGCTTGGCCAGTCCTTCCAGCTGCTTGCGAACCTGATTTTCGTTCGAAACGCTGTCGATGTCGATGGTCGGAAGCTCCACGCGCGGCAGCTCTTCCGGCGCCGCCTCTTCTTCCTGCGCGGCCTTGCGCCTGCGGTAAATGTAGTAGCCGCCTCCGCCGAGCAGCGCGAGCGCCAGCACGCCAAGTCCCGCCAGCCAGTACGTCGAAGGCGAAATGCCGGACGATTGATCGGCGGTCGTGTCGAACGTCTGCGAGATGACGGATACCCGGTTGGCCATCGCTTCCGGGGACAGATCCTGTCCGGAGTCCGCAAGAAGCGTGCGCACATCGTTGATGAGCTTTTGCTGGATGGCCTGAACCGTCTGCGGCGTCACTTTCGAGGAATCGAGCGCGACGCTGACCGACAAATCCTTCACCTGAAAAGGCGCGAACGTCGTGTTCGTCGTCACCCGGCTCGGCTCGTAATTGGTCGTCGTGGACGTTTTCTCCGAAGTGGAGCCTCCGGACGCGCCGCCCGACGGATAGTTCGTAATGTCGGTCTCGCCGGTTCCCGCCACCCCGCCGGGCGTGGCGGATGTGCCCTGGTACGTCTCGGAAGTGCTCGATTCGCTGATGATGATGCCGCGGTTGTCGTTGTTGTCCAGCGGCTTGACCAGCTGCTCCTGCATCGTCTTCTGGTCGAAATTGAGCGAGGAGACGACGCTGACGACCATGTTGTCCGTCCCCACCAGCGTGGCGAGGAATTGCTGGATGTTGTTTTTGATGCCGTTTTCGAACTTGCGCTGAATTTCGAACTGCTGATCGAGCGCCGTTCCGTTGAGCCTGCCGGTGCCGCCGATCGCCGAAGAAGGCGTCAGCTGCGCATTTTGGCTCGTAATCGTGATATCCTCGACGCTCAGGTTCGGCACCGCCGTCTTGACCAAATTGAAGTAGCTGTCGATCTCTTCCTGGGAAGGCCGAAAGCCCGGTTTGAACGTAAGCATGACTGATGCGGTAGCGCGTTCCCGCTCCTCATCGTTCAGAAATACGCTCTCCTGCGGGAGATTGACCAGCACCTTCGCCTTTTGGATGCCTTCCATGCCGAGAAGCAGCTGCTGAATTTCCCCGTTTAAGGCGTTGCGGTACTTGACTTGAAATTCCTGATCGGTCGTGCCGATCATCGAGGAGGTTTTGCTCATCTCGGCGAATCCCATCGAACCGTTCTGCACAAGCCCTTGGGAGCCGACGGCGATTTTGACTTTGGCGGCGTCGGCGCTCGGAACGGAAATGCTTGTCCCTCCGTCGCCCAGTTTGTACGGAATCCCGCTGCTATCCAGATACTCGGTAATGGCCGCCGCATCCGTGCTGTCCAAATTTTGAAACGCAAGCTCGTATTCAGTCCTGGTAAAAACGTAGGTCAAAATGATGATGGTAATGACTAACAGGGCTGCCGTCGAAGCCAATACCCATTTCTGCGTCTTGCTGTATTGGTTCCAGAAGCCTAGCCACCTTTCCCGGAGCCGGGCCAACTTCTCGCTCACGATTTCACCTCACTAGCTGGCTTTGCTGCGATGAAAGACTGCGATTATACCGACATCCGCATGATTTCCTGGTAGGCGTCAATCACTTTGTTGCGGATTTGAGCGGTCAGTTCCAGACTGAGCGAGGCTTTCGACGCCGCGATCATCACATCGTTAACATCCGCTTCGCCGATGATAAATGCTTCGTTAACCTTATGTACGTTGTTTTCCTGCGCGGCCACGCTGTCCAAAGCCGTTTTCAAAAAAGAGGCGAAGCTCTCCGTCGCCTCCGCCGGCGTCGTCTTTTTGCTTGCGGCGGCCATCCCGGACACCGTCTGTCCCACGGATGAAACCAAGTGGTTCTCAATCATCAATGATTCCTCCAATCTACCGGATGATATCCCTTAAGCCGCCAGGAAAACTAGGCGCGGCCGATTTCCAGCGACTTGGTGAACATCGCCTTGGAAGCGTTGAGCGCGGTGACGTTCGCCTCGTAAGAGCGGGTAGCGGAAATCATGTCGACCATTTCCTTCAGGATGTCGACGTTCGGCATTTTGACCATGCCGTCGGCGTCGGCGTCCGGATGCGAAGGATTGTACACCTGCTTGAACGGGGTCTGATCCTCGACGATCGCCGTCACCTTGACCCCTTGGCTGCTCAGCGCGCCAAGCTTGTCGTTCAACAGGTCGCTGAAGCTGGTCTGGCTGGGTTCCACAACGACCATTTTGCGCCGGTATGGGACGAATTCCCCATTGACATACGAAGCGCGCGTCGTCTCGGCATTGGCGATATTGGACGAGATGACGTCCATCCTCAACCGCTGCGCGGTCAGGGCGGACGCGCTAATGTCGAATCCCGCTAGTTTCATTCGCGATGCCTCCTTCAATCAGGACGAAATCAAACTTGCCCTTTGATCGCGGTTCTGTACATGGAAATTTCGTGGCTGATTTGCTGAACGAACAAATTGTAGCGGAGCTGGTTCTCCGCGAGCATGGCCATTTCCTTGTCGATGTCCACGTTGTTCAGGCTGTTCGTGATAACCGTCGAGTTATCCGTGACAACCTGAGCGGACGGAACGGTTCCGGACGATCCGATCGGGATGTGGCGCGGATCCGTCCGAATGCCGGATACGCCCTGAGCCGCAGAGGAACTGGTTCCCATCTCCCGCGCGAGCAGTTCCTCGAATACGACGTCGGACCTTTTGAAATGGGGCGTATCGACATTGGCGATATTGTTCGCCAGTACCTGCTGCCTAAGGGAAGCGGCCTTGACGGCTCCTTCGAGCCGCTGAAACGAAACGCCACCAAGCAAATCCATAATGCGTCCACCTTTCATCTTGGGTTGTCATCTTTAATCATTCCACGTCAACTAACATTTTCCTGCTTATTTCGACAATTAATTCTGCCCCTCTCCTAAATAATGCCAAGAGATGACAAATTAAAAATTTCTAAGAACAATCATCTACGACAGAGCCGAAAGTGACAATAAGAAAAAAGCCCTAATCTCAGGAAAATGGTTGGGCCAATTCCAAAATTCGGGGCTTTTTTTCGAAAAAACGGATTAAATTTTACGGGAAAGCAGCTCTTCCTGCAAACGGGGATTGAGGATGCGGATATAGGTCCCTTTCATGCCGAGCGAGCGCGTGTCGATGACGCCGGCGCTTTCGAGCTTGCGCAAGGCGTTGACGATGACAGACCGCGTAATGCCGGCCCGGTCGGCGATTTTCGAGGCGACGAGCAGACCTTCTTTTCCTTCCAGTTCTTCGAGAATATGCTCAACGGCTTCCAGCTCGCTGAACGAGAGCGAGTTGACCGCAATGGTGACGACGGCTTTGCTGCGCGCTTCGAGCTCGCGTTCCTCGGCCCTTTCGCGCAAGATCTCCATGCCGATAATTGTCGATCCGTATTCCGCCAAAATGAGGTCGTCGTCGCCGAACGGCCGGTTTTCCCGGACCAAAACGAGGGTGCCCAAGCGGTCGCCGCCCCCGATAATTGGGACAATAGTCACAATTTGTCCGGCAAAGGCGGCTTCGACGGGAACGAGCACTTCCGAGGGGGACACGTTGGATTCGGTCTCGACGATCCGCAAAAATCGTTCGTTCGTCTCATTCGGAAACCGCAGCTCGTCCGAATCCTCCTGCTTCAGCCAAATATCCGGAAAATCCGGAGACGTGGAGGACCCCAGGATTTTCCCCCGCCTGCTGACGACGAACACGCCGCCTTGCAGCGTCTCTCCTAGCACCTCCGCCATCTCGCGGAAATTAAGCGGTTTGCCCGCCGCCTTCTGCAGCAGCGTGTTGAGCGTGCGGGTCTTTCCGAGCAACGTCATGATTCTGTTTCCTCCTACATTACGACAAGCAACGCATTATAGAATATATTGACTTAAATCCCTGTTGCTTGCAATCGTTGACAGTTTTTCTCTGACATATTCCGGTGTAATCGAGAATTCCTCGAGCGACAGCTCGGGAGCTTCGAACGACAAATCCTCCAGCAGCTTTTCGAGCAGCGTATGCAGCCGTCTGGCGCCGATGTTCTCCGTGTTCCGGTTAACTTCCTGCGCCATCCGCGCCAGTTCCGCGATCGCCTCCGGCGTAAAGTTAATCTTGATCCCTTCGGTCTCAAGCAGCGCGGCATACTGCTTCGTCAACGCATTCTCCGGTTCGGTCAAAATGCGGACGAAATCCTCGTCGGTGAGGCTGGACAGCTCGACGCGGATCGGAAAACGGCCTTGAAGCTCGGGAATGAGATCGGACGGCTTGGAGATATGGAACGCGCCCGCAGCCACGAACAAAATGTAGTCCGTCTTCACGGGGCCGTATTTGGTCATGACGGTCGATCCTTCGACGATCGGCAGAATATCCCTTTGAACCCCTTCGCGCGACACGTCGGGCCCTTGCCCGCGCCCGTTGCTGGCGATTTTGTCGATCTCGTCGATGAAGATGATGCCGGACTGCTCCGCCCTGGCGACGGATTCGGCGATCACATCGTCCATGTCGATCAGCTTGTTCGCTTCCTCCACGATCAGCACCTTGCGCGCTTCCTTGACCGTCAGCTTGCGCTTTTTGCGGCGCTTCGGCAGGAACTGGCTGAACATCTCCTGCATGTTTTGGCCGATCTGATCCTGGCCGGTTCCGGCGAACAGGTCCAGCATCGACGGCGTCGAATCCTCCACTTCGATTTCCACCAGCTCGTTTTCCAGCTCCCCGGACTTAAGCTTCGCCCTCGCTTCGGCTCTCCTGGACGCCAGCGTCGGATCGTGCGGCTCGGCCTCTTCCTGCGGGTTCGAGGCTCCGCCGCCGAACAGCATCTCGAACGGGTTGCGCTGCGTCTTCGGCTTTGCGTTCGAAGGCACCAGCAAGGACACCAGCCGTTCGTTCGCGGCCTGTTCCGCTTTGTCCTTCACCTTCTCCATCCGCTCTTCCTTGACCATGCGGATCGCCGTTTCCACCAGATCGCGCACCATCGATTCGACGTCGCGGCCGACGTAGCCGACCTCCGTGAACTTCGTCGCCTCGACTTTGACGAACGGCGCCTGCACGAGTTTGGCCAGCCTGCGCGCGATTTCCGTCTTGCCTACGCCCGTCGGGCCGATCATCAGGATGTTCTTCGGCACGATCTCGTCGCGCAGCGATTCGGGAAGCTTGCTTCGGCGGTAACGGTTGCGAAGCGCCACCGCGACGGAACGTTTCGCCTGCTTCTGCCCGACGATGTATTTGTCAAGCTCCGCCACGATTTGGCGGGGCGTCAATTGACCATTCATCCGGATGCCCTCGCTTTCGTTTGTCAAATTTCTTCGACGACCAGGTTGTCGTTCGTGTAAACGCAGA
Organism: Cohnella laeviribosi DSM 21336; assembly: GCF_000378425.1. Classification (GTDB taxonomy): domain Bacteria; phylum Bacillota; class Bacilli; order Paenibacillales; family Paenibacillaceae; genus Cohnella; species Cohnella laeviribosi. Next base: position 118,617 of record NZ_KB899808.1, on the reverse strand, counting down.
TTTCCGATGCGATTTGCAGCGCGTTGCGCGCGATCTCCTTCGCCTCGAGCTGCGGCGAGAAACGCTTCAGCGCCCGGGCGGCCGCCAGCGCGAAGCTGCCGCCCGAACCGATCGCGAGAATGCCGTCGTCAGGCTCGATCACTTCGCCGTTGCCGGACAAAAGCAGCATCCCGCCGCTGTCCACGACAATCATCATCGCCTCAAGCTTGCGCAGCACCCGGTCGGAACGCCAGTCCTTCGCCAGTTCCACCGCCGACCGCTGCAGGTTGCCGTGATGCTCCTCGAGCTTGCCCTCGAACTTCTCGAACAGCGTGATCGCATCGGCGACCGAGCCGGCAAAACCGGCCAGCACCTGCCCGCGGTACAGCCGGCGGACTTTTTTGGCCGTGTGCTTCATGACCATGCTGTTGCCGAACGTGACCTGCCCGTCTCCGGCGATCGCGCCTTTGCCGTTGTGCCGCACCGCGCAGATGGTGGTGGCGTGAAAGCTCATGTCCATATTCGTTTCCTCCCTACGTTTTGTCGCGGGCCAAAGCAGCGCGCAGCGCGGGCTTCATCGGAAGCCCGGGTAACGCGGCAAAGCAGCGGCCCACAATCCCCGCTGCCTCTGCCGAATCAAGTCGCCGCGGCACTTGCCGCAAGAAGCGACTTGAAGCTTTCGATTTGTTCCAAAGCTCTGGCGGCTATCGCCTCGTTCTTTTCCTTTTTGTTGCGCACCCGTTCCCCAAGCGGCGGGAACAGGCCGAAATTCGCGTTCATCGGTTGAAAATGGCGGAAATCCGCCGTCGTGATATAGTGCGACATGCTGCCGAGCGCCGTCTGCGGCGGCGGCACGACCGGATCGAGCCCCCGCGCGAGCCTGCCCGCGTTGATTCCCGCGACAAGGCCGGACGCCGCCGATTCCACGTAGCCTTCGACGCCGGTCATCTGTCCGGCAAAAAACAGCGAATCGCGCTTGTTGAACTGGTACGTCGGACGCAGCAGCTTCGGCGAATTGAGGAACGTATTGCGGTGCATCACGCCGTAGCGCACAAATTCCGCATGCTCGAGCCCGGGGATGAGCGAAAACACCCGCTTCTGCTCCCCCCATTTGAGATGGGTCTGAAAGCCGACCAGATTAAACAGCGTTCCGGCCGCGTTGTCCTGCCGGAGCTGCACGACGGCGTAAGGCTGCTTGCCGGTTCTCGGATCGACTAGGCCGACGGGCTTCAGCGGCCCGAACAGCATCGTCTGCTTGCCGCGCCCCGCCATCACCTCGATCGGCATGCAGCCTTCGAACACCATGTTCTTTTCGAAATCTTTGACTTCGGCCGTCTCCGCCGTGATCAAGGCTTCGTAAAACGCCTCGAACTCTTCCTCGTTCATCGGGCAGTTCAGATAGGCGGCTTCGCCCTTGTCGTACCTGGACGCGAGAAAGACTTTGTCCATGTCGATCGAGTCCTTCTCCACGATCGGCGCAGCCGCGTCGAAGAAATAAAAGTACTCTTCCCCCGTCAGCTCCCGGATATGCTCCGACAGCTCCGGCGAGGTGAGCGGACCGGTGGCGACGACCACGATGCCGTCTTCCGGAATCCGCGTCACTTCCCGGTCGACGACGGTGACGAGCGGATGATTGCGCAGCCGCTCCGTCACTTCGCCCGAGAACCCTTCCCGGTCGACGGCCAGGGCGCCTCCGGCCGGCACGGCGTGCCGGTCCGCGGCGGACAGAATCAGCGAATCGAGGCGCCGCATTTCTTCCTTAAGCACGCCGACCGCGTTCGTCAGTCCGTTGGCCCGCAAGCTGTTGCTGCAAACGAGTTCCGCGAACTGGCCGGTATGATGCGCCGGCGTCCGCTTCCCGGGACGCATCTCGTATAACGTGACGGGAACGCCCTGGGCGGCGATTTGCCAGGCGGCTTCGCTGCCGGCAAGTCCCGCGCCGATGACCGTCACGGACGTTTTCGTATTCAAATCGGTATCCCTCCTGCCAATTCCCGCGCGCAGCGGAAGCGCCGCGTCCTTATTCCGCAGCCTCTTCCGCTTCCGGCGCGACTTCGCTATGGGCGCACTGCGTGCAGTGCCAGTTCACGTTGCCCTTCGCGCGCTTCTCCACCATCAGCCCGCCGCAGCTCGGACAAGGCTTCGGCACCGGCTTATCCCAGGAGACGAAGTCGCACTCGGGATAGCGGTCGCAGCCGTAAAACAGCCGCCCCTTCTTGCTGCGCCGCTCCACGATATGGCCTTTGCCGCATTTGGGGCAGGCGACGCCGGTCGCCTTGACGATCGGCTTCGTGTTCCGGCACTCCGGAAACGCAGAGCAGGCAAGAAATTTGCCGAACCTTCCCATCTTGTACACCATGGGGCTTCCGCATTTGTCGCATGTTTCGTCGGACGGCTCGTCGCGGATCTCCACTTCCTTCATTTCGTCCTCCGCGACTTCCAACCGTTTTTCGAACGACTTGTAAAATTCGCTGATGACGTCGACCCAGTTCTCCTTGCCTTCCTCGACGTGGTCGAGATCGTCCTCCATATGGGCCGTGAACTCGACGTTGAGAATTTCGGGGAAAAACTCCTCCATGAGCTGAATGACAAGCTCACCCAGCTCGGTCGGCACGAACTTCTTGTCCTCGATCGCGACGTAATTGCGTTTCTGGATCGTCTCCAGCGTCGGCGCGTACGTGGAGGGGCGTCCGATCCCGAGCTCTTCGAGCGTCCGCACGAGACGGGCCTCGGTATAGCGCGGCGGCGGCTGGGTGAAATGCTGCTTCGGCTCGATCGACTTCGTTTCGACCTTGTCGCCAGCCGCAAGCGGCGGCAAAAGGCGGTCCTCCTCCGTCGTTCCGTCGTCGTTGCCTTCGACGTACACCTTCATAAATCCGGGAAATTTCATCTTGGTGCCGACGGCCCGGAAGGTTGCCGGCCCGTTATGCAAATCGACGTTCATCGTGTCCAGCACGGCGGACGCCATTTGGCTTGCGACGAAGCGTTCCCATACGAGCTTGTACAACCGATACTGGTCGCGCGTCAAGTACGGCTTGACCTGCTCCGGTTCCCGCATGACGGAGGTCGGGCGGATCGCTTCGTGCGCGTCTTGGGCGTTGGCGTTTTTCTTCGTGTAGACGCGCGGAGTCTCCGGATAATACGCTTCGCCGAACTTGCCCAGAATGTACGCCTTCGCCTCTTCCTGCGCGACCGGGGAAATCCGCGTCGAGTCCGTGCGCATGTACGTAATCAAGCCCACGGTGCCTTCCTTGCCCAGATCGACGCCCTCGTACAGCTGCTGGGCGATCTGCATCGTCTTCGCGGCGCGGAAGTTCAGCTTGCGGGCCGCTTCCTGCTGCAGCGAGCTGGTGATGAACGGAGGGGACGGATGCCGCTGCCGTTCCTTCTCCTTCGCTTCGCCGACGACGAAGGCGCCGTCCTTGATCTTCGCCAGCACCTCCTGGACGTCGGCTTCGCTGCGCAGTTCCTTCTTCTCGCCGTCCAGAGCCTGGAATTTGGCTTCGAAGACAGCGCCGTCCTTGGACAAACCGGCGGTAATGCTCCAGTACTCCTCCGGGACGAACGCCTTGATTTCGTTTTCCCTGTCGATAATCAGCTTGACGGCGACCGACTGCACGCGCCCGGCGCTGAGCCCTTTTTTGACCTTTTTCCACAGCAGCGGGCTGATCTTGTAGCCGACGAGCCGGTCCAGAACGCGCCGCGCCTGCTGGGCGTTGACAAGGTCCATGTTGATCGGCCGGGGCGACTTGAACGCGTCCTTGACCGCCTGTTTCGTAATTTCGTTAAATACGACCCGGCAGGCTTCGTTTTCGTCCAGCTCCAAATAATGCGCAAGATGCCAGGCGATCGCTTCGCCTTCCCGGTCGGGGTCGGCCGCGAGATACACTTTTTTGACTTTTTTGCTCGCTTCCTTCAGTTCCTTCAGGACGCTGCCCTTTCCGCGAATCGTTATATACTTGGGTTGAAAATCGTTGTTCACTTCGACGCCGATCTGACTTTTCGGCAAATCCCGAATATGGCCCATGGACGCTTTGACAATGTATTTGCTGCCCAGATATTTGCCAATCGTCTTGGCTTTGGCCGGCGACTCGACGATGACCAATGAGTCTGCCACGTCCACTCCTCCTCTCAACGGTCAACGGGTCCTTTGGATCCGGCCGGATCGATGGAAAAAGAGGCCGGTCAAAGGATAGTATATACAGAACCTGAAAGCTGGTGAATTTGCGCTTAACTTGTAGCATAAATCATTCTCCGCCATGTTCGCAACAAAGCGCCGGCGACGGACAGGCGGGGACTTCCGGTTCATATGCTTCGGAAACATCGTATATCATCCCGTAGGCCGCGGTCAAATTTGGGAGCGAATTCGGCGTCTTGCCTGCCTTGGACCGCCGTCCGCCGGACGGCTAAATCGCGCGGTAGACCGATCCCGGCCCGCTTTCGATCCTGCCTTTGAGCTCCAGGGACAGCAGCAGGCTGTACAGCCGTCCCGCATCCGCCGCGCTCCGCTCGAGCAGCTCGTCGATCGTCTTGGGGCCGTCGAGGAGCAGTTCGTACAGCGCCGCCTCCTCCGGAAGCGGATCGGCGGCTTCGCCGGTTTTCGCTGCCGCTTCCGCGCGGCATCCTTCGCGTCCGGTCCGGTTTTCCCCGCGGCCTCCCCAGTATTCGTCAAGCTGCCTTTCGTATTCCGCCAAAATGTCGCTCGCGTCGATCACCGGCTTGGCGGACGCTTCCCTGAGCAGCTTGAGGCCGCCCCGACTGCGCGGCGACGTAATCGGTCCGGGCACGACAAAAACGTCCCTGGACGCTTCTATCGCCCGTTCCGCCGTAATCAGCGCGCCGCTGCCCTCGCCCGCTTCGACGACGACGACCCCGAGCGAAATGCCGGCGATAATCCGGTTGCGCAGCGGGAAAAACACCGGAACGATCGGCGTGCCCGGGGGAACTTCCGACAGCACGAGCCCCCGTTCGGCGATTTGCCGGTACAGCGCGCGGTTTTCCCGCGGATACGGATTGTCGGCCGGTCCGCCGAGCACCGCCACCGTCCCGGCCCGTCCGGTCAGCGCCCCGAGGTGGGCGCAGGTATCGATCCCTTTGGCCATGCCGCTCACCACGGTCAGTCCGCCCGCCGAGCAGCCTGCGGCCAGTTCCTCGGCCGCGCGCCGGCCGTACGAAGTCGCCGTCCGCGTCCCGACCATGCCGACCGAAGGGCGCTTCAGAAGCTCCATGTCTCCGGTGTAATAAAGAACCCACGGAAACCTGTACGTGTGCCGCAGCATAGCCGGATAGCCGGCGTCAAGCGCGGTTACGGCCGAAAGTCCGGCCCGCTCCCTACGCCGGATGGCGGCTTCCATCGCCTCCGGCCGCAAACGGGCGGTCAACGCCGCGGCTTCGCCCGCTCTCAGGCCCAGTTCGCGCCAATCCCCTTCCCTGCGGCGCTCCGCGTCTCTGTGCGCGCCCATCGCCACAATGCGGCTGATCTTTTCAAAGCCGATTCCCGCCGTTTCGTGCATCGCGATAATGATTTCGCTGTGAGGATCCGTCAATGGCATGTTTCGTGCTCCTTCCAATTATAAGGATAAACTAATATCGCCGAAGAGTGCCCGAACGCCCAACGCTTCCGTGGGGTTGATTGTTGCGGTTACCGTTGGGCTTCGCGTTGGGATTCACGTTAGATTTGCATTGGATTTACATATTACATTAGGATTTACATCGAGATTTGCTTGAGATTCACGTCGGGATTTATGTCGGGATTTATGTCGGGATTTATGTCGGGATTTCTTTGCGGGAAGGTTCCTTGCGGCTTGATGGCTAGGCCGACCCGCTTTTTGATTTTTTACGGTCGAAGCCGTTTTCCAGTTGCCCCAAAAGCAATTCGAGAGCCCGGCCGCCGCTTTGTCGCCAATGCAATTGCCTTTTCTGCACTTAGGCGGTCGTTCCAGCGAAATTCGGCGCTCATGCGAAGCCCAGTTGCTTTTGGTGCACTTCGATCGCCCTCTCTCCCCAAAAAGGGCGTTGCAGTTGCGCAAAAGGCACTTACAAACGGGTGCATATGCCATAGCCGACGGAACACGGTTCGTACAAATCGTGAATGCTGCTTGCCCACCGGAAAACGGTACGGACAAATGAGCAATGCCACCACTTTGAACAAAACGGTACGTGCAGGCATGTTTGGGAAACGTCGACTGGGATCGGACAAAAAGGAATTTTATCCCTCCTCCTTGCAGCAAAGGAGCAGACTGCCGTTGCGAAGGCGAAGACGGCAGCGCGGCCGGTCAAGCGAAAGAAAGCCGAACCGTTCCTCCGACAATAAGGCAAAAAAAGCAGCCCTCCACCCCCCGTTGCGGGGGAGCGGAAGGCTGCTTGCCTGTCCGTGCTGTCCGTTGTTAATGCGATACGGTTCTTATTTTACGCTTAGCTTTTGCATTTCTCAAGCAGGCCGCGTTCCTCGAGGACTTTGACCAGCGTTGCGCCCATTTCGGCGGGCGTCGGAGCGACGCGGATGCCGCATTCCTCGAGCTTTGCGATCTTTTCGGCCGCCGTGCCCTTGCCGCCGGAGATGATCGCGCCGGCATGACCCATGCGCTTGCCGGGAGGCGCCGTAGCGCCGCCGATGAAGCCGACGACCGGCTTCGTCATGTTCGCCTTGATCCATTCGGCCGCTTCTTCTTCGGCCGTACCGCCGATCTCGCCGATCATGATGACGGCGTAGGTGTCCGGGTCCTCGTTAAAGAGGCGAAGAATGTCGATGAACTCGGAGCCTTTGACCGGATCGCCGCCGATGCCGACGGCGGAAGATTGGCCGATGCCGCGGTTGGTGAGCTGGTGAACCGCTTCGTACGTCAGCGTGCCGGAACGGGACACGACGCCTACATGGCCTTTCTTGTGGATGTAGCCCGGCATGATGCCGATTTTGCATTCTCCCGGCGTAATGACGCCCGGGCAGTTCGGCCCGATCAGCCGCGTTTTCTTGCCTTCCATGTAGCGTTTGACCTTCACCATATCCAGCACCGGAATGCCTTCGGTGATACAGATGACAAGGTCGAGCTCCGCGTCGACCGCTTCCATGATGGCGTCGGCCGCAAACGGAGGCGCCACGTAGATGACGGACGCCGTAGCGCCGGTCGCGGCTACCGCTTCCTTAACCGTGTTGAAAATCGGTAGCGATACCGTATTTCCGTTTTCGAGCGTAATGTCGACTTTTTGTCCGCCCTTGCCCGGCGTAACGCCGCCGACCATTTGCGTGCCGTAATCCAAGGCTCCTTTGGCGTGGAACAGACCCGTCGCCCCCGTAATGCCCTGGGTGATCACCTTGGTGTTTTTATCGATCAAAATACTCATGACTTCACACTCCCCGGTTCGTTCTCCCTTGTCATTTCACGAGCGACACGATTTTTTGCGCGCCGTCGGCCATCGAATCCGCAGCTACGATATTGAGCCCGGAGTTGTTCAAAATTTCCTTGCCCAGCTGAACGTTGGTGCCTTCCAGGCGAACGACGAGCGGCTTGTCCAGACCGAGCTCGCGGGCCGCCGCCACAACGCCCTCCGCAATAACGTCGCACTTCATGATGCCGCCGAAAATGTTGACGAAAATGCCTTTGACGTTCTTGTCGGACAAAATGATTTTGAACGCTTCGGTAACCTTCTCTTTCGTCGCGCCGCCGCCGACGTCAAGGAAGTTTGCCGGCTCCCCGCCGTAATATTTGATGATGTCCATCGTCGCCATCGCCAGCCCGGCCCCGTTGACCATGCAGCCGATGTTGCCGTCCAGCGCGATGTAGGACAGATCGAATTTGGACGCCTGAATTTCCTTTTCGTCTTCTTCGTCCAGATCGCGCAGTTCCAAAATGTCCTTGTGGCGGAACAGAGCGTTGGAATCGAAGTTCAGCTTCGCGTCAAGCGCCACGACGTTGCCGTCGCCCGTGACGACGAGCGGATTGATCTCGGCAATCGAACAATCCTTGTCGACGAATGCGTTGTACAGCGCCAAAATGAACTTGGTCGCCTTGTTGACCAGCTCGTTCGGAATGTTGATGGCGTAAGCGAGCCTGCGCGCCTGGAACGTTTGCAGACCGACGGCCGGATCGACGACTTCCTTGATGATTTTCTCCGGCGAGCGGGCCGCGACTTCTTCGATTTCCGTGCCGCCTTCTTCCGATCCCATGACCACGATGCGTCCGGTGCTGCGGTCCACGACGAGACCGATGTAATATTCTTTTTTAATGTCGCAGCCTTCTTCGATCAGGAGGCGTTTGACTTCCTTGCCTTCCGGACCGGTCTGGTGGGTAACCAGCACTTTGCCGAGAAGCTGCTCCGCGTATTCCCGAACCTGGTCGAGCCCTTTCGCCACTTTGACGCCGCCCGCCTTGCCGCGGCCGCCCGCATGGATTTGCGCTTTGACGACCGTAACCGGCGTGCCCAGTTCTTCGGCGGCTTTGACCGCTTCGTCAACCGAGAACGCGACTTTGCCGCGAGGGACGGTGACGCCGTACTGTCTCAAGACTTCCTTGCCTTGATACTCATGAATATTCATGATCCTGCATCCTCCCGTTTAACACGCATCTGAAGAACATATCGGCGCTTGCGATCGCACCGAAACCTCCATTATTGTATCACTATTTGTCCGCGCGTTCCTCTTTTTTTCATCAATTTTTTAGCTCCATTTGGCAATGGTTTCATCTCAGGATTCGATCAAATCAACAGGAAACGATAATAGAATTTCCAAAAAAACCGAATTCATGCTTGCGTCCGTCCGAAATTGCATATGATCCGCATATAATCCGCGGCTGCCCGCGGCATTGACAAACGCGCATGCGAACCGCTAGACTAATAGCAATCGAACCTATAGGGCGAAAAGGAAGCACCTTTCTTCGCGAACGCAACCGTTTGAAGGAGGGTGCTTTTTTGTCATGTATGCGAAAATGCTCAGCGCAAGCGTCGTCGGCGTCGAAGGGCGCCTGATCGAAGTCGAAGTCAATCTTTCGTCCGGGTTGCCCCAGGTCGCGATCGTCGGGCTCCCCGATCCCGCCGTCCGCGAATCCGTGGAGCGCGTGCGCGCCGCCATCCAGAACGGCGGCATGACCTTTCCGCTCGACCGGATCACCGTCAACCTCGCGCCGGCCGATATGCGCAAGGAAGGGAGCGCTTACGATCTGGCCATCGCCGCCGGCATTTTAAGCGCAAGCGGACAACTGCCGAAGGAACGGCTCGACGGCGTTCTGCTCATCGGCGAGCTGTCGCTCAGCGGCGAAGTCCGGCCGGTTCCGGGCGTGCTGCCGATGGTCGAGCGGGCAAGGCGCGAAGGCTTGCGCCGCGTGATCGTGCCCCGGGCCTGCGTCGCCGAAGCGCGGCTGATCGAAGGCATCGAGGTGCTCGGCATCGCTTCGCTGGGCGAATGGAAGCAAGGCCCCCGGGGCGCGGGGTCCGTCGGCAACGCCTGCAGCGACGCGCCGGAGAGCGTAGGCGAACCCGCGGCAACGGAAGCATTCGCGAACGATGTCGACCTGGCCGACGTAGTCGGCCAAACGCACGGCAAGCGCGCGCTGCTTATCGCCGCGGCCGGGAAGCACAACCTTCTGGTCGTCGGGCCGCCCGGAACGGGGAAAACGATGCTGTGCCGACGCCTTCCCACGCTGCTTCCGCCGCTGGACGACGAGGAAGCGCTCGCCGTGACGAAGATATATAGCGTCTGCGGCAAGCTCGGCGGCCGTCAGGGATTGATCCGCAGACGCCCGTTCCGCTCCCCTCACCATTCGATCTCGGTCGCCGGGCTGATCGGCGGCGGAACGGTGCCGAAGCCGGGAGAAGTGACGCTTGCGCATCACGGCGTCCTGTTTCTGGACGAGCTGCCGGAATTCACCCGCGGCGCGCTGGAAGCTCTCAGGCAGCCTTTGGAAGACCGCCGCGTGACGATCGGCCGGGCGCGGGGCTCAACCGCTTTTCCGGCGGATTTTTTGCTGGCGGTTTCGCTTAATCCCTGTCCTTGCGGTTATTGGGGCTTTGACGGCGACCGCGTCTGCACCTGTTCGGCGGCGGCCGTCGCCCGCTACCGGTCGCGGCTGTCGGGGCCGCTCGTCGACCGCATCGACCTTCAGGTGGAGATGCCCCGGCAGTCGGGGCGGGGCGCCCCTTCCGGCGAATGGACGTCCGCCTGGGCCCGGGAGCGGGTGGCCGAGGCGATCGAACGGCAAAAAGCCCGCTACCGGAACAGCGGGATCCGATGGAACAGCGAGCTTCAGGGCAGAAAGCTGGCGGAATTCGCCCGTTTGGCGCCCGACGCCGAGAAGCTGCTGGCCGGCATCTACGACCGGCTCGGGCTTAGCCACCGGGCGCACGACAGAATTCTCAAAATGTCGCGCACGATCGCCGACTTGGCCGCAAGCGAACGGATCGAAGCCGAGCATGTCGCCGAAGCGGTGCGGTACCGCTGCCTGGACAAGCCGGCTTCCGACCCGCCGGGCTTCACGAGCCAGAACGGCAAATAAAGAGTTTATGCCGGTTGCGGTTGGGGGTTGGTCGGCTTGCGGCTATCCTGGATTTTTTCCAACGTGCCGGTTCGTTTTCAGCGCCTTCTACACCTATCTTGGATTTCATCCAATCTACAACGCCATGTTGAGGGAATTTTCCGCCCAAGCCCGCAAATTCAATGGAAAAATCCAATGTAGAGCGGCTTCTCAGAGGGAAACGCCTTCGGTCATTGGAATTTTTCCATGATAGCTCCTGCCGCAAGACAAAGAAAGTAGACAGATATGAAGTACACGGATCAGATCGCCTGTGAAGAAGACGACGGGTGCAAGCTCCGATTCATTTGCCGCCGTTATGCATCGTAACATCCTTGGCCTGCATAGCATCTGCGCAGCTGTATGACGTACAGTTGTATTACGTAGGCAATTTGTTGAATGCAGTAGCATTATGTAGCCATTTTACTCAGTTGCATTGCGCAGTCATTTTGTGCAGCAGTTATGTTCCGTGAAGGACATTGCGTGTGTTGGCATGCAGTTCCATTGCGTAGACACATTTTGCTCAGGTACCTTGCACAGACGTCCTACGCAAAGGCTGCTTCGCCGTCTGTACGCCGCAACCACCTCTGCCCGCTCAGAAAGCGCCCGGAATATGCCGAAGCTCGCTGACGCTTCCGTCCCTGCCGAACGTGACGGCGATCGCATCGAAGCGGACGGGGCGGACCTGCTGGCGCGACATCGCTAGATACACGCTTGCGACGCTGCGGACCTGGGCTTGCTTCGCGGAAGAGAACGCCTCGACGGCGGAGCCGAAGCGGGAGGGATTGCGTCTGGACCGGACTTCCACGAACACGAGCACGCCGCCGTCCGCCGCGATCAGATCGATCTCTCCGGTCCGGCAGCGCCAGTTCCGTTCGATGATGGCGTATCCTTGCGCCGCCAAATACTTGGCTGCGGCTTCTTCCGCTTCCCGCCCGGCGCGCTTTCGGCGGTCGAAGCCGCCGGAACGGGAGGCGCCGCCCGTCTTTTTCGTCTCGTCCATCGCCAACGCCTCCTCACGTCCACATGTCGGCTTTGCGTTCCTGCAGCCCGGCTTTCCGGTCCGTGCGGTAGACAAAGCTCAAAATCTCGGCGACAAGCCGGTACAGTTCCGGCGGAATTTCCTGCTGAAGGTCGAGCTTCGACAGGACCTCCACCAGCGAAGCGTCCTCCTGCACCGGCACGCCGCCTTCTTTCGCCCGGCGCAAGATCTCCTCGGCGAGAACCCCTTGCCCTTTCGCCACCACGACAGGCGCCTGGGCTTGCTCCGGATCGTATTTCAGCGCCACCGCTTTCTTGGTGATCGTCCGCGGCTGCGGCTGCTTGGGAGGTTGATCCTGGGCATTCATGCGCGAAAATCCACTCCCCTGTAAAGCTTCGCGGCGAACGCGTCCGGTGCGGGCGCATCCGCGGCGCCGGGCCGCCGGAACGCTTCGGCGGAAGCGGGTTCGCCGTCTCCCTGGGCCGGCTTCGGCAAGGATGCCGATTTGAGCGACAAAAGCTGGTATCCAGCCGACAGCAGGCGTTCCTGCGCTTCGTCTCTGGCCGATTCGATCAGGTCGGCCACCCACGGACGGTCGTTCCATATTTTGAGCGACACCATCTTGTTCACGACCGAAACGTCGACCAGCGTCTCGCCCAAATGCTTCATCTTCAAGTCGAACAGCAGCCGGCAGTTGTCCGCATCCCATTCGCCGCGTCTTCCGCGCCGCGTCTGCACGTGGATCGTCGCCGTCGTGTCGCCGTCTTCGCCTTTGAGCGGGACGAAAAAGACCATATGGCTCAGCATCCCCGTATTTTGCCGCTCGGGGGAGAGCAGCAGCTGCTGGCCGGCGATTTGCTGCGCCAGGCTGCTTGCCGCCTCGCGCAGCGGCGCGGGGACATCGTCCCGGCCCGCCAGCGCCAGCAGCGCGCCCTTCAGCGTCTCTTGGACTTTGGCCGCGTCTTGGCCCCCGGACTCTTCGCTCCGCTCCGTTCCGAAAGCGGCCGCAGCCGGGCCCGCATCGGGCTGAAGCAGCGCCTGGCGCTCATGCCCGACGCCGAGCCACTGCAGGAAGCGGCCGATCCACGGCTCCGAAGCCTCCGGCCGGGCTGCGAAAGGACGGGCCGCAAGCGCGGCGGCTTCCCGGCCCGGCTTGCCGGCGGCTCCGGCGTCCCGGGCTTCCGGAGAAGCGGTCCGCTGCGGCTCCTCTCCCGCCGACGCGCCGGAAGCCGGGACACGCCCGGGAGCGCCCGCGACCGTTCCCGCACCCGGCGCCGCCTGCGCCCGCGCCCCGCCCCCGCTAACCATGAGGATCGGCTGCTGCGGCATCGCCTTCTGTCCGGCAGCCGGCTGAGCCTCCGGCGCAACCGCAGCGGCCGAAAGCGGCGCCTGCACAGCGCCGGAGCCGGATGCCGCGGGCCGTTCCGCCGCGCTTGGGCCGGCCCCCTGGGCCGCGGCTCCCGCCGGGCCCGCCTGCTGCCGCGGCAGCTGCGCAATGGCGTCCTCGGCCGTCCGACGGGCGCCTTCGGACAGCAAAGCCGCGCCCTCCGCAAGCAGGCCGAGCAGCCGGCCGGCCGCCTCGGCCTGTCCGCTGCCGGGCTTGGCCGCCGCCGCAAACGCCGCCAGCTGCGTCTCGAACGCCGCCAGCTGCGCATGCAGCGGCGGCCCGAACAGCGCCTGCCGCAGCGAAGCGATCGTCGCCTCCGTCGGCGCAAGGCCGCGCCGGAACGCCACGGCGGCGGCATTCGCCCATTCCTTGGCGCCGGCGCCCGCGGGTTTTGCCTCAAGAGCCTGCCGGAACCAGGCGGCGGTCTCTTTGTCGAGGGCGTAGCCGTCGCGCTTGAGCCCTCGGACCAAATCTTCCGCCCATTTCGCGTCGGGCAGGCCGAACGATTTCAGCGCGCCCCGCACCACTTCGTTCGGAGCGGCTTCGGGCGCCTCCGCCAGCGGCTTCAGCACGATGAGGCCGCTTTGGGACTCGGGCTGGACTTGCAGCAGCGTCCCCCGGCCGACCGGCAGCTCCGCCTCGAGCCGCGCCCGCACTTTGACCCCGTTCACGTTAAGGACGGCTTCGCCATCATCCAGCATTTCCACGAGGACGCCCCTGACGATCTGGCCGATCCTCAATTCAAGCGCGCGGGCGCTTTCCGACGGCTGAACCTCGCCCATCATCGCCCGAAGCAACGAGCCGATATTGGCATTCATGCGCTGCCTCCTTTCCAAGAAAAAACCGATTGTCTGACGAAAATCCCGCACAATTTATGTATCGGCAGCAATCGCGCTCCATTCAAGTTAGAACAGTTCCTGCTGAACCGACAAAATCCCGCTCAAAAACGAATGGCGGTGCAATGGCGTAGGCCCGAGCGCCAGCAGCGCTTCCCGGTGCTCCTTCGTCGCATAGCCTTTGTTGGCGGCGATGCCGTACCCCGGATACATGACGTCCCAAACCTCGCGGCAAAGCCGGTCGCGGGTTACCTTGGCCACGATCGACGCGGCGCCGATCGATTGGCTTCGCGCATCGCCCTTGACGATGGCCGTCTGCGGGATGTCCACGGCGACCGTTTCCGCATCGACGAGCAGATGCTGGGGCGTGACGGACAGCCCCTCGACCGCCAGCTTCATCGCAAGCCGCGAAGCCTGGCGAATGTTGATCCGGTCGATCGTGGCGGCGTCGACGCGGGCGACCGACCACGCCTCCGCTTCCGCCAAAATCAGCTCGTACAGCCGCTCCCGCTTCTTTTCGCTTAATTGCTTCGAATCGTTGATGTCCTCCAGGACGGTTCCCGGACGGAAGACGACCGCCGCCGCGACGACATCGCCGAACAGGCAGCCTCTTCCCACCTCGTCCACGCCGGCGACGGCGACGAGGCCCCCGTCCCAAAGCTTTGTTTCGAATTCAAGCCGGTTCGGCTTTTGGTCAGATGATTCCACTACGCATTCCGCCTTCCCGGAAATGATTTCGCATGATGACCCTATTGTCCATGAAACCGCCCTTTTTCGGCAAGTTTTTTTTTCGTCCGGCCAAACGGCAAGTGGAACGAATCGTTCCGGTTCGGGTACAATCATTGTAGGTGATGGAAAAATGAACATGGCCAAATTGCTGATCGGGTCCGGCATCGTGCTGATCGTCGCCGGTTTGCTTTGGATGCTGCTGGGCCGTTTTATCCACCTGGGCCGTCTGCCCGGCGATATCGTCGTCGAGAAAGAGAACTTCAAATTTTACTTTCCGCTCGCGACCTGCATTCTGTTAAGCGCGGCGCTCTCTCTTATCGCCTACCTGTTCCGGTGGCTGTCCAAGTGAAATCCGGCCGGCGACAAGAAGAAAACGGCGCAAACGTCCTTGCTCAAGTCAAGGACGATGCGCCGTTTCTCTTGAAAATCCATTGCCTTATGAATGCTGCTGGACGACCGGGGCCGCCTCGCTTTGCCTCGAAATTAACAGATTCAGCACGATCGCCGTCAGCGAGCCGGATACGATGCCGTTCTGCAGAAGCATCTTCGCGAAGTCCGGCAGCTGGTCGAACATCTGCGGCAGCGTCGCCGAGCCCAGGCCGACCGCGATGCTGCAGGCGGCGATCAGCAGGTTGCCGTCCTTGCGCAGATCGACCTGCGACAGAATCGAGATGCCGGAAGCCGCGACCGAGCCGAACATGACGATCATGGCGCCGCCCAGCACCGCATTGGGAATGACGGTCGTCAAGGCGGCCAGCTTGGGCAGCAAGCCGAGGACCACCATGATCGCGCCGGCCGCAAAAATAACGTCCCGGGATTTGACCTTCGTCAGCGAGATCAGGCCGACATTTTGCGAAAACGCCGTGTAAGGGAACGCGTTGAAGATCCCGCCCAGCGTGATCGCAAGCCCTTCGGAGCGCAAACCGTTCACGATCTGCGCCGGTTCGACCTTCTGATCCGTCGCCTTGCCGACCGCCAGATAAACGCCCGTCGACTCCACCATGCTGACGATATTGACGAGAATCATCGTGATCACGGCCGTCAAGCTGATCTGGGGCACGCCGAAGTAGAACGGTTGCGCGATGCTGACCCAGGAAGCTTCCCCGACGGACGAGAAGCTGACGACGCCCATGAAGTAACCGGCAAGCGTACCGGCCGCCAAGCCGACCAGTACGGATATCGCCCGCATAAACCCTTTGGACAGACGGTTCACGGCCAAAATGACGATCAACGTGACAACGGCCAGCAGCAGATTGCGCGGCTCGCCGAAATCGGCGCTGCCCTGCCCGCCTGCCGCGTTGTTCATCGCGACGGGAATCAGCGACAGCCCGATGATCGTAACGACCGAGCCGATGACAATCGTGGGGAAGAACCTTAACATCTTCCCGTACAAAGGAGCGGCCAGCACGACGAATAAACCGGATAAGATCACGGCCCCGTATACGGTAGCCAGGTTCGAAGACGACGCAATGGCGATAATCGGTCCGACGGCGGTAAACGTGCAGCCCAATACGACGGGAAGCCGGCTGCCGAAATATTTGGTCCCCATCGTCTGCAAAATCGTGGCGATCCCGCAGGTGAACAAGTCCGCGGCGATCAGATAAGCCATCTGGGCGGCGGTCAAGTGGAGCGCTCCCCCGACGATCAGAGGCACCACGACAGCCCCCGCGTACATCGCCAGCACATGCTGGAAGCCTAAGGCAAAGACTCTTTTTTTGGTTAACATCCTATACCGTCTCCTTGACGCGATGGATTGAGCTTTCTTCTATGAACTGAATCTCGCCCGGCGACATCGAAGCGATGCGTGCCAGCGAATGAACCCTGACGTCCATCTCCTCCAGCAGACGTCGGCCTTCCTGGAAGCTTTTCTCGATCACGCAGCCTACGCCTGCCAGCTTCGCCCCGGATTCCCTGACGATCTTGACCAGCCCCGCAAGCGCCGCTCCCGTCGCCAGAAAATCGTCCACGATCAGCACCCGGTCGTCCGGGCCCAGATATTTTCGGGAAATGCTGACCTGATACGTCTCCCCCCGGGTGAACGAATGCACCTGCGCCGAATACACCTCTTCGGAGAGCGTAACGGCTTTTTTCTTTTTCGCATAAATAAACGGCACGTTCAGCGCGATCCCCGTCGCCATCGCAAATTGTATGCCGCTGGCTTCAATGGTGAGCACCTTCGTTACCGGTTCGTCCGCAAAGATTCGCCCGAACTCGCGTCCGATCTCCAAGGCAAGCTGCGTATCCACCTGGTGATTCAGAAACGAATCGACTTTCAGCACCTTATCGGACAAAATCAATCCCTCTCGGCGTATCCGTTCCAAGAGCACTTCCATCGCCATCTACCGTCCCTTTCTGCATGAAAAAAAGGGACAAGCTCCTTGAGCGGTTTCTCAAGTGAAGCTTGTCCCGGGGATTCATCCCTTATGGCGGCACTTCAAGTGCCAGCATCGCCGGACCGGTCCCCCGTTTCGCTGAAGGACGGAATCCGGAATGCACTCGCTATCACTCATAGTCGGACGATTACAGTGGTCGTCCGGTAGAAACTTATGGGCCATATTCCCAAAATTATATGAGCTCGTATGCAATTGTACGATGACTATACTACACACTCTTTCTTATCGTTTCAAGAGAAAAATCGCCGTTTCGATATTTTGGCAAGGTTCCGCGGGTGCGAATGCCCTTATCGGACCGGCGCTTCCAGCGTGATCCGGCCGAGCTTGCCGGAGCGCAAATCGCGCAGCAGCACGCCGGACGCCTTCTCGTAGTCGATTCGCCCGCCGCTTCCGACGCATCCGCGCCGCCGTCCGATCTCTTCCAGCACTTCGGCGGCAGCCGCCAAATCGGGCAAATCCTCCGGAAGCTCCGTCAGTCCGTAACGTTCCGCAAGCGCTTCGCGGTAAGCCTTCGTCAGCCAGCGAAGCGTAAAGCAGGCCACTTCCTCGATCGGCAAAATTTCCTCTTTGATCGCGCCCGTCGCCGCAAGCCGGAATCCGACCTCGGGATCCTCGAACTTCGGCCATAAGATTCCCGGCGTGTCCAGCAATTCGAGATCCCCGCCGGTGCGAATCCATTGCTGGCCTTTCGTCACGCCCGGGCGGTCGCCCGTCACCGCCGCGTTTCTCCCCGCCAGGCGGTTAATGAGCGTCGACTTCCCTACGTTGGGGATGCCTACGATCAGCGCGCGGGCGGGCCTCGGACGCATGCCCTTGCTGATTTGGCGCTCGATCTTCTCCTTCAGCAGGACCTTGACCCGGCCGGGGATGTCCCGAACGCCGCTTCCCGTATTCGCGTCGATGGCCAGCACCTCGCGGCCGAGCGCGCGGAAGTGCTCGCTCCAGCGCACGGTCGCCTCCGCATCCGCCAAGTCGGCCTTGTTGAGCAGAAGCAGGCGCGGCTTGCTCCCGACGATCTCGTCGATCATCGGGTTGCGGCTCGACTCGGGCACGCGTGCGTCCAGCAGCTCGAACACGACGTCGATCAGCTTCAGCTTCTCTTCGATTTGCCGTTTGGCCCGGGTCATGTGGCCCGGAAACCATTGTATGGTCATATTGCATCCCTCCGCGATTTCCGTCCGGCAGAGGGACCAAGGCGCTTGTCCTTACCAGCCGCGACCGATATATTTTATTTTATTTAACGGCCAAAAGATCAATTCGGCCCGCCCGACCACCCGGTCCATTTTGACGAACCCGATCATCCGGCTGTCCTTGCTGTCCGGACGGTTGTCGCCAAGCACGAACAGCTCGCCTTCCGGAACCGTCGTCTCCTGGAACTGTGAATTCGGGTAGTCGCTGTTGAAGCTTTTCTCATTATAAAGGCCGCCTGCGGCATGAGCCCGTTCGTACGCTTCCTTCAGGTAAGGCTCCTCGATCGCTTCGCCGTTCACATAAACGGTGTCTCCGTCGACTTTCACCGTGTCTCCCGGCGTCGCAATGACCCGCTTGATATAATCCCGGCCTTCTTCGGGCACATGAAACACGATGACTTCGCCTCGTTTCGGCGCGCGGAAGTCGTACAAAATTTTATTGACGATAATCCGCTCCCCGTTCCAGAAGTTCGGCTCCATCGAAGAGCCGTCCACGATGAACGGAGAAACGAGCAGCCAGCGGATGACGAACACGAGTATGGCCGCGATCGCCAGCGCCTTGATCCATTCCACCAGCTCGCTCTTTTTGCGGGGGCCTGCCGGCTTGACCGTCCCGGGCGCTTTGCCGCTTCCCGCGGCCGCCGCGCTTCCGGCAACGGCATGCATGCCGCCCGCTTCATCGGACTCATGCCCGGATGAGGCGTGTGATGCTCCCAAGCGTTCTCCCGTTCCGGTGCCCGCATTTGTTCCGGCTTGCTCCGCCGTTTCGCCACTTTTCCAATCACGCGACTGATCCATGTCGATTCGCCTCTTTCCCGAGTCCGTCTTTTTCGAAATCGTCTGATGTCAACGCGTATTTTAGGGGAAATGCAAAAAGGAGGACTTGAACGTAAGCCAAGCCCCCCTTTTGATTAGCCTTATCGAATTTCCTTGATACGAGCAGCTTTGCCGCGCAGGTTGCGCAGGTAGTACAGCTTCGCACGACGGACTTTGCCGCGGCGCGCCACTTCGATCTTCTCGATGCGGGGCGAATGCAGCGGGAAAGCGCGTTCTACGCCGACGCCGTACGAAATTTTGCGCACGGTGAACGTTTCGCTGATGCCGCCGCCACGGCGTTTGATCACAACGCCTTCGAACAGCTGGATACGTTCGCGGGAACCTTCGACAACCTTGACGTACACTTTAAGCGTGTCGCCCGGACGGAAGTTCGGAATGTCCTTGCGCAGTTGTTCTTGCGTAATCTCTTGAATCAGATTCATGGATACCACTCCTTCCACCATAGACGTTCGTACCCGCTCCACAAGTCCGTTGACCGCTTCATGGCGTGCAGAGGACCGTCCGATTTTTCGCCGATTGCCCGTTTTGAACAACGGAGCATCCGGCATACACAACATCTGAAATTTTATCACACCCGCCAGGTAAAAACAACCTTATATTTCGTTATTCGTCCCGTTTTGCACCTCTTCGAGCCAACGGCGCTCCTGCTCGGTCAGCTCCGCATTCCGAAGCAGGTCCGGACGGCGCTTGACCGTGCGAAGCAGCGACTGCCGGCGCCGCCATTTGTCGATTTCCGCGTGATTGCCCGAAAGCAGCACATCCGGCACCTTCCAGCCGCGGAATTCGGGCGGCCGCGTATAATGCGGGTGTTCGAGCAACCCGTCGCTGAACGAGTCGCGGGCCGCCGACTGGTCGTTGCCGAGAACGCCGGGTAAAAGCCTGACGACCGCGTCGATCACGACCATCGCCGGAAGTTCGCCTCCGGTCAGCACATAATCGCCGATCGACAGCTCGTCCGTGACCAGATGCTCGCGAATGCGCTCGTCGAAGCCTTCATAGTGGCCGCAAATAAACACGAGATGCGATTCGGCGGCCAGTTCCCGGACCTTGGCCTGCGTCAGCGGTTCCCCTTGCGGGCACATGAGGATGATGCGCGGGGACGAACGGGAAGGCTCGACGCTCAACCGTCCGTCCTTCTCGCCGGGTGCGCTCTCCCGGAGCGGCTCTTCCCGCTCCTCACGCTCTTCCCGATCCGCGCGCTCTTCGCCGCCAGGCTCCGCTTCCGCTCCTTCCCGCTCCTCCACCCGGGCGGACCGGATCACCGATTCGACCGCGGCAAAAATCGGCTCGGGCTTGAGCACCATCCCCCCGCCTCCGCCGTACGGCGTATCGTCCACCGTATTGTGCTTGTTGTTCGCGAAATCGCGGAAGTTGACCGTCGACAACTTCACCTTGCCGCGCTCCCGCGCTTTTCCCAAAATGCTGCTGCCGAAGACCCCCTCGAACATTTCGGGAAAAAGCGTCAAAACGTCGATCCGCATGCTACAGCAGCCCTTCCATCAGATGAACTTTGACCGTCCGCCCGGGAACGTCCACTTCCAGCACGACCTCGTCGATGACGGGAAGCAGCACGTTGCCGCCTTTCGGCCGTTTGACGACCCAAACATCGTTGGCCCCCGGCGACAGCACGTCCGTAATGATCCCCAATTTCTCGCCGTCCTCGGTGACGACGGTGGCGCCGACGATGTCGCGCACGTAGTACTCGCCTTCCCCGAGCTCGACCCGGTCCTCGTCCCGTACCTTCAGTTCCCATCCTTTGTATTTCTCGACGAGATTGATATTGTCGTAGCCTTTCAGCTTCAGAATGAACAGATTTTTGTGCTCGCGGGCGCCCTGCACTTCCACTTCGAGCGCCGCTTCAGCTCCCGCCCCGGGCGGACACAGCAGCAAGCGGCTTCCGTTACGGAAGCGCACATCCGGAAAATCCGTATGCGGCCACACCTTGATTTCGCCTCGGATGCCGTGAGTATTGACGATTTTGCCGACGTTAAGCAAACGCTCTTCCGTCACGGAAGCAGCCTCCTTCTATGTTCAAGACTCCGGACTCATTTTACCCTTTTCGGTTCGCCAAAAAAAGTCCGGGCATGCCAAACGCAGCCCGGACCTTCCTTTTTGCCTTATTCCGATTTGATGTCCACGATGACGCGCTTCCGCTCCTTGACCGCAGCGGAAGTGACGACAGTGCGCAGCGCTTTCGCAATGCGCCCCTGCTTGCCGATGACTTTGCCGACATCGTCTGGATGAACGGACAGCTCGTACACCAGGCCGCGCGCGTCCTCCTTGACTTGAATCTGCACGTCTTCCGGATGATCCACCAACGCTCGGGCGATAACCCGAATCAATTGTTCCATGGCCTATGCCCTCCGGGAATCCGACGTTACTTCTGAAGCTTGGATTCGTGGAATTTTTTCAGAACGCCGGCACGGCTAAGAAGATTGCGGACCGTCTCGGAAGCCTGCGCTCCGTTTTGCAGCCATTTCAGCGCTTTTTCCTCGTCGATTTTCACTTCAGCGGGTTGCGCGACCGGGTTGTAGTACCCGATCTCCTCGATGAAGCGGCCGTCGCGCGGGGAACGGGAATCGGACACGACCACGCGATAGAAAGGAGCTTTATGAGCGCCGATGCGTTTCAGACGAATGCGTACTGCCATTTCAACTTTCACCTCCTTAACAAAATCCACTTCCGCGTCAAAACGGGAATCGCATGTTTTTGCCGCCCAGCATGTTTTTGAGGCCTTTCAGGCCGCCTTTGGGACCTTTGGGTCCCATCATGCCGGAAAACTGCTTCATCATCTTCTTCATTTCCTCGAACTGCCGGATCAGCTTGTTCACTTCGGCAAGCGACGTCCCGCTGCCCGCGGCGATCCGCTTGCGGCGGCTGTAGTTGATGATTTCCGGTTTCTGCTTCTCCGCCTTCGTCATCGACTTGACAATCGCCTCGGTGCGCGCGATTTGCTTTTCGTCGATTTTGAAGTTGGGCATGTTCTTCAGCTTGTTCATGCCCGGCAGCATGTCGAGAAGCTGGTCAAGCGGGCCGAGCTTGCGGACCTGCTCCATCTGCTCGAGGAAATCCTCGAACGTAAACTCGGCGTTCCGCATCTTGCGTTCCAATTCTTTCGCTTTTTCGGCATCGATGTTGGACTGCGCCTTCTCGATCAGCGACAGCATATCGCCCATGCCGAGAATCCGCGACGCCATCCGGTCGGGGTGAAACGGCTCCAGCTGGTCGATCTTCTCGCCCATCGACGCGAACTTGATGGGGCAGCCGGTGACGGCCTTGACGGACAGCGCCGCGCCGCCTCTCGTATCGCCGTCGAGCTTCGTCAGCACGACGCCGGTCAGCTCCAACTGCTCGTGGAAGCTTTTGGCCACGTTCACCGCTTCCTGGCCCGTCATCGCATCGACGACGAGCAGCACCTCGTCGGGTTTGACCGCCGCATGAATCTGCTTGATCTCCTCCATAAGCGCCTCGTCGATCTGCAGGCGGCCGGCGGTATCGATCAGCACGTAATCGTTGCCCTGCTCTTTCGCATGCTGGACGCCCTGCTTTGCGATCTCCACCGGGCTGACCTTGTCGCCCAGCGAGAACACCGGCACCCCGATCTGTCCCGCCAGCACTTCCAACTGTTTGATCGCGGCGGGACGGTAAATGTCGCCCGCGACGAGCAGCGGCTTGTGATTCTGCGATTGGAGCAGCTTCGCAAGCTTGGCGGTGAGCGTCGTCTTCCCCGCGCCCTGCAAGCCGGCCATCAGAACGACGGTCGGCGGCTTGTTCGATTTTGCCAGCTTCGCCTGGGTGCCGCCCATCAGCTCGATCAGTTCTTTGTGCACGATGTCGACGACGACCATGCCCGGCGTGAAGCTCTTTTGAACCTCCGCCCCGACCGCCTTCTCTTTCACCTTCGCGATGAAATCCTTGACGACCTTAAAGTTGACGTCGGCTTCGAGCAAGGCCAGCCTGACTTCGCGCATCGCTTCGTTAACGTCGTCCTCCGACAGCTTGCCTTTGCCTCTCAGCTTGCCGAACACATTCTGCAGCCGTGTCGTCAATCCTTCAAATGCCATGCCCGATCCCCTCCTTCCGCTCCGAATTTGCCCCGTTAGCCGGGCTCGCATTTTCGATTGGCAAACCGCTGTCCGCCGACCGCAGCATCGCTACCGTATCCAGAAGCGGCTTGCGCCACTGCGCCGGAAGCTCGCCGATCTGCCGCTCCAGCCGGTCGAGCCCCTGCTGCAGCCGCTCGTGGCGGACCGTCAGGGACAGCTTGGCTTCGTATTCTTCCAGGATCTGCTCCGCCCGCTTAAGGTGTTCGTACACCGCTTGCCGACTGATGTCAAAATCTTCGGCAATCTCGCCGAGGGAGTAGTCGTCTTGATAATAGCATTTCAGAAAGGTCTGCTGCTTCTCCGTCAGCAGCGGACCGTAGAAGTCGAACAGCACGTTCATGCGGTTCGTCTTCTCCAGCGCATTCTCCCCATGCACAAAGGCTCACCCCTCGCCTGTCAAGGAAAAGCACTTTACAGCGATTCAACTTAGTCTATGTTACGCAATTCTCCCGCCGATGTCAAGCGAAAAGACTTAACACCGAAAACTCTTTTCGACCGCGGCCTCCGAACAGGATTCCGATCGCTGCCGTTCCCCGGAACGGCCCCTGCAAAGTACGCGCTCGCGCTCCCTTTTACACGGTATCCCCTTCGCTCAGGACCGTGTGCGGCAGCGCATTTTTATTCCGTATCCCTTCCGTTCAGGACGATGCGTGACAGCTCCCTTTTACGCGGTATCCCCTTCGTTCAGGACGATATGCGGAAGCGCTTTTTATGCGGCATTCCTTTCGTTCAGATCGGTCATCATGCGCTCTATCCTGAATGAAGGGGATATGGAAATGAAGGGGCGTTGATGCCCTCTGTCTCCTGAGCGTAGGGGATACCTAAGTAAAAGGAAGGAAAAGATAAATAATGGAGGAAACGGCGATTGACGCCGAAACGAAAACCAGCCTCAAAACCGGGCCCAAACGGCCGGTCTTGAGACTGGTCGCAAAAACGAAAGCGCAATGCAGCCGCGCGGTCAACGCCGTAAAGTCAGTGCCTCAAAGAAACCGCCATAGAGTTTATGCCGCAAAGTTTACGCCGTAGAGTATACGCCCTAAAGTCAACGCCATAAGGTCAACTGCCCCGATAAGTGCTGTATCCGCCGGGGGCGACCAGCAGCGGGACGTGGTAATGGGCCTGCGGATCGCCGATGACAAACCGGACCGGGATCCATTCGAGAAAGCCCTCGCCCGCCGTTCCGCGGAAATACCCCGCGGCGTCGAACATCAGCTCGTAAATGCCCGCCGCCATCTCGTCGCCGGACAGCAGAGGCTCGCCCAGCCGTCCGTCTTCGTTGGTGAAGGCTTCCCGCAGCATGGTGCGCGCTCCCTTTTCCGCGAGCCGCAGCCGCCACAGCTGAACGCGCATGCCCGCAGCCGGCTTGCCTTGGGATACGTCCAGCACATGCGTCGTCAGCCGGCCGCTCATGCTTCGCCCGCCGCCAGGTCGTCGCGCGTCATCGTGAAGCCCTGAAAGCCGAACGGCGGACGCGGTTCCGTAAAGACGCCGGGCTCCGTGCCCGACTTGGGCTCGACAACCGCCTCCCACGTGCGGTTGTTCGATTCGAAGCGCACTTCGGCCAGTTGCGGGAAGCGAGACAAGATCCGGCGGCCGATCTGATAAATCAGGGACTGGATCGAGGGCGAGTTCTTTTCATGGAAAACGTGATGGGCCAAATCCCGGATTTGCTCGGCGGCGACATAGTTGCCTCTGGTCGCGTCCAGGGCGTCGTTTACGTCCGCATAACGCCAATGAATGTCGAGAAAAATGAAAAGAGGCCGGTCGTAGCTGTCCGGAAGCGTCGTATATTCGTCCCGGACGAAGCCATAGAACGAGCTGCCGCTCACCTTGATCAGCTGCAGGTCCGACAGGCTGCACTCCAGCGACCGGATTTCGCAGCCCGCATCCGTCCGCACGAGCGACATGGCGGCGCTGGCATGGTCGTTATGGCTGCGCCGGTAGACGAGCCCGCTCGGCACGAATCCGTTCTCTCCCCGCACTTCGAGGGGCAGAAACGGAATCCGGCGTGCGCTCAGCTCGATCGCTTCCATATGCGCATATTTCGCCAAAAACTTTTCGCTGATGTAAAAGAGAAGCCCTTCCGTCGTGCTGCCTTCGTACCCCGCGGTCTCCCGCAAAATGAAGTTTTTCATCGAATCGGTGGCGACCACGCGCGAATTGTCCCCTTCGGTAAACGAAGTAAGCAGCTCTTCCCCGCTGACCGAGAACGTGATGTTGTGGGCGAAAATGACGTTCGCATCGCCGGAATACGGAGATTCCGGGATAGGCTTGACGGCAAGCGGCGCGGCATAGGTGCGATAGTTATAAACGTCTCCTTTTCCGTAATAAAGCGTTCGTCCGTTGGCCAGTTTCAGCATAGGTCCGTCCTCCCCGGTTCATCGTTTTCGTTATGGATCAAATCCGCCAAGCGGAAGCCGGCAATCCGCCCGATTTCGCTCAGCGCCCGCTCGCGCTCTTCCGCGGCCGAGCGGCTGATGCGCTCCTGCATGGCGGCGAGAATATCGCTCTTGCTTTTGCCGCGAACGGCAAGGATAAAAGGGAATCCGAATTTGCCTACATACCGCTTGTTCAAATCGTGGAACCGTTCGTATTCCTCCTGCGTCAGCCGGCTGAGACCGGCGCTTTGCTGCTCCGCCGCGGAATAGCCGCTGACGGCCAGCCGCGTCCCGAGATCGGGATGGGCCAGCAGCAGCGAATCGATCCGGTCCTGCGGAGCGCCGCGAACGATCCCCATCATCGCTTCGTGCAGTTCCCGCACGGAAGCGAAAGGACGCAGCGTCCATGCGTCCTCGGCGACCCAAGGGGAACACTCGAAAATCCCGCCTAATGCTTCGACAAACTCGCTGCGGTCCATACGGTTAATCGACTGCAGCGTTATTTTTTGCCCGGTCGGCTTCATTTCCAATACCCCTCGTGCACCGCGACGACTTCGGCTTCGATTTCCGGAAACGGCCCGATCACCACGATCGGTTTCCTTCCTCTTGCGAACACTTCCCTGCACGGCAGATCCAGCGTCAGATTCCGCTCGTCGTCGCCCGTAAGCTCCGCCAGCAGCGATTCCGTAATCCCGTATACGACGCGGCCGACGTTGCCCCAATAAATCGCCCCCGCGCACATGGCGCACGGCTCTGCCGTCGTATAAAGCGTGCAATCCCAGAGCTCGTCTTTGGTAAAACGCTTCGAAACGACCCGCATCAGCGCCGCTTCCGCATGCCCTGTGCAGTCGCGCTCCGTCATCTCGACGTTGCCCTGCTCCCATAAAATACGGCCGTCTTTGCCGACCAGCAACGCCCCGAACGGCGTATTTCCCGTTTGTCTCGCTTTCTGCGAGATTTCGACGCTTCGGCGCAAATACGCCAGATGGTATTCCTTATCGTTCGGCTTGTCGCTTCTTCCGTCTCGCTCACGCGCTCTCATGCCGTCCCGCATGCCGTCGCCCCCCTTGCTCCGCCGCCTTCAGCACGGAACGGATGATTCCGCCGTATCCCGTGCAGCGGCACAGATTGCCGGACAGCGCCTCTTCGATTTCGGCCATGGAAGGCTCCGGGTTCTTGTTCAGCAGCGCGGTGACCGTCACGATCATGCCCGGCGTGCAGTAACCGCACTGATAACCTCCCTCCTCCAAAAAGCACTTCTGAACGCGATTCAGCGCGCCGTCCGCAGCCAGGCCTTCGATGGTCGTAATGTTTTTGCCCTGGCATTGATAAGCCATCGTCAGGCAGGAATTGACCGGCTTGCCGTCCACCAGCACCATGCACGCGCCGCAGCGGCCGATGTCGCAGGACCGCTTCGTGCCGGTCAAATGCAAATCTTCGCGCAAAATGCAAAGCAGCCGCTTCGCCGGCGGAACGTCAACCGATACCGGACGCTTGTTGATTACGCATTGCAGCGTAAACGTCTCGGCCGCGCTTGCGAGCTTTGGATCGATCATCGCCATTCCACCGCCTTGTTCAAAAATACGGGCTTCTCCAGAAGCAGCGCCGGGTCGATCGGAAGCTTGTTCACCCGCTTGCCGACCGCATCGTGCACCGCCGCCGCAATCGCCGGAGCGAGCCCGACCGAACCGATCTCGCCGACTCCGCGCGGGCCGTGCTTGTCTCCTTCCGGCAGTTCCTCGATCGGAAGCACCTCGAATCCGCCGCTCAGCTCCGCGATCGTCGGAATCAGGTACGTGTCCAGATTGCGGGTCAGGTACATCCCTTTGTCCATCACGGCGTCTTCCGTCAAAGCGAACCCGAGCGCCATGCCGCTGCCGCCTTCGATCTGGCCGAGATAGCCCTGCGGATTGACGACCGGACCTGCGGCGACCGCGTGAAACTGGTCCAGGAGCTTGACGCGTCCGGTAAGCGTGTTGACCTCGACCTTCACCGCAACCGAAGCATACGTGTACAGGTAATGCGCCCCGACGCGGTCTACGGGCGAAGTCGGATACGCAAACTTCGTCTCGGCGACGATCGGTTCGCTTGCCGTCTTTGCGAGTTCGCCGTAGGAGATCAGCAGGCTCCCCGATTCGGCGTCCCGAATGCCGCCGCGGCCGAGAACAAGCTTCTCCATGCCGACGCCGAGCGCGCGGGAGGCCTGCTTGCGCAACGCCGTTGCAAACGGAGGATGCAGCCGCTTCAGCGCCTGCCACATCATGCTGGTCGCCCGGGAGGCGGTGCTTGAACCGCTGTCCGGCACGGCGTCGGTATCGCCGATGACGATCCGCAAATCCTGCGCGTCGAAGCCGAACTGTTCGATCAGCATTTGCTCCAAGGAGGCGATAAGCCCCTGGCCGAATTCCTCGTACCCGAACGCCGCCTCGATCTTGCCGTCGCCCGCCAGCGTCAGGCGTCCTCCGGCGGGATCGGGAATCCCGACGCCCAGGCCCGCTCCGTGCATGACCAGCGCGGCGCCGTACCCGGTTTTGATCCAGGGCGGCCGCGTTTCGGAGCGGTTGCCGGCGGCCGCTTTCTCCTTCCACAAGCGGCAATCCGCCAGCGCCTCCCACACTTGCCGCGCCCCGTCCGTCTGCGCGATCGGCTGGCCGAGCGGACCCGGGTCGCCGGGCTGCCGCATGTTCATCAGCCGGAACGTCCACGGATCGATGCCGAGCTTCTCCGCGAGCCGGTCCATTTGCCCTTCCAGGGCGAAGATGGCCTGATTGCCGCCGAAGCCGCGGAATTCGCCGGACATCCCGTTGTTCGTGAACACCGATACGCTTTCCACCTTGACCGCGCCGAAACGGTACGGCCCGATGACATGCTCGACGGCGAAATTCAGCACCTCGGCGCTGAGCGTCGAATACGGTCCCGCGTCGGAAACGATCCTCACCTGGTGGGCGAGCAGCCTGCCGTGTTCGTCCGTGCCGGTCTTCATGGTGATTTTCATCGGATGGCGCTTCAGTCCCGCGCGCACCGATTCCCAGCGGGAGTTGTGCAGCTTGACCGGGCGGCCGCAGGCGAGCGCGAGCAGCGCGCCGTACGGCTGCACGTTCAATTCGTCCTTCCCCCCGAACGAGCCCCCGATCGGGCTGGAAACGACGCGAATATCCGCTTCCGGACGATTCAGAATGCGAGCCAACTGCATCCGGTCCATAAACCCGTGCTGGGTCGGCGCGTACACGGTCAGCCGGCCGTTCGGCTCGGGAACGAACAGGCCTCCTTCGGTCTCCATGTACGTGTGCATCTGCCTGGGCGTAGAATAGGTTTCCTCCACAATATGCCGGCACGCCGCAAAGCCCGCTTCCACGTCCCCGCAGCCGTAATCGCTCCGGTGCAGCACGTTGCCGTGCTCGAACAGTTTTACACTGTCCGGAGAAAGCGCCGACTCCGGATCGTCCACGACGGGAAGCGGCTCGTAGTCGACCTCGATCTGCGTCAAGGCGTAAGCCGCCAATGCTTCGGTTTCGGCCGCGACGGCGGCGACCGCGTCGCCGATAAAACGCACCCGGTCCTCGCAAAATACCGGCTGGTCGGGCCTTGCGATGCCGAACCGGTTCAGGCCCGGAACATCCGCGCTCGTCAGCACGGCGCAGACGCCCGGAATCGCTTTGGCCTTCTCCGTGCGGATCGATACGATTCTCGCATGCGGATAAGGGCTTCTCAGCACGCGGCCGTGCAGCATGCCCGGCAAGGACAAATCCGTCAAATACGGCAGGCGCCCGGTCACTTTGTCCGGCCCGTCGGGACGGACGCGCCACCTGTCGCCGCTTGTCGTCCGGTTCAGCGGCATGGCGCCCCCTCCTTCCCTCCGGCAGCTTCGCCGGCCGCGGTCAGCTTCCACAGCTCGGTGACGACCAAATTGGCTGCCGTCAGTTTGCGGTACATGTCCGGCGCGAACGGATCCGGCGCCGGCGCGTAATCCGCGGCCACTTGTTCATAAACCTCGCCAAGCGC
The DNA here is from genome assembly GCF_000378425.1 of Cohnella laeviribosi DSM 21336. GTDB lineage: Bacteria > Bacillota > Bacilli > Paenibacillales > Paenibacillaceae > Cohnella > Cohnella laeviribosi. Next base: position 89,299 of record NZ_KB899808.1, on the reverse strand, counting down.
ATCCGGATCGGGCATGCGGCCCGTCAGCAGCTCTTCCGCCCGCTTCAGCCGCGCCGGAACGGTCTGGCCTCCGCCCGCCGAAATCCGGATGCCGGTTAGGCGGCCATCCGGCTCCAGGCTGCCGCAGAGCGCCACGGTAACGAGCGAAGGCGTAAACGCCTCCCTGCGGCCGACTTTATGGAAAGCGAAAAATCGCTTTGCGTTCGCTATCGAATCGTCCCCGCCCAGCGGGATCCGGACTTGCGCAAGCAGGCGGACGCGGGCGCGATCCGGTATCGGTTCGGACAGCCAGTCGGCCAGCTTCTCCGTTCGCTCTCCGTCCTCGCCGATCCAAACGAGCGAAGCGTCCGCCGCCAGCAGCGCCGGCAGCGAGTCCCCGGTACGGGAAACAATGTTGCCGCCGATCGTGGCCACATTCCGCACCGACCAGCCGGCGATCGTCCGGATGGCCTGCGCCACGATCGGCGCGTGCCGTCCGAGAAGCGGATCGTTCAGGCAATCGTCCAGCGCCGTGAGCGCCCCGATCGCCAGATCGCCGTCTTGCAGCCAGATGCCCGACAGCCCTTCGATCGAGCCCAGATCGATCAAATGCCTGGGGATCGCCTCCGTCCCCGCCTCCCACCGGGTTCGAAGCAGCGTGCCGCCGGCCGCGAAAACCGCGTCCGCGCCGAGCGCCCGCTTCCGCGCGACCGCTTCCTCCGGCGTCCGGGGCCGCCAAACGGAGGGAGATTGAAGGATCTCCTCGTGACGTAAAACCATCCTTGTCCCCTCCCATCCAGTCGTTCATGGATTTAAAAACGCTGTTCCCGAATGTACGGAATGCCGAGCGCTTCGGGAGCGCCCGTCGGCTTGTTGCGGTTTCGCCATCCCAAATACATCAGCACGAGAATCGTGACGACATACGGAATCATTTTCAGAAAATAAGAAGGAATGCTGCTGCCGATGAGCTGAATTTTGAAGCCGATCGTGTCCATCACGCCGAAGAAATAAGCGCAGAACAGCGCGCGCAGCGGGTTCCACCGGGCAAAGATGATAAGCGCGACCGCGATCCAGCCGCGTCCGGCCGTCATGCCTTCGATCCAGGTCGGCGAATACGCGAGCAGCAAATCCGCGCCGGCCAGCCCGATCAGCATCGAGCCCGCAACGGTATAGCCGTACTTCAAGAGCTGGACGCGAATGCCCATGACGTCGGCCGTAGCCGGATTGTCGCCGATCGCCCGCAGATGCAGCCCCCAGGAAGTCCGGTGGATCAACAGATGCAAAACGATGACAAGGGCGAAGCTGAACCAGGTCAGCACGTCCAGACGGGCGAAAATGTCCCCGATCACCGGCAGCGGCTCAAGAAACGGCAAATCGAGCTTCGGCACGGAACCGGGAATCGGAGTGCCGGCGACGGATTTGCCCAGGTAGGCGCTGAGCCCGCTCCCGAACAGCGTCATCGCAAGGCCGCTGACGACCTGGTTCGTACGCAGCGTCACGCACATGAACGCGTGCAGGAGCCCGAGCGCGGCGCCTACGCCGGCGACGGCAAGCAGCGAGGCGATAAAGCTGCCGGTATGAAGGTACGTCATGCAGGCGGTGACCGCTCCCATCAGCATGATGCCCTCCGCGCCCAGTTGGATTATGCCGGACCGCTCGTTCAAAATGCCGCCGAGCGTGGCGAAGAGCAGCGGCGTTCCGGACGCGATGGCCGCGACCGCCAATTGAATGAACCATTCCATGACCGAACGCCCCTTTCAACCGTTGCGCCGCAAGCGGAACTTGGCCGCCATGTTGCCGGCGATCAGAAAGAACAGAATCGCGCCTTGCAGCATGGTGGAAATCGAAGACGGAAGGCCGAGCGTCTGCACGCTGTAGCCGCCGACGATCAGGCCGCCGAACAGCACGGAAGCGGCGACGAGCCCGAGCGGATGCAGCTTGGCGATCCAGGCGACGATAATGGCGGTGTAGCCGTAGCCGGGCGAGATGCCGTACATCAGCCGGTGCGCGACGCCGGACACTTCGCTCATGCCCGCGATTCCCGCAAGCGCCCCGCTGACGATCATGACGATCAGGATGTTCCGCTTGAGGTTGATGCCCGCATGGTTGGCCGCCTCGGGATTCGCGCCGATCAGCCGCAGCTCGTAGCCCCAGCGGGTGTAGCGAATCATGAACGCGTATAAAGCGACGGCCGCAAGCGCGATCACCAGGCCGAAGTGAAGGCGGGTGTCGCCCAGAACCGGCAGCGTCTGCGCTTCGGTGAACATCGGCGTTCCCGGAAAATTGAACCCTTTCGGGTCTCTCCACGGATCGAACACGACGTAGTCGAGCGCCAGCAACGCCACATAATTCAGCATCAAAGAGGTAATGAGCTCGTTGACCTGAAAATACGTCTTCGGGATCGCCGTCAACGCTCCCCAGATTCCGCCCGCGGCGATCGCAAAGACGATCATCAGCGGAATCGACGCGTAAAACGGCAGGCCGGGAAAATAGATCGTAACCGCAGTCGCGGCGATGGCGCCGGCGACAAATTGCCCTTCCGCGCCGATGTTCCAGACGGATATCCGGTAGGCGATCGATACGCCCAGGCCGCACAGCAGCAGCGGGATGGCTTTAACCAGCGTTTCCGTAATGCCGAATTCGCTGCCGAACGCGCCTCTTAGCATTTTCCCGTAGACCTCGACCGGGTTTTTGCCGTTGGCGGCAATGAAGACGGCGCACAGCAGCAGGGCGAGGACGACCGACACGATCGTCATCCACCACGGGCTTTCCTTGCGGGCCGGATCGATCTCAAGCCGGAAGGAAAACCGCCCCTTTGCAGCCGGGGTCTCCTGCTCGCCGATCAAGGCGGCGGCCGAACGTTCGCTCATACCGCCTCCTCCTTCGCACGCTGCAGCCCGGCCATATACATCCCGATAGTTTCCCGGTCCGCCTCTTCCCGGCCTATTTCTGCCGCGATGCGTCCGTTGTAGAGGACCAAAATCCGGTCGGAGAGCTGCATGATTTCATCCAGGTCCTCGGAAATGAGCAGCACGCTTTTCGAGGCGCCGCGCAACTCGTTCAGCAACCGGTGCACCCCTTCCGCCGCGCCGACGTCGAGCCCCTGCGTCGGATGAACGGCCACCATCAGCAGCGGCTGCCGATCGATCTCGCGGGCAAGCAGCAGCTTCTGCTGGTTGCCCCCGGACAGCTGGCCGACCGGCGTATCGAGACTTGGGGTTTTGACGTCGAACCGCTCGACCAGTTGCTGAGACCACCTCCGGTTGCTCCCTGTAAGCAAGAAACCGTACTTCGAGCGCTCAGGCGACCGGTACGTTTTGGCCAACAGATTGTCGACGGCGCCCAGGCTGCCCGCAAGGCCGCTCTTCATCCGGTTTTCCGGCACATGCGAAATGCCGGCTTCGATCGCCGCGCGAACGGACGCGGTTTTGAATTCCTTGCCGTTAAAGACGATGCTGCCTTTCTTCCACGGAAGAAGACCGCTGAGCACCTCGGCCAGCTCCTTCTGCCCGTTGCCGGCCACGCCGGCGACCCCCACGATCTCGCCCGCCCGCACCTGGAAGCTCAAATCGTCAAGCGCTTTGCGCCCGTGCTCGGCATATACGTCCAGATGCCGAACGTCGAGCAGCACGTCGCCTCTCGGGCGCCGGTCCCGCTGCCGGGCGACAGGGGCGATGTCTTTGCCGACCATCAGGCGGGCCAGCGCTTTCTCGTTCGTGTCCGCCCGATCGATCGTCTGCATCATGCGCCCCTTGCGCATGACCGAAATCCGGTCCGCGACGGCCATCACTTCTTTGAGCTTATGCGTCGTCAGAATGACGGTTTTGCCTTCGGCCTTCATCTGCGCGAGCGTCGCGAACAATTGCTCCGCTTCCCCGGGGGTCAGGACGGAAGTCGGTTCGTCCAAAATGATGAATTCGGCCCCGCGGTACAGCGTCTTGACGATTTCCACCCGCTGCTGCTCCCCGACCGACAGCTGCCAAATCGGGCGGTCGACGGGAAAGGCCAAGCCGAAGCGCTCCGCGATCGCCGCGATTTCCTCCTGTTTGCGCCGCATCCAGTTCGGCCCGCGCCAGAAGGCGCTTTTCTCGCCGAGCACGATGTTTTCCGCGGCCGTAAGCGTCTGAACGAGCCGGAAGTTCTGGAACACCATGCCGATCCCGAGCCGGGCCGCCTCTTTGGGGGAACGGATCCGAACCTTTTGCCCGTGGATGTAAATCTCGCCGCTGGTCGGACGGTAGACGCCGGACAGCATGCACATGATCGTGCTCTTGCCGGCCCCGTTTTCGCCGAGCAGCGCGTGGATTTCCCCCGGCTTGCAGGCAAAATCGACATGATCGCTTGCAAGCACGCTTCCGAACCGCTTGACGATCCGCTTCATTTCCAGAGAGTACGTTTCGGCCATTGCCGCCTCCTCCTTTATTGGGGAATGGTGCCTTCCACGCCTTTGACGAACCAGTTCATCTCCAATATTTCCGCGTCGGTCAGCGCCTGCCCGGCGGCGACCTTCTCGGCTCCGCTCTGGTCAAGGATCGGTCCGGTAAAGACGTTCAGTTCGCCGCGCACGAATTTCTCCTTCGTTTCGTTGACAAGCTGCTTCACGTCGTCCGGCACGCTCGGACCGAGCGGCGCGATATCCACCATGCCGTCCTGGAACGACCCGAGGTACGGCTCGTTGGTCCACGTCCCCTCCATCAGCGCCTTCACCTTTTTCACGTAATACGGGCCCCAGTTCCAAACCGGGTTGGTCAGGTAGGCTTCGGGAGCGTAACGCGTCATATCGGAATCGTTGCCCCCCGCCATGGCGCCCCTTTCAGCTGCGGCCTGCAGCGAAGCCGGGGAATCCTGGTAGGCGAGCAGAACGTCGGCCCCCTTGTCGAGCAGGCTTACGGCGGCGTTCCGTTCGGCCGTCGGATCGAACCAGGTGTTCGACCAGACCACGCTGACTTTGGCGTCTTTGTTGACGCTTTGGACGCCGAGCGCAAACGCGTTGATGTTGTAAATCAGCTCCGGAATCGGGAAAGCCGCGACGTAGCCGATCAGGTTCTTTTTCGTCATTTTGCCGGCGGCGATGCCGCTTAAGTAGCTGGCCTCCCAGTTTTTGCCGAAGTACGTCGCCATGTTGTCGTTCGTCTTGTAGCCGGCCACGTGCTCGAACTTGACGTTCGGGAATTTCTTCGCCACATTGAGCGTTTGATCCATATACCCGAAGCTGGTCGTGAAAATGATGTCGTGATTTTGCGCCAGCTCGCCGATCACCCGTTCGGCGTCCGCGCTTTCCGGCACGTTCTCGACGGTGTCGGCCTGGATGCCGAGCTCTTTTTCCATATACTTTCTTCCCTCATCGTGCTGATACGTCCATCCGCCGTCCCCCGGAGGGCCGATATAGACGAACGCGACGCGCGGCTTGGCGATCCCCGGCGCTCCGGCGGAAGCCGAGGGCGATTCGCTTGCCGGCGCGGAAGCGGACGGCTTTCCGTTGTTCCCGCCGCATGCGGAAAGCACTGCAGCCCATGCGAAAACCAAAACGATACCGAGCGTCCATGACCTCTTCATCCTTTTCATCTTTTTCCTCCCCGACTTTCTGTTCTTTTTTGCCTTCATGGAAGCTTTTCGCCATTGATGTAACTCCAATATACGTACGCGTTATTTATGAGTCAACTTAAATGACATTTAATTGGCGAAAATGATGAAAAAACGACCCGAACATTGTGCGCGATGCACTGTTCGACATGAATTATGTTATACTTTATTACATAAACATATCACAAATCGCAAGCGAGAGGGGACGACACAACTTTCGTCTCCTCATCATCCATGGACGCCAATTCCGCCGCTTCCCGCCCTCCGGCCCGCAGCGCTCCCGCATCCGCCCGGCGGCGCCGCCTGCGAACCGCAATCAGCTCCGCCGCGACGCTGACCGCAATCTCCTCCGCCCCTTCGCTGCCGATGTCAAGCCCCACCGGAGCATGGACATAAGGCGGGACGGGCAGCCCTTCGAACAGATGCCGGATCCGGCTTGCCGATCCCATCACCCCGACATAAGCCGGACCGATCGCCAGCAGCCGCTCCAGCATCTCACGGTCTCTGCGGATCTGATGGCCGCAAACGATCGCGTAGTCGCTCCTGCCGATCGCGAGTCTGCATACGATATCGGCGGCCGAACCGACCGCAAGCTCGGCGCGGGGAAAGCGTTCCGCCGTAACGAGCGAAGGCCGCCAGTCGGCGACGGCGATCCGGAAACCGATGCGTTCGGCCAGACGAACGATCGGCTCCGCGTCCGGCCCGGCGCCGAACAGGACAAGGCGGGGCCTCGGCTCAAAGCGCACGCTATGGTAAGGAGACGCCTTGCGCGAAGCTTCCCGGGACTGCGCATCCTCCCTCTCGGCTTCCCGGCATATCTCCGTCTCGTACCGGAACCCCCGGCTCGACTTGTATCGGTTCAAGCGGACCGTATAGCCCGCGTCAGTTAGCTCGCCAGCCTTGGCCAGCGCTTCGCGGAGCTCCCCCTCGACCGGTTCCAGCAGAATGCGCGCGACGCCGCCGCATCCGACCGACTCCCCCCACATCGCATCCTCCTCCGGGCGCATGTCGTAAACGACAAGCTCGCTTCGCCCGCTTCGCAGCAGTTCCGGAACCCGCTCGCGAAGATCGGCTTCCAGGCAGCCGGGACTGATGCTTCCGATCGTATTGCCGTCCGCCATAAGCAGCATCATCGCGCCGGGTTTCCGGTACGCATGGCCTTCCACGCCGACAACCGTCGCCAGCACGGCCGCCTCCCCGCTCCGCCGAAGGAAAGACAAGATTTCGAAACCGTCCATCTCTTTCGCCTCCTACCCGATTCTCGCAAGCAGCGCTTTTAACGAGCGGTCCGCCCCTTTCAGCGTCTCCTCCCGGTCGATCGTGATCACGCGCTTGCCGGACATCACGATCTCCCCGTCGATCATCACCGTGTCCACGTCGCCTCTTGTCGCCGCATACACCACCCTGGAAAACAAATCGGCATCGTAAGAAGGGAACGTATGAAAATCCTCCAGATCGAGAAGCTGCAAATCGGCGAGCTTGCCCGGTTCGATGCTGCCGATCTCGTTCGCAAGCCCCAGCACCTCCGCGCCGCCCATCGTCGCCATCCGCAGGACGGTCCGGGCATCCATCACGGTCGGCCCGTGCCGCACTTTCTGAATAAACGCCGTAAGGCGCATTTCCTGAAACATATCCAGGTTGTTGTTGCAAGGCGCCCCGTCCGCGCCGAGCCCGACCGGAATGCCGCGCTCCATCAGATCGGGAACTTCGGCGATGCCGGACGCCAGCTTCAGGTTGGAGCCCGGACAATGCGTCACTTTGACGCCGCGCTCCCGGATAATCCGCTTCTCTTCCTCGTCCAGCCAAATGCTGTGCGCCAGAATCAGATTAGGCCTTGCAAGGCCGATGTGATCGAGATAGACGACATTGCGCATTCCCCGCTCGGCTTCCACCAGCGCGATCTCCTCGCGGTTTTCGGACGCGTGCGTATGCACCCGCACCCCGTATTGCGCCGACAAATCGCGCACCTCGGTAAGCAGCCGTTCGGTGCAGGAGACGACAAAACGCGGACAAAACGCATATTGAATGCGGCCGTTCGCCGCTCCGTTCCATTTTTCCAGCAAATCCACGCTTTCCCGCAACGAGCGGTCCGTATCCTCCTGCAGCGGCAAAGGCACTTCCGTTCCATGGTCCATCATGACCTTGCCGGAAATCGCGCGAATGCCGCTTTCCCGGATCGCGTGAAAAGCGGATTCCGTATGATGCACCGTTTCCATGTCCAGGATGGTCGTCGTCCCGCTCCGGATCAGCTCGCCCAGACCGAGCAGCGCCGAATAGTAGACCGATTCCTCCGAATGCGCCGCTTCCAGCGGCCAAATCCGCTTGCGCAGCCAGTCGATCAGCGCGAGGTCGTCCGCCCGCCCGCGGAACAGCGTTTGGCAAAGATGAATGTGCGTCTGCACGAATCCGGGCAGCAGCACCTTGCCCCTAGCCTCGATGACGCGGTCCGCTTCCGCCCCAAGGTCCGGGCCGATTCCGGCGATGCGGTTGCCGTCCACCAACACATCCCCGAATATTACGTCGTTGTTATCGTTCATCGTCATAATCGTTGCGTTGCGAAACACCGTCTTCGCCATACCCTTTTCCCCCTCGAATCGGAACGTCAACGCGCCCGCTCCGTCCGGCCGTCCTCCGCGCTCAGCATCCGCCGGAACAGAAACGCCATTTTGAGCCGCAGCAAATCGTTGATTTTTTTGAAATCGACATCCAGCAGTTCGCTCAGCTTTTCAATGCGATATGTCGCCGTGTTGCGGTGAATGAACAGCTTTTTGGCCGTCTCGTTGAGTTGGCCGTCGTTGTCCAGATAAGCCTCCAGCGTCCGGAGCATTTCCTGGGCATATTCCGGGTCCTTGCCCATCAGACCGCCCAGCATGCGGTCGCAGTACATCCGCATTTTTTCTTTGGGCACATGCTCGAAAAGAAACGCCAAATCCAGCGTCTCGCAGCGCATCACGCGCCCCGCGCTCCCCCATTCCCCGGACAAGCGGAGCGTCTCCCGGCACTCCCCGAACGCTTCCGCCAGTTGTTGCGGTCCGATCTTGCGGCAACTGACGGCCGCTTTCGGCGCAACTTTCTTCAGATCGGACAAGCAATCCTCCAACGCCGCGGCCAGCGCGCCGTCCCCCTCGCCGTCGGAGACCGGAAACAGGGACAGCAGCCCTTCTTCCATCAAAACGTGCAGCCCTTCCATCTCTTGCAGGCGGGGATGATGAACGTATTCTTCCTTCAGCCATTCAAGCGTTTCGATTCGCGCCGCTTCGTCCGCCGGCCCGGCGACATCCGTCAGCACGCAGCGATACGGGCGCTTGAATGTCCCGATCTCCCGGCGCTCCGCATATTCGGCCAGCATTTCGGCCGGAAGGCCGTCTTGGAGATGGCGCTTGATCAGTTGGCTAAAATGGTTGCGGGACGAAACCTCGAAATCAGGCCCGCCATTGAAATTCAAATGGAAGGAAAGCAGCTCGGAGGCTTGAATGTACAAGCTCTCCTCGACGGCGGACAGAACCTGGCGCGGAGTAAAAAACAGCACGTATCCCGTGCAGCGATCGTTTTTCAGAAGCGGAACGCAGAACGCTTGCCAACCCTCGCTTTTGACCCGCATCGGACGAAGCGGCCACGGCCATTCCCGCACCAGTTCCGCATCCGGGACTGCGGACGTATTGTATACGATTCGGCCGCGCGACCCGACGACCGCAACCGGTTCTCCGATCACTTCCGCCACCGCGTCGAACAACTGCCGGACCGGGTTCGTCTGCAGCGCGAAGCGCATCAGCCTGATTTGCTTATCCAGCACATCCTGCAGCACGCTTGTATTCCGTTTCATCTCGGCATGGAACAGGCCGTTGATTTGATCCGAAAATGTGAATGGGTAGGGAAGCTCGATGAGCGGAAATCCGAGCTCGTCGGCTTGGGCGATCAGCCGATCGGGAATGGAGGTCCAGAACCGCCCCAGCTTGATCCCGAGCCCCGACGAGCCGCGCCGGTTGAGCTTGACGATCAGATCCGCCGCTTCTTCCGGATGATCCTTGATCAAATAGGCGGTCGTAAACAGCATTTCGCCTTCTTTGATCCAATTCGCGATATCCGGAGCGTCCATGACATTCACGGATTTGACAATCCGGTTTCGTCCGGCTTTGCCCGCGACTAGCCTGGCTTCGGTAAGCGGATAGACGGATAAGGCCTGCTCGACGGTCAGATACATAACACCCCTCCGCCCTTTATTTTATGTTACTATTAATAACATTTTATGGTCGGATAAGATTTTTATCAATACTTAATGTAATATAATATTACATATAAAAGAATTTTTTTAGAATAATATGCCAATCTTATTGTGAAAAACCAATAAACCGCAATGAAATGTTAGGTATTCGTACGTTTTTTATGCGTATAGGCAAGCGGATTGCTGCCCATGAGAAATTTATGCCGAATCGTTTGGAAAAAGGGCCGCTAAATAAAAAAGCCGCCCGGCGGATCCAATGCGATCCGCAGAGCGGTCTGCTCAAAACCGAATATCGCTTTACGATTGGGCGGAAGACGCCGCAGCGGGCTGGGCCGTTTGCGTTTCTTTGGCCTGTTCCTCGCTCGGACGCGTCTTCTGAATGAAGAACGCCAGCACCAGGGCGGCGATCGTAAACCAGAAGGAGTACAGGAAGGCGTGGTTGATCCCCGTTACGGTCGCATGCCGGGTCGCGTCGAGCATTTTGGCCGCATCCGTCGGCTTGATGCCTTGGGAGATGATCGTTTCCGTCAGCACGCTCCTCGTTTTGTTGGACATAATCGAAACAAGCAGCGCGGTACCGAGAGCGCCGGCCACGTTGCGCAGCGTCTGGGACATCGCCGAGCCGTGCGCATTCAGCCGTTGCGGCAGTTGGTTCAGACCGGCCGTCTGAATCGGCATCATCAACAGGCCCATTCCGAACATCCGGATCGTGTACACCCAGATCAAGTGCGTGTAGGTCGTATCGACGGTCAGCCGGGTGAATTCCCAGGTGGCGGCGGCCGTAATCGCAAGTCCGATGACCGCAAGCCACCGGGCGCCGATTTTATCGAAGATGGCCCCGGTTACCGGCATCATCAGCCCCATCACAATCGCTCCGGGCAGCAGCAGCAATCCGGATTTGACCGGCGTGAAACCGAGAATGTTCTGCAGATAGATCGGCGTCAATACCATCCCCGCAAACATCGCCATGGTCACAATGACGTTAATGACCGTCGTCAGCGAAAACATGTTGTATTTAAACACGCGGAATTCAAGCACGGGCCCGCTTGTTCTCAGCTCGCGGATGGCAAACAGCAGCAGCGTGACCGCCCCGATTGCGAGCGAAACGATAACCGTCGTGCTGCCCCAGCCCTCATCGCTGTTCCCCGCTTCGCTGAAGCCGAACAGCAGACCTCCGAACCCGAGCGTAGACAAAATGACGCCCAGCGTATCCAGTTTCGGGTTCGTCCTTTGGCCGACATTTTTGATGAAAAAAATACCGAATATCAAAGCGATAGCCGAAAGCGGAAGCAGCATGTAGAAGAGCACATTCCAGTCATAGTGCTGAACAATCCACCCTGACAAAGTCGGACCGACAGCAGGCGCAAAAATCATCGCAATTCCCATAACGCCCATCGCTTTTCCGCGTTCTTCCACCGGAAAAATCGTCAAGGTCACGACCGTCATCAGAGGCATCAAAATGCCCGCTCCCAAAGCTTGCACGACGCGGCCGGTCATCAGCAAACCGAAGTTGCCGGACACGGCGCAAAGCAGCGTGCCGAGCGTAAATAGCGCCATCGCGGTGATAAACAGCTGTCTGGTCGAGAACTTCCCGATCAGATAAGCGCTGATCGGAATCAGCACGCCGTTCACCAGCATAAAGCCGGTCATCAGCCATTGGGCCGTATTCGTAGAGATGCTCAGACTTTCCATGATTTTGGGCAATGCCACATTCAGCAGCGTCTGGTTCAAAATCGCTACGAATGCTCCGATGATCAGAGCGACCATAATCGGGGCTCTTTTAATTTTCGGTGCAGCTTGACTCATAAATCTTTCCCTCTCTCCACTTCCTGTAATTTTTCGATAATCAACTGGTGAATCCGGATCAGTTCGTCGACGACGTCCGCAGGCAAATCCGATAGCGGCGACATGCGCTTCATCGCGTTATCGTTGGCCTGCTGTAAAAATGCCTCTCCCTTCGGGGTCAGTTTTAAAGCGATGGAACGACGATCGGACTCAAGCCGTTCGCGCATCACCATGCCTGATCTCACCAGCCGGTCCACGATTCCGCTGGTCGCGCTGTTTCCGATATGAATGCGCTCCGCCAATTCGGTCAAACTAACCCGCGGATGATGTTTCAGCGTCTTCATGACAAAAAACTGAATCGGGGTTACGCCCAGCCCTTCCGCTGTTTTCGAAACCGTTTGATGAAAGACCTGGTTTACCTCGCGAAACGATCTGAACAACTTGCTGATCGGCAAATCCTCCTCCTGATCCATCGTCTTTCCACCCCCTTACCACTAAATAATATGCTTACAAACTTTTCGCATACGAAATATATTACTCACAGATTGCTTACTAGTCAATTATTATTTTGTAAGGAACTCCTCGATAACCGTCATTTTTCGAGAACAGAAGCCTCATCCCGAACGCAATCTTGATCGAAGCGTCAAGATAACCGATCGCTGCGAAAGGAATATCCGGACGGACATAGCCGGCTCCGACGACTAGAATTAAAGCCAGGGAAAGAAAAGGCATGGTTTTTCCGTGAACGAAATAGAAAGGAATAAAATGGATCGCGACAGCCATTAAAGCTCCAAGCCAAATCATTCTGTAATCCATGGCAGCATAGAAAGGCCCGCCGATAAGAAACCTGAGGACAAAAGCCCTACTCCGCAGTGTTCGATATCCGGACCCCGATTTCTTCAACGGATAAAATCACGGTTTCTCCGTGACACGCGACAGTTTCTTTACGCAGTTCGTTGCTTCGCCTGGTCCTGATCGATCTTTTCCATTAAATCCTCGAAAATTTCCTCTTTGGTCTGGTAATACAGATAGATCCAGCCGCGGCTCATATTTGCCTCTTCCACAATATCTTTTATGGTCGCCGGCTCATAGCCCTTGCGAGTGAACACCCGTTCTGCCGCCTCGAGGATTTGCATCTTGCGCTGCTCTTTATGTGCGTCCGATTGACACGCGGTTCATTTTACAAGAGGGGTTATTTTGATAAAAAAAGCTATTCCCAAGCGTCCTTCCGGACACCATGGAAATAGCATCGTTTCAGGTTTGTTCGCCGACTTCGCGGACGGTGCGCCCGTCAAGCGCCCGGCTCCGCATTCGCGTCCGTCTCCGCCGCTTCGTTCTCGGCCAATCCCGCAAACAGCGCGTGCACGAACTGCTCGGCGTCGAACTGCTGCAGGTCGTCCATCTTTTCGCCCAATCCGACGAACTTCACCGGCAGCGAAAGCTCCTGGCGAATCGCGATCACAATGCCGCCTTTCGCCGTTCCGTCGAGCTTCGTCAGCACGAGGCCGGTGACGCCGCTTTTCTCGCCGAACAGCTTCGCTTGCTGCAGGGCGTTTTGGCCGGTCGTCGCGTCGAGCACAAGCAGCGTCTCGTGCGGAGCGCCGGGGATTTCCCGCTGGATGACGCGATGAATTTTCGCCAGCTCCTCCATCAGATTCGCCTTGTTCTGCAGTCTTCCCGCCGTATCGCACAGCAGCACGTCGACGCCGCGCTGCTTGGCCGCATGGACAGCGTCGTAAATGACGGCCGCGGGGTCCGATCCGGCCTGCTGCCGACTGACTTCAACCCCGACGCGCTGCCCCCATACCTCGAGCTGCTCGATCGCGCCGGCCCGGAACGTATCCCCCGCCGCCAGCAGCACCGACTTGCCCTGCTGCTTGAAGCGCCAGGCCAGCTTCCCGATCGTCGTCGTCTTTCCGACGCCGTTCACGCCGACGAACAGAATGACGGTGATCCCGTCCGGGTTCATTCTGAGCTCGGCTTCCTCGCCTTCGTTCTTCAGCAAGCCGACCAGCTTCTCCGACAAAATCGGCTTCAGCTGGGAAGCCTCCTCGATTTTGCGTTTCTTGACCTCCGCGCGCAGATCGTCGATGAGCTCCATGACGGTGTTCACGCCGACGTCCGCCCCGATGAGGATTTCCTCGAGCTCCTCGAAGAAGGCCTCGTCGATTTTGCTGCGGCGGGTGAACAGATCCATCACCTGCCCGACGAAGGCGTCGCGGGTTTTGGCCAGACCTTCGCGAAATTTGTTCGTCACCGCCTCGGCTTTCGCCGAGATGCTTTCTTTCAACCTTTTGAAAAAGCTCATGGATCGTTATGCCTCCAACCGATTAATCAATCCGTATCATGCCGGCGATACCGCGGCCGCAACCGAATCCTCGTCCTCGTCCAGCCGGACGGAAACAAGCTTGGATACGCCGCCTTCCTCCATCGTCACCCCGTACAACCTGTCCGCTTCCTCCATCGTGCCTTTGCGGTGCGTCACGACGATAAACTGCGTCACCTCGGAAAATTCCCGCATGTATTGCGCATAGCGGGCCACGTTCGCCTCGTCGAGCGCGGCTTCGACCTCGTCAAGCACGCAGAACGGAACCGGCTTGACGTTCAAAATCGCAAACAGCAGCGCGATGGCGGTCAGCGCCCGCTCTCCGCCGGACAGCAGCTGCAGGTTTTGCAGTTTTTTGCCGGGCGGCTGGGCGACGATATCGATGCCCGTCTCGAGCGGGCGATCCGGTTCGTTCATGATCAGATCGGCGCGCCCGCCGCCGAACAGGCGGGAGAACACGACGACGAAGTGCTTGCGGATCTCCTCGAACGTCGACCGGAACCGCTTCGACATTTCCTCGTCCATTTCGCGGATGATGTCGTGAAGCTTCGTCTTCGCTTCGATCAGATCTTCCTTCTGTGCGGACAGGAACGAATAGCGCTCGCTGACGCGGCGGTATTCCTCGATGGCGCCCATATTCACGTCGCCGAGCGACGCAATGCGGCGCTTGAGGTCCCGGACTTCGCTTTGCGCCGCAGCGATGTCTTCGGGAACGGGATATTTCTGCTTCGCCCATTCGAAGCCGATTTCGTATTCCTCGCTCAGCTTCTTCAGCAGGTTTTCCAGCTCGACGTCCATCCGGTTCGCCGCGATCTCGGTCTGCCGGATCTGGTCCTCGACCTGTTTGAGCCGCGTGCGCTGCTCCTTGATCTCGTTTTCCTTCAGCTCAAGCTGACGGAGTCGCTCGGCGCGGTCGGACCGCTTGAACTCGATGCCTTCGGTAAACTCGCGCTTGGCGAGCCGAAGCTCGTTCAGCCGTTCGCGCTGCTTGACCTGCTCCTCCTCGGTGCGGGCCGTCTCTTCCGCGTTTTGCCGCAGCGCTTCGGCAAGCTGCTTCTTCTCCGCCTCAAGCCGCTGCCATTCGGCGCGGTGCCGCGCGAACTGCTCCTCGACCGCCTGGCGGTCCTGCTCCAGCCGGGCCGTCGCGACCTTGAGCTCCGTCACCGCCGTCTGCAGTTCTTCCTTCTCCGTCTGGCTGCGGCGGCGCAGCTCTTCGGCTTCGCGGATCTGCCCGGTCAGCTTCGCTTCCTCCGCCGTCAAGGCAGCCAGCCGGCCTTCGGCATCGCTGCGCGCGGCGTTTTGCTGGTCCGCTTCGGCTTTGAGCGTTACGTCCTCCTCCTCGAGCACGTTCAGCTGCTGGGCGAGCTGCTTCTCCTCATGCTCCAGTTGGCGGAGGTCGGCGCCGAGCTTCTGCTCGTTCATCCGCTCCCGCTCGCCCAGTTCGCGCAGCTGCTCGATGTTTTGCGCGACGATCGACAGCTCCTTTTTCAAATCGTCCACTTCGCTGCGCGCGTTCATGCGGTCGCTTTCCGCCTTGGCGATCTCAAGCTCCAGTTCCTCGAGCTGGCGCTGCCGTCCGAGCAGGCTCGACGATTTTTTCTGCAGGCTTCCCCCGGTCATCGAACCGCCGGGATTGACGACATCGCCGTCCAGCGTGACGATGCGGTAGCGGTATTGCAATTTGGCAGCGATCCGGTTCGCCTGCTCCAGCTTCTGCGCAATCAGCACGTTGCCGAGCAGGCTGCCCACAATATTCGCGTAGCGCGGCTCCGTCTTGACGAGTTCGGAAGCGACGCCGACAAATCCTTCCGTCTCCCGGGCGACGCTCCGGTCGCCTTCGCCGAGCTGGCGCGGACGAATGACGTCGAGCGGCAAAAACGTCGCCCGGCCGGATTGGCGCTGCTTCAAATAGGCGATCGCCGCCCGCGACGTCGCTTCGTTTTCCATGACGATGTTCTGCATCGCGCCGCCAAGCGCCGTTTCGATCGCCGTCTCCAGATGGGCCGGAACGCCGATCAGTTCGGCCACCGCCCCGTGCACGCCGTGCAGTTGGCCGCGTTTCGCCGCTTTGAGCACTTCGCGGACGCCGTGCTGAAAGCCGTCGTAATCGTTCTGCATCTCCTTAATCGTATCGCGGCGGGACACGAGCGCTTCGCGCCTTTGCTCGGCCCGGCGGAACGCCGCCTGCGCTTCCTCCAGCTTGCGCTGAAGCTCGGAGCTTCTGGCGCCTTCCGCAACGTACCGGTCCCGCGCCCGCACGACGGAAGCGGCGCTGTCGGCGAGCCGGGCTTCGAGTTCCTCCCGGCGGGCCGCAAGCTGCGCGAGTTGCTCGCCAAGCTTCGCCCGCTCTTCGGCCGTCCGCTGAAGCCGCCTGTCCAGCACCTCGCGTTGCTGCTCGTGGTAGCGGATGTCGTTGCGCGCCTGCGCCATCGCATTCATCGTCTCGAACAGCTCGGCTTTCAGCCGTTCCTCGGCTTCGGAATTTCCGTCCGCCAGCGCCAGCTTCGTCTCTTCGCGCTCAAGACGCTCCCGCAGCTGCGCAAGCTCCGCCTCAAGCTGATCGCGGCGCTGCGCCAAGGCGGCGCCCTCCGCTTCCGTCTCCGCAAGCCGCTGCTCGGCCTGCGCCAAATTGTGCTCAAGCGTCTCCCGGTTGCGCAGCAGGTTCGCATGGCGCTCTTTGAGCAGCTCGACGTAGCCTTCGCTTTTTTCCGTCTCTTCGCTTGTATGCAGCAGCTCGTCCTGCAGCTTTTCGAGCGTCTCTTCCAGCAGGTAGAGCGCCTGCCGGTCTTCCTCCAGCTTCGCGTCGTGAAGCGCCACTTCGGCGGACAGCGCCTGCTCTTCTTCCTTCAGCTTCGTCAGCCGCTCGTTCGTTTCCGACCAGCTTTTGTGCGTCGTTTCGATCTGGTGGACGTACAGGGCGATTTCCTTCGCCTTCAGCTCTTCTTTGAGCGCTTTGTACGTTTCGGCCTTTTCGGATTGCACGCGCAGCGGCTCCACCTGGCCCTCCAGCTCGACGACGAGGTCGTTGATCCGCAGCAGGTTGGCCTCCGTATCTTCCAGCTTCTTCTGCGCTTCCTTTTTGCGCGTTTTGTATTTGACGATTCCGGACGCTTCCTCAAAGATGCCGCGCCGGTCCTCCGAGCGGGTGCTCAAAATCTCCTCGATGCGGCCCTGCCCGATGATCGAGTACGCTTCTTTGCCGATCCCCGTGTCCATGAACAGTTCGGTAATATCCTTGAGGCGGCAAGGCTGCTTGTTGATCAAATATTCGCTTTCGCCGCTCCGGTGGACGCGCCGGGTTACCGTCACTTCCGAGAAGTCCAGCGGCAGCGCTTTGTCCGAATTGTCGAGCGTCAGCGACACTTCGGCGAAATTCACCGCTTTGCGGCTGTCGCTCCCGGCAAAAATAATGTCTTGCATGTTGCCGCCGCGCAGGCTTTTGGCGCTTTGCTCCCCGAGCACCCAGCGGATGCCGTCGGAAATGTTGCTCTTGCCGCTGCCGTTCGGTCCGACGACGGCCGTAATCCCGCGTCCGAATTCCAGTTCGAGGCGGTCCGCAAACGACTTGAAGCCGGCAAGCTCAATGCGTTTCAAAAACATAGGCCTTCAGATCACCTCCTGCGTTCCCCGGTTTTCAACCGCCCGGGAATGCCGCCGTCCTGCAGCAGACGCAGCGCTTTGGCGGCGGCTTTCTGCTCCGCTTCTTTTTTGGAGCGGCCCGCGCCTTCGCCCAAACGGCGGTCTCCCACAAACACGGCAACGACAAATTCGCGGTCGTGGGCGGGACCTCTCTCCTCGACGGTGCGGTAGTCGAGCTGACCCAAATTGATCTGCTGGATTTTTTCCTGCAGCTCCGTTTTGTGGTCCTTGAGGGATGAAGCGCTGTCCTTGGGCAGATGGACAAACAGGTGCTCTTCCAGGAACACCCGGGTCGCATCCAGCCCCTGATCCAAATAAAGCGCGCCGACAAACGCCTCGAACGCATCCGCCAAGAGCGACGGCCGCGTACGGCCGCCCGTTTGCTCCTCCCCTTTGCCGAGCAGCACGACCTGCCCGAAATCGAGCGCCTCGGCAAAACGGACAAGCGACGGTTCGCATACGATGCTTGCCCTGAGCCGGGTTAATTCGCCCTCAGGCCGATCCGGATACATCCGGTACAACTTCTCCGATACGGTAAGCTGCAGCACGGCGTCTCCGAGAAATTCCAACCGCTCGTTATGCTGAACGCGCGCTCCGCGTTGTTCGTTGACATACGACGTATGGGTAAACGCCTGGCGCAGCAACGCCGGATTGCGGAACCGCAGATTCAGCCTTTCTTGCAAACGACGAAAATTCTCGTCCATTCAGGGCACCTCCCGGACTGTATGGAATGAAACGGCCGCGCCCCGTCCTGCCGGGGGGCGCGCCCGTTCTGCGGAACGATCCGGAAAAGAAGAGACGAAATCCGATCCTTTCCGAACCGTTAAAAACGCAGGCGGCTCGCGCCGCCTGCGTCACACGTTCGCGCCGTTAGGCTTCATATTTCCGCATAATAATGGTTGCATTATGACCGCCAAAGCCGAAGGAATTGGACAGTCCGATCTCGATATCCGCTTTGCGCGCCACATTCGGCACGTAATCGAGATCGCACGCGGGATCCGGATGTTCGAGATTGATCGTCGGCGGAAGCATGCCGTCCCGCAGCGCGAGTCCGAGAATGACCGCTTCGACGCCGCCGGCCGCGCCAAGCATATGGCCGGTCATCGACTTGGTGGAGCTGACCGCAAGCTTGTAGGCATGGTCTCCGAACGTCGTCTTGATCGCCGTCGTTTCGGATTTGTCTCCGACAGGCGTGGACGTGCCGTGCGCGTTAATATAGCCGACCGCTTCCGGAGCGATGCCCGCATCCTTGAGCGCGCGCGCCATGCAGCGCGCCGCGCCGTCCGGGTCCGGATCGGTGATGTGGTAAGCGTCGCCGCTCATTCCGTAACCGATGACTTCCGCATATATACGGGCGCCGCGGCGCTTCGCATGCTCGAGCGATTCGAGAACGAGGACCCCCGCGCCTTCGCCCATCACGAACCCGTCGCGCTCCGCATCGAACGGCCGGCTGGCCTTCTCCGGCTCGTCGTTGCGGGTGCTCATCGCCCGCATGTTGGAGAAGCCCGCCATCGCGATCGGACGGATGGTCGCTTCGGCTCCGCCGCAAATCATCACGTCGGCGTCCCCCCGCTGGATCATCTTGAACGAGTCGCCGATCGAATGGGTGCCGGTCGCGCAAGCCGTTACGGCCGTCGTGTTCGGACCTTTGGCGCCGGTCGCGATCGACACCTGGCCGCTGGCCATGTTGGCGATCATCATCGGGATAAAAAACGGGCTGACGCGCCGCGGGCCCTTTTCCATCAGAATCGTATGCTGGTCTTCCCAAGTCGCAAGTCCGCCGATACCGGATCCGATGCTGACGCCGACCCGGTCGGCTTCCGCATTCTCGCCGATCCGCAAGTCCGCGTCCTTGATCGCGTACAGACTGGCTGCCATCGCGAATTGCACGAAGCGGTCCATTCTCCGAGCGTCTTTCTTGTCGATACCGTGATCCTCCGGGTTAAAATTCTTGACTTCAGCCGCGATTTTCGTCGGATAGTCGGCCGTATCGAACGCCTCGATCAGGCTGACTCCGGATTTCCCGGCCAGAAGGTTGTTCCAAAACGTATTTAAATCGGCGCCGAGGGAAGTCAGCACTCCCATCCCGGTCACAACGACACGTTGTTTCAAAAGAAGTTCACCTCTTCAGGTACCTGAATTGCCAAAAAGACGCTTGGATGTGGAGAAGTCCCGTTCCACGAACGGGACTTTTAGGCAGATCATTACGAATGAGATTTTATGTAATTCACGACTTCTCCCACCGTTGTGATCTTTTCTGCATCCTCATCGGAGATCTCCAAGTCGAATTCATCCTCGAGCTCCATCACGAGTTCAACCACGTCGAGAGAATCAGCGCCCAAATCGTCTTTGAAGGATGCGTCGTCGGTCACTTCCGCCTCGTCTACGCCCAGGCGTTCGACCACGATGCGTTTCACACGTTCCTGTATATCGGACATCCGGTTCACCTCCCTTTAAGGTATTATACGTGAATCGTCAACAAAAAGCCATAGCGCAACCGGTTGAGCGGCCCGCCTTCCGGACGGGCGCCCTTACATGTACATGCCGCCGTCGATATGGATCGTCTGGCCGGTCATGTACGAGGCGGCGTCCGACGCCAGATAGACGACCGCGTGCGCGACGTCCTCCGGCTTGCCCATGCGGCCGAGCGGCACCTGATTCAGAATGCCTTCGCGCACGTCCTGCGGCAGCTTGTCGGTCATGTCCGTCTCGATATAGCCGGGCGCGACCGCGTTGACGGTAATGCCGCGGGAAGCCAGTTCCCGTGCCGCGGACTTGGTCAGGCCGATGACGCCCGCCTTGGCGGCCACATAGTTCGCCTGCCCGGCATTGCCGAGCACGCCGACGACGGAGGAGATGTTGATGATCCGTCCCGAGCGCTGCTTCATCATGGGGCGGGTAACCGCCTTGATGCCGTTAAAAACGCCCTTGAGGTTCGTCTCGATGACGGCATCGAAATCTTCTTCCTTCATGCGCATGATTAGGTTGTCTCGGGTAATCCCCGCATTATTCACCAGTATATCCAATTTCCCGAACGTTTCCAGCGTCTTCTGGACCAAATCCTCGAATTCCGCCGCTTTGCCGACGTCGGCCTTGATCATGACCGCCTTGCGGCCGAGCGCTTCAATGGCCTGCACCGTCTCCCTGGCGGCGGCTTCGCTGCCGGAGTAATTGACGGCCACGTCCGCGCCCGCCTCCGCCAGCGCGACGGCAATCGCGCGGCCGATGCCGCGGGAAGCGCCGGTAACCAGCGCCGCCTTTCCCGTTAAATCCCATTTCGCCATGCCGTTTCGGCCTCCTTTCCAGTGTTCCGCAAGCTTCGGATCAGCCTGCTTCCGCTTCGCTTACGGCATCCGCGCTGTTGACGGACACGACCTTGACGGTCTTGTCGATCTTTTTGATCAGGCCCGCAAGCACCGTGCCCGAGCCGATTTCGACAAACGTGTCGACGCCCTCGCCGATCAAGTAACGGACGCTGTCTTCCCACAAGACGGGCGAAACGACCTGCCGGACGAGCAGGCGGCGAAACTCTTCGCCCGACGCGACGGGACGCGCCGTTACGTTCGCGATAACCGGCACGGCGGCGTCGCGGAATTCGGCGGCCGCCAGTTCCTTCTCCAGCTTGTCGGCGGCGGGCTGCATGAGCGACGAGTGGAACGGCCCGCTCACTTCGAGCGGCACGACCCGCTTCGCGCCGGCCTCTTTGCCCCGCTCCGCGACGGCCGCCACGCCGGCGGCCGTTCCGGATACGACGATCTGCCCGGGGCAGTTCACGTTGGCAAGCTCGACGCGTCCGACCGTAGCCGAGATGTCGCGGCAGAGCGCATCCAGAGCGTCGCGGTCCGCCCCCAGCGTCGCGGCCATCGCGCCTTGTCCGCCGGGCACGGCCTGCTCCATGAACAGCCCGCGCGCCCGCACGAGCCGAACCGCGTCGTCGAAAGACAACACCCCGGCCGCGACCAGCGCGCTGTATTCGCCGAGGCTGTGCCCGGCGACATAGTCGGGCTTGACGCCGCGCGCCTTGAACGCCTCCAGCAGCGCGACGCTGGTTGTCAAAAGCGCCGGCTGCGTGTTGGCCGTCAATTTCAGCTCCTCTTCCGGCCCCTCGAACGCAAGCTTGGACACCGAAAAGCCCAGCACTTCATCCGCGCGGTCAAAAACGGCGCGCGACGCTTCGAACCGCTCGTACGCGTCCCGCCCCATGCCTACGGCCTGCGCCCCTTGGCCGGGAAATACAAACGCAATTTTGCCCATCGTGACGATTCCTCCTGTTAGATGCCGGGTCTATTGCCGGGAATGAAGCTTACCAGACGAGCACCGATGCGCCCCACGTAAGCCCGCCTCCGAAGCCGACCAGCACGAGGCGGTCGCCTTCGCGGACGCGGCCTTCCTCCACCGCTTCGGCCAGGGCCACCGGGATCGAGGCCGCCGACATGTTGCCGTAGCGGTCGACGTTGATCAGGCATTTGTCCTCCGGCAAATTCAGGCGTTCGAGCGCGGACTGGATGATGCGGATATTCGCCTGGTGCGGGACGAGCAGATCGATGTCTTCCTTGCCCAGGCCCGCCTTCCGCAGCGCCTCTTCCGCCGCGTTGCCCATTACGCGCACCGCGAACTTGAACACTTCGCGGCCGTTCATATAGATATAATGATTCCGTTCCGCGATCGTCTTCTCGGACGCCGGCAGGCGCGAGCCGCCGCCGCGGATGTTGAGCAGCTCGCCGCCGCTGCCGTCGGCGCCCAGCTCGAACGACCGGAAGCCCCGGCCTTCCGGAACCCGGCCCAGCACGGCCGCTCCCGCGCCGTCGCCGAACAGGATGCACGTGTTGCGGTCGGTATAATCCGTAATCCGCGACAGGCAATCCGCTCCGACCACCAGCGCATATTGGTAAGCCCCGGTCGCGATGAAACCGGCCGCGTTGGCCAGGCCGTAAATAAATCCCGAGCAGGCGGCGGACAGGTCGAAAGCGGCCGCTTTTTTCGCGCCCAGCTTTTCCTGCAGGATGCACGCCGTGGACGGAAAAAACATGTCCGGCGTAATGGTCGCCACGATGATCAGATCGAGCTGATCGGCGGAAATGCCCGCGGCGGCCAGCGCCTTAAGCGAAGCTTCGTACGCGAGATCGGACGTCGCCTGCTCCGGGGCGGCGATCCGGCGCTCGCGAATGCCCGTGCGGCTTACGATCCATTCGTCGCTCGTCTCGACCATGGTCTCGAGCTCTTGATTCGTCAGACGGCGTTCCGGGGCGTACATGCCGGTGCCCAGAATGCCAACGGGAAATCCATTCATTTTGTAATCTCTCACTTTCTGCCGAATTCTCCCGCCAATGCAGGAATAAGTCCGTTGCGAATGGCCGTGCGGGTTTGGCGGATCGCATGCTTCATCGCCACGGCGTCGGAGGAACCGTGGCTTTTGACGATCAGGCCGTTTACGCCGAGCAACGGCGCTCCGTTGTGTTCTTTGTAATCCATCATCTTTTTCATTTTGCGGAAATTCGGCATCAGCATCCAAGCGGCCAGCTTCGACTTGATCGACGAGGACAGCTCCTGCTTGAGCACCTCGAACACCGTCTCGCCGACGCCTTCCATCGCTTTGAGCAAAATATTGCCCGAAAAGCCGTCGCAAACGAGCACGTCGCAGTTGCGCGCCAGCACGTCGCGCGATTCGACGTTGCCGATAAAATGGATCGGCGCAGCGCTAAGCAGCTCGAAGGCCGCTTTGGTTAATTCGTTGCCCTTGCCCGGCTCGGTGCCGACATTGAGCAGCCCGACCCGAGGTTTCGGCATGCCGTGCACCTTCTGCCGGTACAGGCTTCCCATCAGCGCGTACTGCAGCAAGTGCTCCGGCTTCGCATCCATATTGGCGCCCAAATCGAGCGCGAGCACGCCCGTCTTGTCCACCGTCGGCAGCATGGGCGCAAGTCCCGGACGCTCGATGCCGTTCATCCGGCCGAGCACGAGCAGTCCGACCGCCATCAGCGCGCCGGTGTTGCCGGAAGAGATCATCGCGTCCGCGGCGCCTTCCTTGAGCATTTTGCCGGCTACGACCATCGAGGAGTCAGGCTTGCGGCGAACCGCGCGCACGGGCTCGTCTTCTCCGCCGATCACCTCGGTCGCCGGGGCGACGGAAACGTTGGCCGGCTTGCGTCCGGCAAGCAGCGGCTCGATCGCATCGGCCCTTCCGACGAGAATCAGTTCCGTATCCGGCCATTCGGCCGCTGCGGCCAGCGCCCCTTCCACTTGGGCATGAGGCGAGTGGTCGCCGCCCATCGCGTCAACGGCGATCCTCATGAGCGCCTCCTCCTTCGCGTTCCGGCGCACCCGCAGAACGATAGATAACAAAATTCCCCTGGAATACCATTTCTTCACCTACGTACGTGAATACTTCCACCTTGCCTTTGCCTTTCGAATTGCCGCTCGAACGCACATAGGCTTTGGCAATGCATTTTTCTCCGAGCCGCACCGGCCGGATGAAGCGGATGTCCGCCGAAGCGGTCAAAGCGATTTCATCGTTGATCACGGCCACCGCCAGCGAATTGGCCTGCGCGAAAACATGATGTCCCCGGGCGATGCCGCTGCGGGAGAACACATGCTCCTCCCGGATTTCAAAGATGGAGATGCCGCTCTTGTCGAGCTGCAAATCCACGATGTCGCCGATCACTTCATGCAGTGGCAGCGAACGAACCGGGTCGTAGGATCGTTCCGCCATCATTTTCAGCCTTTCCCGAAGTTCGGGAATGTTCAATTCCATCCGGTCTAGCCGGATCGTCTGAATGCTCACTTTGAGCAGTCGGGTCAGCTCCCGGTCGGTAAGGAACGGATTCTCCTCCAGCAGTCGGCTGAGCTGCTGTTGGCGCTGACGTTTCGGAAGTCGTTCCATGACCGCCACCGCCTTATAAGTTCATACTGATACCTGGTACTAAGCAGAGTATAAAGAAAAACGCGCCGGGAAGCAATGACCCCTGAGCGCGTTACTTCGATTATTGCTTGATGACTTCGCGAGCTTTGTACGTGCCGCACACCTTGCAGACGCGGTGCGAAAGCTTCAGCTCGCCGCATTGTTCGCATCTTACCATGCCCGGGACAACCAGCTTGAAGTGCGTACGACGCTTGTTCTTGCGGGATTTCGATGTTTTACCAAAAGGGACTGCCATGTTCCCACCTCCTTATCCGAGTCGAGCGCGCAACTGCCTATGTCGGCGTTCATCTTCATGTCAAAAAGTCAGTTCGGCCGGGCATCGTACCAATCCTTCAGCGCCATAAGCCGGGGATCGATTTTCTCCCTGTTGCACCCGCATTCGCCGCGGTTCAAATTCTGCCCGCATTCCGGACACAATCCCTTGCAGTCCTCGCGGCACAGCAGGGCGTACGGTAAATGCAGGAGCAGTTCTTCCTCCACATACGGACGAAGGTCCAAGCGTTCGCCGTGAATAGGCACGAAATCTTCGTCGTCCTGCTCTCCGCGTTCGGCCACTTCTTTTGGAACGATCTTGAATGTTTCCTGAAACGAAACCTGACAGTCGTATTCGATCGGTTCGAGGCAACGAGAACAAGCGAGCTGCAGCTTGCAGGCGAGATGGCCCGATACGTCGATCACACCGTCGGCGTATTCGGCGACAAGCTCCGCAGAGAGGGGCCCCAGCGGCTTGACGTCGCGCACCTCTTTGACCGCTTCTGTCGCATCGAAGGACTCGCTCAGCCTCACAGTCTCCCCGCGGGCCGCGAGTTCTTGCACGTTCAGCAACATTCACCATCACTCCAAACAAACAAAATTTATTATATCGGTGCCGTAAAGGTTTTGTCAACATTTAGTGCCTGTGCGCCCCGTCGTGATATGATGGAGAAAAACGGGCCGAAAATTCCCGAACAACCTGTTTTAACCGGCGAAAGGAGCGCAATTCGTGAGGACGGTCGGCATCGTCGTCGAATATAATCCGTTGCATAACGGTCATCTCTATCATATACAACAATCGCGAAAAATAACGGGCGCGGACGCGGTCGTCGCCGTCATGAGCGGACATTTTCTGCAGCGCGGCGAGCCTGCGCTCGCCGACAAATGGGCGCGGACCGAAATGGCGCTCCGCGCCGGCTGCGATCTCGTGCTGGAGCTGCCTGTCGCGTACAGCGCCCAGCCGGCGCAGTGGTTCGCTTACGGCGCCGTCGCCGTTCTGGAGGCGACCGGCGTAGTGGACGCCTTGTGCTTCGGCAGCGAGAGCGGCGAGCTCGCGCCGCTGTTGCGGATCGCCCGGCTGCTGGCGGAGGAGCCGCAAGCGTTGAGCGGCCGCCTGAGCGGGCTGCTGAAAGCGGGATTGCCCTATCCGTCCGCCTACAGCGAGGCGGTCCGTTCGTACCTGAGCGACGCGGGACTGGCCGTCGATGCCGGGTTTCGGCTGGACCAGCCGAACCATACGCTCGGCCTGCACTACCTGCTCGCGCTGCTGCGTCTCGGCAGTTCGATCGAGCCTTTTTCGATCCGCCGCGAAAAATCCGGCTACAATCAGACGACGATTACCGACCGCCGGATCGCCAGCGCCACCGCCCTGCGCAAACTGCTGTCGGAACGGGCCGAGGTTGCGGCGCTTGCGCCGTACGTACCCGCAAGCACGCTGGAGATTTTGGCCAGGGAGGCGGCGGCGGGCAGAGCCCCCGTTACCTGGGAATCGTTCGCGCGCCCGCTGCTGCATCGTCTGCTGCAATCGCGAGAAGCGGATCTGGCCGCGTTCGCCGAGGTGACGGAGGGACTGGAATTCCGCATCCGGCAAAGCCTGAGGACGCTGCCGGAATACAGCGTCGAAGCGCTGCTGGCGGCGCTCAAGACGAAGCGGTACACGCGCACGAAGCTGCAGCGGATGCTGCTGCGCATCCTGCTCGGCCACCGCAAGGACGAGCTGGCGCCGGAGCGGCTGGCCTCCGGCATCGAATACATCCGGGTCCTCGGATTCGGCGAGAAGGGCCGCGAGCTCTTGCGCCGGATGAAGAAGACGGCGGCCGTGCCGGTCATCCAAAGCGCCGCCGAAGGCGACTGGCCCTATCTGCGCCTGGATGCCGAGGCGACCGCCCTGTACTCGCTCGCCTTCGATGCTCCCGCTCCCGCCGACGCCTGGCGCGACTACACGCGGCCTCCCGTTCGCGTTTAGAACCGCCGCATCCTGCATCCCGCGGCCGCTAAGGGCCGGTTCCGGCTCCGCTTCCGGTTAACCGGCCCCGCCATGGAGAAGCAGGAACGCCCTCTCCGGTCATCGCATCCCCTTTCCGCCCCGCGTTCCCCTCCCCTTCGATCTTGAACCCGCTTCGTTGCACACCCTCCCGCATGCTGGTCTACCGTCCCGGGCTGCCGCGTACATTGTAATGTAAACCGCTTGTCCTCGCCCAAGCGGCTTGGCGCGCAACCGTGCGATTCCGCTCGTCGCATGCGGCCGCCGGCGGGGAGTTGCGGTTTCCGGGGAGGTGGCGTCATGAGCGGGAAAGAATCGGGCCCGGCAAGCGGCCCGACGAATGCCAAAAACCAAAATTCCGTTCTCGTATCCGTTCTGCTCGGCGCATGCGCGCTGCTGCTGGTCGTCAGCATCGTACGCTCGCCCGGCGAAGCGTTCCGCGCTTCGCTCGGCGGGTTTGAAGTTTGGTGGCAAACCGTGTTTCCCGGACTGCTGCCCCCGCTTATCCTGACCGAATTGCTGGCGGCATCCGGCCTGTTGCACGGGATCGCCGTTCTCGGCGAGCCGATCGCCCGCAAGCTGTTCCGGCTGCCCGGAGCGGCCGGATGGGCGCTGGCCTTCGGCTGGGCGGCCGGAGTCCCCGTCGGCGCTCGGGAGGCTGTGCGGCTAAAGGAAAAAGGTCTTGTGCGCGACCAGGATATGGACACGCTGCTGCTGGTCGCGCACTTGCCGAGCCCGTTTCTGGTCGTGCTTGTGGTCGGCAGCGGATTTCTGCAGTCTCCGCTGTACGGATGGGCCATTGCCGCCGGGTTATGGCTGTCGGCGTTAGTCGCGGGCTGGCTGTGGTCGAGGCTGACGAAATCCGCCTCGCCCGCAGTGCCTCCGCATCCGGCGGGCCCTGCGGCCGCGACGCTGCGCCGGGCTTATCGCGCCGTTCGCGAAGCCCGCGCCGAAGACGGGCGGCCGTTCGGCCAGCAGATCGCCGAAGCGGTGACCCGCGCCGTGTCGATGCTGATGGCCGTCGGCGGCCTGATCATGCTCAGCTCCGTCCTGCTGCGCATGCTTCAATTGGCTATCCCCGGAGCGGACGCCTGGGTTGCCGTTCCCGGGGCGTACGAAATGCACCTCGGCGCCTATGAAACGAGCCGTTCCGCCCTGTTCGAGGCCGATCCCGCCCGCGCCGCCGCCCTGCTTGCCGCAGCGCTTGCCTGGACGGGCGTGTGCGGCCTGCTGCAAGCGCGCGCCGTTTTCGGGACGCGCATTCCGTTCCCCTGGCTGCGCTTTATCGCCGCGCGCCTGTTTCACGCCGCGCTGGCGCTCGCCTTCGCCTACCCGCTTGCGCTCGCCGTCCAACAGGACTGGCTCAAGCGTTTCGTTCCCGCCTGGGCCGCCGAGCCGGCCTCCATCGCGGGCGAAGCCGTCTTCGCGCTGCCGGGCGGCTGGAAGCTGTCGGCCGCGACGCTGGCCACCGCCGCCGCGTCCATCGGCGTTTTTCTGCTGCTGGCGCTGCTCGCCGCGATCATCCGTCCGTCCAAGGGCAAGCCGAAGGATCCGCCCGGTTCGTGAGCCAATCGCTTGCCCGAACCGCGCGATGATCGTTCGCGCTATCGGAAAAGAAGTCGCCCTCCGTCCGGCCCCGAAGGCCAGTCGGAGGGCGATGCCGTGAAATAAAGCTGTTGAACTTGCAGCCGCAATGATCTCCGCCGCAATTATGTAGAAGATGGGGACGTTCCGAATTTGCGCCGCAGCGCGGCTTCAACCGCCGGCGGCACCAGTTCCTGGACTTGGCCGTTGAACTGGGCGATCTCCTTGACAATGCTGGAGCTTAAATACGAATATTTCGGATTCGTCATCATGAAGATCGTTTCGATGCCTTCGTCCAGGTGGCGGTTGGTGGATGCCATTTGCAACTCGTACTCGAAATCGGTGACGGAACGAATGCCCCGCACGCTTACCTGCGCGTTCCGGGATCGCATGTAACGGACGAGCAGGTCCCGGAAGCTGTCGATCTCGACGTTCGGGATGTCCTTGGTCACTTCCTGCAACAGCTCGGTCCGTTCTTGCACCGTGAACAGCGCGTTTTTCTTCGTGTTGTTCAACACCGCCACAATCAGCCGGTCAAACTGCTTTGCCGCCCGGCGAATGATGTCCAGATGGCCGAATGTCACCGGATCAAAGCTGCCGGGGTACACCGCGATCCGGCTTTGGCGTTCCCCTTCCGGTCTGGATGTTTTTGGCGCCATTTATGCCTCTCCTTCGTAACGATATATGGATAGAGCGACTTCGCCGTAGGTCGCATGGCGCCGCCGCCCGAACGCGCCGAACCGGTCTCCGTAATCGAAGCCCGATTCATGCTCCACCACGGCGGTGGCCCCGTCCGCGACCAGCCCCCTTGCCGCCAGATCGAGCAGCCGGTCCGCGCAATCCTTCATTATATAAGGGGGGTCCAAAAAAATCAGATCGAACTTCATTCCCCGGCGCTCCAACTGCCGGACCGCTTTGCCCGCGTCGTTGCGGTACACTTCCGCTTTTCCCGCAAGTCCTGTCGCTTCCAGGTTGTGGCGGATGACCGCCACGCTTTTGGGGTTCGCGTCGATGAACACCGCATGATCCGCGCCGCGGCTCAGCGCTTCGATCCCGAGACCGCCGGTTCCGGCAAAAAGGTCGAGCACCCGTCCCCCGTCGAAATACGGACCGATGATGCTGAACAGCGCTTCCTTCACCTTGTCCGTCGTCGGACGTGTCGAATGGCCCGGCACCGCCTTCAGCGGCCGTCCCCGGGCTTCTCCCGATATGACTCTCACGTTGCTATCCCTCGCACCTTCGCCCCGCCGCCATAAGCTCATTCGAGGCGCTGATGGTGCTATGTTACCACATTCCGCCGCGCCGCAAAAGATTGTGTATTTTCCTTCCGCACCGTCCGCAAAAAAATTTTCCCGCCCGCGCGTATATTTCCGTCCCGAACGGTCACAATGGTAGTACCGGCGCTTAACCGGCGCCGGGGACAACCGCGGAGAAGACTTACGTTTCCCCATAAGCTCTTCGTCCGGTTTCTCCTCTCCCATGAGGGCCTCGTCGCGAGACGGGGCTCGATTTTTTATTTATAAAAAACCGAATCCCCTTGATATTGCTGCATTTTTTAGCAAAGCATTCGTTCTTGAATCGCATAAAAAATCTGTTTAATTTTCTTCTTTGGCAGCCAATTGGTAGCCATTGTCAGAAAACATAAGAATCACCTCGCAGGCAAAAATAAAAAGCCCACCGGTTAGTAGACTAAAATGGTATAATCTTCTTACAACAGAATGGCTTGCAAGGGCGGTCGGCTAGTCTCCCGGAAGGGAGGTGATGCCCGTGGAAGTGTATCAGACCTTGACGCTGATGATTTCATTTGCGACATTGGTCGTTATGATTCTTTCATTCCACAAAAAGAAATAGACCGCCCTCGCCAAAGGTATGCGGTCTATTTCCACCCGTAATACCAACAAGCCTACCGCCCTTTAAAGCGGCTGTTGTCGGGGGAGTCGTGTTAGCAGCACGGCTCCCTTGATATTTTAAGCATAGCACAGCCGTTTTAAACGCGCAATCTGTAAACCATTACCTCGCTCTGCTAAAGCAGCCCAATTAATGTCGATTTGGAATCGTATATGAACCCAGGGCTAACTTTTATATAAGCAGTTGATAATATAACCAATTCATTATATAATCAAACGCGAATATAACCGTACATAAGCCTGAAAGGAGGGAGATCATTGGAAGCTGTGCCGCAATCCATTGCCGAAATGGCCGAAACCCTCAAGCTTCTCTCCGACAAGACGCGATTGACGATAATGGCTTTGCTTAAAGAGCGGGAGATGTGCGTCTGCGACATCGTCGAATTGCTGGAGACCACCCAGCCGAATATCAGTCAGCATTTAAAGAAATTAAAGACGGGCGGAATCGTGAATGAAACCCGTCGCAGCCAGTGGGTTTATTACTCCTTGAATATAGACGATAAGCCCTATCTTAAAGAAATTTTGGATCAACTTCCTTCCATGAAAGACCGCATTCAGTCGCTCGGATCCAACTCTTGCTGTTAACTTGGAGGTCGCATGCTCGCATTAGCCGCCGTCATCTTTCTCGTCACGCTCGTTTTCGTCATCTGGCAGCCTAAGGGGCTGGGGATTGGATGGTCCGCTTGCGGCGGCGCCGTCATCGCCCTCATTTGCGGAGTCGTTCATTTGCACGATGTCTGGGATGTGACCCGAATCGTCTGGAACGCTACGCTGGCGTTTGTAGCCATCATCTTGATCTCTTTGATCTTGGATGAGATCGGATTTTTTGAATGGGCTGCGCTGCATATGGCTCGTCTCGCGAAAGGAAACGGAACCTTCATGTTCGTCTGCGTCGTTCTTCTCGGAGCCGCGGTTGCTGCCTTCTTCGCGAACGACGGAGCCGCCTTAATCTTAACGCCGATCGTTCTCGCCATGGTGCGCGCGTTAAAGTTCGACGAACGCATGGTCCTGCCTTTTGTCATGGCAAGCGGATTTATCTCCGATACGGCATCGCTGCCGCTCGTTGTCAGCAACCTGGTGAACATCGTATCGTCGGATTTTTTCGGCATCGGGTTTGTCGAGTATGCGAACCGAATGATCGTGCCCACCTTCTTCTCGGTCGCAGCCAGTTTGCTTGTTCTGTACCTTTTCTACCGTCGAAGCATACCGAAGCATTATGACTTGGCGCAGTTGAAGAAGCCGGCCGAAGCGATTAAGGATATCCGTTTGTTCCGAATCTCATGGGTCATTTTGGCGGTCCTGCTTGCCGCTTACTTGACCAGCGGATGGATCGGCGTCCCGGTTTCGTTGATCGTAGGCACGGCTGCCATCGTGTTCTTGCTTCTGGCCGGGCAAAGCCGGGAAATCCGCGCTTGGAAGCTGGTCAAAGGCGCGCCCTGGTCCGTCGTCGTCTTCTCGATCGGCATGTACGTCGTCGTCTACGGGCTTCGGAATGTGGGGCTAACGGATGAACTTGGAAACGGATTGAAATGGGTTGGCGATCAAGGATTGTTCGTCGCAACCGTCGGTTCCGGCTTTATTGCCGCAATTCTCTCTTCGATCATGAACAATTTGCCGACTGTGATGATCGACGCCATAGCCATCCAAGATTCGAATCCGACGGGAATTCTTCGGGAAGCGTTCATCTACGCGAATGTCATCGGTTCCGATCTGGGGCCCAAAATCACCCCGATCGGTTCCTTGGCGACCCTGCTTTGGCTTCATGTATTGTCGGGCAAGGGCGTCAAGATCTCATGGGGAGCTTATTTCAAGACCGGAATCGCCCTGACGGTTCCCGTCCTGTTCGCGACGCTGACCGGGCTCTTCTTATGGCTCAAAGTTGTCGGTTAACCGAACCGTTAAAAAAACAACATTTTACGAAGGAGTCTCAACAGATGAGCAACAAACCGCTTGTTTATTTTCTGTGCACCGGGAATTCTTGCCGCAGTCAGATCGCAGAGGGCTTTCTGAAGGCTCTTGGCGGAGACAAATACGAAGTGAGAAGCGCAGGCCTCGAAGCGCATGGCTTGAATCCGCGTGCGGTGCAAGTCATGAAGGAAGCCGGCGTCGACATCAGCCATCACACATCCGACGTCATCGATCCGGAGATATTAAACCGCGCAACCTGCGTGATTACGCTGTGCGGCCATGCAGACGAGCATTGTCCGGCGATCATGAATCCTAACGCGGCCAAATGGCACTGGGGCTTTGACGATCCGGCGAAGGCGACCGGCACCGAAGAAGAGATCCTGGCGCAATTCCGCGCCGTACGCGACGCTATAAAATCCCGGATTGAGAAGTTTGTTCAAGAGGGACGATAACCATTTGCCCGCCTATTTCGCGGTTTATGAACAAGCCCGAGGAAGCGAACGACGGACGGACCGAACTGTCCGCTCCGTTCATCGTTTCCCCGTCAACGTTTGGCGCGCTTATGGAGCTTTTTCGGGATTTGCCGGATCAAGCGGTCTCTTTCGTCGTATACCAGTATGCACAACCCTTTGACGGAGCGGCGGGTAGCGAAAAAAAGCGCAGTCGCTTCGTCCCGCTTTATCGGCCCTCCGATTCTTTGGCCGTTGTAGCCAAGATAATATGTTTTCACTTTGTACCCTTAATAAAACCAATGAAACAATATAAGTCATATAACTAAATTCTAGCATGCCGTTTCGACATTTCCCGCAATTTCTTTTATCCGCACACGCCCCCTGCCCCGCTTTTTGTCGGACTTCGCCGTTTTTTTGTCGTCCCTTGCCGATCGGATTGCCCGTTATTCGCCAACTGCACTATGCCCGCTCCCGCCCGGTTGCCCCTTTCGCTTCGCTCCGGCATAAGCTGATTGGGCAAGATCGATCTGCCGAAAGGAGCGAGCAAGTATGCCCGATTACCGGATCATCGTCGATTTGTCGGATCGAAAGCTTTATTTGCTGGACGGGGACGTCGTCACCAGGGCGTTTCCCGTCGGCATCGGCCGAATGGTCACCATGACGCCTTCGGGGGAATATACGATCATCAACAAGCAAGCCCATCCCGGCGGCCCGTTTGGGGCGTTCTGGATGGGATTGTCGCGGCCGCATTACGGCATCCACGGCACCAACGATCCTTCTTCCATCGGTCATGAAGTATCGCACGGGTGCATCCGGATGCACAACGAAGACGTGCTGGCGCTTTCCGCTCTGGTGCCGATCGGCACGCGCGTCAGCATCCGCCCCTGATGCCGCCGGCTTCGGGAACGTGCGCCGCGTCGCCCGAAGCCGCGTTTTCGCATGCAAAAAAGAGCCGTTCCCGGGTGACTCTCCCTTCGGACGGCTCTTTCGCGTCGCTCGGCAAGATGGAATGATGCCTTGTTTATTCTTTCATCGGCCTGAGGATATCGCCTATATATTTGGCCATGCGCATGCTGATTTCCGCCCGCATCACTTCCCGGACGATCCCCAGCCGTTCCTGATAGCCCCGGCAGACGAAATGGTGGTACACGACCAGGTCCCCCATTTCCTCGTCGAGGATTTTAATTTTTCTCCTGCTTAGTTCCCGCCGCAACTCGTACATGTCCTTGTTGATCTTGTTCATCAGCACCTGCGTCGCGCCCAAATACAGCCGCTTTAGCAGATGGGACGAATGCTGAAGCTCATCCATGCATTTCTGCACCATCGTCATCATATAAGGAAGCAGCACATAGTCCCGGACCATGGTCAGCTCATCCGGACTGGGATGGCCCGACGGCTTCTCGTGCCGGGAATCGTATTGCTCCTGATGCTCGGGAAGCAGCATTTTGGACTGCCACCGCTCGTTGCCGTCGAGTTTGCTCACTTATAATGACCTCCTATCTGCTCGGCCCGCTCTCTCGCCACCCCGGAGGGCAGCAAGGAGGAGGCGCGCATAATCGCGTCGCTTCCGTACCGGTCCTTAATCTTGTCTGTGGCTTTTTCCAGGCTGTAGACCGCGCAACGATCCTCGAACAGTGTAAGCTGGAACGTGCGGTCGTCCGACAGTTCGGTCAAGGACACGCTCAGATGGCTGACGGGCAGGCCGCTCCAATGCTCGATGAACAACTTGCGGGCGGCGGCAGCCACCTCGTGCGTCAAAGAGCTGGGCTGCGGCAGCGTCATCTGACGGCTGAACCCCGACGTGCGGCTTCCGTCGGTCTCCGCCGCCGCAACCGACACGACGCGCCCCATGCAGCCGTGCCGCCTGCTGCGCCGGCACACCTCCACAACCAGCTCCAGCAGCACCACCTCGATGTCCTCGAGCCTGCCGTACAGGCGGCTTCTGAGCGCTTTGCCGTGGCTGATCGATTTCAGCTTGCCGCGCACGCCCGGCACGACAGGGCTCGGGTCGATGCCCCGAGCCGTCTGCCAGTAATATTCCGCCTGAATGTCGCTTTGCCTGCCCATCTCCCGGCGCATCCGCCGCTTGAATTCGTCGAGCGGAAGCCGCGCGATATCGCCGATCCGGTTCAGGCCCATCCGCATGAAGTGCTTCGTCATCCGCGAGCCCACCATGAACATCTGGTGAACGGGCAAGGGCCACAGATCCGGCTCCAGCCGGTCGAAAGAGAGGGTGAAAATGCCGTCCGGCCGCTTCTTGGCGAAGTTGTCCGTGGCCATCTTGGCCAATATCTTCGTCGGACCGATGCCTACACGCGACCATACGCCTGTCGTCAGGAGAATGCTCCTCTGGATGCTGCGGGCGATCTCTTCGGCTTCGCCGTACTGCATGACCGAGCCGGTTACGTCCAGAAACTGCTCGTCGATGCTGTAGGGCTCCACCTGTTCGGTAAACGATTCGTAAATCTCGGTCATGAGCAGGGAAATGGAAAGGTACGTCTGCATCCTCGGGCGGATCACAACCAGTTCGGGGCACTTGGCCAGCGCCTCGCCCACCCGCTCCGCCGTCGTCACGCCGCGGGCCTTGGCGACCGGGCAGGCGGCCAGAATAATGCCCGACTTGCGGGCCGGATCGCCAACCGCGACCGGCTTGCCGCTCAACTCCGGACGCCCCGCCTTCTCGATCGACGCGTAAAACGACTGGGCGTCGACCAGAAAAATGATCCGTTCAGCAGACATGCCCGCCCACCGGCGCCTGCGCCAAAATCCCGTCCGCATGAAAGGTCCGGAACGCTCTCCTGCCGTAATCGTAAGCCCGCACCCGGCCGCCTTGCACCGAGCGCACGGCGATCAGGCGCTGGGTAATGGCCCCTTTGCGGTCCACGTATATGATCTCCACCGTTCGCCCGATCCATTTCTCCATCGACACGCTCATCGCTCCTATCCGCCATCTGATCCGGGAACGTTTGTTCTCATTCTAATACGAACAATTGTTCCCTTTCAATGAACAATATATTCCTGTTGACGGGATGGGTTGCACACAAAGTTTGAAGCCCGAAGCGCCCTCCCCATAGACGATCCGCTTGGCCAGTCCCGCGCCTGCGTTGCGCCCCGGCCCCAATTGTGCTATCAATGAAAGGAGCGGACCGTAACGGTCCAGAATACGCGCACAAGCGAGGGGAACCCGAAACGTCATGAGAACAGCGGATCAAATCAAACGCAAGTACAACGAGCTGGCTGTCCGCAAGCGGCAGCTGGAAGAGGCGGCGAACGCGGACGGAGGCGAGGCTTCCGCTTCCGCCCGGGAGATGATCGCCCGGCTGGAAGAGCAAATGCTGCTGCTCGAATGGGTGCTGAACGAGCCGGTCGGAAGCTACCATGTTTAATCTTTATTCGCATCTGTTCGCATCGCATCCGCGAAGCCATTTCGCCCCGGCGCCGGATTCGTCGGCGAACAACGCAAAAAGCCCGTCGTAAACGGGCTTTCGGGGCGCTAGTTCGCCAGATTCCACTCCTCGTGGATTTTGGGAACGTCGGAAATGAGCTGCTGCGTGTACCGGTGCTTCGGGTTTAGAATGACATCCTCGGCAGGGCCGCTTTCCACAATCCTCCCTTTCTCCATAATGTACAGCGTATCGCTCACGTAGTAGGCGAGGCCGACGTCATGCGTAATGAAAATAATCGTCATGTTGTTTTCCTTCCGCAGCTTCAGCAGCATATCGAGGATCGTCGATCTCGAACAGGCGTCGATCATGGACGTCGGTTCGTCCGCAATCAGGATTTTGGGATGCAGCATGAAAATCCGCGCGATCATGAGCCGCTGCATCTGTCCGCCGGAAAGCTCGAACGGATATTTGTTGTGCAGTTCCTCGAACTTCAGATTGACGAAGGAGCAGGCTTCTTTCATTTTCCGAAACTGTTCTTCCTTCGTCAGCTTGAGCCCCTGCAGCTTCATGCAATCGGTCAGCAGCTTCTCCACTTTGTGAAATACGTTGAACGACGAGAACGGATCCTGGAAAATCGCCTGTATGTCTTTCCAGTACTTCTTCCGGTCCGCATGGCTTTTCAGCTGCCTCGGTTTTCCTCTGTACCGGACCTCGCCGCTCGTTTCTTTCAGCAGTCCCATGAGCATTTTCGCCAACGTCGTTTTGCCGCTTCCACTCTCGCCGACGATCGAGACGATCTCGCCTTCGTGGAAGGAGAAGCTGACATCCTGAACGGCCGTCTTCTTATGTTTCCCGTACCCGAAAACCTTCGTGATGTTCGTGCCGCTCAGCAGCACGTCAGCGTTCTTCACTCGCATACCACTCCTTTAAGGTGCCGGGCCCGAAGATGCACCTGTAAACGCGCTCGCCCGCCGTGCGGTTATCGATCTTCCCGTGCCTGCACGCGTCCGCGGCGTAGGTGCACCGGTCCGCGAACCGGCAGCCGTCAATGGCCATCTTCAAATTCGGCGGCGCTCCGGGAATGGCGGCCAGCTTGTGCGCTTTCATGCCTTCTTCCGGAACGATAATGGAGCCCATCAGCCGCTTCGTATACGGGTGATACGGGTCGAAGATCATCTGGCGCGCCGTGCCCCGCTCCACGATTTCGCCGGCGTACATGACCATAATGTCGTCGGCGACGTGATAGAGCAGCGGCAGCTCGTGGGTGATGAAGATCAGCGACTTGATGAACTTCTTCCCGATTAATTCCTTGAGCAGTTTGATCACCGCTTTTTGCGAGGTGACGTCAAGCGCCGAGGTCGGTTCGTCCGCAACCAGCACGTTCGGATTCAGAATCGTCGAAATGGCGATCACGGTCCGCTGCTTCATCCCCCCCGACAGCTCGTTCGGGTAGGCGTTCAGGACGTCGGGCGAAAGATGCAGCGTCCGAAAACGCTCGGCAGCCATTTCCCGAACCTGGCTTTTCGTCAGCTCGGGGCGATGCTCCTTCATGATATCCTCGATAAAATGAAGGATCTTCAGCGTCGGATTGAGCGCGTTCATCGCCGCCTGCGGAATATAGGCGATTTCCCGGCCCAAAATCCGCTTCCTTAGCTGCTCCTTGCTCAGCTGCATGATGTCGATGCCGCCAATCATGATCGACCCGCTGCTATAGTAAAGCGGCGGAAAATAAAATCCCATGAGGCTTAAAGCGAGCGTCGACTTCCCGCAGCCGGATTCGCCGGCGATTCCGAGCGTCTTTCCTTCCTCAAGCGCAAAGCTGACGCCGTCCACGGCATGAACCTTTTCTTTCAGACGGGTTTTGTAGTAGGTCTTCAGTTCCTTGACTTCCAGAACGGTTCGGCGGGCGGCGGGAACATCGCTTTGGGCAATCTCCAGCATGTTTGGGCTCATGCGCTAGCTCCTTATCTTCGGATTGAAAATCTCGTCCATTCCCGTATTCATCATATAGAGGGAGAACGTGATCACGGCAATGGCAAAAGCGGCCGGAATGAAGGCCCACCAAGCGCCGGAGACCGGAGCCTCGAAAACGAGCGCCCAGTTCATCATGATCCCGAGCGATATCGTATTGTAAGGTCCGAGCCCCAGCATCGAAATCGACGCCTCGGCCAATATGCCGGAAGCGACCTGGAGGATAAACGCCATGACGACGTAAGAAGCGATATAAGGAAGAATCTCGAAGGCGATAATTCTCGGCGTGCTGTGCCCGGAAATTTTCGCGAGGTTCACGTGGTCGCGGTTGCGCAACGATACCGTTTGCGCCCGTACCGCCCGCGCCGTCCACGGCCAGCTGGTCAGCCCGATGATGAGCGCCACGACAAGCGAGCTTCGGGAATTGACGCTGACGGAGACGAGAATCAGAATTATAAAAGAAGGAATGACGATAAACATGTTCGTAACCGCCGTCAGGACGTTATCGATCCATCCCCCGACATAGCCCGAAGCGAGACCGATGATAAGACCGATCGCGGTGGCGCACAGGCCGGCGATAAGGCCGACCGCGACGGAAGTCCGGATTCCGTACACGAGTTCCAGAAACAAGTCCCTGCCGAAATTGTCGGAGCCCAGCGGCAAGCCGGAACCGGGAGGCTGAAAGGCAAGCGCCTTCATCTCGAACGGGTCGCTCTTATTGACGAGCGGATAAATCACGACGAGCGCGAGCATGAGCAGCGTCGCAATCGCGCCGATCAGAAATTTGGGCGATTTCAGCAAGATGCGGACGGAATGCGTCATCTCAGTTTTCCTCCATTTGAGCCGCCTTGATCCTCGGATCGACGATGCCGTATATCATCTCGATCGTAAAGTTGGCCAGCAGCACGGTCAGCGCAATCAGCAAGGTGCAGCCGGAGATCAGCGGGTAATCGAGCTGGCGAATGGCCGTAAACAGCCACGTGCCGATGCCCGGATAACTGAAGACGATCTCGCAGATCAGCGACCCGCCGACCATCGTGCCGAGCGACAAGGCCAGTCCCGTGATCTGGGGCAGCATGGCGTTCTTGAATACGTACCTGGCGACGCGGGAGTCCCGAATGCCGAGCAATTTGCTGTAGAGCACATAATCGGCGTTCAATTCGTAAATCGACATCTCCCTCATCCCGATCGCCTGGCCGCCGATCGTCACGAGCACGATGGAAAGAAAGGGCAGCGTATGGTGTCTGATGACGGAACCGATAAATTCGAGACTGAAATGCGGCGCCATCTGAAAGTCGTAGCCGCCGGAAATCGGAAACCATTTCAGCGTAATCCCGAACAAGTACAGCATCATAATCGCCAGCGTGAAAAAAGGAATCGAGTTGATGAACAAAGCGGCGGGAAACAGCACTTTATCGAAAAGGCCTTTGCGGTACGCCGCCACGGCGCCGAGCACGTTGCCGAGAATCCAGCCGACCAGAATGGCGGGAAGCTGCAGTCCGACCGTCCAAGGGACGGCCGAAGCCAAAATATCCGACACCTTGCGCGGATACAAACCGAACGAAGTGCCCAAATCGCCCATGAAGAGATGCTTCAAATAAATCCCGAACTGGACGATAAGCGGCTTGTCGATCCCGAATTCTTTCATGAAGTTTTCGTATACTTTCTTGATCGAGTCGCTGTCCGTCATGCCCTGCGAGACCTGGGAAGCGATCGTGCTGACCGGGTTGCCTTCAATCAGCCGCGGCAGCAGGAAATTGAGCACAAGCGCGACAAGCAGCGTAGCCAGATACCATCCCGATTTCTTTACAAAATATTTCGTGTAGGCATTCAAGCGTTCCGCACCCCCGCGCTAGTTCGTGATTTTGTACAGCGCTTTGATGCCGGCTCCGTCCATTGCGATTTGCGGCGGGATGTTGCTGCCGTCGCCGTCGACCGGGAACCCTTTCCATACCGATTCGTTGACCGTATAGAACACCCACGGACGGTACATGAGCGGGATGGAAGGAACGTCCTGCAGCCAAATTTTCGTCAGCTCCGTGTACAGCGCCTTGGCTTCCTCATCGGTTGCGGTCGGAATTTGGTCGATGATTTCGTCCGCTCTGTCGTTTTTATAGCGGCCCCAGTTCCAGAACGCCATTTCCCCGATCGGGGCGACGCCTTTCGAGTACATGATCGTTCTTGCTCGGCTCCAAGGGTTGGCAGGCGTGACGCTGCCGGCCGGCGTATTCATGATGATGTCGAATTTGCCCGTCTGCAGATCGTTGTTCCATACCGGAGCTTCCGGGAATTTCGTTCGGATTTCGATGCCGATCGCCTTCGCGCTTTGCGCGACGATTTCCAGCGCGGCGTTCCAGTCGGACCAGCCGTAAGGGCATTCGATATCGTACGGCCCCAGCCGCTGGCCGTTCAGCACGCGAATGCCGTCTTTGCCTTTCTTGGCGCCGATGCTGTCCAGCAGTTCGTTCGCCGCCTTGACATCGGTCGTCCACTGCAGCGGCCGAATCGCATCCTGGTCGACGAATTTGGATTCCGCCGGCGTATCCAGCGTCAAGGACGGCTTCATGTCGGCGGAATAGCCGCTCATCGCGAGCTGCGAAATTTTCTTGTAGTCGATCGCCATCGCGATCGCTTTCCGGACGTCCGCGTTGTCAAGCCCTTTCTTCGACAGATTGAAGAAGATGGACGGCATCGAGCCCGGCAAATAGTACGGCGCGTCCTTCAAATACGTTTTGACCGGCGCTCCGCTCTCCCACATTTTCCATACCTGAGGCGTAAACTGCTGCGACACGTCCACTTGGCCGTTCTTGAACGCCAGGTCTCCGGCCGCGTTGTCCTTGTAGATGACATGGGTGATGTACTTCGGTGCGGGAAGCTTGCCGAACAGCGATTGGCCCCAATAATTGTCGTCGCGGATGAGCGTGATCTTCTGGTCGTTGTAAAAATAGATTTTATACGGTCCGGTGCCGACCGGGTCCGCATTGAATTCTTTGCGGATGGCAGCTAGGTCGTTGCCCGCTTTCTTCTCGATTTCTTCCCAAATGTGCTTCGGCAGCATCGGGATCAGCTCGATGCTTTCCGTCACGGTCAGCTTGTTGGGGTTATCCGGCTTTAGCGTAATGGTGACCGCATGAGGGCCGTCCGCCACGACGTCTTGGATATAATCCCAGTAGCTGGTCCAGTTAATCTCATATTTCTGGCCGAGCTTATACGTGTACACCACGTCGTCGGACGTAAACGGCTGGCCGTCGCTCCATTTGGCGTACTTGTTGAGCTCGATTTTCAGCGTTTTGTCGTCGGTCCACGTATAAGAGCTGCCGAGCAGCGGTTCCAGCTTGCCGTCGATCATATTGATCATGAACAGCGTTTCGTAAATCAGTTCCCGCGAGTTTCCGTAGTTGATCGGAAAAGCCGGGTTGCCGCTGAGCAAGTTGAAGTTGGTCGGGGCGCCCCATTGCAGGCCGTTGATATAAAGGGTTTCATTCCGGGGCGTTTCCTTCGCGTTGTCCGCTAAGGCCCCCTGACCGGTATCGCCCGCAGCCGCGCCGATTCCCGACGGATTCGCCGTGCCGCTGCCGGTGGATGGATTGTCCGTTTGCGCATTCGTCTGCGACAGCGATTCTTGCGAGTTCGAACATGCGGCCAAAAGCGAAAAGGTCATCAGCAAACCGACAAGCACAGCCGTAGCCGCTTTCATTTTCATGCTTCCCGCTCCCCCCTATGCGCTTTCGCGTTTCCCTTCCCAAACGAAAGTAAACGCTTTCAAAAATGAGTATAAAATGGCGCCCCGGCACCGTAAATCCCTGTACTTTTGTGATTATATCCATTTTTTTGCGATCGCCGTCAGGGCTGTTCTACGGCGAGGCTGTAGGTGTCCTGGATTTGCCGCGCCAACGTTTCGGGCGTCAGCTTCGAACCCGGCGTCAGGAGCTCCTGCAGCCCTTTGTTGAGAGACTGAACGACTTCGGGCGGCAACCGCACGTCGTATACGGGCGTCATGTCCGCCTTCTCCAGCAGGTCCAAATATTCCTCGAACAGCGCGGAAGAGCGGCTTCTGTCGTAGCTTGTCGCCAGCGATGCGGAGATATCGCCCCGCTCCGCCGCCATATTCGCCGCCGTTTCGCCAGTCAACAGCTTCACAAGTTGAACCGCCGCTTCCAGCTTCGCTCCCGTCAAATTCGCATTGAGCGCAAGCGCCCATCCGGAGCCGCCGGATACCGCTTCCGCCCTTCCTTTTCCGCCGGTCACGGCAGGCAGGACGGCCAGATGCGTACGGTCCAGAATCGGCTTCGGCGCATCGGCCACGACAGATGAGACCGCCCAGCCGCCCTCGAGGAACATGGCCGCCTTGCCGACATAATAGGCCGTCCGCTGCTGGATATTGTCGAGGCTGTTGAGGTTGGCGTTGAACGCCCCGATGTCGGAAAGCCGTTTGACGGCCGCCAGCGCGTCGACAAACGGCTTGTCCGTAAACTTCGCGCCGCTGTTGTCTTCGATGGATGCAAACCACTCCGTTCCGGTAAACCGGTCTCCGAGCGTGCTGAGCAAGCAGGAGACGGCCACCCACTGGTCTTTATTCCCCATCGCAATCGGCGTAATGCCCATCGCCTTGATCTTCTCCACCGCATCGACGAAGGCGTCAAATGTCGCAGGAAAAGCGTCGTAACCGGCACGTTTGAAGATCTCCCCGTTGTAATACACGATGGACGTCGCCGTCATCTGCATCGGAACGCCGGCGAGCGCGCCTCCGATCCGAAAATCGTCGAAGGCTTCCGGGCGAAATCCCCGTTTCCATGCCGGATCCTTCGCCAGCAAATCGTCAACGGGCATAATGAGTTTGTTTTCCAGAAACATTTCGGCATCCGATCCGAGCATCATAAACACGTCCGGCAGCACGTTTCCGGCGGCCAGCGTTTTGATTTTCGTCTTGAGCAAGGCGTTGTCGAGGATATCCTCGGAAATTTCGATCTCCGGATTCTCTTGCTTGAACCGCTCGATCAGCGTCCGATGAACGACATCCACGGCCGCCGTCGACGTCGTCGTCCATGAATCCGTCAGCGTAAGCGTAATTT
Source organism: Cohnella laeviribosi DSM 21336 (assembly GCF_000378425.1). GTDB lineage: Bacteria > Bacillota > Bacilli > Paenibacillales > Paenibacillaceae > Cohnella > Cohnella laeviribosi. Next base: position 46,330 of record NZ_KB899808.1, on the reverse strand, counting down.
GGGAACCCGGACCGGCTCCGAAGCTGTGGTTCGCGGTTGCAACATTCCGGAAATCATGCGGACCGCCGCAGCCGGACAAAGCCGATGCCGCGGCGAGCAAGGCGCAAAGAAGCGTTGCGGCGATTTTTCTCATACGGTTCCCCCGTTTCCGTTTCCGCCGGAAAACCGGTCTTGCCGGTTTCGGTAGTCCCGCGGAGAACAGCCGGCATACGTTCTGAAGATCAGCGAAAAATATTTATAATCCCGATAACCGACTTTTTCCGCGATTTCATAGGTTTTAAGCCAGGTGTCCGCCAATAGCCGCTTCGCCTCTTCCACTCTGATCCGGTTCAGCCATTTCATGAACGTAACCCCCATCTCTTCCTTGAACACTTTGCTCAAATGGGCCGGCGTCACGCACACGTGGTCGGCCGCTTCGCGAAGTCCGATCGGTTCGCCGTAATGGCTCAAGACGTACCGGATCGCCTCTTTCACCAGCTTGGATTGGGCCTTCGCTTGTTCGGACGCCACAGCAATCGTTTTTCCCGCTTCGCTGCAGGCCTTGCGCCGAATGGCGTTGGCCGCTTCTTCATAACAGCCGGCAATGGCCGAAAGGCGGCGTACCGGCTGCCCGGTGTAGATCGATACGGGCAATTTCAAATATTGCAGGAGGTTCGAGCGGATCTCTTCGCAGACGGCCTGTATCGACGTTCCCGGCTGAAGATTGATCAGGCCGATCAGCGTTCCGGGCTCCCCGAAGCTGACAAATCCCGGAAAACGGGAGACCAGCGTTTCTTCCGTAATGTTGAGAAAGGCGAACGCGAGAGCTTCGTATTCCTTCCTGGACAGGCGCTGCGCATGAAGCCAATCGCCATCCGCTTTCACGACAATCACTTGGTAAGCCGGTCCCGTAAGTTGGATCTGCAGCGTTCCGGCCTTTTCGAGAATGTCTCCGGCATCCGATTGTCGATCGATCAGGCTGTTCATCAGCTTCGATTTCATGAAGGGCAAATGTTCGTTGAACAGCTTGTTCTTGATGAGTTCTTCCTGCTTGGCGAGCCGCTTGCTCCGCTCCCGGTCGCGGAACCCGGAAAGGAGCTCGACCAGTTTCTCGGCGATGACCGGCTTGAGCAAATAATGGCGGATGCCGATCGACATCGCTTCCTTGGCATACTGAAAATCTTCATATCCGCTCAGCAGAACCATCTCGATGTCCGGATATTCGCTTTTTACCGTTCTTGCCAGCTCGATTCCCGACATGACGGGCATCCGGATGTCCGTTAAGATCAGATCAACGGGATGCTGTTGCAGTTTGTCCAACGCCTCTTTGCCGTTTCGGGCCTCTGCCGCGATCGCGATGCCGTGCTCGGACCAGTCGATGGAAGTCATGATGCCTTTGCGCACGATGATTTCGTCGTCTACAACCATCACTTTATACATCCTTCATCGTTCCTTTCTCAAAGGGTTGCCGGATGGTCACGGTCGTCCCTTCGCCAGGCACGCTTTCGAATGTGACGCCGTACCGGGCGCCGTAATTGAGCTTGAGCCGGTCATGAATGTTTTTCAGCCCGAGCCCTTGATGCTCAGAGGCCGGCCGGTCCAGCACCGCCTGAACGGCCGCCGCGTCGGCGCCGGCTCCGTCGTCGCTCACCCGATAGACAAGGTCGTTCCCTTCCCGGAAAATGCGGATCTCGATCCGGCCGCTGCTGCCCTTTGGCTCGATGCCGTGGCGGATCGCATTTTCCACGACCGGCTGCAGCACCATCTTGGTCACTTTGCAGCCCGATGTTTCCGGCTCGACGGCAATCGCAAACGCAATCGTTTCTTCGTAGCGTTTTTGCTGGATCAGGATGTAATGCCGAAGGTGTTCGACCTCTTTTTCGACCGTCGTAAACCGGCTTCCGCTGTTCAGTCCGATCCGGAACAGTTGGGACAGGGCGCTCACCATGACCGACGTCTCGAAAGCCTTCTCCATCCTGCTCATCCAATAAATAAGATCGAGCGTATTGTAGAGAAAATGGGGATTGATCTGCTCCTCGAGCGCTTTTAATTCCGCCTCCTTCTGCTTGATCTTGGACACGTGCACTTCATTGATCAATGCATTCAGCCGGTGCGACATGCGGTTGAAGCTTCGGGCGAGCAGGGCGATTTCGTCGTTTCCCCGCACCTTCATCTCCATATGGAATTGTTCCCGCTCCACATGCTTCATCAGCACGCGGAATTGCTTGAGCGGTTCCAGCACTCTCGCGGCAAATAGAAGGATAAAACCGAAGCAGACGGCAAGGCTGGCTAAGATCGAATAGAAGGTGACCCTTTTAATGACGTTGCCGGGCTTCGAAATCCGTTCGTACGGCGTCAATTCGACGATGTGCCAATTTTGCGTTTCCATCCGGTAGAAAATCCCAAGGTACTTCCGTCCGTCGATGCTCGTGTTGAAAAAGCCCTCCGTCCGGCCGTCCATGCCCGAATGCATCCGAAACGGTTCGATCCGTCTTCCGACCTCATCGGCTGAAAGCGCCGACAGAATGACCTTCTCCTGATCGATCAGGTAAAAGAGGCTCCGGTCCTGCATTTTCGTTCGGTACAGTTCCCTGACGCTGCTCTCGAGCACGTTGATTTTCAATATGCCGAGGGACCGGCTGATATGATGGATATCCCGAATGTCGCGAATCATGGAAATCACGTTCACTTCTTTGTTCTGCACGAACACGCTGTCGAAATACCAGCTCTCTTTGCCTCTTAACGCTTTCGCTTGAAGCAGCCTGTCGTCCGGGACCAGATTCACCGCCCCCCTGTTGTCGATCCCCGTTTCGCTTCGATCCTGGATGTAAATGGAGTAAATATACTTCTTATTGAAGGCCTGGTCGTTGAGAATGGAAAGAATCCGCGCGTAATATTGCTGTTTGGATTCAGGGCTCGGAGCCGTAAGATAGGCGGCCACCTCGCGGTTTTGAATCAAATTTAACGAAATGGTGTTGACATCGTTGATGATCATATCCAGAGTGTTGGAAATTTGTTTCGCGTTGACCAGATTCAGCTCGATGGCTTGATTGCGGACGACCTTGACCGCTTCGAAATACGAAAACCCGCTCACAATCAGAATGGGAAACACCGTGAGGACAATGGAGAAGAGCATGACTTTGGTACGGATGCTGATAAAACGTTTTTTTCTCACGTTCCGACACCGCCGCTATTTGGGATCGTCTTGGCCCGCCCGTTCCCGGATGTAAGCGCATACTATTCTTTGTTTTATGTTCGCCGCAGAACGTTTCGACTCCTTCGCAAACGGGCTTGGGGTTCGCCCATTGGACAGAGATTTGGATAATACTCCTGTCCAAGAATCGCGTTGTACTGAAAAGAACATGCGCTTCCGCGCGGAGCTTCAGCATAGCCGTTATTGCGGGACTGAGCGAAAGCGGCATCATACCGCTTGGAAGAAAGTTCGTTCATCGCAACCGCGGCCATACAGCAGCCGATGAGCAACCGCAGCCTATGCGTCTATATCCCCATTGTGAAACTATATAGCAACTTGATAGCAACTCGGCTACGCGTATAGGCTGCGTGGCTACATTGGAAAAATCCAACCGAACACACCGTTCAGGCGCCGGAAGCCGGTCTATGTTGGATATATCCAGTCATTTGGCCCGCAGAAGCCGAATCCGCAAGGCTCTCGGGCCCTTTCATTGGAGAAAATCCACCATACGTTCCGGTAAGTGGCGAAAGGAGCCGGTATCCTGTACAAAATCCAATATAGCCGCCGTTCAGGGCCATGAGAGGTACTGGACGGTCTACTTGGCGGCTGAGCACCGCGGCTCGGGGCGGCCCCCTCCAAGCGGAACTCCCATTGCGAACGGGCTTTAACGCGTGGATGCCCCATCTTTTCAAGCTGAACGGCAGCGCGGGTTCGCTCGTTGATCAGAAAGGAACCCAGCGAAGACGGTTCAGAAGCCATCCCGAACATGACCTTCAAATAACGGAAACCAAATAGGGGATGTTAAGGTATCCGTCGCCAAGAAAAAAACGCCCCGAAGGGCGTCGAAACAGACATAAGCCAAGCCCGCGCCAACCCGCTAGCCGATCCCGTAAAACCGCTTGGCGTTCGCCGCCAGCCGCTCGGCCGTATCCTTCTCGCCAAGCCCGCGAATCGAGGCGATTTCGCGCGCGACGGCGAGCACCATCTCCGGCACGGTCTCCCGCCCCGAGAACGGACCTTCGAACGGCCACGGGCCGTCCGTCTCGGTCATCAGCAGCTCCAGCGGCACGTTCGCCGCAAGCTCGCGAATCTCCGGTTCGTACAGCACGTCCGGCGTTATCGAAATCATATACCGATTGGCGGCGATCCGGCGGACGGCAGCCTCGCTCCCTTTGAACCAGTGGAAGTGCGCGCGCCTTACCCGGTACCGCTCCAGCAGGTCGAGCGCCTTGTCGGCATCCTCGTACACCGCGTGCAGCGCGATCGGCCGGTCCAGCTCGGCCGCCAGCTTGACGAACGCTTCCAGCTGCGCAAGATAGGGCGCTTCGTCGAACGGCTCGCCGGAAGCTTCCGCTTCCGTGCGCATATAATACGGCAGCCCCACTTCCCCGATGGCAAACGGCTCGTGCTTACGCTTCCGAATCCAGGCGAGCATCCGGTCCAGCTCCTCCGCCTTCAGCGGCGGCTGCTCGGGATGATGGCCGTAAGCCGGGAGAATGAGGCCGGGATAACGCGACGCCAACTCCCCGAGAACGGCAAACGATGGAAATCCCATCGAGACGGCGACCATGCCTTCCACGCCGGCGCTTGCCGCCCGGCCGACGAGCGGCAAGCGCCGGTCGTCCGGATATTGGTCGAGATGAATATGGGCGTCAACGGCCATGAGCGGCACCCTCCCCCAACATCGCCAGCACCCGTTCCTTCAATTCGACGAACGCGGGGTCCTTCCACACGCCGACCCGGCGGGGCCGCGGGAACGGAACCGCAAGCTCGGCCAGCACGCGGGCCGGAGCCGGAGACAGCACGTAAATCCGATCCGACAGCGTCAAGGCTTCCTCGATGCTGTGCGTGACGAACAGCACCGAGCGGCGCTCCGCCTCCCACAACTGCAGCAGCCACGCTTGCATATCGGCTCTCGTCAGCGCGTCGAGGGCGGCGAACGGCTCGTCCAGACACATGATATCGCGGGGCATCAGCAGCGCGCGCAAAAACGACACCCGCTGCTGCATGCCGCCGGACAGCACGTGCGGATATTGCTTCGCCACGGCGCCGAGACCGATCCGCTCCAGCCATCGGCTTGCAAGCGTTTCGGCCTCCTTCGCGGGAACGCCGGCGGACGCCAGCGCCGAGGAGATGTTGGCCGCAACCGACATCCACGGAAACAGCGACGCTTGCTGCGGCATGTAGCTGATCAGCCCGCGGCGGCCGGTCGCCAGCTCTCCGCCGATATAGATTTGCCCCTCGTCGGGACGTTCCACGCCGCCGATCAGCCGGAACAGCGTCGTTTTGCCGCTGCCGGAAGGGCCGATCAGCGTCACGAACTCGCCTTCCCGCACCGTCAGCGAAATGCGGTCGAGCACGGGATGCCGCTGCTTGCCGCGCGCGTAGCTCTTGCTGACGCCGTCGAGCCTAAGCTTCACTTCCTGCTCCCCGTTCATGCCGCTTTGCCTCCTTTTTCCTCGGACCGCGGCGGACGCCAGCGGATCACCAGCCGTTCCAGCAGCGCGGCGATGCCGTAAAACAGCAGCGACAGCGCGACAATGCAGATGATGGCGGAAAATACGCCGGCGGTATCGTAGCCGTTCTTCTTCAGGACGAGATAATGGCCGATGCCTTCGCTGCCGCCCAGCCATTCCGCCACGATCGCCGACGAGATGCTGTAGGTTGCCGTGATTTTCAGGCCGGAAAAGAAATACGGCAGCGAGGCGGGCAGCTCCAGCCGGCGAAGCACTTCCCAGCGCTTCGCGCCGATCATGGCCAGATATTCGCGCAAGTGCGGTTCGGCCTGCCCGAGTCCGGCCAGCATCGACCAAGCGACCGGAAAATAACAGACGAGCACCAGCAGGATGAGCTTGGGCAAAATCCCGAAGCCGAACCACAGCATCAGCAGCGGGCCGAGCGCGATTAACGGAATGTTCTGCGTGATGATGATGACGGGCGATAAGGCCGTCCGCACTCCCGGAATGAGATGAAACAAAATCGCCGACACAACGCCGAAGCCGACGCCCAGCCCGATCCCCTTCAACGCCAGCGTCAGCGTGGCCGCGGACTGCTCCGCGAGCCGGGCGGCGTCCGTCCCCATTCGCTCCGCGATGTCCAGCGGGCTCGGCAGCATCCACGGATCGATCGCAAACAGCGAGCAGGACGCCTGCCAGACAAGCGCAAGACCAAAAAGCGTCGCGACCGGAAGCAGGACGGAGCGGTACGATTTATTGGCCATCCGGATATTTCTGCAGCAGCCGAGCCATGGAGGCGCCATCCTCCCGGTCGACCAGCAGTTTGATTTGGGAGAGGACGGACGGGCTGCCGAGTTCGAACATCGCGGCGTTCATTTGCTTGACGATGTCGAGCAGCGTGTCCAGATCGCCCTCCATCGTCGTTTCCAGCGGTCCGACCCGGTACGGGACGCCGGAGGCTTTGATGATTTCGATCGCCCTGTCCACATAAGGATAAACGTCCGTATCTTCCGGTTTCGTCTTCGGCAAAATTTGGATGCTTAGCAGCGCTTGCGCCATGATGGTTCCCTCCGTTAGCGGCGCGGGCAGGCGCTTCGAACGCGCGTTGCCCGCCGCCTGTTTTGTTCAAAGCTTATTGCACCGCAGCGGGTTCTCCGCCGCTCGTCTTCCGACGCTCGTCCTCCGCCGTGTCCGGCCTCCGTACGGCCTTGTACGGCTCGCCGTTATTTCGGCAAAAATTCGTTCGTAAACATCGCGTCGATGTCGAGATCTTTCGTCAGAATGCCGTGCTCCTTCAAAAACTCGGTATACCCGGCCCATACTTCCCGCTTCTGCTCGCCCCAGCGGGGAGCGTCGTCCTGGTATTTGTCCGCGAGCCATTTCTGGCTGGCCTTGACCAGATCCGCGTTCAAATCCGGCACGGCTTTCAGCAAAATGTCCGCCGCCTCGTCCGGATGCTCGATCGCGTACCGGTATCCTTCGGACGCCCCTTCCACAAACGCGCGCACGACATCCGGCTGCTCCTTGATCATGTCTTCGTTCGTTTCCAGCAGCGGCGTGTAATAATCGAGCTTCTTATTAAAATCGGACAGGTAAACCATGTTGATCGGGATGCCGCGCAGCTCGGCTTCAATGCCGGTCCAGCCATAGAAAATCCATTCGAAGTCGATATCCTTTTTCACCGCTGTGAAGAAGTCGGCCATGCCCGCGTTGACGAACTTGACCTTGCTCACGTCGGCGCCCTGCGCCTTCATCATCGAGCCGATGACTGCTTCCTCCGCGGGCGAGCCCCAGCCGCCGTACGTGTGGCCTTCGAAATCTTTCGGTTCCTTGATATTCTTCTCTTTCAGCGAAGCGAAGCCCGACGTGTTGTGCTGAATGATGGCGGCCAGCGAGACGAGCGGAATGCCCTGCTGCCGCGCCATCGTCAAGCCCTCCTGCGCCCCGACGCCGAATTCGGCTTCGCCGCTGGCCACCATTTGATCCGCGCCGCTTTCCGGCGGCTGCACGATCTCCACCTTCAGCCCGCGTTTCTCCCATAGCCCTTGGGCGGCGGCCACATACAGTCCCGTATGGTTCGTGTTCGGCGTCCAGTCGAGCACCACCTTCACTTCCTTAAGCGGGGCGGACGAAGCCGAAGACGAGGGAGCGGGCGAAGCGGAGCCGTTCCCCTCTCCGCCGCCGTTGCCGCCGCAGCCCCCCAGCAACAGCAGCGCCGCCGCCGCGGCGATCCCCTTTGTTTTCCAGCTTGTCCACATTCCTTGCCAGCGCATGACCATCTCTCCGTTTCCTCTCTTTTCCGTTGGGCGTTACCGGACAACATAAAAAACCGCCCCCCGATACCGGAGGGCGAGCTGATGTCTATCCAAACGCATATCGATCGAATGCGTTCGCGGCCACCTTCCTACGCTGGAATTATCCAGATCAGGTTTACCGGTCGAAAGCGGACTCAGCTTTCCTCTCAGCATAGTTCCCTAAGCTCCCGGGGCGGTATGCGGTTGTCCGAAAAACGAATCCATGCTCTTTGAATATACCGCGTAAACACCTTCCCGTCAATTGAAAGCGGAACATTGAAAGCGGGATAACGCCGCAAGACGGAATCGCAGCGCCAGCCTGCCGTTCACCGCTATTGCGCAGGCAGGACTGGCTTCGATCCGGAATTCCGAGTAGGATAAACATAACGATTCCATTCGACGTTCCTGCAAGGAGGAAAAAGGGACATGTGCGGAAGATATACGATCACGGTAACGCTGGAGGAGCTGATCGCGCGGTATAGGGCCGATCACGTCGCCGTCCCGTTTCACGCCCCCCGCTACAACGTGGCGCCGGGGCAGCTCGTGCCCGCCGTCGTCAACGACGGAAAGGCCAACCGGCTGGGCGTTTTGAAGTGGGGGCTTGTGCCGCCGTGGGCCGACGATGCCAAAATCGGCAGCCGGATGATCAACGCGCGGGCCGAGACGCTGACCGAGCGTCCCGCCTTTCGCGGCGCCATTCGGAGAAAACGTTGCCTGCTGCCGGCCGACGGCTTTTACGAATGGAAGGCTTCGGCCGGGCAGAAACGTCCTTACCGCATTCGGCTGCGCAGCGGCGAGCTGTTCAGCATGGCAGGCTTGTACGAGACGTGGACGTCTCCGGACGGGGACGTTCTGCATACGTGCGCCGTCGTGACGACCGCTCCCAACCGGCTCATGGCGGACATTCACGACCGGATGCCGGTCATCCTGCGGAAGGAAGACGAAAGCTTATGGCTGGACCGGCGGGTGCAGAACCCGGCCGAGCTTCGCCGGCTCTTCGTTCCGTTTCCGGAAGACGAGATGGAAGCCTACGAAGTCGACGGGCGGGTCGGCAATCCCGCAAACGACGATCCGCTCTGCATCGAACGGAAAGCTACCTGAACATCGACCACAGCTTGATCAGATGCAGCGTATTTTGGGGATCGATTTTTTGGCTCAAAATAAAGTTGACGATCTGCTCTTCCTGCACATGAGTGAGCGGTTCGTTCAAAATTTTGGCGGCCGCCTTGACCAAACGCGCGACTTTGAGCCGGTCCTGCAGGTCGTATTTGTTCAGGCCCTCGATCAGCCGTTTGATTTTATCTCTCGTGACCGGATTTTTCATTTTGAACTTGATGCGTTCCACCAGTTCGGGCTTGATGCCGAACTTTTGCCAGCTGGCCATCCGTTCTCACGTCCTTTCGGCATTCTTGACTATCTTATGCCAAACGTCCGGCGAGGATGACCGCACCGGGCAAAAAACGCTCCGCCGCCCGCCGCATCATTCGGCCGCTCCGTCTTCGGGCGCGGATCCGTTTCAGCCGGGGACGCGCCTAATCCAGCGGCTCGCCGTTAAACTGCGCTTCGCGCTGCAGAAAATCCCGCAAAGGCGCGTAGACCGGGGACGACCAAAATTCAGCCCTTGCCGTCAGCTCGGCGGCATCGTCCCGGGCCCGTTCCAGCACCTCGAAATCCTCCGCCAGATTGGCGATCCGGAACTCGGGCATCCCGCTCTGCTTCGTTCCGAAAAATTCCCCGGGGCCGCGAAGCTCCAGATCCCGCCGGGCAATCTCGAAGCCGTCGTCCGTCTCCGTCATCGCCTTCATCCGCTCCTGGCCGGTTTCCGACTTCGGGTCGGCAATCAGCACGCAGTACGACTGGTGCTCGCCTCTTCCGACGCGCCCGCGAAGCTGATGCAGCTGTGACAGTCCGAACCGGTCCGCGTCCATCACGACCATCAGCGTCGCGTTCGGCACGTCAACGCCGACTTCGATGACCGTGGTCGACACAAGCACCGCCGTCTCTCCCCTCGCGAACGCATCCATCGCCGCCTCCTTCTCCGCCGCCGTCATCCGGCCGTGCAGCAGTCCGATGCCGAGCTCCGGCAGCGCCTGGCGAAGCTGGGCATGCAGATCGATCGCATTTTGGACGTCCAGCTTCTCGGACTCCTCGATGAGCGGGCAGATAAAAAAAGTCTGCCGTCCAAGCTGCGCTTCGCGCCGGATCAGCCCGAGCACGCGGTCCATCTTGTCGTGCTTGACCCAGTAGGTCAAGATCGGGAGCCTGCCTTTCGGGCGCTCGCGAATGGTCGACACGTCCATGTCCCCGAACATCGTAATCGCCAGCGTCCGCGGAATCGGCGTCGCCGTCATCGACAGCACGTCGGGATTCATGCCTTTGCGCCGCAGAATGCTGCGCTGCTGAACCCCGAAGCGGTGCTGCTCGTCCAGCACGACAAGCCCCAGCCGGCGGAAATGAACATCCTCCTGAATGAGCGCATGCGTGCCGATCACGATGTCGATCAGCCCCATTTGCAGTCCGGCGATGACATCCCGGCGCTTGCGCTCGGTCAGGCTGCCGGTCAGCAGCGCAATTTGAATGCCGTACGGTTCGAACAACTTGCCGAGCGACCGGGCGTGCTGCTCCGCCAAGATTTCCGTCGGCACCATCAACGCTCCCTGGCACCCCGCCTTCACCGTCGCATAGAGCGCCACCGCCGATACCACCGTTTTTCCCGACCCGACATCGCCCTGCAGCAGCCGGTTCATCGCATAAGGCTGCCGCATGTCGCGGGTAATCTCATTGATCACTTGCTTCTGCGAATCGGTGAGCTCAAACGGCAGCCCGGCCGCAAACGCCCGTATGTCCTCGCTGTCGATCTTGTGCGCGATGCCGTCCGGCTGTTTCCGGTTCATCGCCCGATAGGCCTGCAGCTTCAGCTCGAACAGAAAAAGCTCCTCGTACACCATCCGCCGGCGCGCTTCCTGACCGGCCTGCGTATCCTCGGGTCTGTGAATGCGCAAAATCGCCTCGCGGCGCGGCAGCAGCTTGTACCGCTCGATCAGCTCCGGAGGCAGCAGCTCGGGGATCATCGCTCCGTACTGGTCCAGCGCCTGCCCGATCCGCTGCCGCATCCACGCCTGCGTCAAGCTGCCGCCGACGGAATAAACCGGCTGCAGCGTGCCCGACTTCGCGTTCCGGCGATCCGGAAACTCCGATTCCGCCACCGTGATTTGCCGGCGCCGCTGATCCCATTTTCCCGTCAGGACGATCTCCCGCCCCAGTTCGAGCTGATCCTTCAGGAAGGCGCGGTTGAACCAGACGGCCGTCACGATCATACCTTCGATCGCCACGCGGCACAGCAGCCTCGACTTGCGGCCATAACGTTGCAAGGACGGCAGCGTGGCGATCGTCCCCCGCACCGTCACCTTCTCGCCGTCCTTGACTTCGGATAGCGAGCGGATCCGGTAATCCTCGTAGCGGAACGGATAGTATTCGAGCAAATCACCCACCGTATAGATGCCCAAGGCGTGCAGCTCCCCCTCTTTCCGGGCGCTCACGCCTTGAAGTCGTTTGATCGGAATCGAAAATAAAGATGAAGACATGTCCGAACCCTTCCCCGTCAAGCTCGCGTTTCCTGTCCGTCCAAGGAAGCGGATCTGACGAACAATCCCACGGTGCCCGGTCCGGCGTGCGTGCCGATGACCGGCCCGATCTCCGAGCGGAAAAACCGGCGGATGTCAAAACGCTGTTGCAGCATGCCGATCAACTCGTCCGCCATCGCCGTATCGCCCGGCGTCACGACTGCGGTCAGTTGCAGCGGATTCGCGCCGAATTCCGCTTCCAGCATTTCGGCAATCCGCGCGAACGCGCGCTTCTGCCCTCTCGCCTTGTCGAGCGGAGTGATGACGCCCTCGTCGTCAATCGTCAAAATCGGCTTGATGTTCAGCAGCGTGCCGAACAGAGCCGAAGCCTTGCCGATCCGGCCGCCCTTGTGCAAATATTCGAGCGTATCGACGAGAAAATACAGCTTCGTCTCCTTGCGCATCCGCTCGATCCGGTCCACGATATCCCGTACGGACGCCCCCCGGCGCGCCATCTCGGCCGCCTCGACGGCCAGCATGCCGAAGCCGTAGGAAGCGGACTTGGAATCGATGACGGTCACGTCCCCCTCGCCTTCCAGCATCGACTTCGCCAGCAGCGCCGACTGATACGTTCCGCTGAACGCGGACGAAAGATGAATCGAAATCACCGGACGCCCCGCCTGAACGTGGCGGCTGAAGACCTCATAGAAATCGGCGGGCGAGGGCTGCGAGGTTTTCGGCAGTTCGCTCGACGCCTTCAGCTTTTCATAAAACTGCGCAGGCTGAAGATCGACGTTGTCGAGATACGACTGCTCGCCGAAATGGACTTTTAACGGAATCATATCAATGCCAAGCCGTTCCCGGACATCGCGGGGAATATCCGCCGTGCTGTCCGTCACGATAGCCGCGTTCATCGGCAATCCTCCATTATGGTCAAAAATATGGTCAAAATTTGCGGTTCTTCCTAATCCGACTCGATCATAAACCAATAAGGATACAAAGGCTGGCCGCCCTCGTGCCGCTCGATTTCCGCCTCCGGATACCGGTCTTCGAGCCAGGCGAGCAGCTCTTCCGTAACGGATTCTTCGGCGCCTTCGCCGGTCAGAATCGTGACCACCTCGTCGCCCGAAGCGATCAGGTCCGCAAGCAGCTTGCGGCAGGCTTCGCCCAGATCGTCGGCGGCCGCCACGATCGTCTTGTCCTTGATGCCGATATATTGGCCGCTGCGAATATCGACGCCGTCCATTCGGGTGTCGCGCACCGCCCGCGTAATCTGCCCCGTGGCGACCCGGTCGATCGCCTGCAGCATCCTTTCCTTGTTAAGCGATGCGGAGTCCTCCTCCCGGAAGGCGAACATGGCGGCAAGCCCCTGGGGAACGGAGCGCGTCGGGATGACCGTGACCGGACGATCCGCCAGCCCCGCGGCTTGCTCGGCGGCCATCAGAATGTTGGCGTTGTTCGGAAGAACGAACACATGTTCGACCGAGAGCGAGCGGATCGCCTCCAGCAAGTCTTCCGTGCTCGGGTTCATGCTCTGCCCGCCGTTGATGACAACGTCGACGCCGAGGCTGCGCAGCAGATTCCCGTTGCCCTCCCCCGCGCTTACGGCCACGACGCCGAAAGCCGCGATTTCGTAGGCGTTCGGATGGGGCGCTTGTCCGGGCGGAAGCCTATCCGCGCCGAACGGGTCCTCCACCGCGGGAACGCCGGAGGCGGCTTCGACGCCAAGCGCTTCTCCCCAGGCTCCCGGCCGTTCTTGTTCCGTCTCCGCCCGCGGACGTTCGTCCGCCGGCCGAAGCAGGTCGCGGTGCTGATCCCGCATGTTGAGAATATGAAGATTCGTCAATTCCCCGTAGGCGAGCGCCGCGTTCAGCACGTCGCCGGGACGGCGGGAGTGCACGTGCACCTTGACGATGTCTCCGTCGTCGATCAGAATGATCGAATCGCCGTCCTTCTCCAGCTCCTTGCGGAAAGCGGCCTCCGAAAAACGGCTTGATGCGGAAGCCGTCTTGCGGATAAAAAACTCCATATCGTACGGAAAACGAATCGACTCCGTGTCGATTTTGGACTGGGCCGATTGCCGGACCGCCGCGGACGAGCCGGGCGCGAACGCGCCGGACGCGGCCCGGAAATCCGCCGACCTGCCGCCCGCTCCGGACACGTGCGCGCCGCCTTCCCGGCCGCTCTCCGGAGCGGACGCGCCGGACCGCAAATAAGCCGCAAATCCTTCGTAAAGATAAACAAGCCCCTGGCCGCCGGAATCTACGACGCCGACCTGCTTCAGCACGGGAAGCATATCGGGCGTGCGCGCGAGCGTTTCCGCCGCCTTGTCGCGCACTTGCTGCATCCACTCGCCGATATCCGCCGTCCGGCGGGCCAGGGCAGCCCCATGGCGCGCCGCCTCCCGGGCGACCGTCAGAATCGTCCCTTCCACGGGCTTGACGACGGACTTGTAAGCGGTGTCAACTCCCTGCTGCAAGCCGGCGGCGAACAGGGGCACTGTCAATTCCCGCTGCCCCGCCACCGCCTGGGCAAACCCCCGGAACAACTGGGAGAGGATGACGCCGGAGTTCCCTCTGGCCCCCATCAGCAGGCCTTTGGACAACACCTCCGCGGCACGTCCGATTTCGCTTTGCGGCTTCCGCCGAAGCTCTTCCGCGCCGGCTTTCATCGTCATGCTCATATTCGTTCCCGTATCGCCGTCCGGCACGGGAAATACATTCAGTTCATTGACTTGCTCGGCATGCCTCGCAAGATGGTCCGAACCTGCCAGCACCATGGCCGACCAGTCCGCTCCGTTCAAGCTGCGTCTAGTCAAATGTAAATTCTCCTTCCAAAGATACGATCGGCTTATCGGGGTGTTCGCTTTCTCCGGTCGTGTCCTAGCGGTTTACGCGGACGCCTTGAACAAAAATGTTGACATAATCGACCTTGAGCCCTACCACTTCATCCAACACGTATTTGACCTGCGTCTGAATGTTATGTGCAACTTCCGAAATTTTGGTTCCATAGCTGACAATCACATACAGATCCAAATGCAGTTGCTCGCCTTCGCGTCGAACTTCGACACCGCGCGACAGATTTTCCCGACCGAGCAATTCGGCGATCCCGTCTTTCAGTTGCTTGCGGGAGGCCATCCCCACCAATCCATAACAATCCAACGCCGCCGAACCGGCAATAACGGCGATCACTTGATCCGAGACGTTGATTTTTCCGTTTTCGTTCGCCAGTTGCATGGGCATGGAAATTCCTCCTTCAAGCCTATTGTGGATCATAACCCATTTTACTATAAAAAAAGTTCGGTTTGAAGCGAATATGATCGATTGCAACGCCACATGGCGTATGCTATGATAGGGAAGTGTTTGCAAGGTCTTCGGCAGGGAGGTGGAGTTTGAAATGGCACGCAAATGCTTCTTGACGGGCAAACGTCCGGGATCCGGCAACCATGTGTCTCACGCCAACAACCATACCCGCCGCACTTGGGGGGTTAACGTTCAAAAAGTGCGCATTCTGGTGAACGGTAAACCGAAACGGGTTTACGTCAGCACCCGCGCGCTCAAATCCGGCAAAGTGACTCGCGTATAATCGGCCTGCATACGGCTCATGACAAAAGCACCTGGTTCCAGGTGCTTTTTGTTGTCGTTAGGCGCTATTTTATAGGGTATGCGGACGGGTGCCGGCAAAGCCGGCGCCTCCCGGGGACGTTGGCGTTCCCGGCGAGGCGTCAGTTTTTCTGGAACGTGTTCAGGATCGCTTTGACAAATCCGCCCAAAAACTTAGGCAGCTTGATGGTGTAAAATTTCATCCTTCCACCCTCCTCCGGTCCCTTCGCGGCAAAGCAGACGTTGGTCCGCGCAGCGGCGGTCGATCCGCAGTGCGCACGCTGTTGATACCATTGTATGCAGCCGCCGCATTGTCCTATACCGGGAACGGAGGCGGTTTTTCAACTTTGGGCGGACCGCCGCAAGGCCGAAATCGCCGCGGCGCGATCCTTCTGCGAGAAGATCGAATTGCCGGCAACCAGCACCCCGGCCCCGTTCTCCGCAACCTGCTTGGCCGTCTCCGCGTTGATCCCGCCGTCGACCTCGATATGGACGTGAGACAGCCCGCGGGCATCAAGCGTCTCGCGAAGCGCGCGGATTTTGGCGAGCGTGGCCGGAATGAACGCCTGGCCGCCGAAGCCCGGATTGACCGTCATGACCAGCACCAGGTCAACGTCTTCGAGCACGTAATCCAGCACCGAAATCGGCGTGTGCGGATTCAGGGCGACGCCGGCCTGAAGGCCGAGCTCGCGGATCGCATGCACGGTTCTGTGCAGATGGACGCAGGCCTCCGCATGAACCGTAATCCGGTCCGCTCCCGCCTGCACAAGATCGGCAAACAGCCGCTCCGGCGTGTGAACCATCAAATGAACGTCAAAGGGAAGCTTCGTATACGGGCGGACCGCCGCCACGACCGGAGGCCCGAACGTCAAATTCGGAACGAACTGGCCGTCCATAATATCGATATGTATCCAGTCCGCTCCGGCTTTTTCCGCTTCCCGGATTTCCTCCCCGAGTCTGGCGAAATCCGCCGACAGAATAGAGGGCGCAATAATGGCCATCGCTTAGTACCTCCGTCGATTCTCTTTCCACTCCGTCATAAATTCAAGATAATTCGCATAGCGGCTCTCCGCGATTTCGCCCCGCTCTTTGGCGGCGAGGACGGCGCACCCCGGCTCGTGCACGTGGGTGCAGCCGCGGAATTTGCAGCCCTCGGCAAGCTCCCGGAACTCCCGGAAACAGGAGCCGATCTCATCGACGCCCAGCTCCGCGAAGTCAAGCTGGCTGAAGCCCGGCGTATCCGCGACGTAGCCTCCGCCCGGAAGCGGCACCAGTTCGACATGCCGCGTCGTGTGGCGTCCCCGCCCGAGCTTTTTGCTGATTTCGCTCGTTTCCAGCTTCAGCCCCGGAACAAGCGCGTTGAGCAGCGACGACTTGCCGACGCCGGACTGCCCCGCGAACACGCTGATCCGTCCGGAGAGCCGACGCTTTAGCTCTTCGATACCTTCCCCCCGCCTTGCGCTCGTCACAAGCGACCCGTAGCCGATCGATTCGTACAACTGCCGGGCCGCTTCGACCGACTCGACGATGCGTTCCCGGTCCGGTTCCCCGTCGGCGGCATCGAACTTCGTAAAGACGATCAGCGCATCCAGGCCGGCGGATTCGGTATGAACCAAAAACTTGTCAAGCAGAAGCAAATTCAGATCGGGATGAACGACCGAGAAGACGAGCACCGCCAGATCGACGTTGGCGACCGGCGGACGGACCAGCTCCGTCGAGCGGGGCAAAATCTCGTCTACGATCCCTTCGCCGTTCTCGGTTTCGCTGAACTTGACCCGGTCGCCGACCAGCGGAGAGACGCCCCGCTTCTTGAAAATGCCGCGGGCGCGGCATTGAACCGGGTCTCCGCCTTCGTCGGGCCGAACGTAATAATAACCGCTAAGCGCCTTAATAATCATGCCTTCGGGCATGGACGATCCCCTTTGCTCATGGCTAATCTCCCTGTGTTTCATCCGTATCCGGCGTATCGGATTCTCTATCCTTATCCTTATCTTTATCCTTATCCCTGTTCCTGTCTCGATCCGGCTCGCCTGCCGAAGCCTGCGGGCCCTCCGAATAGGACGGGTCGACGGTAAAGGACGACGTCTGCGTATCCTCGTACGGAATGGGAATATCGGCCAAAAATTGGTCGTCCCGGTAAACCGTGATTTTCCCCTGCTTGCTCGGCGACAGCACCAGCGTCACCGGAAACGTCTCCGTTCTGGTGATCTTTTGGGTCCCCCACTCGATATTGTCGCCGCGCGCATCCGAGTAAACGATGCGGATTTTGCTTTGGACGCCTTCCGCCGCAGGGGGAACGGTCACGTTGTACGTGATCGTCTTCGCATCGGCCGGGTAGCCGCTGCTGACCCAGATCTTCACTTCCGTTCCGGCTGTGACCATCTCGTTCTGCTCGGTCGGAAGCTGCTTGAACACCTTGTTTTCCGTCGTGTAGCTGGGCTCGTAAATAATGTTTTCCTTCGGCAGCACCAGATCCTTCTGCATAATGGCCGCCTTGGCCTCGCTGAGCGTCATGCCGATCAGGTTCGGCATGAGGAACGATTCCTCGCCGAGGCTGACCGTCAGCTCGATCGTATCCGTCTCGGGATTAAGCTCGGTTCCTTCTTCCGGCGACTGATCGATGACGGTGCCCGGATCGCTTTTGTCGTGCGTTTCGTTTTTGGCGATCTTGTCCCGGTCGAAGCCCAGACCGACCAGCCTTTCCACCGCCTCGTCATAGGACTCGCCCTCGACCTTCGGCATTTCGACCAGCTCCGGTCCGCTGCTGACCGTCAGCTCGATGACCGCGCCCTTCTTGACCGCCATGTCCTGCTTGTTTTGCTTGATGACGACGCCCGGATCGTAGTCGGAGCTGGGCTCGGTCGCCACCTGCCGTCCTTCGAGACCGGCGTTCTCCAGCATTTGCTGGGCTTGTTCCAGCGGATAGCCGACGACGGTGGGAACCTCCACGTCGTCCGGGCTCAACTGCCCTCTTAACGTCATAATCGCCCAAATGAGGATGCCGATGAGCACAACCGACAGCACGCTGAGCACGGTCGGCATCACCCAGCGCCGCTTCGGCTCCTCCTCTTCTTCCTCTTCCTTGGGCTCCGGCTCCTTGCGGGCGGCCGTTTCCTGTCCCGACATCCGCATCTCCGGCTTCAGCGCCGGAATCGCCCGCGTTTGCTCCTCTTCTTCGTCCTCGTCGCTGTCGAACGACAAGGGCGGTTCGTTCAACCGTTCCGGCAAAAGGCACGTTTCCAGATCGGCCAGCATCCGCTTGGCCGATCCGTAGCGTTCGTGCGGATTTTTGCGCATCGCCCGAACGATGATATTTTCCACGCTTTGCGGGATATGCGGGTTGACGAGCCGCGGCTGCTCGAACGGCTCCTGAAGATGCTTGAGCGCCACGCTGATCGGGCTTTCCCCGAGAAACGGGAGCCGCCCCGTAAGCATCTGGTAAAGGACGATGCCGAGCGAATAAATGTCGGATTTCTCGCCGGTGGCTACGCCCTTGGCGTGCTCGGGCGAGAAGTAGTGCACCGATCCGACGACGGAGCCCGTCTGGGTGATGGTCGAAGAGGTAACCGCTCTGGCGATGCCGAAATCGGTCACCTTCACCCTGCCGTTGTTGCCGATAAGAATATTATGAGGCTTGATGTCGCGATGAATGATTTGGTTTTGGTGCGCGTGGTCGAGCGCGTCGCAAATTTGCGACGCGATGCGCACCGCCTCCTCGACCTGCAGCGGCGCCCGTTCGCGGATGATTTCGTTCAGGTTGTGGCCGTTCACGTATTCCATGACGATATAGTGCACGTCATCTTCTTGCCCGACATCGTAGATGCTCACGATATTCGGATGCGAGAGCGACGCCGCAGCCTGTGCTTCTCTGCGGAAGCGGCGGACGAACTCGTCGTCGTGCATGAATTGCTGCCGGAGCACTTTTACGGCAACGTACCGGTTCAGCAGATTGTCCTTCGCTTTGTAGACGAGCGCCATACCGCCGCCGCCGATTCGGTCGAGCAGCTCGTACCGCCCTCCCAGCGTATGACCGATCATGACGCGCCTCCTTCCGCATCGTCGTCTGCTCCGTAATCAATGAGCGCAACCGTAATGTTGTCGTCGCCTCCGGCGAGCAGCGCGAGCGTGATCAAACGCTCCGCAATCTGATCCATATCGGCTCTCGGATCCTTCAGCGCCTCGAGAATCAGCCTTCTTTCCACCAGCGAGCTAAGCCCGTCGCTGCACAAGAGAAGCCGGTCGCCGCGCTGCCAGTCGATCCGGCTGACGTCGACGGCTACGTCCCGGTCGGTGCCCAGCGCCCGGGTCAGCACATTGCGGCGGGGATGGTTGGCGGCCTCCTCCTCGCTCAACTGGCCCGACTTGGCCAATTCGTTCACGAGCGTGTGATCTTCCGTAAGCAGCTCGAGCTCCCCGCCGCGCATCCGGTACGCGCGGCTGTCGCCGATATGGCCAATCATGGCGGCCCGCTCGTTGGCCAGGGCAAGCACGACCGTCGTGCCCATATTGGACCATTCCTCATTGCCGGAGGCCATCTCGTAGACCGCCAAATTCGCCTTGCGGACGATCTCCCTCAGCCGCTCGGCGCTTGTCTCCGAGGAAAGATCTTCGTTCCATGCGGACAAGGACTGCGTCAGACTGTCGATCGCAAGACCGCTGGCCACGTCCCCGGCCTTGTGGCCCCCCATGCCGTCGGCGACCACCGCCGCCGTGATGCCGTTTTCGAGCTTGCCGGTCCAGGCCCGGTCCTCGTTGACCTGCCGGACTTTGCCTACATGACTGCGCCATGCCGTCCTCACACCAATCACCTCGCCTGGGTCTCCATGTGCTTCGCCCGCAATTGGCCGCAGGCCGCCGCAATGTCATGACCTTGCTCTCTGCGAATCGTCGCATTGATCCGGTTGCGGACCAGAATGCGATGAAACTCGAAGATATCGTCCCGCGGCGTGCGCACGTAATTCCGCTCCGGCACGTAGTTGACCGGAATCAGGTTGACGTGGCACAGCATGTTCCGAAGCACCTTGCTCAGCTCCTCCGCATGCTCGGGACGGTCGTTGACCCCGCCGATGAGGGCGTACTCGAACGTGATTCTTCGTCCTGTCTTCTCGATATAATAACGGCAAGCGTCCATCACTTCGCTGAACGGATACCGGCGATTGACCGGCATCAGCTTGGATCTCAGCTCGTCGTTCGGCGCATGAATCGAGACGGCCAGATTGATCTGGGTATTCTCATCCGCGAACCGGAACATGTTCGGAACGATGCCGCTTGTCGACACCGTAATGTGGCGCTGTCCGATATTCAGCCCCTTCGGGTGCGTCATCAGCCGAAGGAACGTCATCGTCGCCTCGTAATTTTCGAACGGTTCGCCCGAGCCCATGATGACGATGCTGGATACGCGCTCGTTTTCCGGGTCGAGCAGCTTCTGCGCCTTCACGACCTGCGCGACGATCTCGCCCGGCGTCAAATTCCGCTTCAGGCCGCCCAGCGTGGACGCGCAGAACGTGCAGCCGATCCGGCATCCGACCTGCGTGGTAACGCAGACGCTGTTGCCGTAATTATGGCGCATAATGACCGTTTCGATCGCGTTGTTGTCGTGCAGCCCGAACAGAAATTTGACGGTTCCGTCCTTGGACTTCAGCTTCGTAATTTCCGTCAGCGTCACGAACTGGAACGTCTCGGCCAGCTTCTGCCGGAGCCTTTTGGGCAAGTTCGTCATTTCCTCGAAGGAGTCGACGCGCTTGACATAAAGCCAATCGAAGATTTGGCCCCCGCGAAAAGCGGGTTCCCCCTGCTCCTTTACCCAATCCTGCAGTTGTTCAAGCGTATAGTCGTAGATAAAAGGTTTTTCAGGTTTGTAATTCAGCCTGTCGGCCAAGCTTAACGTGTTTGTTTGCTTATCCACTTTGTCACCACCATTCCTTACATTTTAACATAGACGCCTGCAGGGCCGAAAGCGAACGGACGCTTTCTGAGCCTATGTTAATCTTCGGATCTTCGCAGTCTGGCGATAAAAAAACCGTCGCTGCCGAACTGGTCGGGCAGAAGCTGCAGCATGCCCTCGAACCCGTCCGTCAGCACCCCCGCTTCGCGCAAAGGGCGCGCCGCTTCCTCCGGCCAGCCGGGATCGAGCGAGAACCCGGGCGCGTTCGCCAGAAACCGCCTGACCGTCTCCTCGTTTTCCTCTTTCGCGATCGTACAGGTGCTGTATACCAGCGTCCCGCCCGGCCGCACCAGGGCGCTCACGCGCTCAAGCAAGCTGCGCTGCAGCGCGGCGAGCTCCGCGATATCCTCCGGCCGCTTGTTCCATTTGATCTCCGGTTTGCGCCGGATGACGCCGAGCCCGGAGCAGGGCGCATCCAGCAGCACGACGTCCATGGAACCGGCCGCAAAACGGCTCGGCAGCTCCAGCGCGTCCGACACGACGGTCCGGATCGAGGCCAGCCCGAGCCGCTCCGCCTGCTGTGCGATCAGCGCCTCTTTATGGGCGTGGATATCGTTGGCGAACACTTCGCCGCTGTCGCCCATCCGCTCGGCCAGATGCGTCGTTTTGCCGCCCGGAGCGGCGCAGCAGTCGAGCACGCGCATACCCGGACGCGGATCGGCGACGGCGGCGACGAGCATCGAGCTCTCGTCCTGGACGGTCAGCATGCCGTCCCGGTACCACGGCGTCGCCGCCAGATTGCCCGAGCGGACGGCGACGATGCCGTCCGGCGAAAGCGGCGACGGCCGCACGTCCAGCCCGGCCTCGGCCATCTCGGCCAGCAGCCGGCCGCGGTCCGCCCGCAGCCGGTTGACCCGGGCGGAAGCGTGCGGCGGCTCGTTGCCCGCCGCGCAGAGCGACTCCGTCCGCGCGGCGCCGTAGGCGGCCAGCCAGCGCTCCACCAGCCAGCGCGGGTAGCTGTGCGCGAGCGCGATCCGCTCCGCTTCCGAAAGCCCGGCCGGCAGAACCGGCTTCACGCCGTCCCGCAGCAATCCCCGCAGCACCCCGTTGACCAGCCCCGCGATTCCCGCATGGCCGCGCCGCTTGGCGATGCGGACCGCCTCGTCGACGACCGCATGCGCCGGCACGCGGTCCAGCCAGCAAAGCTGATAATAACTTAATCTGAGCAGGCTGCGGACCCACGATTCGATTTTGTCCGGCCAGCCTTTGACCTTGCCCGCAAGCACGAAATCGATCGTCTTCAGCCGCTGAATCGTGCCGTAGACGATCTCGGTCGCCAGCGCCGCGTCCGGCTTGGACAGACCGGCTTTCGCAAGCGCCCGGTTCAGCTCCAGGCCGCTGTAAGCCCCGTCCCGGTCCACGCGCGTCAGTACGGCCAGCGCCGCTTCGCGCGGACCGCCCGGTCCCGGCTTCTGCGCGCCTTCCCGCTTGCCCGGCCGCTGCGCCCGATGCGCCTTGCCCGGCCGCTGCGCCCGATGCGCCTTGCCCGATTGAATCCTCCCGTTCGCTTGCTGTCCGTCCAAACCCGGCACCTCCATTTCGGTTGGCCTCGTCGGCCACCGCCATCGTAAAATCGTATAAACCTCTCGGTTTGCCCGCACACGGAAAAACGGCGCCCGATTTAACCGAGCGCCGTTCCGGGGGCGATGCGCGCCCCTCTGGCATACTCCGCGGCGGGCAGCCTTTTTTTGCCGGCCGGCTGCACCTGCGTCAGCACGATGCTGCCGTCGCCCGTCCGCACCCGGATGCCTTCCGCGCCCGCGTCCAGCACCGTTCCCGGCTTATGGCTTGCCCACTGCGCGGTCAAACGGCCGTCCGCTTCCTGCGGCGCGCGGCACCCCCATATTTTGAACACTTCGCCGTTCAAATACGTAAATGCCCCTGCCATCGGATACAATCCCCGGACTTGGTTGAAAATCTCCCTCGCGGTCCGGTTCCAGTCGATCCGCTCGTCGTCCCGGGTCAAATTCGGCGCGTACGTCGCCTCCGATTCGTCCTGCGGGATGCGCGGCGCGGAGCCGTCGACGAGCCTCGGCAGCCATTCGGCCAGAAGCGCCGCGCCCGCCTCGCTGAGCTTTTCGAACATCGAACCCGCCGTGTCCTCGTCCGTAATCGGCACTTCGACCTTGGCGATCATATCGCCGGTGTCGAGCCCTTCCGCCATGTACATGAGCGTAACGCCCGTCACCCGTTCCCCGTTCATGATCGAACGCTGGATCGGCGCTCCTCCGCGGTAGCGGGGCAGCAGCGAGCCGTGCACGTTGACGCAGCCGAGCCGCGGCAGCTCGAGCACCGCCTTGGGCAAAATTTGTCCGTACGCCGCCGTTACGATCAGATCCGGAGCCAGCTCGGCGATGGCCGCAACGGCTTCCGGCGTCCGCAGCTTTTCCGGCTGCAGCACCGTAAGCCCCCGCTCCAGCGCAAACACCTTGACCGGCGGGGGCGTCAGCTCGCGCTTGCGGCCTTTGGGCCGGTCCGGCTGGGTGACGACCGCAACCACGTCCAGACCTTGATCGAGCAGCGCCCGAAGCGAGGGAACCGCAAAATCCGGCGTTCCCATAAACAATACTTTCATTTCTTATTCTCCGTCCTCTTCCGCCTTGCGCGCCTCGTACACCGATTCGGCAATATCGATAAACAGCACGCCGTTCAAATGATCGACCTCATGCTGGAACGCGCGCGCCAGCAAACCGGTTCCTTCGTATTGGACCGGGTTGCCGTAACGGTCCTGACCGCGGATGACAACCTTGTTCGCCCGGCGCACATCCCCCTGCAGCCCCGGTATGCTGAGGCATCCTTCCGGACCGAGCTGCTCGCCCTCTGCCGATACGATTTCAGGGTTGACCAGCTCGATCAATCCGTGCTCTTCGTCCGCATCGACGACGATGACCCGTTTCAAAATGCCGATCTGGGGCGCGGCGAGGCCGACCCCGTTCGCATCGTACATCGTGTCCGCCATGTCGTCCAGCAGCTTGTGGAGATTCGAATTGAACTTGGTAACCTCCTGAGCCCTCTCCCGCAGCACTTCGTCGGGGTGTTTGACGATCAATCGAATCGACATGAGTTCATCATTCCTTTTTAACCAGACTGGCGTTGCAAATGCCTAAAGCATCATCTGGGGATCGACATCGACGCTGACCTGCACGCCGTGTTTTTTGGCGGCGCCCGTCAGCTCCAGAAGCGTTTGCGCCGTCCAGGCATGGGCGTCAACGTCTTCTCCCCGATATTTTACCATACATTGAAAACGGTAGCGATCTTTCAGCCGCGGAATAGGCGAAGCGACGGGCCCGAGCACTTCAAAACGCGGATATTCCCCGCTCCCCGCCCTTGCCGCGCCGGCCGCTTCCGCGCGGGCGCGCAGCCTCGACGCGAACATTTCCCCCAGCGACAGCAGCAGCGGCACCTGCTCGTGCGCAAGCGTGATCGCGATCAGCCGGCCGTAGGGCGGATAGGCCATCAGCCGCCGGTGCCGCAGCTCCTCGCGCGCAAAGGCGGCGTAATCGTGATGCTGCGCGGAGGCAATCGACAAATGTTCGGGCTCGTAGGTTTGAATGATCACCTCGCCGGGCAGCTCGTGCCTGCCGGCCCGGCCCGCCACCTGCGTCAGAAGCTGGAACGTTCGCTCCGGCGCGCGGAAATCCGGCAGCCGCAGCGCGGAGTCCGCCGCCAGCACGCCGACCAGCGTCACGTAGGGAAAATCCAGCCCCTTGGCGACCATCTGCGTACCGAGCAGCACGTCGGCGCGGCGTTCCCGGAACGCCGTGAGCCATTTTTCGTGCGCGCCTTTTTCCGAAGTCGTGTCCACATCCATGCGGATGACGCGAATGCCCGGGAACGCGAGCGCGAGGGCTTCCTCGACCTTCTGCGTGCCGGTTCCGAAAAACCGGATATGCGCGCTCCCGCAGGAAGGACACGCTTCCGGCTCCCGTTCCGCATAACCGCAGTAATGGCAGCGCAGGTTGCGCGATCCGCGGTGGTACGTCAGCGCGATGTCGCAGTGCGGGCATTGCGCCGTGTAGCCGCACGAGCGGCACATGACAAACGTCGAGTAGCCCCGCCTGTTCAGCAGCAGCACGGTTTGCTCCCCTTTTTGCAGACGGTCGGCCAGCTTCTCCTTGAGCAGGTTGCTGAACATTGCCCGGTTGCCCAGGCGCAGCTCCTCCCGCATGTCGACAATCGTCACCTTCGGCATCGGCCGGTCCGCCACCCGTTCCGGCAAACCGATATATACGGGGCGCACGTCCGTCTCGGGGCGGGTTTCCGGATATTTCGCCGCGGCATACATCTCCATCGAAGGCGTCGCCGATCCCAGCACGACGGCGGCTCCGTGCCTTCTCGCCCTTTCCGCCGCCACGTCGCGGGCGTGGTATTTCGGGCTCTCCTCCTGTTTGTAGGAGGATTCGTGCTCTTCGTCGATGACGATCAGCCCGATCCGCCCGAACGGCGCGAAGATCGCCGAACGGGCGCCCACCGCCACCCGCGCGCGGCCTTCGCGGATTTTGCGCCACTCGTCATAGCGTTCCCCGTTCGACAGCCGGCTGTGCAGCACCGCGACCCAATCGCCGAACCGGCTTTTGAAGCGTTCCACCATCTGCGGAGTAAGGGCGATCTCCGGCACGAGCACGATCGCTTCCTTGCCTTGCGCCAGCGCGCGCTGAATCGCCTGAAGATAGATTTCCGTCTTGCCGCTGCCCGTCACGCCGTGCAGCAGAAACACGCCGCCGCGTCCTTCGTCGACCGCCCGCGCGATGGGCGCGAACGCCGCCGCCTGCGCTTCGGTCAGCCGCATCGGCGCGGACGGCTCGAACGCGCGGTCCGCGTACGGATCGCGGTTTGCGGCGACGGCTTCGAGCGCGACGTACCCTTTGTCCGCCAGCGCCTTGATGGTCGAAGCGGTCGTTCCGACCGCTTCGGCAAGCTTCTGCTGGCCGATCGGCTCCGGATGGGCCAAGAGATACGCGATCGCTTCCCGCTGCTTGACGGCCCGAAGCGGGATGGACGCAAGCGCTTCGCGCAGCTTGTCCTCCCCCGGCGGAATGACGGTCAGCACTTTTTTGACCGACAGGCGGTCTTCCACTTTTTGCCGTTCCGTCAGTTTTCCCTGCTTAAGCCACCGTTTGACCGCGTCCGCGGCGCCCGGGAACTGGCGCGCAAGCGAAGACAGCTTGAGCGGGGCCTGGCGCTGCAGCGCGGCGATCAGACCGGGGTACGCCCGCCGGTCTTCTTCCGTCCACGCCGCATCCGGCGCGGGCGCGATGTATTTCTCCGTCTTGCCTTTGAGGGCGGACGGAAGCATCGCCTGCAGCGCCACCGAAAGCGGGCAGAGCCAGCGGCGGCTCATCCACTCCCCGAGCTCCACCAGTTCCGGGGAGAGCGGCGGCACCGGATCGAGGACGTCCTCGACCGGCTTGAGCCGGCTTGGGTCGATCTCCGCGCCGGCCGGGCAGGCGACGACGATGCCCTGCAGCAGCCGCCCCCCGAACGGAACGGCAACGCGGCTGCCCGTCTCGATCCAATCGGCGAGATGGTCCGGAATCGCGTAATCGAACGGCCGGTCCGCATCCCGGCTGGGCACGTCGACGATGACCCGGGCCACCTTCATCGGGACGGAGCCTCCCGCGCGTCGGCCGCAGAGCCCGGCCAGTCCGGGCGGGACGCCGCAATCCGCCAGATCCGCTCGGCTACAGAGCGCTTCGATTGCAGCGGCAGCGACTCCACCAGGCCTTCCTTTCCGTACACGCGGACGATGTTGGTGTCGACGCCGAACCCCGCTCCGGCCTGCGTCACGTCGTTGGCGACGATCAGGTCGCACCGCTTGCGCCTCAACTTGTCCAGCGCGTGCTTTTCCACATCGTCCGTTTCCGCCGCAAACCCGATGACAAACGGCGCCTTGCCCGCGCGGCCCGCTTGCTGCTTCCAATCCCCGATCGCCTGAAGAATGTCCGGATTGCGAACCAGTTCCACCGTCATCGTCTCCGACCCTTTTTTCATCTTCCGGTCCAGCGTATGCTTCGGCCGGTAATCGGCGACCGCGGCCGCCTTGACGATCGCATCCGTCGCCTCCAAGCGCTTCATCACCGCCTCGTACATGTCCTCGGCCGACTGCACGGGAACCAGCTCCGCCCCCGCAGGCGGGGTTCCTTCGGTGCGCGCGTAGACCAACGTCACCTCGGCGCCCAGCAGAAGCGCGGTCTCGGCGAGCGCAAAGCCCATTTTGCCCGACGAATCGTTGGTGATGTAGCGGACGGGGTCAAGCCGCTCCACCGTTCCTCCGGCCGTCACCAGGACGCGCTTGCCCGCCAGCGGCTTGTCCGCGGCCAGCATCCGCAGCACGGCCTCCGCGATATCGTCCGGTTCGGCCAGCCGCCCCTTGCCGACGTAGCCGCAGGCGAGCTGTCCCGTTCCGGGCTCGACGAACCGGACGCCCCGCCTTGCCAGCGTCTCCATATTGTGCACGACGGCGGGATGCTCCAGCATGTGCACATTCATCGCCGGCGCGACCAGCACGGGGGCCGTCGTCGCCAGCAGCGTCGTGCTCAGCATGTCGTCCGCGATGCCGTTGGCCATTTTCCCGATGATGTTGGCGGTAGCCGGAGCCACAACGACAAGGTCGGCGGCGTCCGCCCAATCGATATGCTGCACCTTCGACGGGTCCCGCTCGTCGAACGTATCCGTAGCCACCGGATGACGGGACAGCGTCTGCAGCGTCAGCGGGGTGATGAAGCGGGTCGCGCCTTCCGTCATGATGACCCGGACGCTCGCGCCCAGCCCGACAAGCCGGCTGCACAGCGCAGCGGCCTTGTAGGCGGCGATGCCGCCGGTGACGCCGAGAACGATCGTCTTTTCCGACAGCGGCTGATTCATGGCGGTCCCTCCTTTCGGCCAAATCGCCGGACCGTCCGGCCCAACGTTCCGCCTTTCTGACGATCCCTTTGACAACTGTTTGGACAATGGCCCGAATCGCGCAAAAAAACAACCGCGAGGGTTGTTTTTTTCATTCGTTCTCCGATTCGGCTTGCTTTGCGGCGCCTTCTTCCGGTTGAGCCGTTTCCACGCTAATCAGATCGTGATAGATTTCCTCCAGCGCCACGCCGACGAATTTATGCGATTTGGGCGAGAGCAATTGCGACGGCTTGCCTTCGCGCAAGGCCCTGGCTCGCTTGGAGGCCGCGACGACAAGCGTGTACTTGCTGTCTACTTTCCGCACCAATTCATCAATAGAAGGGTAAAGCATGCATCATCTCTCCGATCCTTTTTTGGCTGCGGTCAAATTTTGCAATTCGGCGAGCAGCTCGTGCTGGAATCGCTGGCGTTTGCAATGCTCGGCCGTAATGATCGCCTGGATCCGGTCGCAAGCGCGATCGATTTCGTCGTTGACGACCGCGTAATCGTACTTGCTGAGCAGGTTCATTTCCTCGACGGCGACCGACAGGCGGTGGTCGATGATCTCCTGGGTTTCCGTGCCGCGCCCGACGATCCGCTGCTTCAGCGCGCCCAACGACGGAGGCAGCAAAAAGACAAAGACGCCCTCCGGGAACTTCTCCTTCACCTTGAGAGCTCCCTGCACCTCGATTTCGAGAATGATATCTTTGCCTTCGGCGATCGTCCGCTCGACAAATTCGCGGGGCGTTCCGTAGTAGTTCCCGACATACTCCGCGCTTTCCAGCAAAGCGTCGGAGGCGAGCATTTCCATAAACTGCTCCCGCGTCTTGAAGAAATAGTTAACGCCTTCCTTCTCGCCTTCCCGGGGAGGCCGGGTGGTGGCCGAAACCGAATAGACGAGTTCCGGCATCCGGCGGCGAAGCGCGGCGCATACCGTGCCTTTGCCCACTCCGGAAGGACCGGACAACACAATTAACAAACCCTTTTTCATGAACTTCCCCGATTCATTCGTCATGTTCATCGTCTTTGGTGGACAGACGGTGCGCGACCGTCTCCGGTTGAACGGCCGACAGGATCACGTGATCGCTGTCGGTAATGATCACTGCACGCGTGCGGCGGCCATACGTCGCGTCAATCAGCATATGCCTATCCCGCGCTTCCTGAATGATTCGTTTGATCGGCGCCGATTCCGGACTGACAATGGAAATAATCCTGTTCGCCGAAACGATGTTGCCAAAACCGATATTGATCAGTTTGATCACCATGCAACTCTTCCCTCCGGTCAATCCTCTCAGCGCTGCCGAGGCCGTCCGCCAAACTTCCCTACCATTGTTGCCTGAAGCGGCCTCTTGCATACTGCAGGATCACGATACAATCAGCCTGCGCAAACTGACGCTGTCCGCTGTTGAAGCGACCTGGCGCCTCGTCTCCCGGTTGCCGCGCTCTCCAAAAAAAGGAGAACGCATCGGAAGTCATATTGATTAATTGTACTTGAAAACCCTTGCCCGGACAAGAGGTTGAACGGAAGGACCGCGATTTTTAAACCTGTTTTGTCCGTTTCGCCACGACGTAGCGGGTCAGTTCGGCCGTCATTTCATAGAAAAGAAACGGCGTCATCAAATAGATTCCGTTAAAATGCTTCATCGCCGTATCGAGCAGTTCCTTCGCGATCGCGACGCCTTCGGCCCTGCCTTCCGGGCCCTCGAGCCCGTGCATGCGGCGGCGGACCTCGTCGGACAGCTGAATGCCCGGCACCTCGTTGTGCAGATATTCGGCGTTGCGGCCGCTGGCAAGCGGGAAAATGCCGAGAAAAATCGGAATGCGGATGTGTTTCGTCGCCTCGGCGATTTTCTCGATCAGCTCCGCGTCGTACACCGGCTGGGTCATGATAAAGTCGGCGCCGGCCTCCACCTTTTTCTCCAGCCGCTGAACCGCTTTGTCCAGATGCTTGACGTTCGGGTTGAACGCCGCGCCGATCACGAATTTCGCTTTCTGCTTGAGCGGCTTGCCCGAAAACGCAATGCCCTCGTTCAGCTGCTTGATCATGCGGATAATTTCAAACGACGTCAAATCGTAAACGGAGCTGGCGCCGGGCAGATCGCCGAACTTCGCCGGGTCCCCGGTTACCGCCAGCACGTGGTCGATGCCGAGCGCATCGAAGCCCATCATATGGGATTGCGTGCCGATCAGGTTGCGGTCGCGGCAGGCGATATGAACGAGCGGCCGGATGCCGACGCGCTGCTTGACCAGCGCGCCGAGCGCCATATTGCTCATCCGCGTGACGGCCAGCGAATTGTCCGCCATCGTCAGCGCGTCCGCGCCCGCCGCCTTGAGCGCCTCCGCGCCCGCCATAAAGCGGGAGACGTCCAGATCGCGCGGCGGATCGAGCTCGACGATGACCGTGTGGCGCTGCCGCACCAGATCGACGAGCGTCGGCTCCTGCGCCGGCGGCGGCGCGGCGGGCGCGGCGATTTCGATCCGCGCCGGCGCCTGGTCGCCGGGCGCGGTCTCCTCCGGCGCGGACGGCTCGTAATCTTGAAGGGCGGCGGCGATTGCCGCGACATGCTCCGGCGTCGTGCCGCAGCAGCCGCCGAACAGCCGGACGCCCGCGTCGGCGAACCGCCGGGCGATCGTCCCGAAATAGTCCGGGGACGCCGGATACACGACCTTGCCGTCCACATATTCCGGCAGTCCGGCGTTCGGAAACGCCGAAAGAGGCAGGCCGAGCTCGCCCGGAAGCGCCTCCAGCGCGCGCAGGACGCCGACCGGGCCGCTGCGGCAGTTAAAGCCGATGACGTCGGCTCCCTCGGCTTTCAGCCGCTTGAACGCGTCGGCGAGCGGAACGCCGTCGTGCGTCCGGGCCGCATCCCCCACCGCGAACTGGCAAATGACCGGCAGATCGCTCATCTTCCGAATGATCGACAGCGCTAGCGACATCTCCTCCAGCTCCGTAAACGTCTCCAGCATGACGCCGTCCGCGCCCGCCGCGATCAGCGCCCCGAGCTGCTCTTCGAAATCGCGGCGCACCTGGGACGGGCGCACGTCTTTCCGCTGTCCGGCCTTGACGGAGCCGACCGACGCCACCACGTACGCCTTGTCGCCGGCGACGCTTCTTGCGATCTTTACGCCTTCCGCGTTGATTTGCTCCGTCTTCTTCTCCAGCCCGAAGCGGGCCAGCTTCATGCGCTGGGCCGAGAACGTGTTCGTCTCGATCACTTCGGCGCCGGCCGCGATATAGCGGCGGTGAACGTCCGCGATCAGCTCCGGGTTGATCAAATTGTATTCTTCGAAAGATACGCCGATCGGAACCCCAAGCTGATACAAATAAGTCCCCATGGCTCCGTCGCCCACCCGGGTCCGGGTTTGGAGCGCGGTACGCAAATCCGGTCTCACTACGCTTCCCCATCCATTTCTTTTATCAGAGTACCCTTAATGTAGCATATTTTGGCCCAGGCTTGAACACTTTCGGCGATTGCTTCGGCGTTTGCGGAACGATTTCCGGCAACCGGCGCGGACGCCGGCCCGTTTTTCGGAGCCTTCGCGGCCGTTCGCGCAAACGTCCGCGCGCCCCCGCATTCGCGGGCAAAAACGAAACCCGGCGCGGGGCCGGGCCTGGGTTTCGATATGGGCGGTTCCTTCTGCCCGGCTGCGCACGGTTGCCGCGAAGCCGCGTAGCGTTGACTTTCGGCCGAAGGGCGGTCCCCGGTCACACGGTGCCGGTGAACACGGCTTCGGCCGGACCGGTCATATAGACGTGGTTATCGTCTTCGTTCCATTCGATGAACAGGTCGCCGCCGGCAAGCGAAATCGTCGCCTTGCGGTCCGTCAGGCCGTTGAGCACCGACGCGACAAGCGTCGCGCACGCGCCCGTTCCGCAGGCGAGCGTCGGGCCGGCGCCGCGTTCCCATACGCGCATGTCGACCTGGCTGCGGGAGTTGACTTTCGCGAATTCGACGTTGATCTTGCGCGGGAACAGCGGGTGATGCTCCAGCTTCGGCCCCCAGGTCGCAAGATCGAAGCCCACCGCGTCGTCGACGTAGATGACGCAATGCGGGTTGCCCATCGAGACGGCGGTAAATTTGAATTCGCGCCCGTCGACCGTAACCGGGTGCCCGACGACCGGGTTGGCGTCGATCGTCGTCGGCACGTCCAGCCCGTTCAGAATCGGCTCGCCCATGTCGACCCGGACCCGCTTCGCCACGCCGTTCTCGGCTTCAAGCTTCAGCGGCTGAACGCCCGCGCCGATCGTCTCGATCGTAATGTCGGTGCGGCTTACCAGGCCGTTGTCGTAAACGTACTTCGCCACGCACCGGATCGCGTTGCCGCACTGCTCCGCTTCGGAGCCGTCGGAATTGATGATGCGCATTTTGAAGTCCGCCTTTTCCGAAGGCAGAATGTATACGAGCCCGTCGGCGCCGATGCCGAAGTTGCGGTTGCAAAGGCGCTTGGCCAGCTCCGGCGCGTCCGCGGGCAGTTCGCGTTCTCCGTAAACGACGATGAAGTCGTTGCCCAGCCCGTGCATTTTCGTAAAGTTCATCGGGAATCCCCTCCTGAAACGTTTCCATCCACTGTTTGTCCTTTTACCTTTTATCATACCGGATTTCGCCTTTTTTGCGGATGCAGGATTTACGGTTTTGTTTGCACTTTTTCGCTTCCGCCCGCGCCCGCGCTCCATGCGGATAACATTTGCAGTCAAGGAAATAATACCGCCGAATGATCCATTCTTACATTTAAAGAAAAGCTTGGCGATCCTATGGCAAACGACAAACCGAATCAGCCTCAAGACGAATCGAGACGAAAGTTTCTGAAAAATACCGGCGCCGCAGTCGGGGGTCTTGTCGTCGGCGAAAAATTCCGGAAGGGATGACGCTGCAGGATTGGGGGATTACCTACGACGAGCTTATAGGATGCCCTCGGCGAACCTGTCGGAAAACGGCAAAAATCCGCCGGCATAGCGGGCGGCCTGCCGGTACTGCGTTTCTTCGAGCGGTTGGCTCGCGTGAGCGGCGCGCATCCGGGTCCGGACCGGGAACTTGTCGTCCACCTGACCGAGCTGCGCAAAAGATTGATCTACGTCGCCGTCTGGTTTGCGGCGGCGCTGGGAGCAGGCTTCGCTTGGGCGCCCCGCCTGCTCGCCTTCGTCCGCGGCCGGACGGGCGGCTTGCCGCATACGCGCATAAGGAGGTGGAAGCATGTTCAACAATATCGGCGTTTCGGGGCTGGTCATTATTCTGGCGATCGCGCTGATCGTGTTCGGCCCGGCCAAGCTGCCCCAGCTCGGCCGAGCGTTCGGCGACACGCTGCGCGAATTCCGCAATTCGACCAAGGGCCTTGCGGACGACCGGACGGAAGACGACAAGGACGCCGTCTGACGCCCGGTCCGGCCCGTCCGGTCATCTCGCGGCCGGACGGGGGTTGGGGCCGGCCGATCCGTACGAGATGCGGCTGCCATTGCGGCGTCGGCGCGACGAGCCCCAGATGCTGCCGATGCCCATCGCGAAGGTCGGAATGCCGGCGGAAACGAACACGAGCGCCCAATCCCGCAAGGTGAGCGGCACCGTTTTGAAGATCGGCTGCAGCGGCTCCAGATACAGCACGGCCAGCATCAGAAGGAGCGAGGACAGCACGGCGATCACGAGAAATTTGTTTTCAAAAAACCGCCGGTGAAAAATCGAACGCGAGCTGCGGCAGTCGAACACGTGGATGAGCTGCGCCAGGACGAGCGTGGCGAACGCCACCGTCTGCGCGTGCGCAAGCTTCGCGGGATCGCCGGCGCCGCTTCCCAGCGTCAGCACGAACGCGCCCAGCGTGCAGACCCCGATGAGCGTGCCGCGGCTGATGATTTTCCATCCGAGCCGCCGGGCGAAAATATTTTCCGCGGCCGCGCGCGGCTTCTGCCGCATCAGGTCGCTCTCCGCCTGGTCGACGCCGAGCGCCATGGCCGGCAAGCCGTCGGTGACGAGGTTGACCCACAGAATTTGAATCGGCACAAGCGGCAGCGGCAAGCCGAGCATCATCGCCAGAAACATCGTCAATATTTCCCCGACGTTCGACGCGAGCAGGTAGCGGATAAATTTGCGGATGTTTTCGTAAATGCCCCGCCCCTCCTCGACGGCGGAGACGATCGAGGCAAAGTTGTCGTCCGCGAGCACGAGCGCGGACGCTTCTTTGGTGACGTCGGTGCCGGCGATGCCCATGGCGATGCCGATGTCGGCCGCCTTGACGGCCGGCGCGTCGTTGACGCCGTCGCCGGTCATGGCGACGACGTGGCCGCGGCGCTGGAGCGCCTGCACGATGCGCAGCTTGTGTTCCGGCGAAACCCGGGCGAAGACGTAGACGTTGTCGACGCGCTTCTCCAGCTCGGCATCGCTCATCGCCGCCAGGTCGGAGCCGCTCAGCGTCTGGCCGTCGCGGGGCAGGACGCCGATCGTCCGGGCGATCGCTTCGGCGGTCGCCCGATGGTCGCCGGTGATCATCACCGTGCGGATGCCGGCCTGCCGGCATTTCGCAATCGCGTCGAACACTTCTCGGCGGGGCGGATCGATCATGCCGGCAAGCCCGATGAAGACGAGTCCGCTTTCCGCCTGATCCTCCCGCTCGCAGCTCTCTCCCGGCCGAACGTCCCGGTAGGCGAAGCCGAGCACGCGCAGCGCATCCTTCGCCATCGCTTCGTTCGCCTGCAGCACCTTCTGCCGGAGCGTGCCGGTGAACGGCACGACGTTGCCTCCCCACAGCACGTAAGCGCAGCGCTCGATCAGCAAATCCGGCGCCCCTTTGGTGCAGAGCAGCCGCCCTCCCTGATGGGAGACGAGCACCGACATCCGCTTGCGCTCGGCATCGAAGGGAAATTCCTTGACCCGCGGATACAACCCCTCCAGCGACGAGCGGGAATTCCCCGACTTGGCCGCCAGAACCAGCAGCGCCCCTTCGGTCGGGTCGCCCTTGATTTGCCACTCGCCCGCTCCGGCGCTATCCTGCTCCTTGGACGCTTTTTTCCCTTTCGATTCGCCGCTTCGCTCATCCCGCGTCAGCTCCGCGTTGTTGCAAAGCGCGGCCACCTGCGCGATTCGGCGGAGCGCGGCATCCCCTTTGAACTCGACGGTTTTGCCGTTTTCGATAAACTGTCCGGCCGGCTCGTAGCCTTCCCCCGTCACCTCGATGCTGCGGCCGCCGACCCACAGGCGGGTCACCGTCATTTTGTTCTGGGTCAGCGTCCCCGTCTTGTCCGAACAGATGACGGAAGCGCAGCCGAGCGTTTCGACGGAGGGCAGCTTGCGCACGATCGCTTTCCGCTTGATCATGCGCTGGACGCCCAGCGCGAGGGCGATCGTCACGATCGCCGGCAGCCCTTCGGGTATGGCGGCCACGGCGAGGCTGACGCCGGCCAGAAACATGCCGTAAACCGGCTGGCCGTGCAGCACCCCGGCGACGACCACGACGACCGTCAGCGCCAGCGCAACGACGATCAGAATTTTGCCGAGCTGCTCGAGCCGCCTTTGCAGCGGGGTCTCCGCTTCTTCGGCCTGCTGGATCAGCCCCGCGATTTTGCCCATTTCCGTTTGCATGCCGGTCAGCGTCACGATGCCTTTGGCCGTGCCTCGCGTGACCATCGTGCCGAGAAAGCCGCAGTTTTTGCGGTCGCCCAGCGGAAGCTCCGCCGCCGCCAGCACGCAAGCTTCCTTCGACACCGGAACGGATTCGCCGGTCAGCGCGGCTTCTTCGATCATGCACTGGTTGCTTTCGATGAGCCGAAGATCGGCCGGAACCCGGTCCCCGCTCTCCAGCAGCACAAGATCGCCCGGAACCAGCTCGCGGGCCGGAACGATCCGGATCGAGCCGCCGCGAACGGCTTTGGCGTTGGGCGCCGCCAGCTCCTTGAGCGCGCGCAGCGAACGCTCCGCCCGGTATTCCTGGAAGAAGCCGAGCAGCCCGTTCAAGATGATGATCGCGATAATCGTCAGCGCGTCGAGCATTTCACCGAGAAGCCCCGAGATGACGGTCGCCCCGGCCAGAACGAGCACCATGAAATCTTTGAATTGATGAATGAACAGCTTGAAGGGCGATTCTCCCTTGCGCTCCTCCATTTCGTTCAGCCCGTGGATTTCGAGCCGCTTCGCGGCCTCCTCCGGCGTCAAGCCCTTTTTCGGGTCGGTGCCGAGCGACTTCGCCAATTCCGCTTCGCTCATCTGATGCCAAGCCTTACCTTCCACGACGGTCATCCCCTCCCGCAAGTTCGCCGTCCCCCGGATGATGTCGGGACAGCCGTTCTGCCCTATATGTATTCAGACAAGCCGGGAAATATCCCCCGGCTCGTACCCTTTCCCTTTCGGAGCAACTGTGGCATCATAAGGAGACGGGAAAAAACCGAATTTATTCGTTTATAGGAGTTTGAAACCATGTCACTGGACGGCTTCGTCACCCGCGCGATCGTGCACGAGCTGCAGTCGCTCGTCGGCGCGCGTATCCATAAAATCTACCAACCGACCGAACATGAAGTCCTCTTGCACGTAAGAGGGCAGGGCGTGAACCGGAAGCTGCTGCTGTCCGCCCACCCGTCGATGCCGCGCCTTCACTTTACCGAGCAGACGTGGACGAATCCGCAGGAGCCCCCGATGTTCTGCATGCTGCTTCGCAAGCACTGCGAAGGCGGCATCGTGGAAGCGGTCCGCCAATCGGGACTGGAGCGCGTCGTGGAATTCGATATCCGCCACCGGGACGAGCTTGGCGACCTGTCGATCAAGCGCCTCGTGCTCGAAATCATGGGCCGCCACAGCAATTTGATCCTGCTCGATCCGGCCTCCGGCACGATCCACGACAGCATCCATCACGTCACGCCCGCCATCAGCAGCTACCGGGTCGTGCTGCCGGGAGCGGCTTACGTGGCCCCGCCGTCGCAGCACAAACAGGACCCGCTGAACGCGGAAAAGGCGGAATTCGAACGCTTGCTGAGCGAGTCCCCCAAGCCGCTTGCGGAGCTGACGCGCCAGGAACTGGCCAACGTTCTGCTGAACGGCTATACCGGCTTCAGCCCGCTTCTCGCCAAGGAAGTGGTTCACCGGGCCGGAGGCGATCCGGCGAAGCTGTGGGACGCGTTCGCGGCGCTCATCGGCGACGCGAAGCAGCAGCGTTACGCGCCCGCGAGCGTCGAAACGGACAACGGCAAAACCGCTTTCTCCGTTTTCGAACTCACGCATCTGACCGGAAAGGTTCAATCCTTTGCGACGGCGAGCGAGTGCCTGGACGCGTTCTATAAGGACAAGGCGGAGCGCGATCTCGTCCGGCAGCGGACGACCGACTTGACGCGGCTGCTGGTCAACGAATCGGCCAAAAACGAAAAAAAACTCGAAAAGCTGCGGGAAACGCTGCAGGAAGCGGAAGAAGCGGACCGCTACCGCAAGCTCGGCGAGCTGTTGACCGCCCATTTGCACGCGATCCGCAAAGGAGACGCCTCGGCCGAGGTGATCGACTATTACGACGAGAAGCAGCCTGTCGTTTCGATCCCGCTCGATCCGCAATTGACGCCGAACGAAAACGCGCAGCGGTATTTCCGCAAATACAACAAGCTGAAGAACAGCCGTGCCGCCGTCGCCGAACAAATCGCCGCGACCGAGGAAGAATTGCGCTACCTGGCCTCGGTGCTGCAAGGACTTGAAACCGCAACCCCGAGCGATATCGAGGAGATCCGGGAGGAGCTGCAGGAGCAGGGATACATTCGGCAGCGGGGAGCGGGCAAAGGGGAACGGAAGAAAAAACAGGACCGCCCGGCGCTGCTTTGCTACACGTCCAGCGAGGGCATCCCGATCTTCGTCGGTAAAAACAACACGCAAAACGACTACGTCACCAACCGGCTCGGACAGCCGAACGACACCTGGCTCCATACAAAGGACATTCCGGGTTCGCACGTGCTCATTCGGGCTGCCGAGTACGGCGAGCGGACGCTGCACGAGGCCGCCATGCTCGCGGCCTATTACAGCAAGGCGCGCGAGTCGAGCGGCGTGCCCGTCGACTACACCCGCATCCGGCACGTCCGCAAGCCAAGCGGCGCAAAGCCCGGCTTTGTCATCTACGAAGGCCAGCGAACGCTGTTCGTCACCCCGGACGAAGCCGCGGTGAAGCGGCTCCCCTGCACGGTCAAGCAAATGTAGCCCGCGATGCCCGGCCGCCGCGAAGACGGCGGTCAGGCAGGCGTCCGCGCGGCCCTTGCGGGGGCGAGAGGCTTTCATCGTTTTTTCTTCAAACTAAAAAAGCGGAACCGCCCCTGACGGGCGCGCTCCGCTTTTTTAACTACCGCGAACGCTTCTTAGCCGCTCCAGCACCCCTGCCTCTACCGAGCGGTTGCCGATTTGGCCGTGGTATACCTTGCCTTTGCGGGCTCCGTGAAAATCCGATCCGCCCGTAACCATTTTCCCGTAACGCTCCGCCAAACGCCGGAACCGTTCCGCCTGCTCGTCGGTATGGTCGGAATGATACGCCTCAAGACCGTCCGCCCCGCTCTCCAGCAAGCGGACAGCCAGCCTTTCGTCGCCGTACAAGCCGGGATGGGCCACAATGGCCGCGCCTCCCGCCTCGCGAATCCACTCGAAGGCCTGAAGCGGCGATATTCGCGGCGGCGGGTCGACATAAGCGGCCCGGCCTTTGGCCAAATAGCG
This sequence comes from Cohnella laeviribosi DSM 21336, assembly GCF_000378425.1. Taxonomy (GTDB): domain Bacteria; phylum Bacillota; class Bacilli; order Paenibacillales; family Paenibacillaceae; genus Cohnella; species Cohnella laeviribosi. The sequence continues at coordinate 7,768 of NZ_KB899808.1, read as the reverse complement.
GTCAAACGCCTCCTGGACGGAGCCTGCCGCGCCTATGCGGACCAGCGCCTCGGCGATATGCGGCCGCCCGATCGTCTCCTCGACGCCCGGCTTGCGCCCCGCCGCTTCCGCCACCTGCTCCATCGTCAGCCCGATGCCCAGTTCGTTGAGCCTGGCGACAATCCCTTCGTTCCGGCTGTCCCGTGCTTTGCGCTGGGAGACGAGCCGGCTGAGCAGCAGGCTGTCCCGAAAATCGATATAGTAGCCGAGAATATGAATATCCTGTCCGTCCAGGGATGTGCTCAGCTCGACGCCGGGAACCGCTTCGATGCCGAAGCGGCGGCCCGCGTCGACCGCTTCGGCGATGCCCGCCACCGTGTCGTGGTCGGTGATGGCTACGGCGGCAAGACCGGCTTCCGCGGCCATCCGGACGACCTCCGAAGGGCGGTGCAAACCGTCGGACGCCGTCGTGTGCGTATGCAAATCAGCCCTGTTCATTCCTCAGCCCCCTGACATAATCGAGCAATGTCGCCGCGTGAAGAGGAAGTTCGGAAGAACTCGACCGGACGGCGAAAAATTTCCTGCGGAACACGACGTCCCTGATCTTGACCGGCTTCAGAAGGCCCAGCGCGACCTCGTTCTTGATCGTCCACTGCGACAGCACGGACAGGCCGAGCCCCGCCTCGACCGCGGATTTGACCGCCCCGTTGCTGCCCAAATTGCTCACGATGCGAAGCGATCCTTCCTCGATGCCGTGCCGCTCCAATTCGTCCACCATCACCTGCCGGGTGCCGGAACCTCTCTCCCGCAGCACGAGCGGTTCGTTCAACATTTCCTCCAGCGTCACTTCGTCGCGCGCGGCGAACGGATGGTTCGGAGGCGCGACAAGCAGCAGCTCGTCGTCCATGACCGGCTCGGAAATGACGTTCGGATCTTCCGTCGGCGCCTCGACAAGTCCGAAATCGAGCGCGTGGCGCGCAATTTCCTCCACGATTTCGGTCGTGTTCATCACCCGCATGTTGACCGACAAATCGGGAAACCGCAACAAAAACGGCCCCAACAGCCGAGGAAGGACGTATTCCCCGATCGTCAGGCTGGCGGCGAACTGCAGCTGGCCCTTTAAGTCTTCCACATATTTCGCCATTTTGGCATCGGTTTCCCGCATCAGCTCAACCGCTTTGCGCGCCTGCGGAAGCAGGCAATGCCCGGCTTCGGACAGCTCCAGCTTCTTGGTTGAGCGATGCAGCAGCTTGACGCCGAACCGCTCCTCCAGCGCCTGAATCTGCATCGTAACGGCGGGCTGGGTCATATGCAAAGCTTGCGCGGCCGCCGAGAAGCTTCCCCGTTCCGCTACCGTGTAAAAAATGTGCAACTGATGAATGTTAAGCGCCATATCGTCCACTCCGCCTCAATGTAAGCTACGATTAAACCGAATTATACCATACCCGGAAGGCCGGCACCCGTTTCAACGGCAAATTCTGCAGGCTTTTGGCGTCTATAGCGAAGCGGGGGGCTGTCTCAAAGGATATTCCCTGCAAAGCCGGTGCCGAGAACAAACATGTAAATGAACCTACGTTCTCACGGTTATCGCCATCTTAAAACACAAAAAGGTCAACCAGACAACTCTGGCTGACCTGATAATACAGCCCGCCGAAGCGGGTAGGCGGGAATTCGCGCCGGTTCGCGCAGGCGGCGGATTGCCGATGTATCCGGTTCTTTACGAACCGCCCAGCGCTTCGATTTTCCGTTTCGCTTCTGCGGCCGCATGCTCGTTCATCGGAAAGGCGTCGAGGACCGTCTGATAGACGTCCAATGCATCCCGCTTTTGGCCTTGCTCCGCATACCGGTCTCCGACCCGGATCAGAATCCGGTCCAGGAACCGGTTGTCGAGCCGGAAAAATTGCTTGAACGCCTGTTCGCCGTCGGAAATGCTCATTTTTTCCTCGATCATCTCGTCGATTTTCGCCTGCGCCCGCTTGAACACCGCCGGCTTCGGAAGCGCAAAAGGATGCTCCCACGTCTCCAGCACCTGCTGGAAGCCGCCGCTGAACACGTAGTTTTTCCCGTCCGGGCTGAGCGTCCGCTCCCCTTTCAGCGCGCTGACAAATTGGCCGGCGGCATATTTGCCCATCGCCTCGTCATAGTACGTTTCGGCCCGCTTGTACGATTCGTACCATACTTGCGCGTATGCGGCGGCAATCACCGCCACGATGACGGCCGGAGCGATCAGATGCTTCCATTTTGCCTTTTTCATGCGCCCGCCCCTATCCGGGGATCGTATGAACCCGTTCGCGCCGACGCATCCGCAAAGCGGAATCCCGCGGCAGCAAAAAAACCGCCCCTGCAATAGGAGCGGCCAACCTTTAACAAGAAATTTCGACGCGATTCCAGAGTACGGCGGCTTGCAAGAAGCGGGAGTCTTCCCCTCACCGGCGTTTGCGGTTGTTTTTGATCAAGGTCATTCTTCTTGAATGTCTGAGCCAGGAATAATAAGTTTTCAAATCCCTCAATTCCATGGTTACCGACATTCGTCCGAGAAAGGTCACCACAATCATCTTGTGGAGCGGGTTGCCCAGCAGATCGACATCCTTGTCCGAAACGACAAATTCCGCCACGAAGATCAGGTCTTCATCGATCATGTAAACGTCCTGCTCGTTGCGGTAATAAGGCGCGATTCTGCCCTGCTTCAGGCATTGCCACAGAAAGTTCGCGATGTCGGCGTAATCCGTTTTCTCGGAATCCACCCGGTCTGCCCAACGAGCGCGCGCATGATTGGTAACGATAATATCCGCAACCTTCTTATCTCCCAACTCCACGTAAAAAGGTTCGTATGTTCTCCATCGCTCGTTTTGTTTGTCTCTCATTGGGCTCCCCCCCTCCGGGCCTATAGGACTATATCATTACCAAAAAAACAGGTATTTTAAGGCTATTTTAACTCACTGTTTCGAGAAGATTCAACAAAAAAATATAACGACCCCATATCTTGCATATTCAGGTTGAATCTCTTTGTATTTTCCTCGAACTCGATGGCCTCGCACAATTCCCGTATTTCCCGGTCCAGCCGCTCGAGCGGCCGCCGCCAGTTGTCGGGGCGCAGCCCTTCCCGCCGAAGCAGCGCTTCCATGGCCTGCGCTTCCTTGAACAAATAGACGGCGGACAAGTTGCCGGCCACGCCTTTGAGCCCGTGCAGCATCTTCAGGCTGCCGGCTTCGTCGCCGGCCGCGAGACTGCGTTCCAGCCGCTCGGCGAACGTCCGGTTTTCCAGCCGGAACGTATGCAGCATATGCCACAATATCGCCTGCTTGCCGTCGACCCGCGCGTTCGCTTCCTCCCAATCGAGCCTTCCCGCCGCACGCAGCGCCTCCTCCACCGCCGCGAACAGCTCTTCCGGTTCGAACGGCTTCGTGACGACGCCGTTCATTCCCGCCTGAAAGCATTTCATCCTGTCTTCCTGGAGCACGTTTGCGGTCATGGCGACGATCGGCAGCTGCCAGCTGTTGCACGCCTTCCGGATCGCCCGGGTCGCTTCGAAGCCGTCCAGGCCGGGCATATGCAAATCCATCAGGACCAGATCCCAATCTTCATCCGCCAGCTTCTCCATCGCCTCAAAGCCGTCGGAAGCGATTCCCGTCTCGTACCCTCTGCCGTCCAGCAATTCCTTGGCCACCTGCTGGTTTATCGCATGATCCTCGACCAAGAGAATGCGCGGCCGTTCGGGCAGCTCGGCCTTCCTTCGCTTCGCCTGCGGCAAACCGCCGTTATGGCGGGCTTCCTCCTCGAGGTTGGCCAGCATGGTTTGCACGGCCCTGCGGTTAACCGGCTTGATCAGCATCCGGTCCGGACGTTCCTCCGGCCGCATCCGCAGCCATTCGTGCTGGCCGAACGGGGTCGTGATCGCGACGGTTTTGGCCGAACGGGCCGCCCGCCGCAAGGTAAACCACGTTTCCTCGCCGTACATGTCGCCCATTTCCATATTAAAAAAAATGTAGTCGAACGCCTGGCCTTCGGGCATTCCGTCGAGCATGTCGATTGCTTTCTTCCAGCTGTCCGCGCATACCGCCCCGATTCCGATGGAAGCAAGCAGTTCCGTCAGCACCCGCTGCATCAGGCCCGGACGCTCGATGCACAAAGCGGTGGCCTGCACGGGGGCGGCGGGAGCCTCCGGCTTCCTGGAGGACGCGACCGGAAACGTCAGCGAGAAGGAAAACCGGCTGCCGACGCTTTGCCTGCTTTCCACCTCCAGCCGTCCGCCCATCAGCTTGACAAGCTCGTCCGAGATGACAAGGCCGAGTCCCGTTCCGCCGTATTTGCGGCTGGTCGACCCGTCGGCCTGAGTAAACGGCTGAAACAGATTGGCGATCTGCTCTTCCGACATGCCGATGCCCGTATCCTCTACGACGAATTCCAGTTCCGCCTCGCCGCCGCGGGCGCGGAACGTCCTGACGCGAAAATGAACATAGCCTATGTTGGTGAATTTGATCGCGTTGTTCAGCAAATTGAGCAGCACCTGTTCCAGCCGCAGCGGGTCGCCGATCAGCCTGTCCGGCATCGGGCCAATGTCGAAAATGAGCTCGATCTGTTTTTTGCCGAGAAAAATGCCGAGCGTATCCGCCAGCTTCCGGAACAGCTCGTCCGGCTCGAACGCCACCGTCTCGAGCTCGACCTTGCCCGCCTCGATTTTGGAGAAATCGAGAATGTCGTCGACGATGCCCAGCAGCACTTCCGAGGAAGAGACGATTTTTTGCGCGTAATCCCTCTGGATCTCCGTCAGCTTCGTCCGCTGCAGCAGCTTGGACAACCCCACGATGCCGTTGAGCGGCGTCCGGATTTCATGGCTCATCCGCGCCAGGAATATGCTTTTCGCATTGCTCGCTTCCTCCGCCATCTGCTTCGCCTGCGTCAGTTCCGCCTGAATCGCCTTTTGCCTGGAAGCGTCGTGGAACAGTTCGATGTAGCCTGCAACCTTGCCGTCGCGGCCGATGATTTTGCTGACGTTGAGAAACACCGGAACCGGGAAGCCGTTTTTGTGCATGTACGTCCTTTCTTCGGAATAGGACATGCGGTTTTGCAGGTTGGCATTAAAATAAGCAATGCCCGGGGCGACCGTCGCTCCGATCTTGGCGGACAGCCGTTTCGCCTTCTCTTCCAGTTCGGCGGGATCGCAAAAATCCACCAGCGTCTTCCGCCCGATCACCTCTTCCGGCCGGTAACCGAGCAGCCGCGACGCCGCTTCGTTAAAGTTCTTCACGACGTAATTGCGGTCCGTAACGACGATGCCGTATTCGCTCTGGTTGCGCACCGCGTTCAGCGGCTCGTAAAGCTCCCACAGCTTCTCCGCCATCGCATTGACCGAGGCGGCCAGCGCTCCGATCTCGTCCCGCGGCTCCTCGTCCAGCTTCCGCACGGCACGCCTGCCGTCGGCTATCGCCTCGGTGGTCGCCTGGATCGCTTTGATGCGCCGAAACGGACGGGCGATCAGCCCAAGCAGCGGTCCGGCCAGCAGCAACTCCGCCGCCGCGCACGCCAGCACGGTGCGCAGAAGCAGATCGTCCAGCGGCTTGTACAGCCGTTTTGCGGAAATGCCCGCAACCCAATACCAGCCGGTGCCTCCGACCGGAGCGGCGAACAGCAGCTCGGAGCCGCCGATTTCGGTCCCTTGAAGGCCGTCGCGCACAACTCGCAGCACGGCTTCGCGCGTTTGCGCGTCCAGAGCCGTCCCTCCCCGGGTGTGGTAAAGCACGCTGCCTCCTTCGTTGGCCAGATAACCGGCCTCGGCCGCCCCCGTACCGTCGACGGCATCTTTAAAGGCGACGTCCAGCGGCACGGAGGCCCGGAGCACGCCCGCAATCCGATAAGACCGGTCGTAAACCGGCACATACAGTCCGATGTTCGCCGTCCGCGGATCGTCTTCCGCGAAATACGGCTCCGAAACCGACGCGTAGCCGTTCAGCGCTTTTTGGAGGGAAGGATCGTACGGCGCTTGCCGGACCGTGCCGTCCGCCATGCGCAGCGTGCCGTCCTCGTCCATAAACCCGAGATCGGCGAATTGCCCCTGCAGCTTTTTCAGCTCGCCGGCCAAAAAACGCTCCCGTTCCTCCGCTCCCCCCGTCCGCATCGCGGTATTCAGACTGAGTTCCCTCGCCTGCTCCATGCGAACGTCAAGCCATGCGGACAGCTTGCCCGCACCGGTCCGGGCGCCGATTACCGCCTTATCCGTCAGCGACGCCCGAATCGTGGCCCGCGCGGATTGAATGTAAACGGCCCCGACGGCCGCCAAGGCGCACGCGGTCGCCAGCATCAAGAGCAGCCATGTACGAAATCGCAGCGATCGAAACACGCCAAGCGCCTCCCAGCCCCACAAGCCTTTGTTCACGTTTCCGTACGGCGACAACCGGAAAACGGAAAACGATTGCCCTATCCTTTTTTAATTCTCCATTCATACAAAAACCTCCTTCCACAGACCGACATTAACGCAGCCTGCAGAAGAAGGTTTTTTGGCGTCCACCCTATTAACGAACGAACAAGCATTTCCAAACGCCCTGTCGGGCTTGGAGCCTATGCGTCTTAATCCTCGTCGTAACGATATAGCAACTCGGCTTTATTCCAGCACCAGCTTGTAGCCGACGCCCCACACCGTCTTGATGTATCGGGGTTCCTTCGGATTCGTCTCCAGCTTCTTGCGGAGATTGGTGATATGCACGTCGATCGCCCGGTCGTTCACGTACGAATCGATGCCGCGAAGGGCGTTGATCAGCTCGTCCCGGGTAAACACTCTTCCGGGGTACTCGAACAGCACCTTCATCAGCTCAAACTCGGAGAACGTCAAATCGACCGCGCGGTCGTGGACAAAAACGAGCCGTTTCTGCGGGTCCAGATGCAGTCCGGCAACGCCCGTTTCCGCTGCGGCCGCCGCCTCGCGATGGATCAGGCTCGCCTTGGACCGGCGGACCGCGACGCCGATGCGCGCCTTCAGTTCCTGCATGCTGAACGGCTTGACCAAGTAATCGTCGGCGCCGGCTTCCAGCGCCTGAATCCGTTCGTGCACTTTTGCTTTCATGGAAATGACGATGATCGGCGTATCGGAAAACCGCCGCACTTGCTCGCACCACAGCATGCCGTCGATGTCCGGAAGCATAAGGTCCAGGAGAACGACATCCGGCTTGAACGTCCGGAGCGCCTCGAGACCGTCCTGGCCGTTTTCGACTCTGCGTACGGAAAATTCTTCATCGGCCAAGTACATCGAGATCATTTCCCCGACGATCTTTTCATCCTCGATCACGAGAACTTTGGTCAACGTCGACACCTCTTGTCGGCATCCTATAATGAAAACGGGTATTTATAAAGCTAACATTTTGTTAATATTTTCATTATAACTTCGAGAAACAACGTTGTCTATTATTCGGCAAAGGCTGAATTTCCATTTATTTCTAAGTAATTATCAAGAGAATATTAGCGCTTTGTGAACGGGAGAAGGCGATATGCAGCGGGTTTCCGGCGCGATCGAGTAGGAGGGGGCGGCTAACCCCCGTCCTCTCACAACACCTAGCATGCGGGTCCGCACTAGGCGTTTCCAAAAGGTTGACAAAGTTCCAGATAACGAGAAAGCAAACTTTTCAGCCCTTTTGCTTCCCAATAGGAAGTTGGAAGGGCGTTGTTTATGGTTCGGGACATTTCCCAAGGACCTCGTCTAGAATTGGCCATCATGAAGACCATCCAATCGGGCATGCCAAGCGCCCGGAGTTCGCGGATGCGGGTTCGTACCCGTTTCCACTGTTTCCATTGGCACATG